>CALHAW010000023.1 GCA_937934135.1 uncultured Alphaproteobacteria bacterium
ATGTCTTTCGCGTCAGGTGGCTTTAACGCGATGACGTTTGGGTTGCTATGATCTGCCATGCATGATGCCCTCATGCATTCTTATTGCTCGTCTTATGACGCTCAATATTTTTGAGTTTAATAATACCGTCAACCCATTGCAGGGCGCGACCGACACTGCGCACTTCTTTAATCAGCTCCTCTCGCAATTCAGATAGTTTGCTATCATCCAGCGTTTTTAATTGTCCTACAGGCGTATGTTGCACCCACTTGAAAACAGCCTCACCAGCGTCGATATGGTCATCTATTGATTTGTTCATTTATCCTTTTCCTTATTAGAGTTTGTTGTCCCTAATAAGCAGGTACAGTTTTGGCCTCAGAAACGACGACGGCATCTGCAAAAAAAATCAATTATTTTTCAAATCATTCTCTAAGCCCCAGTTTTTCTAGATATTCGCGCAATCTTTTTGCTCTGCTCGATAACGTCGTGCGGGGAATTCCTGTAGAATGAGATGCCTCAGTGATGCTTTGATACCTCAATAGCTCATAGGTGCTACGAATATCTTCAGGCATCTCGGCAAGCACCTTACTCATATCCATATTATACTCTGCCATCAGATAAGAATTTGAAGCAAAGCTATCTCCCCAGAGGGCTTGTTCACTGGCAATACTATCCAGCAACTCCATAGAACTTTCCTCATCACCGATAATCGTGGAAAGTGACAGCTCCTTTTGACCAGTCCAGCGCTTTTGAGTTTCAGCCTCTGCAATGAGATTAATTGCATGGTTGTTAACCACGGATTTAATAAAGCTTCGACGATCACCTTTGCTTTCATCAAAACTGGGCCATGCATGGAGATAAGCCAGCATCAATTCTTGTTGGAGATCTTCAAAATCACCTGCCGTAAAGAACGGTGATTTTGTGAGTGTTCTGGCTTTATAACCAATAAAAAAAGCGGCGTAGGAATCTACGCCGCCGTAACGATTGTTCGACATTTTTCTTTCCTCTTTTGTTCAGCGGAGAAAAGTCTCCGCAGAGGAAAGAATGCAAAATCTGAGTATTATTTCAGCCGCTTACAGGGGAAAATGGGGGCGCACAAATACGCACGTACTCAAAAACCCCAGCCAACAGGCATCTACAACCGTTGCTAGAACGATATTTTTTAAGCGTCTGGAAAGTGGTCATACAAAGGAATGATATAAAACGTCATTCCTATGATGTTTTGGGTGATTCTTTACTTGGTTATCAAAAACCAAATAGTTGTTCTTGCTCACTCCATAGAGCAGGAAAGCTTTTTTCAACTGAAGACAAACCAAATCCATCAGGTTGATTTCCATCGAGAATAGATTGAATGACCTTTGGAGACAGACGCATTAAGCGCATAACGCGCAACACGTATGATCGGTTAATATTCTCATTATCGCTGATTGCTTGAGCGTTTTTATAATGGCCAGTTTCAATTAATTTGTGCCATCTATAAGCACGCCCCAGCGCCTTGAGCAGTTTATCGTCTTTACGAATATGACGATCCAATCTTTGTAAATCTTGGCCAACAGGACCAACCACGACTTTCTTTCCACCCCATTTTCTTAAATTTATCGGCACGTGAACAATAATTTTTTGCTCAGATTTATCTTGGCTTAAAGCCATATTATGCGCTCCTTTCATTCATATTTTTATTGATGGTTTGTTGTAGATCGTGAATGATGTTCTCTAACCCGCTGGCGCGATATTCAATATCAACACCTTGCGATTTCACGACCACTCTCTCAATTAATAAATGCGCAATACGTTTTTGCTCTGCTGGAAAAAGATGATCCCAAAATGAGCCAAGCTTTTGTAGAGCGTCATGCATTTCATGTTCTTGAAAATTCTTATCGTGTTCGCGCATGGACCGCCAAACCTCGACCAATATTTTGGGGGAGGCAAAAATAGCTTTGAGCTGGCTTTTGATTAATTCTTCAATCTCTCCTGCAGGGATTCTGCTAACAGGGCATTCTCCGCAAGTATGTTGGCGGTAAGAATTGGTGATGTAATAACGATATTGTTTGTTTTTCTTCTTTGTATAAGTAGGAGACATGGCTCCTTCGCAACCACCGCAAACAATAATGCCTTTAAGTAGAGCATCTGATTTTGCTGTATAGGTTCGCTTGCGTTTAGAACCGGCATTTTCCGCAAAAATATCTTGCGCTTGGTCAAACAAATTCTGGTCTATTAAAGCTTGATGCTGACCAGGGTAATGCTTTCCTTTGTGATGTACTTCCGCAAGATATAGACGGTTCTTTAAAATGGTGCGCAGAGCTTGCAAGCTAAAGACTTTTCCGCCTTGCTTATTGCCTGTCTGACTTACATATGATTTTGTGCGATAGCCTTGATTATTTAATTCCTTAGCCAGCATTGCGATAGATCCCAGCGCAATAAACCGCTCATAAATATGCTTAACTTGTTTTGCTTCAGCGGGGTTCGTGAGCAATTTGCGCTCAATCACATCATAGCCTAGCGGTGGCGGCCCACCCATCCACATACCTTTTTTCTTGGATGCTGCAAACTTATCGCGAATGCGCTCGCCTGTGACCTCGCGTTCAAATTGGGCAAAGCTCAACAAAATATTGAGCGTTAATCTCCCCATGGAATCCTTGGTGTTAAAATGCTGGGTCACAGACACAAAGCTGGTGTCATGTTTATCAAATACTTCCACCATCTTCGCAAAATCTGCCAGCGAGCGTGATAAGCGGTCAATTTTGTAAACCACTACAATGTCTATGCGTCCTGCCTCGATATCTCGCAGCAATTTTTTTAAAGCTGGGCGTTCCATATTTCCACCCGAAAAACCACCGTCGTTATATTGCTCTGGTATGATGCGCCAACCTTCATGGCGCATGGCTTCGATGTATTTTTCACCTGCCTCGCGCTGTGCATCCAGCGTATTGTAATCCATATCCAGACCTTCTTCGGTGGATTTACGCGTATACACAGCGCAACGTAAAATCTTCTTTTCTGCCATTATTTGCGCCCCCTTGATTTATGATATGGGCGGGTGGCTTTATTTTTAAGCAGACCAAAGAAGGCGTTGCCGTTCCAGCGCGTTCCGGTAATGGCAAAAGCCGCACCAGAAAGGCTTTTATATTTTGTTCCTTGGTACTCGTAACCATCTTCTAAAACCGTAACGTGATGCTCCACGCCTTTGACCTCGCGAATAAGATGTGTGCCAATGGCAAGTCGTGTGTTGTCGTATTTTCGTTCGTTCAAGGATTTGCTTTCAGCCAGCGCCTCCAGCCGATCAATGGTCTTTTTGGTGAGGCCTCCATAAGCCAATTCTTGCACACGGTAGATCAGCTCATTAACCAGATATTTTTTATTCGATTTTGTTTTTGGTGGCGTATCAAAATAGCGTGGCCATTCTTTGAGGAGCTCTTTAACGCTCATTTCCTCAAGGCTCGTATATTCTTGTAGTATGTTAATTTCC
This sequence comes from uncultured Alphaproteobacteria bacterium, assembly GCA_937934135.1. Lineage (GTDB taxonomy): Bacteria > Pseudomonadota > Alphaproteobacteria > Micavibrionales > Micavibrionaceae. Next base: position 3,446 of record CALHAW010000023.1, read on the forward strand.
ATCTCATATCCTCTTTTTTAACGGTTCTTTTTAAGAGCTTTTTTGCTCATCGCATGAATGCTTCGAAGAGGCGTGAAGTCCAGCGGAACTTCTCTCAATACGTTGCTTTTGCTGGCTATTTTTAAATCGGGAGAAACCTCGGGCTAGAATGCTGGCGATTTCAGCCATGCGCTCTTTGCTTGTCATTTCAGATGGGTTTTTCGTACTTGTACGCATAATTTTCTCCTTATTAATTGTTCCTAATAAGGCTGGTACAGGATTGGCTTGAAAAACGACGACGAGATCACAAAATTTTTTGATTAGTTCGAAAAGCGGTATGAAGCCAACCATTTATAGGATGCGAAATTAGATTTTCAGAAATCGTTATAAAACAAGGTGTTATCTTGAGTACGAAAAAATCGTTTAGTGCTCAAAAGCGTGAGAGAATGTGAGAATTGAGAGGAAATTTAATGATTTTTACGCTCTAACAGTACTCAAAGAATAGTGCTAAACCGCCTAAACACTGGGGGATTTAGGCATAAAAAAACACCCATAAAGGGCGTTTGTAAATTTAAATGGTGGAGGGAGCAGGATTTGAACCTGCGTACGCTTGCGCGGGCGGAGTTACAGTCCGCTGCCATTAACCACTCGACCATCCCTCCACTTTTAAAAAAGAATGTGCGTTTAAATATGATTAAAGCGTTGCTATAAAAAAAGCTTTTTACCCTTCCTGTCAAGGGTGCTATGACCTTAAACCATGAATAATAATAGAAAATCACATAATCGGGGCCAAAAAAGGCAAGATACGCGCTCTCATCGTGCTAAAAATGAGCCTAAATCTCGTTTGAAGATAGATATTTTTGGCATGCATGCGGTGGCGCAAGCGTGGGTGAACCCCAAACGCCATATTCACGCACTCTATATTACCGATAAAGCAATGGATGGCTTTGATGAAGCCTTAAAAACTGCACTGGATCTGGGATTAAAACGCCCAGACCCGACCATGATTGAAAAAACTGCGCTGGATCAATCCTTATCGCAAGGCAGTGTTCATCAGGGGATTGGTCTAACTTGTCAGGCGCTGGAAGAAACAGATATTGGCGATATTATCCGCATGGAGGCCACAAAGGACCCAGGGGAGCGCTCTGTACTTATTATGCTTGATCAGGTGACGGACCCGCATAATGTAGGCGCAATTATCCGTTCCGCCAGTGCGTTTGGAGCAGGCGGCATGATCATGCAAAGCAAACATGCACCCGAATTACGTGGTGTGTTGGCGAAGACCGCGTGCGGCGGGGTTGAGCATTTGCCCGTGGCCTATGAAACGAACCTTAATCGCTCTATTGAAACCTTTCAGGAGGCTGGATATTTTGTGATTGGCCTGTGTGAGCATACCGAAGAAAGCGTGTCTAAATTAAGTGAGTACCCCAAGCTGGTTTTGGTGTTGGGCGCGGAAGGGGATGGCCTACGCCGTATGATACGTGAGCATTGCGACCTTTTGGTACGCCTACCAACTGCCCCACCGATTGCCAGCCTTAATGTATCAAATGCAGCGGCGGTTGCACTGTTTGCGGCACTGGCTTAAAACAATCCCATGACACAAAAAGATGAAATCTACTTGATTGATGGCTCTGGCTATATTTTTCGGGCCTATTACGCGATGGCCTATAGCGGCGGCAGTTCAATGACTAACCCTGAAGGTGTGCCGATTGGCGCGGTTTATGGCTTTACCAACATGTTGCTTAAGCTTATTAACGAGCATTCTCACGCCGCCATTGCTGTGATTTTTGATGCGGGGCGCGATACATTTCGTAATGATATTTACGAAGACTATAAAGCCAACCGTGATGAAACGCCCGAAGATTTGATCCCACAATTCCCTATTGTGCGTGAAGCTACTGAAGCGCTGGGCTTACCTGCGGTTGAACTGGCAGGATATGAAGCTGATGATCTGATTGCGACCTATGCCAAGCAAGCGAGTGCGCAAGGGTTAAAGGTGCGTATTGTGTCTTCTGATAAAGATTTGATGCAGTTAGTCGATGATAATATTCATATGTTTGATCCGATGAAAAACAAGCGGATTGATGCGAAGGGCGTGGAAGAAAAATTTGGTGTCACGCCCGATAAAGTCATTGATGTGCAAGCACTGGCGGGGGATAGCGCGGATAACGTACCAGGTGTTCCAGGGATTGGTATTAAAACAGCGGCGCTTTTAATTAATGAATATGGTGATCTTGAAACACTTCTTAACCGTGCCGGTGAAATTAAACAAAATAAACGCCGTGAAAAATTAATTGAGAATGCAGAGCTTGCCCGTATTTCTTATCAGCTTGTAACGCTGGCGACGGATGCGCCTGTTCCTGTGCCGTTAGAAACTTTTATTAAACACGACCCTGATTTACCAAACTTAAAGGCGTTTTTGGAAAAGCAGGGGTTTAAATCATTATTGGCCCGTATGGGTGGTAAAATATCAAATGATGTGCCTGCTGTTCCCGCGTCCACACCCGCGGAAGACACAACGCCGCCTATTAAAGACAATAAATATACCCTGATCACGGATATCAATACGCTGCAAACATGGATTAATGCGGCCTATAAAACGGGTATATTGGCCATTGATACAGAAACAACAAGTCTAACGCCTGCTATTGCCACGCTGGTGGGTGTTTCTATTTGCTCAACCATTGGGAAGGCGGCCTATATTCCGCTTGCTCATGTTCCTGAAGAAGTAGATCTTTTGGGTGAAAGCAAGGGTGACCTAACGCAGATTGACTTTGATGAAGCAATGGCGGCGCTTAAACCTATTTTGGAAGATGCCTCTATTTTAAAAATTGGGCAGAATATAAAATATGATTGGCAGATGTTTGCCAAGCACGGCATTCACATGACGCCATGTGATGACACAATGCTAATTTCTTATACCGTTGATGGCACCAGCCATTCAAATTCAATGGATGGTTTATCAGACTTATATTTAGATCATAAATCAATTAAATATGCCGATGTGGCGGGTAAAGGCAAAAACCAAGTTACCTTTGATAAGGTAGATTTAGATAAGGCACTGGATTATGCCGCCGAAGATGCGGATGTTACCCATCGGTTGCACCATATGTTTAAGCCGCGCGTTGCGCACGAAAAAATGGCGTGTGTCTATGAAGATATTGAACGCCCGCTTATCCCTGTGATTGGACAGATGGAATTACACGGTATTAAGGTTGACCCAATTATTTTAAAAAAAATGAGCGCTGATTTTGAAGGGAAAATTAAAACCCTTGAAAAAGAAATTCAAACTGAAGCGGGAACAGAGTTTAATGTAGGCTCTCCCAAACAAATTGGAGAGATTTTATTTGATCAAATGGGTCTTGAAGGTGGTAAAAAAACCAAAACAGGGCAATGGTCTACGGATGTGGGGACGTTGGAAAAGCTTTCTGTACAAGGGCACGAAATTGTTACTAATATTTTGGAATGGCGCGGCCTGTCAAAATTAAAATCAACTTATACAGACGCTCTACAGGAACAAATTAACCCTGAAACGGGGCGCGTACATACTTCATTTAGCATGGCGGGAACATCGACAGGGCGGCTGGCCTCTAGTGATCCGAATCTACAAAATATTCCCATCCGTACGGAAGAAGGGCGTAAGATACGTACTGCTTTTATTGCCGAAGAAGGACATACTTTGTTGGCGGTTGATTATTCCCAAGTGGAATTGCGACTATGCGCGGAAATGGCCAATGTGCAGGCCTTAAAACAAGCCTTTAAGGATGATGTAGACATTCATGCACTTACGGCCTCCCAAGTTTTTGGCGTGCCGCTGGATCAAGTAGATGGTGATCTACGCCGTCAGGCAAAGGCCGTTAATTTTGGAATTATCTATGGCATTTCTGGTTGGGGTCTGGCCAAACAATTAGATTGTGATCCAGGTGAAGCACATACATTCATCCGTAAATATCTTGATACCTTCCACGAAATTGAAACCTTTATGGAAGAACAAAAAGAATTTGCGCGTAAACATGAATATGTTCAAACGCTGTTTGGTCGTAAATGTTTTACGCCAAATATCAACGCGAAAATGCAGAATGTTAAAATGGGCGCAGAGCGCGCCGCGATTAATGCCCCCCTTCAAGGGACCGCCGCAGACATCATGAAAATGGCCATGATCAAAATGCCGGGCGCGTTAAAGGGTGCAAATTTAAATGCCAAAATGCTGCTTCAGGTGCATGATGAATTAATATTCGAAGTGCCGAACAGCGAGCTTGAAGAAACCTCATCTTTGGTAAAATCTATCATGGAAAATGTAGTCAGCCTTGATGTGCCGTTAATAGCCGAAGCAGGCTATGGCCAAAGCTGGGCCGAGGCGCATTGATTTAACAATTAAGCGGCATTGAGGTCGAGTGCTTTGGGTCTGTCTTTTATTTGAATTTGCTTTGCTTGATTTGCTTGATGTAATTGCTTTGCAATGACATCCATGACATCAAATCTGGAATTAATCATATTGGTTGCTTTATAACTCCATTTTCCTGCGGCATCACATAACATAATTGTTGCGTCATATGCTGTATCGACGCTCATTTTTTTCTGCGCTTGCTTTAAAATATCTTTCTTATCTTGCCCATCTGTAAGTTTAATAACGAAGCTATGATTAAGTTTTGGATCACCCATAATCATCAGCGGATCATGCGCGGGTGTTTTAAGTAATACATATATTTTTGCGACGATATTTAAATTAATATCATTTACGTTGGCTGCTTTAAATTTTGTTTTAAGATTGATCATTACACACTCTGTTATTATTACCTGATGCAGTTCATAATAAGTTAGAAATGTGATGTCAACGGATAAAATATCCTAAATTTTATAATCCCCAGCGGCGATGATTTTACCGTTTTTCTTATCCTGTGCCACAATGGCAAAACCGGCACTGCTGGAGGAAATTAAGGGAAAAACCGCCCGTTGCATAACGCCGCCCTTCCACTCTCCAAGGGGAAGAAAATGCCTGACGACGTTATAATGGGTTACAGATTTGCCACGTTTACTCACGGTGTGAGGCTTATCATAAACGGCCAGCCATAAATCGGCGGCGCTGCTCATATTAACTTGTGGCATGATGAAATCAAAAACACCGCTGCCTTTTGACTGGATTAAAATGTTTTGCACGCGCTCTGATCGGCCTTTTACGATACTGGCGGTGACGGCGTCGCGTTCATATCCAATCTCACTCATATGACCATTAATCATCATGTGTGGGGTGAAGTGCGATTTGCGCTTAATTTGTTTGATATACTTTGTTTGACGATCCGTACAAAATTTCTTGCCGAGCATATCACCTTTCACTCCAAAATAATCAACATGACAAGACAGTGCAATGACGCCCTCTGTTTTGGCAAGGTCTTGCATATACGCATCTGCTGGTGGACAAGCGGGGCATCCTTGGGAAGAAAAAAGCTCAACCAATACAGGTGATGCTTCGGTTTGAAGCGGCGCAGAGAAATCTTGCCCAAAAATTGGCGTGGCCATAGGAAAGGAAAATAACAATATGAATAAAACAAAGATATAATTTTTCATGATCGATACTGTATAGTAATGTCTTAAAAAAGACTAGTATTGGAAAGAAAAACACCATGGCAAATGCTGATAGTTACACCAAAGATTTTCCTATTTCATGGGAGGAATTACACCGTAATGCCAAAGCTTTGGCATGGAAGCTCCTTGATAAAGGCCCCCTTGAAGGCGGTAAATGGAAGGGGATCGTGGCGATCACCCGTGGCGGCATGGTACCTGCCTGTATTATCGCGCGGGAACTTGAGATCCTAACGCTTGAGACATTTTGCATTACGAGTTATGAGCATAAAGACCAATCAGAAACCAAAATCCTCAAAAAACCAGAAACGGTTGCCAAGGATGGTAAAGGTGACGGTGAGGGCTGGCTTGTGATTGATGATTTGGTGGATACTGGTAAAACATTTGAATTGGCGCGGGATATATATCCCAAGGCGCATTATGCGTGTATCTACACCAAACCAAAGGGCGAAAAACAAACAGATACGTTTGTTACTGCTTTTTCCCAAAACACATGGGTTCATTTTCCTTGGGATTTAGAAAATCAATATGCAACGCCATTGGCGTTGAAATAATTACCCTAAGGCGGCGTGAAATTTTCCTGTTTTGTTCAAACGACCGATACGTTCCCCACGTTGTAATGTGATCTCACTTAATGACTCAGATGGAATATTCCTGCCGTATTCATTCATAAGGTGAACAAGCTTAGTATTAAACTCATATGGAGTTTTTTGAAGATTTTTTTGTAAATCAATAAAGTCTAAGTTCCCAATAAGGTGCCTAGAAATAAACAGGGCATCTGCGTCAATATCACCGGAAATATGAAGCCCTTTTAATTTTTCTCTAAGGTTGAAAAGGCCGTTCTTAAAATTGCTATCATTGGTGTTTATTATTTTTAAAAAATGTGAAGAAGATACTTTACCTCCATCTTTTGCCAATGCGATATATGCGCGCGCTATATTCATTTCCATGTTTGATAATGTGGCGCCATTGCCCCAAAAACTGAAGGTTTTGTTGTTTAAATCAAGTTGAATAGGACCATAATTAATTATCTCTCGGTGCGAAATACCATTGTTCTTTGATTTATTTAAGTTTGAATTTTGTATCAGCAATGATTTTTTAAAGCTTTCTAAATTTTCTAATCTTCCTAATTCGATAGTTGGTTTTGTTCTAATTCGACTAAGGCTTGAAAGATTTAAATCAGCATCGTTTTTCTGAAGAATGTCTGCAAACTGCTTGTTAAAATGGAATGGTCGTTTTTCTAATCTTTTTTCTATTTCTTGGTAATCCAAATTCCCTCTCAAAATATCTGTAAGAATGAAAGAACTGGCAGTAACGTCATCAATAATTTTTATATTCTCTAGCTTTTTCCTAAACTTTGAAAACTGGGCGTTAAAACAATTTTCAGTTTTAATGCCCAATAGTTCCATGAGGGTTTTTTTAGAAAAATAAGCAGATGGGCTTCCAATAAATATGATCGATAAATTAATTTGGGTTGGAGTGAGTTTTACAGCGCCAAATCTATCGACACAAAACATCCCAGCCTGCCTGTCAATGCTGACCGCTCCGTACTTATGCGCGTTAAAATTAGATGTGGTGCTGATAATGGCCTCTTCAGTATTTTTTATTTTAAGTAAGGTAAATTAAAATATGATTTGTATTATGTCAATATAGATCATATTTTCCGCTTGATTTATTGGCGCTAAACCCGTTATAACCCCTTTACCGATGGACATTCTGGCGATATTTGGCTGCCTCGATTGTCTAAATTTTAACAAAAACCTCAATATTTACGGGGCTTTGAAGGAGATAGAAATGCCGAAATTAAAGACGAAAAGTTCTGTCAAAAAGCGTTTCCGCGTGACAGGAAAAGGGAAAATTAAGTCCGGACAGGCCTTTACTTCCCACATGATGCAAAACAAACCAAAATCAATGAAGCGTAAAGCAAACCGTACAACCACAATGTGTGATGCGGATGCCAAGATCGTTCTCACAAACTGGATGCCCTATAGCCGTAAAAATAAAGGCGGCCCGTATGATGCAACCAAAGACCCAGCGAGCGCGCAATATATCGCCCCTGAAAAGAAGGAGACTAAATAATGGCACGTGTAACCGGAGGAAAGGCGTCACATGCACGCCACGCAAAAGTAATTAAAAAAGCGAAGGGTTATTATGGCCGTCGTAAGAATTGTTACCGTACTGCGGTGCAGGCTGTTGAAAAAGCAGGTCAATATGCCTATATCGGGCGTAAGCAAAAGAAACGTAATTTCCGCGCTTTATGGATTCAACGTATTAATGCTGCGGCGCGTTTGAACGGTATGACTTATTCTAAATTCATGAACGGCCTTAAATTGGCAGAAATTGAGTTAGACCGTAAAGTATTGGCTGATATTGCTGTTCGTGATGAAGCGGCCTTTGCTGCGATTGCGAAACAAGTAGAAACAGCGCTTGCGAAAGCAGCTTAAGTAAGCTTATAAAATACAGAATTTTAAAAAAGCCCTTTCTTGTAATAAGAATGGGCTTTTTTAGTTCAATAAGACAAAATAATGGTTTAAAACGATATTTATGAATATTGCAGATTTAAAGACAGAATTAACAGGCATGGTCGAAGCGGCCAATGACCTTGATACCCTCGAAGCGACCCGCGTACAGGCGTTGGGTAAAAAAGGTAAGATTACGGGTTTGATGAAAACGCTGGGCGGTATGGATCCAGAAGAACGCAAAACCACGGGCGCTGCGCTTAATCTTCTTAAAGATGAAATTGCCGCGCTTATTGCCTCTCAAGAACGGGCGCTTAAAAAACAAGCGCTGGAACAACGCCTTGCAACAGAGACAATCGATGTCTCCCTTCCTATTCGTCCCGAAGCCCACGGTACAATCCACCCGATTAGCCAGACTATGGAAGAATTGGGCGCTATTTTCGGTTCAATGGGATTTCAAATTGCTGAAGGGCCAGATATTGAAGATGATTGGCATAATTTCACGGCGCTGAACTTTCCACCGGGTCACCCTGCGCGTGAAATGCATGACACATTCTATTTGCCTGATGACCCAGAGGAACAAGGCGAAGCCGCTAAAAAACTTCTGCGTACGCATACATCCACGGTGCAAATCCGCGCAATGCAAGAAAGTGGCGCACCTATTAAGGTTATTGTAATGGGGCGGACCTATCGTTCAGATTATGATATCACGCACACCCCCATGTTCCATCAATGTGAGGGGCTTTATATTGATAAGAATGTGAATATGGGCCACCTTAAAGGATGCTTAATGGATTTTGCGCGTGCTTATTTTGAAGTTGATGATTTGCCTGTTCAATTCCGTCCCAGCTTTTTCCCCTTTACAGAGCCAAGCGCCGAGGTTGATATTGGCTGTTCCCGCAAAGAGGGCGGTTTAAAAATTGGTGCTGGTGATGATTGGCTTGAAATTTTAGGGTGCGGCATGGTGCATTCAAATGTGATAAAAAATTGTGGTCTTGATCCTGATGAATATCAGGGGTTTGCCTTTGGTTTGGGGATTGAGCGGATTGCGATGCTTAAATACGGTATTCCGGATTTACGTACATTCTTTGAAAGTGATGTACGCTGGCTTGAACATTATGGCTTTGATCCATTGGATCGTCCGAACAGAGCAACGGGAAGTAAGTAATGCAATCTGTATGGATAGCAGGAATGTTATCGGCGTTTTTAAGCGTATCTACAGCATGGGCGCAAGACCTAACCCCTAATCAATCAATTTCGTCCCAAAACAATCAATTCAATATACCAAAAGGTGAACCTCCTTTACCCAAAGCTCCTAATGCGTGCTACCCCCCTGAATCTAAACCTGAACCCTTAGTTGGATAGTGATGATTCTTCGCCCAATAGAACGTCAAGATTACGACCAATGGCGGCCGCTTTGGCAGGAAAATTGTCTGCATCAAATTACAGATGATGTGACGGCGGAAACATGGCGTCGGCTGACCAATCCAAAAGAAAATGTCTATGGGTTGGGGGTGTTTGATGATCAAGGAAACTTGCTAGGCTTTCTACATTACATTCTTCATCCGACAACGGGATTTAAGGAGCCAGCTTGTTATATGCAGGATCTTTTCATTGATGAGCAATACCGCCGTCAGGGCTTGGCGCGGCGACTCGTCTGGGAATTGAATGAAATGGGTAAGGCAGCGCAATGGGCGCGCATTTATTGGTTTGCTGATAATAAAGACGCCGCCGTTCAGAATTTATATAAAAACCTTGGAATCCGCATGGATTTCACGCTATTTATGTTACCGACATAAGGAACTAAAAACATGAAATTTACACTCAGTTGGCTCAAAGAGCATCTCGACACAAACGCTTCATTAAATGACATTACTGGCAAGGTCACCGCGCTGGGGTTGGAGCTGGAAGGGGTTGAAGACCCGACGGAGAAATTTGCGCCTTTTAAGGTTGCTCATGTTGTTAGTGCGGAGCAACATCCAGATGCTGATCGTTTGCGTGTCTGTCAGGTCGATACGGGCAGTGAAGTAATCCAAGTTGTCTGCGGTGCGCCCAATGCACGTACGGGTATGAAAGCAATTTTTGCACCTGCTGGGTCATACGTACCAGGAACGGATATGGTGCTTAAAAAAGGCAAAATCCGCGGTGAGGAATCCAACGGCATGTTGGTGTCTGAACGCGAAATGGGTTTGTCTGATGAGCATGATGGCATTATTGATCTGTCTGAAGATACGGCAATAGGTACGCCTTTTTCCGATGTTTTTGCCATGAATGATCCGGTGATTGATATTGCTCTCACGCCAGATCGTGGCGATTGCGCCGGTATACGCGGTATTGCACGTGATTTGGCCGCGGCGGGAATGGGAACACTTAAACCGTTAAAAGCGCCCTCTTATAAAGAAAGCGGGAAATCTTCTATTGGCGTTAATATTGATGCGGCAGCGCAATGCCCACTTTTCATGGGATGCCTCGTTAAAGATGTTGAAAACAAGGAATCGCCAACATGGATGCAAAACCGCCTGAAGGCTGTTGGTTTGCGGCCCATTTCGGCGCTGGTCGATATTACCAACTATATGTCGCTGGATCTTTGTCGTCCGCTTCATGTGTATGATGCGGATTTGGTGAAGGGCGATATTACTGTACGTCTTTCAAAGGAGGGTGAGGAATTTGATGCGCTGAATGATAAATCGTATATAATCCGCGAAGGGCAAACGGCGATCACGGATGAAAGCGGTATTCTTGGACTTGGCGGAATTGTTGGTGGTGTCTCAACAGGATGCACGGAAACCACAAAAAATGTTTTCATTGAATGTGCGTATTTTGATCCGATGACGGTCGCCCGTACAGGGCGTGATTTGCAAATTGATTCTGATGCGCGCTATCGCTTTGAACGCGGGGTTGATCGTGAATTTACGGTTGAAGCCATTAAAATCGCTGCGCAACTGGTGATTGATATTTGCGGTGGTGAAGCATCCGAAGTCGTACAAGCGGGTAGTGTTCCTGACTGGAAGAAGGAAATTGAATTTGACCCGGCCTATACCAAAAAATTATCTGGTATGGATGTGCCTGCGGACAAGCAGGTCTCAATTCTTGATAGCTTGGGTTTTGTTATTAATGGATCAAAAGTAACGCCGCCCTCATGGCGTCATGATGTTGAAGGCAAGGCGGATTTGGTTGAAGAAGTGATCCGTGTGATTGGATATGATCATATTGATGCCGTTTCTGTGCGCTCTAATAATACGGTTTCTGACAGTGCAGAGACAAAAAATATTACCCGTATGCGCGGCGCACGTACAGCGCTTGCAGCGCGGGGTTTGCACGAATGCGTGACATGGTCTTTCATGCCAAAGGGGCTAGCCGCGGAATTTGGCTCAAACGATAATGGCCTCACTTTGACTAATCCTATTAGCAACGATCTTGACCAAATGCGTCCCAGTATTTTACCAAACCTAATGACAGCCGCGCTGATGAATGCCGATAAAGGCAATGATGATGCGATGTTGTTTGAAGTGGGTCCTGTCTTTGAAACTGCAAAAACTGATGGACAGCGCACCCATGCGGCGGGTATTCGTTACGGTCAACAAGGAGAGAAGCATTGGAGTGGTGAAAACGCGAACCGCGCCCATGATGTTTATGATGTAAAAGCAGACGTGATTGCGGCGTTGACCGCGGCGGGTGTTGCGACAGTTAATCTTCAAACAGCACGTGAGGCTTCGGACTATTTTCACCCTGGGCGCTCCGCCGTTTTAAAACAAGGACGCAATGTACTCGCTCAATTTGGAGAAGTGCATCCTGCTATTTTAGATCACATGGATATCAAAGCGAATATTGTTGCATTTGAAGTCTTTCTCGATAATATCCCTTCGGCTAAGAAAAAAGGCACGTCCAAAAAACTCCTTCATCTTTCACAATTTCAATCTGTAACCCGTGATTTCGCGTTTATTGTGGATGAAAATGTTGAAGTTGAACAAATTGTCCGCGCCGCTAAAAATGCAGAGCGCAATCTTATTGATTCCGTCTCTGTTTTTGATGTTTATCAAGGCAAGGGGGTTGATGAAGGCAAAAAATCTATTGCGATTAATGTACGCATACAGCCCGTGAAACAAACACTGACAGATGCGGAAATTGAAGGCATCAGTCAAAAAATTATCGATGCCGTCGCGGCAAAGACAGGCGCGGTATTGAGAGGGTAGATTTACTTCCCCAATTCCTCTGCCACAATATCCTTACGGCTGAGCTTGCCGATCATGGTTTTGGGTAGGGGGTCATTGCGAAATTCAATGCGTTTGGGCATTTCCATGGTTGATATTTTATCACTTAGGAATTTTTTTAGATCTTCGGCGGTTAATTCGCGCCCGTCTTTTTTCTTAATCCATGCTTTGACAATTTCACCGCGTTGCTTATCAGGTAATCCGGCGACAATGCATTCTTCGACCGAAGGGTGCAGATAAATTGCCTCTTCGACATTACGGGGGTACACATTATATCCGTTGGTGATGATCATATCTTTGATGCGGTCGACAATGAAGAAATACCCATCTTCATCCATCACAGCAATGTCGCCTGTATGCAAACGGTCACCGTCGCGTAATGTTTTTTCATTATCCTCAGGACGTTTCCAATAGCCCTTCATAACTTGTGGGCCGCGCGCGCATAATTCCCCACGTTCCCCAACGCCAACATGCTTCCCTGTTTCATGGTCAATAATTTCAATAATAGTTTGCGGAAACGGCAACCCGATAGAGCCTGCCTTATTTTTTCCTTCACGCGGGTTACAGCACAGAACGGGGGAGCTTTCCGTTAAGCCGTACCCTTCGACGACCACTGCACCTGTTTTGGATTCAAATTTTTTCTTTACTTCAACGGGAAGCGGCGCGCCGCCAGAAATACAAAATTTGAGTGAAGATAAATCAAAGTTTTTTAATTTTTTATGGTTGTTAATGCCATTATAAATTGCCGGAACAGCAGGGAATATCGTTGGTTTTTTGGTCTGGATTAATTTCAATGTTTGATCCAACTCAAAACGGGGCAGGGCAATAATTTCCATTGCCTTGCGTACAGCCATATTCATCACGGCGGTCATGGCAAAAACATGGAAGAAAGGAATAACGCCGAGCATTTTTTCTTCACCATCTGCACAACCCAGCCACATGCTCGCTTGCTCCGCATTGGCGGAAATATTTGCATGTGTTAGCATCGCACCTTTGGGTAGACCTGTTGTGCCGCCTGTATATTGATAAAGCGCAATATCTTCATGTGGATTAATATCGACCTGTTCGTACGTGCCATCATTATCAATTAAGGCTTCATAGCGTAAAATGCGCCGTGTTTCGGGAATGTTTGCCAGTTCTTTACCCTTGATCAGTTTAAATAACAGGCTTTTGGGAAAAGGAAGCATATCCGTAAAACTTGCAACCACCAGCTGCTTTAAACGGGTATGACTTAACATGGGTTCAATTTTTCCAAATAAAATTTCAAGATCCGCCGTAATAATCGTTTCAGTTTCACTATCTTCAATCATATTTTCCAATTCTGCTTTTGCATAAAGTGGATTGTAATTAACAGCCGTTGCCCCAATCCGCATCAACGCATAATAAGCAATAAGGAAAAGGGGGCAGTTGGGTAAGAAAATACCAACCTTATCGCCTTTTTTGACGCCATTTTCCTGCAACCCTTTCGCAAATTTTTTCGTAGCAATATCAATTTCTTGCCATGTTTGTTTTGCCCCTAAAAAATCAAAAGCGGGCTTATCACCATATTTTGCGGCGGTTTCATCAAGGAAGCGTGCCACGGGAGCCGCAGGAACATCGGCGTTCCATGAAATATCTTCAGGGTATTGGTCAATCCATGGATGTTGTGTCTGTGTCATCGTGCGCCTCAAGATTTTAGAGTGATTGGAATTATATTACCCTATTATAGCGCAAATAGGGTGTGTCAAAAAGAAAAACAAATTATGGTAGCAACCAAATGTTAGCATCTCATATGTTAAGAAAATATAGAATTTTCTTTATTTTATGGCTTTATATCGTGTAATAATAAAGGGAAGTCCAATTTAAGGTTTTTATTGTGAATACAGAAGCCCTCATCGCCGAACAACATGATCCAGAAAGCGAACCTGTTCGCTCTTCTATTAAATGGTTTAATACAACAAAAGGCTTTGGCTTTGCCGTGCCAGAAGAAGACCCGTGCGATGCGTTTGTTCACATCACAACTCTGCAAGATGCAGGAATTACCGACCTTGGTGAAGGGGCGATTATTTCCTGTCATGTTGTGAAAGGGCCAAAGGGCGCACTTGTTACAAAAGTTGATGGTTTGATTGAAATTGGTGAAAACCCGACCCCTATTACTTTTCGTATTGATCCGGAAGAAAAAAGTGAAACCGTTTCAATGAAAGGGACAGTGAAATGGTATAAACCAGATAAAGGGTTTGGCTTTATTATCCCTGAAGATGGTCAAAAAGATATTTTTATTCATAAGAGCTGTTTGGAACGCCATGGTATGGACTCTTTATTTCCTGGCCAACAAGTACAAATGGATATTCGTGAAGTGGCTAAAGGGCGTGAGGTTGCTTCTATTCAACCCGTTAGTGCTTCGGGGGCTTCCTAAACTTTCCTTTTACTTCTTAAAAGTAAATAACCTCTTTTTCAATTTTCCTGCTTTTTCCCGCATCATGAGCGCACAAGGCGTAACCAAAAGCGTGAGAATAGTCGAAAATGTAAGCCCATAAACAATCGCCGTAGAAAGCTGTACCCACCATTGCGTTGATGGTCCACCAATGGAAATTTCTCGCCCGACAAAATCAATGTTCATCTGAAGTACCATCGGCGTTAACCCCAGAACGGTTGTGACCGTGGTTAATAAAACAGGGCGTAGGCGCTGCGCCCCCGTCAGCATAATAGAGTCATATATTTCTAACCCCCGTGCCCGATATGTATCGTACGTATCAATTAGAACAATATTATTATTGACCACAATTCCCGCAAGGGCGATGACGCCAATTCCTGACATCACGATGCCAAAGGGTTGTTGTGTAATTAATAATCCAATCATCACCCCAATGGTTGACATGACAACGGCGAATAAAATAAGAAAGGCGCCGTAAAAATTATTGAACTGCGTGACCAAAATAACTGCCATCGCAAACAGCGCAATCATAAAGGCTTTCATAAGGAAGTTTTGTGCCTCGCGTTGATCTTCATCTTCTCCCGTAAAGGTGATAGTGGCACGTGGATCTAATTTATCACTATTATCAATTAGCCATTTTTTAAAGGTGACAACCTTATCATTAATGTTTGCCCCTTCTTTCAAATTTGCTTTAACGGTAAAAAGGCGTTTTTGATCTTTACGGTCAATCGTCCCAACAGCAGGTTTGGGAACGCGATTCACAAAATTACTGATCGGGATGGAACCATTGGTATTTTCAATGCGTATATCGTCTAAGCGATCTAATGTTCTGTCTGCGGCTTCGTGGCGGATGACAATATCTACTTCATCTTCTGCGCCGTCGGGGCGGTAATCACTGACTTTTAGACCATTGGTGACCATGCGGACGTAATCCCCAACAATAGAAACATCAATGCCAAACTTGGATGCTTGTGCGCGGTCAATCTCTAATTCCCACTCAATACCGGGCAGGGGGCGACTATCTTCTAGGTCAATGACATCGGGATCAGTTTCTAATTGATGACGAATAAGCTCAACAATGGCAGGTAAGGCTTCGGGGAAATCACTACCAATTTCAATTTGAATGTCTTTGCCCGACGGCGGGCCTTCTTGTTGTTCTTGGGTTTCTACTAAAATCCCTGCAATGTCTTCTGTTCTTGCGCGCACTTCTTGCAAAATTTCAAGGGCAGGGCGGCGCATTGTCCAACCTTCAAATTCCAATGTTATTTTACCAATCACATCTTCTGCAATATCATCATTGCCTTCTTGGTTTTGTTTGCCGGATTCTGTATAAAAAACCTTAATTCCATCGATGGTTAAAATTCTATCCTCAACTGTACGTACTAGGGTATCTTGTTCATTAATGGATAAATTGCCGCGCGCATGAATAAGCACACTGGCGGCTTTGGGTTCAATGGATGGAAAAAATTCTACCCCGCGCCCCAACGCACCATAAAGTATCTGTACGCCTATAAGAATAAGAACAATAGAAAGTAAAATAAGCCCTGGAATTTTTAGGAATAATGCCAATAAATTGGTGTAAAGCTTAATTGGCCCTTTTAGCGCTTTGATATCTTCTAATGTCTCTAATCGTTTAACAGGGCCATTTGATTTTTGCTTCCTGCCTAAAAACGTGCCAATGGTTGGAACGAAAATAAGCGCAACAATAAGCGATGACCCTAAAACTGCAATCAATGTAATGGGCATATATTGCATAAATTGCCCAACAATCCCCGGCCAAAAAAGCAACGGCGCAAAGGCCGCCAATGTGGTTACCGTTGATGCGGTGATCGGCCATGCCATACGTTTTGCTGCTTCGGCAAAAGCTTGTTTTCTCGGCAATCCTTCGGAAATTTTGCGGTCCGCAAATTCCACCACCACAATCGCCCCATCCACTAACATACCAACAGAAAGAATAAGCCCAAATAATACGACAACATTTACCGTAAGACCCATGATATATAATATTAAAACACCAGAGAGGAAGGCGGAAGGGATCGCAATTCCAACCAATGTAGCAGCGCGCATTCCCATGACGCCAATCAAAACAATCATTACCAATAACACGGCGCTAATCATATTATTTTGCAGATCACTTAAACGGCTGCGGATATCATCGGATTCATCAAGAGTATAAATAACACGTACACCTTCAGGCCATCTTACGCTTTCTTGTGTGACTACATCACGCACGGCCTCAACGGTTTCAATGATATTCTCTCCTGTACGTTTTACGATATTAAGGGCAATGGCGCGTTCTCCATTAATGCGTGCAAAATTTTCAGGATCTTTAAAAGTGCTTTGGATTTTCGCAACATCCCGCACCAAAATAGTTGAATCGCCATCCGTGCGTAATGGCATATCCATGATGTCGGTAATATCTTCAAAAAGGCCTGGGACTTTCACGGCGAATCGCCCAACACCCGTATCTAAATTCCCCGCCGCAACTAGGCGGTTAGAGCGTGCAAAAAATTGAAGTATGTCTGCGCCATTAAGGCCATAGCTCTCTAATAAAGCAGGATCGATAATAATTTCTACCAGTTCTTCACGGTCACCTGTAATATTGGCCTCTAGGACGGTGCCGACTGATTCAATCTTATCTTGTAAATCTTGTGCAATTTTAACCAGTGTACGTTCTGGCACATCACCGGATAAGGTCACAACCAAAACAGGGAAAAGGCTAAAATTAACTTCTGATACACTGGGATCGCGGTCAATATTTTCGGGTAATTCGCTCTTGGCTTTATCAACGGCGGTCTGTACGTCATCTAATGCTTCATCTTTATCAAAACCCGCTTGAAATTCTAATAAGACAAATCCACCGCCAGTATATCCTGATGATTTTAATTCTTTTAATCCCTCGATAGCGCTCAGTTCTTGCTCCATCGGTCGTAAGAGCAAGCGTTCGGCATCATCTGGAGATATCCCTTCCAATGCCATGGAAACATAAATAATAGGGACATCAATATCAGGTGAAGATTCTTTGGGGATTGCGTTATAGGCGTACGCTCCTGCAATCAGCAAGAAGATAAGCATAGAGAGAATGGTTCTGCTTCGTCCCAGTGCGGCATCAATAAGGGGCGCAATCATGGTGAATTATGACCCTCTTTGACGGGGTTAACCTGCTGTCCGGTGATCACAAATTCTTGCCCTACTGTAATTAAACGGATGGTTTTGGGCAGGCCAGTAACCCATAAAAACTCCTTCGTGTCTTTTAACAAACGGATAGGTACAAAACGTACAATACCTTCATCACTCACAATTTTAACCCCCACTGTTCCGTCATCGGTAAGCGATAGGATAGATGGTGAAATTTTAAAAGCAGACACTTTCTTGGTTGGAATAGATACTGTTGCGGTTAACCCTTCTTTGATTGCCATATCATCATTGGCGGCGGTTACTTCAAACGCAAATGTACGTGTTTGTGGACCTGCGGCAGACGCAATAAAACTAACGGTTCCTGTTATATCACGCCCATCTAAAAATGTGATGTTTGCCATACTGCCTTCTTGCACCTTAACAAGCTGTTTTTCTGTTAGAAACCCTGTTATTTCGATGGGGTTTAAATCTATCAGATCAACCAGCTCTGTTCCATGGGTCACATAATCTCCCACTTCAACCATTATGTTATTAATTACACCATTAAAGGGGGCGCGAATGACAGTATTGCCTAATTCTACCTGCGCCTGTTTCAGGGATGCTTTTGCGCCCTCAAGCGCGGCGCGGGATTCTGCAACACGTACATCTGAACTAAACCCTTTTTCAGATAATTTTTTGGCCGCCTCATATTGAATTTGACGCTGTTTAATTAATTCTTGAGCCTCTGTCACACGCGCAGCGCGGTCTTTAATGTGTAATTTAGCGAGCAAATCCCCCTTACGGACATTGTCACCCTTATTCACGGCAAGCGTTGAAATTTGGCCTGCTGTTTCTGCGGCAATAAATACTTGTCGTGCCGCTTGGCTTCGTCCCGTTACGCTGATGGTGTCGTTTAATGTTTCTGCAGACATTAACTGGATTTGTACAGAGGGTATGTCTGTACCACTTAACTGTTCAGAAGGCAGCGTGGCCTCTGGCGCGACGCTTTCCTTTGTAAAACTGCCGCTTATCACCCAAAGAACGGCAATAATGGTAATGCAGATCGCAATTAAAATAGATTTTTTCATAGCTTTATAAAGCCTGAAAACATCAAAAAAGTATAGAGGGAGAAGGGATTAAATATCTGTCATAAAAAAACACCCCTTATTATAGTAATAAGAGATGCTTTTAGGAGAGAAACAAAGTGTTACTTAAAGTTTTAAACGGTTCTTAGGCATTTGCTGTTTTAATTTCCAATTCCTGCGGTGGGCCTGCATCTTCGGCAAAATCTTTGGCGTTCAATTTACGCGCGCGCGAAGTGACTTGGTACGCAATTTCTGCATGCTCGGCGCAATAAGGCGCCCCTTCGATTGAATCATGACCACAGAAAGAAAAATCTTCTTCTTGCGGGTCGCCATTAGGCCATCTACACATTTTTTCCCGTAGATCTTCCATTTTCAGCTGCTTGCCCAGGATAATGGGGATTTTCTTGGATGAACGACGAATGACAGGCGGGCGTGCCTCTTTTTTAATTTTCTTTGTGTTTTGTTGAATAGGGGAAAGACGGCTGGAAAGTTTAAGACGATGTGCCTTACCAATAACAGCATTACGGGTTACGCCTTCACCAAGTTCTTTTGCAATTTCGGCGGCGGTTCTGCCTTCGCCCCAAAGTTTTTCTAAAACGGCGACGCGGTCTTCTGTCCAACTCATAAAACTATTCCTTTTAATAACAAGGCGATGACGTGTTGGTCACTGGCCTGATTATCTTTAATTAATTTTGAAACTAAAAAGACCTTATCAAGGGCGTGATTCTCTGACTAGAGTCGTGAGCAAATAATGATTCTTTATCCCCATTAAAAAATAATTTTTAATTTCAATTATTTTTTTAGGTTTTTGAATCGAGGCCCCAGATATCGTAATGGGAATTATCGTCAATCCAATTTTCTTGAACTTTAACAAATAATTTTAAATGGATGGTTGTTTCTAAAATATCCTCCAGCTCTATTCTGGACTGCTGTCCAATTTTTTTAATCATGGCGCCGCCCTTACCAAGAATAATTTTTTTATGCTGGTCGCGGGTGACATAAATTGTTTGATCAATTTTAACAGCGCCATTGTCAAAATTCTCCCACTGATCTGTTTCAACCGTTAGGTTATAGGGTAGCTCTTGATAAAGCGTTTCAAATAATTTTTCACGGGTGATTTCTGCGGCCAAAAGACGGGTTGGCATATCACTCATTTGTTCTTCAGGATAGTGCCAAATCCCCTGTGGGAGGGCATCTGACAGATAAGACAGTAAGTCTTTTACACCATTCCCTTTAAGGGCAGAGATCATGAAAGTAGCTTGAAAATTATGCAGCTCATTCATAATCATAGAAAGCTTCAAAAGATCTTCGCGTTTTATTTTATCAATTTTATTTAAGACTAAAATGGTGTTTTGCGGGGGTTGTTTTTTAAGCGTTTCAATAATTTTTTCAATCCCGCCACGTTTCTTTCTGGAAGCATCCATAATAAGAAGCAGAATATCGCTATTTTCTTGTGTTGCCGTCCATGCCGCGTTGACGATGGCTTTTTCCATTTTGTTATTTTGATCTGGATTAAAAATGCCAGGCGTATCAACAAAAACAATTTGTGTTTGATCCTTGACCATAATCCCCAATACACGGGTTCGTGTTGTTTGCACTTTGGATGAAACAATCGAAACTTTTGCACCGACAAGGCGGTTGATGAGGGTCGATTTCCCGGCGTTGGGTTCACCGATCACGGTTACAAACCCAAATTTTTTTTCATCCGTTTTTTGTGCTGTGTTATCCATGATTATTGCTTAAGCCGCTCCAACATTTTTTCCGCCACTATTTTTTCCGCTTGCCGGCGTGATGTCCCTTGCGCGGTTAAGGGTGCTTCCCCCTCAATTTTCAATTCAATCACAAAAGAGGGTGCATGGTCTGGCCCTGTTTTTTCAATAATTTGATAGTGCGGCAGGCCTAGGCCGCGGGCTTGAACCCATTCTTGTAATTCTGTTTTTGGATCTTGGGGCGCTTCTTCCAAGATTTTAATCGTATCACCCCATAATGTTAGGATCACGGCCTGCGCCGCCGCATAACCGCCATCAATGTAAATCGCCCCTAATAAAGACTCTACCACATCAGAAATGATGTTTTCATTCATGTGGCCGCCAGATTGCCGCTCTGCTTCGGATAGGATGATATGTTCGCCAATATCGTGCGCTTGCCCAATGGTGGTAAGGGTTGATCCTTGAACGAGCGCTGTATGGCGTTTTGCTAAGCCGCCCTCATTTTCATCTTTAAATTCTTCAAACAACGCATGGGCGATGACCAGCCCCAAGACACGATCCCCTAAAAATTCAAGCCGTTGATAGCTAAACTCATCATTTGTGCTGGAATGGGTGAGGGCGCGTTCTAACCAATGAGGGTCTTTAAATTTATACCCTATAATTTCTTCAATTTTTTGGAAGGACGGGTTATTCATTTATTTTTAAGGTCACATTTGTGGATCGTTCTGGTGATAAAGAATTAAGAACGCGGTCAAACCGTATTGATGTTGGCCAGCTGATTGGGTTCCAACTGGCGGTGTTTTTATTGATTGAGAAGAAGAGTATATCCGCCCGCCCGACTAAATTCTCAAATGGGACATAGCCAACTAAGCTGCCTACGCGGCTATCTTGGGAATTATCACGGTTATCCCCCATGACAAAAACATGACGTTCTGGAACGGTGTAAAGCGGTGTGTTATCAAGACTTTGATCATCGCCTTCTTCGAAAATATGATATTTCGTGCCATCAGGCAGTGTTTCAATATATTCATTTAAGCGGCGTGTGACATATTGGCCGTTCTGATTGCTTTCAGTTAAACCGATAGCCTCCCGCGCAACTTGTTCCCCATTTAGATAAAGCCGCCCGCGAATAACCTGCACGGTATCACCAGGTAAGCCCACAACACGCTTAATATAATCAATCGAGGTATTGGTCGGGAGCTTAAATACAACAGGATCGCCGCGCATTGGTCTTTTTTCGGCAATGCGGCCTTCAAAACCGCCCATGCTGAACGGGAAGGAATGTTTGCTATAGCCATATGCGGATTTACTGACAAAAAGATAATCACCCACTTTTAAGGTCGGCAACATAGAGCCTGAGGGGATGTTAAAAGGCTCAAAGAAAAAGGTACGAATGAACAGAGCAAGAAGCACCGCAATAATGGCGGTTTTGGCAAATTCACCCATCTCACCTTTTTCTTCAATCTCCTCACGCTTATAGGCCGTTTTCTTTGGCGCGGCGCGTAAGGATGTCTGTTGAGGGTTTTCTGATGATTTTTTTGCTTCTTTCATAATATTATCCTTAACGGAAGCGTTTGCTAAAAACCAGCCTAAAGCACTTCTATCATCACTTGCGCCTGTGCATAAGGCGGCTCATCCGTCAGGCTTAGATGAATATGGGCTGTTTTACCCTCTGGTGTCAGGGTTTTCAGGCGTTCTAACGCGCCGCCTGTTACTGTTAGGGTTGGTTTGCCTAGGGCGTCATTGGTGACCTCAATATCCCGCATGAAAATCCCATCAATAAACCCTGTTCCCAATGCCTTGGCGCAGGCCTCTTTGGCGGCAAAGCGTTTTGCAAACGCTAATATATGAGTGCCGGCCTTTTCCCGTAAGGTTGCGGTTTTAATTTCGGCAGACGTAAAGTAACGCGCCTGAAAACGCTCTCCATGTTTCGCCATTAATTCTTCAATGCGCCTTATATCAATTAAATCAATGCCTGTTCCGATGATCATTTTATAATATCGCTTTTGCTATGTTTGTTTTTAAATTTAGCCACTTTGGCGCTGGCGCTTATTTTCGCTTTTCGCGCTCCTATTATCATATAATAAAAAGGATAATAAAAGAGCGGGAACGTCAAAAGCGCCATCATATACCCCCCAACCAGTGTTGGGATAAAAGACGTGATGGGCGAATATTCATTATTCACATTAAGTGAGCTTAAACCAATCCATTCAAAAAATTGATGTAGGTTTGTGATATCCATAAAAGCGCTCCCCAGATTATAAGATATCCAAATAATAAGCGGGAATGTCCAAGGATTTCCACAGGCAGAACCAATGATAGAGGCGGGGAAATTGGCGCGGGTAATTTTACAAAAAATCAAACATTGCACAATATGTAGCCCCCATGTCGGCGTCCATGAAATGGCACAACCAAAGGACAGACCCATGGCAATATCTCGTGCGCTGTGGGGTAGGCGGATAAGGCGGTATTTAATATATTGAAAAGACCGTTTAAACCCAATGTGCGGCCAGATAAAATCCCGTCCCACGTTAAACCAGCTTTTCTTATGTTTACGTTTAAACACCATGATAGAATATGTAGCTGTAAATGCCTCAAAAGTGAAAAGAAACTTTAAGGAATTTATGGGGCAAAACGCCATATTTTTATTGATAAAAACAATATTTAAGGGAATATTACGATGAAATTTCTATCTGAAGCCGAAATTTGGTAAGATAGAGCATGATCCGTTTTATAACAGTTTTACTAGCGACTTTTTGTTTTGGCTTTTCTTTTTCTGTGACGGTGCAGGCAAAGGATAGTTTTTATTTCATGAAAGATGATGGTGAATTTTCGCCAGAGGAAAAAGATGAAGAAGCGCAATATGTCTATGACCGTTGCCAAGAAAATGCCCTGCAAAGCGTTTATTATAAATGCGAATGTATTGCGGGCGCTTTTCGCGCCGCACGTGATAATGGGCCGCTCGTCCCCCAGGCGACCTTGCTTTATTCCTTATTTGATCAAAAAGGCAAGGAATGCATTAACAAACCTGCCATCGCGGGGGAGGCCTATGAGTTTTGTGATCAACATATTAAGGCATTCCGTTCCCGCGCGCCGGATAATGAAGCCTATTGTGAATGTGTTGCCAGACAAACTGTCCGTGATTTTTCCCGTGCGCCACAATTACGAACGCACTTTATTTCAAACATCCATGTCCGCGCAATGGGGCGATGTCGCCCGCGTTCTTAAACAACTTTAAAATTTTTGTTTAAAATTTATATGCTAAAACGCTGTCACTGCCTTTTTTGACGCTTTGGGCATGGGCTTCGGCTTTGGGTAAAATATGTGTGATATAAAAATGCGTGCTTTCAATTTTATTTTTGAAAAACTCTTCATCGCCTTGCCCGTGATCTAATTGCTGTTTGGCAATGATCGCACTGCGGATCATCATCGCGGCGCCTGCGACACTGCCCAAACAATTTAAATAGGGAACGGATGATGCGGCGACAGAGTCCAAGTCTTTTGAAGCGGCCTCTAACACCCAATTTGTTGCCCCTGTTAAGGCGTCCAATGCACTGTCTAATCCATGGCGTAGATCAAAGAATTTTGGATCTTCTATTTGATCCAAATCTCGTATCAATAATTCTATTTCAGATAAATACGCTTTAATAGCGATCCCTTGGTCGCGTAAAATCTTTCGGAACGCTAAGTCGGCGGCCTGAATACCATTTGTTCCTTCATAGATAGGCAAAATACGTGCGTCACGGTAAAATTGCGCCGCGCCTGTTTCTTCTACAAACCCCATACCGCCATGAATTTGTACACCAATGGATGTTACCTCAACCGCCATATCAGTGGCGCACGCTTTGACAACGGGGGTTAATAAGTCAACTTTTGCTTGGGCAAGCGCGTCGCCTTGATTTGCCAAATCTAAATGCAATGCGGCTTCATAAGTGAGCGCCCGCATGGCCTCAATTTGTGATTTCATCGTTAATAATTGGCGTTTAACATCGGCATGATCTAAAATTTTGACGGCTGTTTTTCTATCCGTTAGCTTTGTTCCTTGTTCCCGGTCATGGGCGTAATGAAGTGCATGTTGATAGGCGGCTTCGGCAATCGCCACACCCTGAAGTCCAACAGAAAGCCGCGCATTATTCATCATGGTAAACATATATTTCAGGCCTTCATTTTCTTTACCAACTAACGTGCCAATCGCGCCGCCCTTATCACCAAATTGCATGGTGCAAGTGGGGGAGGCATGAATGCCTAACTTATGTTCAATCCCCGTACAGACCGCATCATTGCGCGTGCCATCGCGCATTATTTTCGGAACAATAAACAGAGAAATTCCTTTCACGCCTTCTGGCGCATCGGGTAGGCGGGCAAGAACAAGGTGTATGATATTCTCTGCCATGTTATGCTCACCATAGGTAATATAAATTTTTTGCCCAAATATTTTATAGGTGCCATCACCATTGGGTTCGGCCTTGGCACGGATTACAGATAAATCAGATCCTGCTTGTGGTTCGGTCAGGTTCATGGTGCCTGTCCATTCACCAGAAATCATTTTTTCTAAATATTCTTTTTTTTGTGTGTCTGATCCATGCGCGTGGATCGCTTCAATCGCGCCTTGGTTTAATAACGGACACAGCCCAAACGCCATGTTGGCACCTTGCCACATTTCTTGTAAAGGAAACGCCAACAACCATGGAAGCTCTTGACCCCCATGCTCTATTGAAAAGGGAACACCATTCCATCCGCCATCACGATATTCTGCGTATGCTTCTTTCAATCCCTTGGCAGTTGTTACAACGCCGTCTTTTAATGTTGCACCTTCTTGGTCACCGGAATGATTAATCGGCGCTAAGACTTCAGAGGCTAATTTCGCGGCAGGGGTCAGGATACTTTCAATCAGCTCCATATTAATCTCCCCCATTTCTGTATGCGCGGCCAAATTATTCAAGCCAACAACATGTTCCAAAACAAAGCGCATATCATCGAGGGGGGGGTGATAAGTAGACATTATAAAATCCTATTGTTGAAAATGTTTATTATATTGAAATTATATACTATCTCATCGTTCTGTCATCCCTCCGCCATTTTGGGCGTTACGTACACTATACACCTATATGGTGTTTAATGTTTTGCCCCCGTATTTACACCCATGATGGCCTCAAAAAGTTGGCATGGCATTTGAAATATTCTAATAGGAAAGAATAGTAAAATATTATGAATAACGCCTTAAAATCATTAGAAAATCCTTTGCAAAACAATGCTTTAGCTGCATTAATCAATCGTGCGCCTGCGGGGATTACCAATGCTATTAAGGATGCGAGTGCCAGAACAGGGGTCAGTTTTGCCTATCTCATGGATAAAGCCGCCGCAGAGAGCAGTTTTAACCCTGATGCTAAGGCCAAAACCAGCAGTGCCACAGGCCTCTTTCAATTCATCGAAAGCACATGGATGGATATGGTGGATAAGCATGGCGCGAAACATGGTGTGAATATCAATCAAAGCCGCCAAGAACTTTTAAATCTTCGTAAAGATCCGGCTCTCGCCAGTGTGATGGCGGCAGAATTTGCGCAGGATAATAAATCATATCTTCAAAAAAATGTTGGCGGCAATATTGGTGAAACTGAAATGTATTTTGCGCATTTTATGGGTGCAGGTGGTGCCAATGCGTTCTTATCTCAAATGAAGAAAAACCCCCTTTCAATAGGAGCGGACTTATTCCCACAAGCGGCGCGCGCCAATAAAAATGTGTTTTACGATAAATCAACAGGAGAGCCAAAAACTCTTCAAGCAATTTACGATCATTTTGATAAAAAATTCCAAGGGAGCGGTGAAGCCCCTGCAACATTGGCGCATAAGCCAGCTTCTAAAAAAGGGGGTGGTTATCATCATATCCCCCCTTCGTTAAAAAAACCTGTTGAGGTTATTAATGCAGGGGAAAATCGCATTGCCAATTCAATTTACCAAATGCAATCAGAACTGAATCAGATGCAGGCCTTTTTTGCATCATCGACGCCATCACCTTCAAAATCTATTGGTGGTTTTCCATCGTCTCTTTACGGGAATTTAAATGATACAACGTCGCTTTTTTTAAGCATGTTGAGAGAGTAAGAAGCGGATCAATGATCTTTCTAATTATTCTCGGCGGCGCGGCGTAGGCGCTCATTAATCGCCGCTCCAATCCCAATTTCAGGAATATCCATCACCGCAATCGCCTTGTGGTTGGGCGTGTCCAAATCTCTCATCATTTTAAATAGATTGGCCGCAGCCTCGTCTAAATCACCGTCTTCACTTAAATTCAGGCATTGCGTGTCATCTAAATCGCTGGCTTTGCCGCCGCCTTCAATTCCCATGAATTTTAGCGATCCAAACGCCAAAAGCGCTTCACCTGTTTTTACATCAATGGCTTTGAGGCGCACGGGAATGCTGGGGGCGTAATGTTTCAAAAGCTGTCCGGGGGATTTTATTTCTTCTTGCGGTTTTTCTTTATTCTGAATATCAATTTCAATATTTTCTAAATATGGTTTTAAATCTTCTGCTGTGATTGCGCCCAAACGTAAGATGGTCGGGATTTCGGTGCTTAAATCTAATACTGTTGATTCCAACCCAATTTGACACGGGCCATCGGCCAATATCATCGGGCATCGCGTGCCTAAGCTTTGCGCGGCATGGGCGGGCGTGGTGGCGCTGGGTTCACCTGATGCGTTGGCGCTGGGGGCGGCAATCGGTACGTTAGATTGTTTAATTACGGCGCGCGCTGTTTTTTGTGCAGGAACACGTAGGGCGATTGTTTTTAACCCCGCTGTAACCAAATCACTAATGCCGCTATCCACGCGCTTTGGTAAAATAATTGTGAGCGGCCCCGGCCAAAAATGACTGGCTATTTTGCGCGCACGGTCGTTAAAGCCATCAAAAATAGCTAGTTTTTCTGCCGCGGCTAAATCACTAATATGGACGATTAAGGGGTTAAAAGACGGGCGTTGCTTCGCATCAAAAATCTTTTGAACAGCATTGTCACTTAACGCATTGGCCGCAAGGCCGTAAACCGTTTCTGTCGGAATAACAACAATCTCACCCGCGTTGAGGTGCGCGGCGGCCTCTGTGATCGTATCCGGATTGGTGACTTTAATAACCATCTACTTATTCTTGCCTATTTTCTACTTAAGTAAAATGCTTTATCATCTACGCAGCGTTTTTACAAAAGAAAGATATCTATGCCTGTTTTATTATCAATGGCGATTGCTGTATTTATTTGGGGTTCGTACCCTTATGCCGCTGTATTGGGGCTTCATACAATGACAGGCATTGAACTAGTATTTTTTACAACTCTAACTGCGTCTATTATTATTTCCGCAATCGCGTTTTTTTATTTTTTACAGCGTGGAAAAATTTCAAACCTTATTGAAAGCCATAAGAATTTGCCTGCTTCTGCGTGGTGGACGATTATGGCGAATGGATTCACGCACGCTATCTGTCATGGGTTTTTTATGGTTGCCTTGACGATGTCTAATAAAGCGGGTGTTTCCCTTATTTACGAAGCGTGGCCTGTTATGGCGCTTATTATGACGCCGTTTTTCTTTCAAAAGAAATGGAAAGAAGTGGGCTTGCGTGATTTTATTATTTGTTTAATTGCCTTAGGCGGCGTTTTGGTGGTTATTTTATCTAATACAGAAATAGAAACACCATTTAGCCAGAATAAAAACATTTCCACGGAAACAAATTATATTGAATTGTTAGGGTATGTGTTGGCATTGTTGGGCGGTTATGCATGTGCATTAAGCGTCGTGCTTAAAGGCGTAATTGCAGAACGCTTTCGGGATTTGAATTATGATACTGGCGCTATTATCATTAGTGAAGTACATAGCCGCGTCATTGCCTTTATTATTATGCTCATTGCATTTTTAATTTTTGCACCTTTTTCGACTGAACCATTACTTCAGGTAGGAAATATTCATTGGGGTTCTGTTCTTTATGTCGGATTTGTTGTAGCGATTCTAGGGGGTGGTTTTTATACCTATGCCTTGATCAATACAGATAATCCAACTATCCATATTCTTAATTATTTTGTACCTCTTATTGCCGTCCTCATCTTATGGATGATGGGGGAATCAACGGTGAATACGGGTATTTGGCTTGGTGGTATTTTAATTGTTGTGGCCAATATCTATCTCTATTTTTCTGGACGCTCTGCAAAATATTCTGAATAAACCCTTACGAAAGAAAGGTCTTTTTATGCCTGTTTTATTATCAATGGCGATTGCTGTACTTATTTGGGGTTCGTACCCTTATGCCGCTGTTTTAGCACTTAATACAATGACTGGTTTAGAGCTAATATTTATTTCAACAATCGTTGCGTCGCTTGCTATTTCACTGGTGACGGTGATTTACTTTGTAAAAAATAATAATATACAGCAAGTCATTCAAGGTCATAAAAGTTTTTCTAAATCGACATGGGTTGCCATATTTGCAAGCGGTATTACTCATATTGTCTGTAACGGTTTTTTCTTTTTGGCGTTGGGTATGTCGCATAAAGCAGGTGTTTCTCTGGTTTATGAATCTTGGCCAATTATTGCAGTCGTCGCAACGCCATTTTTTATCAGAAAAAAATGGAAAGAGGTCGGCTTACAGGAATTTATAGTTAGTATAATTGCCATGTGTGGTGTTGTTGTTGTGATTTTATCAAATGAACAAATTGATCTTCCATTCGGGCAATCAAGGGATCTTAATAAAGAAATAAATTATGTTGAGCTTTTGGGCTATGTCGTTGCATTTTTGGGCGGATACGCTTGTGCTTTAAATGCAATTTCAAAAGGGTATGTCGCTGAAGTATTTCGTACGGCACATCACCAAACTGGTGCAATTATTATGAGTGAGTTCTATAGCCGTGTCATTGCATTGATTATTATGCTTATTTCTCTGCCTTTATATTATCAATATATAAATTGGGGCAATATAGAGTGGCTTCCTAGTATATATATTGGCTTCGTTGTTCTTTTGTTGGGTGGGTTTTTCTATACTTATTCTCTGATTAATACGGATCTTCCCACTATCCATATACTTTATTATTTTGTACCGCTTCTGGCGGTGTTAATCTTATGGATGATGGGGGAATCAACGGTGAATACGGGTATTTGGCTTGGTGGTATTTTGATTGTTGTGGCCAATATCTATCTCTATTTTTCTGGACGCTCTGCAAAATATTCTGAATAAACCCTTACGAAAGAAAGGTCTTTTTATGCCTGTTTTATTATCAATGGCGATTGCCGTACTTATTTGGAGCTTATATCCCATGGCGGCGACGATTGGGCTTGAACAAATGTCCAGCCTTCAAATGATTGTGGTTGTTTATTTATTTTCAGGCCTTGGCGCTTTATTAATGGGTGGGTTTTATCTGCTTCAAAATGGTTCTTTAAAACAAGCCATTTCTATTCAAAAAAGCTTAAAACTGAAATCTTATTACCCGATTATTATTAGCGGTATTGCAGGCTGTCTTTGTCATACCTTTTTTATCATTGCTCTAACGATGGCAGATAAGGGCGGGGTCTCCCTTTTATATGAATCATGGCCCATTATTGCCCTGGTTGCGACACCCTTTATGATGAAAAAAAAATGGAAAGAGGTAAGCCTAAAAGACTTTATGGTAAGCATTATGGCGATGGTGGGGGTTGCGATTGTTGTTTTTTCGGATCAGGATATTGATTTAACCCTTCATAGTTCGAATATGTTATCAGAAAAGCCAAATTATAGCGCGCTGGGTGGCTATATCCTTGCCTTTGTTGGTGCTTATATGTGCGCTATTTTGGTGGTGACCAAAGGCGTTTTTTCCGAGAATTTTAACAGTTTAAATGATGATTTGGGATCAACATTAATTAGTGAAATTTTCAGTCGCTCCATCAGTATGGTTTTGATGTTTGGGGTGTTTTTTCTGTTTGATGAACAGATGGATTTTGCGGCAATACATTGGTCATCTACGTTTTTTATTGGATTCATGGTTTTTGTTGTAGGGGGCGCTCTTTATACATATTCTCTCCTTCAATCTGATACACCAACAATCCATGTGATGTATTATTTTGTCCCTGTTGGCGCGGTCGTATGGCTTTGGCTTGCGGGAGAAACCACAATTAATATCGGCCTCTTTATTGGGGGCGCGATTATTGTGGGAAGTAATATCTATCTCTATTTTTCTGGACGCGCCGCAAAATACTCGGAATAACGCTTTCCTTTTATGCTTTGTATAAAATGCCGCCTGTTGCAGGGGCGGGAATGCCCGTGGTTGCTGGCAGGGTAAGGGGTAGGCCTAATAATGAGCGCACTGCTAAATACGCAAATCCTTGCGCTTCCAACCCGTCACCGTTCCACCCCAATGTTTCAACGGGCTTTACAGGACAAGAAAGCGCCTGATTAAGGCGCATCATTAAATAACTATTATGGCGTCCCCCGCCCGCAATATAAAGTGCATGCGGCGTTTCTGGTAAATGCTGCATGGAATAAAGAATGCTTTGCACGGTAAATTCGGACAAAGTTGCGACTGCATCTGCCAATGGTAGATCATAGGCGCGTGTGACCTTCCATTCATTTCGGTCTAATGATTTGGGCGGTTTTTTTTCAAAATAAGGATGCTTCATCCAATCTGAAATCATTTCATTGTTTGGCGTGCCAGATTTGGCTAATCGCCCACCACTATCGTAATTCTTACCCGTTTTTTCCTTCACCAAATCATCAATCAACGCATTGGCAGGGCCCGTATCAAAGGCCAAAATATCGTCACGGTTTGCCCCCAACCATGTAATGTTTCCCACGCCGCCCAAATTTAAAATTGCAATCGGCTTTTTAATATTACTGGCAAAGGCGCGATGACAAAGGGGGAGCAGGGGCGCGCCTTGGCCTCCTGCTTCAATATCGGCTTGGCGCATATGCCCAATCACATTGATACCTGTTTCACGGGCTAATCGTGCGGGGTCGCCTAATTGCCATGTAAAACGTTTGGCGGGAATATGTGTGATGCTCTGCCCATGAAATCCAATAATATTGGGTTTCATTTGGGAATGGGTTATAAATTCTTTTACCACCTCAATATGGGTCTGGGTGATCAAATCATCGGCGTGCGCCGTGTCAGCATCGGGCGTTTCGCGCCGCATTACCTTATGGACGGCCTGTTTAATGTGATCGCCATAGAAATAGGTCTTAAAGGATAAAAGCAGTGTTTCATCCTTTCCATCGGTTTGCACCATGGCCGCATCAATACCATCCAGTGATGTACCAGACATTAATCCCAATGCTATATAGGGTTGAGTTTTGTTCACGGTTTTCTCCATGGTTTGAGGCGCGGTATAGACTTTCTTTTCTGTCATGCGTATAAATTCCTTATGACACAGTATAAATCAGATTTCTTAAATATCTTAACGGCGCGTGGCTTTATTCACCAGTGTAGTGATTTTGACACGCTGGATGCTAAATTAATGGAAGGCGTACAAAGTGCCTATATCGGGTTTGATGCGACCGCACAAAGCCTCCATGTTGGAAATCTAACAGGCATTATGATGTTGAAATGGTTTCAGGAATGCGGCCATAAACCCATTACATTGATGGGGGGCGGCACTTCAAAAATTGGTGACCCTTCTTTTAAGGATGAACAGCGTCAGCTCCTTGATGATGAAACAATTAATGCTAATATCGCGCACATCCAATCCACCTGCTTCAATCAATTTCTACATTACGGTGATGGCAATAATGATGCCGTTATGGTGAATAATAATGATTGGCTTGATGGGTTGCATTATCTCTCTTTCCTACGTGACTATGGCCGCCACTTCACGGTGAACCGCATGCTGTCTTTTGACTCGGTCAAAACACGCCTTGAACGCGAAAGCCCACTCAGTCTTCTTGAATTTAATTACATGGTGATGCAAGGGTACGATTTTGTTGAACTGAATAAACGCTATGGCACTATCTTGCAAATGGGCGGATCAGATCAGTGGGGCAATATTATTAATGGGGTGGATTTAGGGCATAAAGCCCATCAAATGAAACTCATTGCACTCACCGCGCCTCTACTGACAACGCCAGATGGCGTAAAAATGGGCAAAACCGTAAATGGTGCAGTATGGCTTAATTCTGCACTTCTTAGCCCCTATGATTATTACCAGTTCTGGCGAAATTGTGACGATGCGATGGTCGGCACATTATTGAAACGCTTCACCATGATGCCGATGGATGAAATTACAAAACTTGAATCCCTTCAGGGTCAAGAAATAAACCAAGCCAAAAAGATTTTAGCGTTTGAAGCCACCAAGCTTTGCCATGGGGAGCAGGCCGCCAAAGATGCTGAAATGACAGCGCAAAAAGTTTTTGAACAAGGTAGCGTGGGTGACGATTTACCGACTATTGAAATTGCCAGCAGTGATGTTGAAAACGCAATAGTGGCTGATCTATTTATTCAAGCAGGGTTATGTGAAAGTAAGGGTGAGTTTAAAAGATTGGTGAAAGGGGGCGGTGCAAAATTAAATGATAAATCTATTACAGATGTTAATATGATTTTGGGGGCGTGCGATACAGATCACCATAAAATATCATCAGGCAAAAAACGCCACGCTATTGTTAAAATAAAATAATTATTCTTGTGTTGTCGGTGGCTTGGTACTGCCCCCTTCAAATAAAATCTTACGCAAAAAACCAGGCGCTAAAACGGATAAGGGATTAACGGAAACTTTCGGATCGCTGGTTGGCCCTGATACATTATAGGTTGCCGCAATCAACGCATCCCCGCCCGTTAAGATGTCACCAATAAGCGGGATATTTCCAATCACTTTATTGATCCCAGATACAGGAACAATCGTTCCTTTTAAATTTATTTCATTGGCCATTTGATCGACACTGCCATCGAATGTTAATCCCAATGATGATCCTGATGTACGGCCTTCTTTAATGACTAAGAAATTTCCTGTATCCCTAAATTGCCATTCAAATTCGGCTTCCAAACGGGCAAAGGAGACTCCATCATTACTTAACAAATCATTTACACCGTTTAGACTCATTGCCCCTAAAAGCTTTGCTAAAACAGGTGTGGATTTCACACGAAAATCATCGATACGGGCAGATCCAAACAAATCACCACTTAAATCACGTCCTTGCGGTATGCCATAAATTTTCATTGTACCGCCGCGTACTTTTTTATGAAGGCCCAATGTTTTTAAGGTATGACCAGCATCCGTGGATTCCATACGGAATGTTCTTTTTTCTGTGCCTTCTTCGGGCTTAAAGCGTATATACATATCCCCCGTCCCGCTTTTTGCATCAAGTTCAAGACGGTTAATATCGCCTTGTTTATCTATTTCAAGATAGATTTTGCTATCGCTCAGGCTTTCTTTATTCTTCCCCAATAATTGCTGCGCAGAAACAGAAATTTTCATTGGGCGCTCTAATTTTTTTTCTCTTTCTTGTGCAGTTTTTTTGTTTTTATCGCTTTTTAAGAAAGGCTTTAAATCAATCACGTTACCTGTAATGACAGCCTTTAAAATATTGTCGGGTGTTACTTCAAAATCAATGTTGGCTGATGTTTGCCCCAGTGTCGTGTTAGGAAAAGACCCACTGACAACATCATCATGGCCGTCTTTTAATTCCCTAAAATTCAATTTTCCATTGGATAAGGCAAAACCATTAGTCTTTAAAAATAAATTATCAATTTTTTGTAAGGTGGAATTTTTAAGCGTTGCGCGAAGGCTCATATTACCTTCAACGCCACGTTCTTTCCTATAATCAACTTCTTCACCATGAAGTAAAGTGGGTGTTAAATCCCCTTTTACATTAATAACGGCCTTTTCACCAAAATCGGTATAAACAATATTTAAAGGCAGGTCGCCATCGATACATTCTTCCAACCCAATGTTAAAAATATCGCGTAATTTTTGATCACTGGTTATGCTTGTCGTAATTTTATAATTAAAATCTTTGCCGGCACTATTGAAATACTGAATCCAATCTAATGTAATAGGATAACCGCTTAACGCGCCTGATCCCTTTAGGCTAACCGCGCCGTCTTTATACCCCAATTTATAAGGCCCACCTGTAAGATCTAACCCTTTTACAATTTTGGGAAGTTTTATATTGGTGATGTCTGCATCAATCACAGTTTTTATTCTTTCTTTGGGCAGGTTTTTGATCGTTGGGAATTGAAGATTTAATGTGTAATCTATAATTCCTTCTGTTTTTTTAATGTCAAAACCCATTTTCTTACCAATGGAAATTGGTTCATCAGAAAGATATGTTAAGGCGGTTTTAAGCGGGCCTTTTGCACGCGCGGTAATAACTGCTTCTCCTTCTCCCTTGACGCTCAGATTTGTGATTTTTAATTTTATGTCAGTGCTAATAATGTCACCGTCAATTTTGGCGTATGTTCCATTGATGGTAAGGGTATCATTATCATAAAAACCAGTTGTTTTGGCTTCTGTGATAGGTTTTAAAGTCTTGCTGTAATTTACAGTCACGCCTTCTGTTTTAAAATCAACACGGGTGTTGGCCATCGTTATATCATTTTTGTTTGTTTCCTGATCTTTCGTAAGCACCAAATCCGTTTTGATCATGATATCGTGGGCGCGGCCTTTTTGTAATTTTTGGGTAAACCATTGTCCAGACGTGCTGTCTAAATGCGTTTTGGGGAAAATAGAGGGGATTTTATCGAGCGGTAAATTCGAAATTTCTAAAATTAAAGGGGCGCTTATAATATTATTTTCAATTTTTCCGTCGGCAGCTGCTTTAATGGCAATGCCATTGACGGTTGCTTCAAATCTTTTAATATTTAATGTGTTTTCAGGGCGGTTTAAATGCGCATCAAATATAATATCTTTGAAAGAAAGCGGTTCATCATACGCATTTGGGAAATTGGCCGTTCCCTGCGGAATGGTGAAATTCATAAGGGCGGTTTGAAGCGATAAATTTTTATCAAACGCGGCCTGTACCTTGCCGTCAATGGTGAAATCTTGCTGCGTTAAAATAATATCGCTATCAAAAAAAGAGGCAAGATGGGCAGGGTTAAAATTTTCTAAATCAGCCGTAAATGTAATGTCTTTTTGTTCTAGGCGATACATGACATCTGACTTTAATTTAGCGGCGCTGCCATCCTCACCAGGTAAAACGGCAGAAAGAACCCCTTGAAGACCAAGATTATTTTTTTCAAGCTTTAGGTCAATAATCCCCAGATAATCATTATTTTCTTTTTGAAAATCTTCTGCCTTAATAATCGCTTGTTTAAATTCAATTTCTTTTAAATGCGTAAAAAGGGAACGGGTGTTTTCTTGCTTGGTTAATTCATTTAAAAAGGATCGTACATCGCTCCGCGCTTTTTCAGGGGTCATCTCTCCTTCATTCACTTTGACTTCATCAGTCGCAGTTTTATTGATGGCTTCTTTTTCTATTTTTTCTTTCTTTTCCGGTGTTTGCCACAAAAAACGAAGCTGTCCGTCTTGTTGTACTAAATGCAAAATGGGGCGTTCAATTAAAATATAAGTCGGTAAAATTTTACCCGTTAATAAACCAAGACCAGAAAGCGAAAGAGCCGCATTTTCAACTGAAAGATTTTGCGTGTCTTTTTGATGAACCTGCACACCGTCTAAATCCAATAAAAGCGGATCTGTCAAAGACGGCCATGTTAGGCTTAATTTATCGATTGTGACGCTAAGGTCTTGTTGTGGGTCGCTTAATGCAGATTCAATTTGTGGCTTGATAAAGGCTAAATCAATGGGGCCTTGATGTATGCGCCAGATAAACGCAAAGGCAGCGCTCATGATTATAATCGCTAGAACAAGTAATATTTTTGTCCATAAATTGAGCTGCGAA
The DNA here is from genome assembly GCA_937934135.1 of uncultured Alphaproteobacteria bacterium. Classification (GTDB taxonomy): domain Bacteria; phylum Pseudomonadota; class Alphaproteobacteria; order Micavibrionales; family Micavibrionaceae. Next base: position 39,821 of record CALHAW010000023.1, read on the forward strand.
AGGCAGATATTGAGGAATTTACGTGTCAAAGCGCTCTCTTAATTTAATTTTCTATCATTATAATCAGACATTCTTGACTTCATAGTCATTATGACGAAACATCTCAAGATTAAACACGATAAATGGAGCAAAATAATGACCACCTTACAAATAGGCGACAAAGCCCCTGATTTTGAACTGCCAACGGATGGGGAAGGACGTATTTCCCTTCAAGCATTAAGAGGGCAAAAAATCGTACTTTATTTTTACCCAAAAGACGACACGCCAGGCTGCACCAAGGAATCTTGCGCTTTTAATGAAAGTCTAAGCGCTTTTAGCAAGCTCGGCACGCAGGTGGTTGGCATCTCTAAATGCTCTGTCACAAAACATGACAAATTTAAGGTTAAATACGGCCTAACTTTCCCTCTTGCGTCGGATGAAGATGGGGATGTGTGTGAACGTTACGGCGTTTGGAAAGAAAAATCCATGTATGGTAAAACCTATATGGGGATTGAACGCTCAACTTTTTTGATTGATGAAAAGGGTAATATCGAAGCGCTATGGCATAAAGTAAAAGTAGCGGAACATGTAGAAGCTGTCATGGAGACTGTTAGAGCAAGCCATAAAAAAGCGGCCTAATGACAGCCGCTTCTTTTTACAATTTTTGTTAGGAAGAAGCCTTACGCCGCTTTCTTAATATTCACAGGAACGTCCTGTCCACTAAGCTGCGCTTTGTTCATATGATCATGCATGTTGGCAATCATGTTTTCTACTTTGTCGTGGAAGAAATGGTTCGCGCCTTTCACGATGCGGTGATCAATCTCAATGCCTTTTTGGGCATGAAGCTTTTCAACTAATTTATCAACAGGTTCAAGCGGCACAACATCATCACGTTCTCCTTGAATAATCAGACCAGAAGAGGGACAAGGTGCCAAAAAGCTAAAATCATAGAGATTGGCCGGTGGCGCCACAGAAATAAATCCTTCAATTTCAGGACGGCGCATCAAAAGCTGCATGCCGATCCACGCGCCAAAGTTAAATCCACCAACCCATGTGTATGGGGCGTTGGGGTTTAATTCTTGCATCCAATCAAGGGCGGTTGCTGCGTCGCTTAATTCTCCTTCACCGCGATCAAACATCCCTTGGGAATTACCAACACCACGAAAGTTAAAGCGTAGAACAGAAAAACCGCGCTGTTTCATTGCCTGAAACATCATATAACTGATTTTATTATTCATGGTGCCGCCATGCTCGGGATTGGGGTGTAAGATCAACGCCAAAGGCGCGTCAGGGTTGGAAGAGTGTGAGTAACGGCCTTCTAGGCGGCCTTCAGGACCATTGATGAGAATCTCAGGCATTCTTTTCCTTCTATTTAATATCCATAATGTGATTACTTGTCGTAATGGAGTTGTTTATAGAGCGTTGAATCACAAATGTCCAAATATTTCTCATAAGTCATTGATTCCATTGTGGATATCAGGATAAACTCATCCCTATGAAATCAATTTACCTTGATTATAACGCCACTGCGCCCCTTCGCTCCGAAGTTTTGGAGCTGGTGACGCAAGTTATGGCGCAGGTTGGTAATGCCTCTTCCGTTCATGGGGCAGGACGGTGCGCGCGTAAAACTGTTGAAATTGCCCGCGCGCAAGTCGCCGATTTGGCGGGCGTCAAGCCAGATCAAGTTATCTTCACCAGCGGCGCAACGGAGAGCTTAAATACCGTACTCAGCGCTTACCGTGATAAAAAAGTTCTTATCTCTGCCATTGAACACCCCGCCATTTTAGATTCCGCGCCGCAGGCGGCTACCATTCCTGTCACCTCAGATGGTGTGGTTGATATGACGGCCTATCAGGCTCTGCTTATTTCTGAAAAGCCAGATATAGTCGCGGTGATGTTGGTTAATAGTGAAACGGGCGTTATCCAACCTATTCAAGAAATGGCAATGTTGGCACGTAACCATCAGGCGCTGTTTTTATGTGACGCGGTGCAGGCGGCAGGGCGTATTGATCTAAATTTTAATGAATTAGGCGTAGATTTTATGGCGCTTTCTGCGCATAAAATTTCTGGCCCCCAAGGGGTTGGCGCATTAATTACACGTGATGGAGTAGAAGCACCCAAATTTATGCTTGGCGGCGGCCAAGAAAAAAATTGCCGCGCCGGAACATATAATACTGCAGGGATCGCAGGAATGGGATTGGCGGCAGAATTGGCAAAGAAAAATCTATCAACCTATGATCTTGTCAAAAAACTCCGTGATTATATGGAGGATTATATTCTCCAAAAAACCAATAAGGCCGTTATTTATGGCCAAAATGCGCCGCGTGTGGGCAACACCATGAATATAGGCTTAACAGGGATAGAGGCGCAAACCCAAATGATGGCGCTTGATCTTGATAATATTGCGGTGTCCAGTGGCTCTGCTTGCTCCAGCGGATCGTTTAAACCCTCCCATGTTCTGACCGCGATGGGTGCGGATGAACAGGCCGCGAAAAGCGCTTTACGCATTTCAATCGGATATGCTACGACACAATCTGATATTGATACTTTCCTTGAAAGTTATACGAAGATAATAGAAAGAATAAAATAATGCCTTTGATTAATTTCATCATGAAAGATGGTAGTGAAAAACAAGTTGATGCGCCGCTCGGCTTGTCATTGATGGAAGTGGCAGTAAAAGAAAAAATTGATGCCATCGAGGGGGCGTGTGGCGGCGGTCTTGCTTGTGCAACCTGTCATTTATATGTCCATCCTGATTTTAAAGAATCCACCATGCCCGAAGATGGCGCGGTGAGCGAAGATGAAGAAGACATGCTCGACCTTGCCTTTGATGTGCGTGATACATCGCGCCTTTGTTGCCAAATTATCGTCACTGATGAATGTGAAGGCATGGTTGTCGCCGTGCCAGGTGCTAAAGTGGATTGGTAAGACTGCCTAAAACCTCTATTTTCTTGCTTTTTTGCCCTTAAATCCCGTATAACACGGCCATGATTAACAGTTTAGGCATCAACAAAAAACCACAGGACACGCGTGTTGTCGTGGCTATGTCGGGCGGAGTCGATAGCTCCGTGACCGCTGCCTTGTTGCATGAAGAAGGCTATGATGTAGTCGGCGTCACCCTACAACTTTATGATTACGGCAAAGCGGTGGAGCGCAAGGGGGCGTGCTGCGCGGGGCAAGATATCTATGATGCCAAAACAATCGCTGAGGAAAAAGGCTTTCCGCATTACGTTTTAAATTACGAAGATAATTTCCGTGAGTCCGTTGTTGATGATTTTGTAGAAAGCTATATGAACGGGCAAACGCCGATTCCGTGCGTACGCTGTAATCAAACCGTAAAATTTCGTGATTTGTTAAAAGTCGCCCATGATTTGGGCGCGGATTGTATGGCGACGGGGCATTATATACAACGCCTAGAAAATGTTGAAACCGGTCAGGCCGAATTGCATAAGGCCATCGATGAAACAAAGGATCAAAGCTATTTCCTTTTTGCTACCACACAAGATCAGCTCGATTTTCTGCGCTTTCCCCTTGGCGGTTGGAAAAAAGATGTCACGCGCCAGCATGCGGAACGCCTTGGCCTCTTAAATTGTGATAAACCAGATTCCCAAGATATTTGCTTTGTGCCGAACGGCGACTATGCCTCGGTTGTAAAGAAAATTCGCCCTGACGCGGAAAAATCGGGAAAGATTATTCACGTTGATGGCCGTGAAATGGGCAAACATGATGGGGTTATTCACTATACGATTGGTCAACGCAAAGGTCTTGGTATTGGCGGTGGTAATAATGATGATAATTCGCCTTTTTATGTCGTAAAGGTTGATCCTATCGCTAATCAGGTTGTTGTTGGACCGAAAGAAGCACTCGCCCGCGATATCATCAAAATGACAGATTGTAATTGGCTCATGGATATTCCCGAAGATGGAATGGATATTGAAGTCAAACTGCGTTCCGTTAGTAAAACGGCGCCCGCAAAGCTCTTTGGCGGCGCCAATAATAGCGCGGAAATACATTTACACGCCGCGCAATATGGCATCGCCCCTGGGCAAGCAGTCGTTTGTTATCACGATACGCGTGTCTTGGGTGGCGGCTGGATTATATCAAGCGAAAATTCTCAAATGCCCCTTGTTGCGTAAAAAAATCATGGGAAGAGTTCTGGATAAGCCAAAGAAAATGCGGGTAACTTTTTGGTCTCTTGGGTATCTTATTGTCCATGCCGTATGAAACCGTTGTCCGAAAAACTATTGAATATCTCGCCGTGCCATCTGTGGTGGGGCATGAGAGGCATTTTCTGAATTATCTCGCCAAAGATTTTAAAGATTTAGGCCTACAGACAAAACGCCATCTTGGTGTTCTTGAAGTATGCGGTTCAGACAAGCCTAATGGTCAAATTATCTCGGCGCACATTGATCGTCATGGCTTGATCAGTATTGGTGATGGACATTATGCTTATGCGGCAGAATATGTGAAAGAAGAAAAATATGGCGAAGCTAATAATCCATCCCGCGCAACCATTAATGCCATTAGTAGTCGTTTTGAAGGGGAAGATGTCTTTGCTTATGATACCGCAACGGGCAAAAAATTAGGCGAAGGTGTGATTACCCAATGCGTTCCTGCTGTTGATAATATTGATACAATTTTCACGATTGATGGTATGGAAGATATGCCTTTCGACACACCTATTGCTTATGCCCGTAAGGCCCGCACAGAAGGGGAAAAACTGATTGGTCAGATTGATAATGTTGTCTCGATTGGGATTATTTATACACTTTTCCAAAACGGGTTTAAAGGAACGGCGCTGCTAACCTGTGAAGAAGAAATCGGTAAAAGCTGGGTTCACATGAAACGTTGGTTAAAGCGTAATAAAATTGAAACAAAAGAATTAATTATCCTTGATACCAGCCCCTACCGCGAAGAAGCGCCCGTTGAGGGCTGTATGGTTGTTTTAAGGAACCGCGATAAAAGCGCCGAATTTAATCCAAAATTGATGGAAAAAGTCAAAGCCCGCGCAACGGAGCTTTTAATCCCTTTTCAAATAAAGGATGAATATTTTTATTCAATGGGATTAGAAACAGAAGATTTAGGATCGACAGAGCTTGGGCGACTTGTGTTTAATTCTGACGGACGCTGGGATGGGGCGACCATTCAAATTCCAACGGTTGAATATCATACCAGTTTTGAAAGAACCAGCCGAAACTGTATTGAACATTATTACGCACTCCTGCATAATATGTTGGTCTTAAATCCAATCATATAGAGCGCTCCATGAAAAAATCTGATGTTATTGATCCTACAAAATTAAGTGGGTTACTGCTTATTGCCGCTGCTATTTTCGCGCTTTTCTTTAATAATAGCTTTCTCGCAGATTTCTATGATGGCTTCCTCAACACAAATGTTACCATATCCGTTGGTGATTTAGGGATTAGTAAGCCGCTCTTGCTTTGGATTAATGATGGCTTGATGGCGGTCTTTTTCTTTTTGATTGGGTTAGAGATCAAACGCGAAGTCTTGGTCGGGGAACTTTCTGATTTGAAAAAAGCAACCTTGCCCATCATTGCGGCGATTGGCGGCATTGTTGTCCCTGCGGCGATTTATCTTTCTTTTAATTTTGAAAACCCAGATGGGTTAAAGGGGTGGGCTGTCCCTGTTGCGACTGATATTGCCTTTGCCCTTGGGGTTTTGGCCTTGGTAGGGAAGGGGCTGCCGAAAGAGCTGAAAATACTCCTGCTTTCTCTGGCGATTATTGATGACGTGGCGGCGATTGTGATTATTGCCATTTTTTATACGGCAGATCTATCTTTTACTTCGCTTGGCTTGGCATCATTGGGGATGGCAGCGGCGATCATCATGAACGCCTTGGGCGTGAAGAAAATTTCACCTTATATTATTATTGGTGTTTTTATGTGGGTGTGTGTGCTTAAATCTGGCGTGCATGCCACGCTGGCTGGTGTTTTATTGGCCTTTTGTATTCCCATGACCAATAAGAAAGGGGAATGTCCCGTAGAAGAATTAGAACATGGTCTACATCCATGGGTGTTTTTCGCCATTATGCCGCTTTTTGCTTTTGCCAATGCAGGGGTGCAATTAGGCGGCTTTGGCATTGAAACTATTTCTGCTGCAATTCCAATGGGTATTATATTAGGGCTGTTTGTGGGTAAGCAATTTGGTGTTTTTGGCTTTATTTGGGCAGGCGTGAAACTGGGTCTGTGTGAAAAACCAAAAGCCACAAGCTGGCTACATATTTATGGTGTGTCTATTTTAACAGGGATTGGCTTTACGATGAGCTTATTTATCGGCACTTTGGCCTATGATGATCCTGCCATCATGGCACAAATCCGCATTAGCGTCTTGATCGCATCCTTTATGTCCGCGGTGCTGGGGTATTCGCTTCTTCGCCTAACGCGGTCTAAATAATAAGGTTTACGCTACTTTCATTCCTGCATCTTCGATCATTTTTTGATCTTCGAGCGTGTCATTATTGGCTGTTGTCAAAAGCTTTTCGCCATAGAAAATAGAGTTTGCACCCGCCATCAAACATAAGATTTGCGCTTCACGGTTTAACATCTCACGCCCAGCAGAAAGCCTGACGCGTGTCTTTGGCATCATAATGCGTGCTGTGGCAACCATACGCACCAGCTCCAGCGGATCAACCCGCGTCCGCTCGCCCATCGGTGTTCCCGCAACAGGGACAAGGGCGTTAATCGGTACACTTTCTGGTTGTGGGTCTAAATTCGCTAAAATTTCTAACATACGGGCGCGGTCTGTCATGGTTTCACCCATACCGATAATGCCACCACTGCAAATTGTTACGCCAGAATTACGCACGCATTCTAATGTATCAAGGCGATCTTGATAGGTGCGGGTCGTAATGATTTTCTCGTAAAATTCGGGGGATGTATCCAGATTGTGGTTATAGGCCTTTAATCCTGCTTTTGCGAGGCGGTCTGCCTGTTCTTGATTAAGCATGCCGAGCGTTACGCAGGCTTCCATGCCTAAATCTGTGACGCCTTCGACCATTTTGATGACCTTGTCAAAATCTTCGCCCTTTTTGGGAATTTCTTTCCACGCCGCGCCCATGCAAAAGCGGCTTGCTCCCGCATCTTTGGCCATTTGCGCTTTTTCCAGTACGGCATCAACATCCATCAAAGATTCTTTTTTAAGACCTGTTTTCTTGGCGTAATGCGCGCTTTGTGGGCAATATTTACAATCTTCGGGGCAGGCACCTGTTTTAATGCTGAGTAAGCTGGCCAGTTGAACAGTGTTGTCTTCATGGTTTGCACGGTGAACGCCTTGCGCCTTATAAAGCAGATCCATAAGCGGCGCTTCTAAGAGTTCTAGCACTTCATCTGTTTTCCAGTCGGTTCTTATATCAGTCATTGTTTGATTTTCCTTTTCTTCCCCTTTATTAATGCAAAATGTCCAAAATCGAAAGCCTTTACCGCGATTTTCTTCAAAATCAGGAATCACAAAGCCTGAAACGGGAGCTTATACCCGCATTTCATCCTTCATCGCGGGAAATTATAGTTGCGGATAAGACATATTTGAATTTCTCTAGTAATGATTATCTAGGCCTTTCAAAACATCCACTTTCAGTAAAACGTGCCAACGAATATGCAGAAAAATATGGCGCAGGGGCAGGGGCGTCGCGCTTGGTCACAGGTAATTTGGATCTGTTTAAAACTATCGAAGATAAAATTGCGCATTTTAAGAAAAAAGAAGCGGCGCTGGTGATGGTGTCGGGTTTTCAAACCAATGCGTCTGTCCTCCCTGCCGTGTTCGATAAAAAAATATTAAGGCAAGACGCGTTGGTATTTAGTGATAAATTAAACCATGCCAGCATGCATGTGGGGTGTAATGCTGCAGGGGTTTCGCAAATTCGGTATCGCCATAATGATATGGCGCATTTGGCAGAATTGTTAGAAAAACATAAAAACGATAATGCACCAAAATTTATTTTGACAGAAAGTGTTTTCAGCATGGATGGTGACATTGCGCCGCTTGATAAAATTTATGAACTGGCAAAGGCTTATGATTGTTTCACGATTATTGATGAAGCACATGCTACGGGTGTGTTGGGTGAAAATGGAAGCGGTTTGGCACATGGCGCAGATTTAGTTATCGGCACGTTTAGTAAGGCTTTTGGCGCTTTTGGCGCGTATGTGGCTTGTTCAAAAATACTTAAAAATTATTTGGTAAATAAATGTAGTGGATTGATTTACGCGACGGCTTTGCCGCCTGCGACGCTTGGGTCAATTAATGCGGCGTTGGATCTTGTTCCAGCAATGGATAAAGAACGGGCGTATCTTCAAAATATGGCGCAAACAGTGCGTAATGAAATACAAAATCTACATTTTGATTGCGGGGAATCGATGACACAAATTGTCCCTCTTATTATACGTAGTGCAAAAAACACAATCCTCGTAAGTGACATGTTGAAAGAAAACAAAATATGGGCAAGCGCCATTCGCCCACCCACAGTTCCTGCAAATGGGGCGCGTATTCGCTTTGCTTTTTCGGCGGCGCATACACAAAATGATGTAGATCATTTGATTGAAAATTTAAAAAAACTCAAAACCCTTCACCATAATCAAGGCGCTATATCATGACGCAAATCGTTTTTGCGCATGGCTGGGGATCAGGCACTTTCGTGTGGGATAAAATGCGCACTGCGTTTGAAGGGCATGATATTTATATGATCAATATGGGCTTTGTCGGTGATGAAAAGATGGAAGTGCCAGATGGTCAATTCATTGGAATCGGCCACTCACTAGGCGGTTTATGGTTGATGAAACATTACTCAGATCAGATGATCGGGTTTATATCAATCGCCAGTTTTAATTGTTTTCACAATCATATACCCCACCAAATTTTAAACATGATGAAACGTAATATGGTCAAAGACAGTACAAAACAGCTGCTTGATTTCTGGCATCACGCAGGGCTAGATCAGCCAAATGGCTTTAAGGATTCACACCCTGCTAAATTGATTGAAGGGTTAGGCTGGCTTTCAAAATGGGAAGCAGATATTCCGGCCATTCCGATTAAAGTTTTAGCGGCGCGGGATGATCATATCGTGCCTAAAAAAATGACTCACGATATTTGGCAAGATTATGATATTGAATGGCGTGAAGATGGTGGTCACATGTTACCCCTTACGCAATCTGAATGGTGTATCCAACAAACAAAAGAATTTATTAATGCTCTCTAGAAAAGAAAAAATTGAACAGGCTTTTGATAAAGGCGCAACGCATTATGATTGGGCGGCGTTTATTCAACGCGAAATCGCAGAAAAACTAATGACATTTTCTTCCCAAGAAGCGCCGCGCTCTATTCTTGAAATTGGCTGTGGTACTGGATTTTTGACTAAAATGTTAATTAAAAAATATCCCAAAGCACACATTACCACGATTGATATGTCAGGCAAAATGATTGAAAAGTGCCAATCAAAATTACCATTTATTAATTTTGAAAAAGCAGATGCAGAAAATTATACGCCAATTCAAAAATTTGATCTGATTATTTCAAACATGACAGTACAATGGTTTGAAAATCCGGTAAATGGATTAAATCGATTTAAGGAATTTTTAAACCCAAAAGGGCAGCTTTTATTTTCAACATTGGGACAACAAAATTTTTATCAATGGAATGATGTTTTGGCTGATTTAAACTTATCCTCTGGTGGATTAAACGCGCCATCTTATGATGATATCATCGAAGAACAAAAAGAACCCGTAATGTACCAAAATCCAATGGATTTTGTGCGCGGATTAAAAAATATCGGCGCGTCCCATTCAAATGCAAAACCCCTGACCCCATCACAATTAAAAAAGGCCTGTGATTTATTCCAAAGCAAGCATTGCTGTAATGTCACATGGCATATTTTATACGGCCGCTTTATGCTGCCTGCTTTGCCTGATGAATAAGCGATAAACCATCTATAATGCCTTGATAGGCCCGATCTAATTGGTCTTTTGTAATGCAAAAAGGCGGCATAAGATAAACGGCATTGCCAATGGGACGAATATTTAAGCCATTTTGGAAGAAATATTCTCTTAAACATTCTCCATTTTCATTCTTATATGCGCCCTCTTCATCGGCGATATTAAATGCCATGATGGACCCCATTACACGGGGCATAAAAATTTGAAATTGCGTTTGTAACGTACTTAAAAAATCCTGATGACACGATTCAATATATGCAATTTTATCGAGTATTTTATGCTCTTCAAACATTTCTAATGACTTAAGCGCCACCGTGCAGGCCAATGGATTGGCCGTAAAAGAATGGCTGTGTAAGAACGCCCGGTCTGGATCATCATTGAGGAAAACATCATACACATCATCTGTTGCCACGGTCACAGACATGGGCAGATAACCTGATGTTAAACCCTTAGACAGACAAATTAAATCTGGCGTAATACCTATTTTTTCACACGCAAATAATCTTCCCGTCCTGCCAAAGCCAACGGCAACTTCGTCATAAATGACCAATAGATTATAGTCATGTGCCATTTTTGTGACGGCGTGCATAAATTCAGGGCGGCTGAAACGAAGGCCTCCTGCGCCCTGCATAAGGGGTTCAACAATAAGCGCGGCAATTTCATTGCCATGCTGTTTCATTGTTTTTTCAATATGTTCTAACGCCGTGCGTTCTTTTTCTTCGATATTTTTATCATCATTCCATGTATACGGATAAGGCACTTTATCGACTTCAAACATTAAATCTTCAAAATCATCAAAAAAACCACAACCCTTCCCAACGGACATCGCCCCCACCGTTTCGCCATGATAAGCTTTTTCAAAAGCAAGAAATTTTGTGCGCTGATGCTGTCCTTGATTGATCCAATATTGATAGGCAATTTTTAAGGCAATTTCATTGGCGGTTGATCCATTATCAGAATAAAAAACACGGTTTAAATCACCGGGTAATGCTTGTGCTAATTTCTCTGCCAATTTAATCGCAGGTGGATGGGTGAATCCTGCAAACATTACATGTTCTAAATTTTGCGCTTGGTCGATTAAGGCTTGGTTTAATTGCGGGTTTGAATGACCATGCACGCAGGTCCACCATGATGAAATCATATCTAAAATTTCATTCCCATTTTCATCATAAAGCGATGCACCAACAGCACGCACAATAACCGGTGGATCAGGCTCTGTCTTATGCTGTGTCATGGGGTGCCAGCAATAGCGCTTATCTTTTGCTAATAAATTGGAGGGCAATACATCTTTTTCGGGTGTGTCGTTCATAATTTGATTTCTGGCTGAATCGCTAATAATGATTTTTGGGTTATATCCTCTAATTGGTCAATTTCCGCAATGACAGGCACATCCCCATATTCTTCGATGGCTTCGCGGTTATGGGGTGCTTTGGGGCCATTAATAATCACCCCTGCAATGTTAATTTTACGCGCGCGTAAAGCGTCGAGCGATAAAAGCGTATGATTAATTGTACCAAGGCCGCTGCGGCATACCAAAATAGTCGGCAGTTCTAATTGCATGATTAAATCAATCACAAAATTATTACGGTTGATTGGCACCATCAGGCCACCTGCGCCTTCGATAATCAATGGGCGCTCTGATTCTGGTAAGGCGAAGGCGGACATGTCGATTTTAATGCCATCGCGCTTTGCCGCTTCATGCGGGGAGAGAGGCTGGCGCAGGCGATAGGTTTCTTCGAAAAAGCGCGTATGCGAAAACCCTGTAATTTGTTGTATCCATTGCGTATCTGTCGGCGGTTTTAACCCGCTTTGCATTGGTTTCCAGTAATTAGCATTCAGATGCAACATACACCATGCCGCGGCAACGCTTTTGCCGACATGAGTATCTGTTCCTGTAATAAAATAATTTTGCATATCGTGATTATAATCAGAAAACCACCTAAATCCATAAAAGAATAGACGCGCTCCCTACTTCATATTATTCTTACATCCATGAGCGATAATCTAGAAACATTCATCTACCCTGAAGGCCGCGCCATTATTGAGCAAGGCGAACCCGCGATGGAGGCCTATTTGATTGAGCAAGGCAAAGTCAAAGTCACCATGGAAAAAGACGGAAACGTCATAGAGCTGGCAGAATTAGGGGAAGATCAGATTTTCGGTGAGACAGCGCTTTTTAAAGACTCACATTATGGCGCCACCGTGACGGCAACCGAAGAAACAACGGTTATTAAGATCACGCCAGAGATTTTGGATGCTAAAATCCGTTTATGTGATCCTATGTTACGGGCGCTTATTAAGATGATGATGGAACGCCAACGCCGCTCCAACGCTGAATTGGCCAAACAGAACACTTAATTTATTTGAATCTGCCTGTTGCTTCTTTTACAGTCTCCCTCGATGGAGATATTTAAAATAGTCGGGCGTTTTTTATCAGGGGGGAGTATATTATTTTACGCCCTTCCGTGGCTGATGGTGTTGACCGTTATGGGGACAATTATCCAAAAAGATATTGGTCTGTATGACGCCGTAAATCTATATTTTCATGGTATTATCACATGGATTGGCCCTGTCCCCACGCCAGGTGGCCTGACGATTCTGGGACTTATCTTTATTTCTCTTTTGGTGAATTTTCTGTTTTACAGCGGCTGGTCTTGGCGCAAAGCGGGAATTAATCTTTCTCATTTTGGCATTTTGCTTCTTTTATTTGGGGGCATATTGACGATTATCACAAAAAAAGAAGGGTTTATGATCATCCCTGAAGGGGAACAAAAAAATTACTTTTCAGACTATCATAACCGCGTTGTGAAAATAGGGGGTGATGTGTTTAATTTTTCAGATTTGAAAAAAAACCAAGTTATCACAGCTGGCGATATCACACTTAATATTCTTGATAAATGTGATAATTGCGATGCCCGCGCACCCAGTGGAAGATATAAAAACCTAAAAGGGCTTGCGGTAAATATGGAACTTTTCTCAACCCCGTCAGAACTGAATAAAGAAGTGAATTTTTCGGGCCTTATGTTTGAAATAACCACCCCTGCGGCGGTGCATGGTACATATCTGATCATGGAAGATATCCCCAAAAATCCAATTATTAATGAAATGGAAATTAAATTAACACGTGCGCAAACGCCGTTACCGTTTTCAATCATGTTACAAGATTTTAGAAAGATTGATTACCCCGCAACAATAAAGGCGCGCGAATTTGAATCAGATTTAATAATCAATTCAAACGGCAATGAATGGCCCGTTAGTATCAGTATGAATAAACCTCTGCGCTATAAAGGATATAGTTTTTATCAATCCTCTTTTGATCAAACAGCGCAAGGGGAGGTAACAGTTTTAACGGCCGTAAAAAATACAGGCCGTCTCTTCCCTTATTTATCCAGCTTCATTGTCCTAGCGGGACTCCTGCTTCACGCCATCATTCGTATTAGGAAACCGACATGATCAGGGCGCTCTTTCTTATTTTGTTATTTTTTCCGCATTTTGCTTATGCGAAGGACACAATCAATTTGTCTGAATGGAAAACATTACCCATCTTACATGAAGGGCGGGTTAAACCCCTTGATAGTTTTGCGCGGATTTATCTTAAAACCTTTTCACAGCGGGAAAATATTGATTCCTTCAATGCCACTGAATGGTTGGCGCAAACGGTTTTTACACCCGCAAAGGCGCTGCAAACTCCTTTGTTTAAAAGCCGTGATGGGGCAGGGAAGGCACGGTATTTTTCTTATGAAGAACTGGCTGTTTATATCCAAACTCATCAAAAAGAAATTGAAAATCTTGTTGGTAAAAACGCAGAAGATCGTTCTTTGGCGCAAACGGAATTGATGACGCTTTATGAGAATTTTATATTATATACGCAACTTCTTCGAACAACCACCTTGTTTTTGACGCCAGAAGAAAATCAAAAAGATTTACACTATAAATTACAAAAAATAATTTTAAAAAAAGGCAATGATTTTGATGCCTATACCCCAGAAGAAAAAGAAATTGCAGCGCAGGCATATAGTTTTCAAATTTTGAAGGACAGCGCAAAAAATAATGTTTTGTTTCGGGTTATTCCAGATGAAAATTCTTGGTTTTCGCCATGGGCAGCAAAACGGGGAAACTTTAACCCTGATGCGGTGCAGGCATGGGGTGCAATGGCAAAAGCCTATCAGTCAGGAAATCAGGAAGAATGGAATCAGGCCATTGGTGGTTTAAAAACCAACTCATTAAAATTAAAAACAGAAGTTATTTTTAATATTTTATCATTACAGCATATTGCGGCGTTGCTATACGGGCTTGCCATTTTCTGCTTCATTTTATCTCATTTTTATAAAACACGCTTCTTTGAAAAACCGACATTGGCGGTTTTGACCGGTGGGGTGATTGCTAATTTTATACATATCGCGTTGCGTGTTTATATTTTGGGGCGTCCCCCTATTGGGACGCTCTATGAATCGGTGTTGTTTGTGGCGCTTGTATGCGCTGCGGGATATGCGTTTTTGGCGTGGCGGCAACAAAACGCCAATCATATTTTATTGGGCGCAATATCAGGCTTGCTCTTACTGTTAACGGCGCAGGCCTTTGCAGGAAATGACACAATGGGGACATTGGTTGCTGTTCTGAATACTGATTTTTGGCTGATGACACATGTTATTTGTATTACGTTGGGGTATGGCACTTGTTTGCTCGCATCCGTTACGGCGCATTATTATTTAATTCAAAAAATCCGCAATAAAGACACCAAAGAAATCTTTACGACGATTAAAACGCTTTCAATTTTCTCCCTGCTTCTTGTCACGGTCGGAACAATTTTAGGCGGCCTATGGGCGGATCAATCATGGGGACGTTTTTGGGGGTGGGATCCAAAAGAAAATGGCGCGCTGTTAATTGTTTTATGGTTGATATGGGGTCTACATGGGCATTTAACGCAACATTTAAACCGTATGGGCTTTGTAATTGGGATGGCACTGCTTTCCATTATTGTCGTGCTGGCATGGTTTGGGGTGAACTTGTTGAGTATTGGTTTGCATTCCTATGGCTTTATTTCTGGTGTAGCATGGGGAATTGCCTTGTTCTGCGTTTTTGAAATGGCTTTGATTGGTGCGTTGTGGCTGTTACCGAAATGGAAAAAACATGAAAATTAATTTCCTGCTCCTAATTGTTTTTATTGCCGTCGGGTTGGGGTGGAATTTTTACAATAATCAAAAACCGCTCCCGCATTCTTTACCAAAGCAAGCACTCCCTTTTACCTATATGACATTAACGGGGGAAAGTGGCGCGCTTAGTGATCATAAAGGCCGCGTGACGCTGATCCATTTTTGGGCGACATGGTGCGCCCCGTGTTTGGCAGAATTGCCGAGTCTTATTGATTTAGCAACTAATCAGGAAAATCTCACGATTCTTGCTGTTGCGGTAAGGGATAAAACGACGAAGATTGATCGTTTTTTGAAAAAAATAGATAAAATACTGCCCGAAAATTTTATTGTTGCCCTTGATCCCAATCAGGATATTTCCAAAAATCTATATGGCACGGTAAAATTACCCGAAAGCTTTCTATTGAACAGACAGCACGCTTTTTCCCAAAAAATAATCGGTGCGGAAGAAAATTGGAATAGCGCTCTATGGAAACAAAAACTGAGATCGTTACAAAAAAGTGAATAATCCTGTGCATAAAAACGAAACAACCTGTTGAAAACTTCTGTATATCTTGGGGGGTGGATTGCGCTAAGTCACGAATATCCTTAGTCTTTTGGGGAATGCATTCAATACTATGGAATATCATGTTCCCTTTCTATGACGTAATTAAGCAGGCTTTGATACTAACCCGTACTACTATCCTATGTAGTGTGGCGTGTATTTCCGTGCTTTTAGGCGGGTGTGATGTTGTTGGGTCGGATTGGAAGAATGGCCCTGTTAAGATTGCCGATGTTCAAAAAAGAAAAGCCGAAGCGGCGGCAGGGGCAACCGAAGAAGTATCGCGCCTTGAAAGGCCGTCTTCTCCCGCGCCTGTTCAGAAAGTGAGCGCTTCTAACCCTAGAAAGCTTAATCCAAAGAACTTATTTGGTGGCAATTTGCGGTCTGAGGAAGAGCGCATTGATCGGTTAGAGCGCGCTATGCAAAATATGCGCAATGACTTTGACCTTGTTGAACCGTCAATTAAACGCTTAATGGCGATTGAGGCAGATATTCAAAACCTTGTGGGTGAACTGCGTAAGCTTTCCAATGAAACAACGCAGGCAAATAAAGCGGCGGTTATGCAAGTGCCGGCGCCTGCTGTGAACTCTAAACCGGTTAAAACCACAAAGACGGCTAAGAAAATACAAACAAAAACCCCACCGCCTGTTTCTGGTAATCCTGAAATTTATGATGTGCGCATTGGGCAACATTCAGATAAAACCCGTATTGTGTTAGACAGTAACGCGAAAACATCTTTCAGTGTTGATATTGATAATGATGAAAAAATTATGGTGGTGGATTTACCCAATACCAAATGGTCTGCGGTAACATCAAAAAATCTAGGCTCAAAAATTGTATCCTCATACCGTGTTGAACAATCTGGTGATGATACATTGCTGATATTTGCCTTGAAACGCAGCGCCGATATTCTCTCCCAAAGCGAGATCGCTGGCGCTCGTGGTGTTGGGCGGCGTATTGTTATTGATTTGAAATAAGCCTGAAAAGCTTTTCCTTATTGATTAAAACCAGAATACAGGATGAAATCCAAACGCCAACCGCCATAAAAAACAGCGCGCCACCATCCCCTTGCACATCAATGCCAAGCGGCGTGAAAAGATGGAAGAAGATTGCACCGCTCATCACGCCCATGGACATTAATGCGCCCAAAGGATTTAAAATTTTATAGCGTGTAAATAATCCTATTAAAAGCAGGCTTGCCGCGACAAGCTCGGCACTACCAATGACATAGGCACTAAAGAGACCAGGCGCTAAAAACAAGCCATTAATGCCAAAGGTGGAAGCGGCCCAGTCATTTAAAGTTGTAAAAATATGGACAGTCTCAGGCGCGCCTGAAAACTTGAAGAAGAGCGACTGCACAAAAATAAAGCTTATGAAAATGGAGAGTATGTAAGGAAGAATGTTCCTAATTTTTTCCCTTGATAGAGTCATAATTTAATCCTTTTTGGGCTTGCTTATATGGGGGGATTCGTTTTATTGCATATCCGCGTTACATATATGGGCTTACTGCTTGATGAAATGCTATTTTGTCCGTATTCTGGACTGTCTAATAATTAAGGGTGCGGTAAATAAATAACATGAATAAAACTACCTTAAAGAAAGCTGCAAGTCATATCTCTTCTGATAAAAAAGCTGAAAAATATAAAAATTTCTTAAAAACATTTTTTGAAAATGTGCCTGACGGTGACACGGTGATGATGGCACCAGAAAGTTTGGCGCGTACCGCGCAAACCCACCTTCAGCTTTCTGAAAAACGCGATATTAATATTGCACCTGCAATTTTAGTCCATACCCCAACATTAGAAAAAAATGGCTGGAACGCGGAACGTACTATTATTGATATTGTTAATGATGATATGGCGTTTTTGGTTGATTCTGTGGTGGCAGAAATTATTCGTCATAAATATCAAATTGCTGTTTTTATTCATCCTATTTTACACGTGGAATTGAACAGTAAAAAGAAAATTCAAATAATTCATGCAAAAGAGATTACAGGCAAGACCCACGCCCAATCGCACATTCATATTGAATTAAACCGTATCTTAAGCACCGCCGAAGCCCGCGCATTAAGTGAAAATATAGCAAAAATTTTAAATGATGCACGGCTTGCAAATCGTGACTGGTTGGCTATGCGCCGTAAGATTGATGTTGCAAAAGAAGCCGTTGCCACAACACCAGCAAAATTTGGTAAGCATGCAATTAGTGAATATGCAGATTTTCTAGATTATCTCTTTGATAATAACTTTACGTTTTTAGGGTATCGTGAATATAGCTTTAGCAAAAGTAAATCTGCCAATGATAAAACCTTTAAAAGCAAAGTGATTATGGGGTCCAGCCTTGGCGTATTGGCTGATGAGCGCGCACCTGTTTATATTAATGAAGCACGCAAAAGCCTCACAGAAACACAGCAAAATTTACGCATTAAACAAGAACCCCTTACCATCTGTAAAGTTAATCGTCATTCAACAGTGCATCGCCGCGTTCCTATCGATGCGATTGCGATTAAACGCTATGATAAAAAAGGTAACGTTGTGGGAGAGATCCTCTTTCTTGGGCTTTTTACATCGGTTACTTACTCCCGCAGTGTAACGGATATTCCATTGCTCCGCATGAAAGTGGATAATGTTGTTAAGCGATCAAAATTTGCCAATGCCAGCCATAATTACAAAGCATTGCGCCATATTTTAGAGCGTTACCCGCGCGATGAAATTTTGCAGATGCCTGAAAAGCTTCTCTATGATCACAGCCTTAGTATCCTTCGCCTGCAAGAACGCCCGCATATTGCGCTTTATACGCGCGTTGACCCATTTGGTCGCTATATTTCGGCGCTGGTTTATGTGCCGCGTGATAAATATGAAACACGTCTTCGGTTGAAACTGCAAAATATCTTATGCGAACGCCTAAATGGTATTTGCGGCAATTTTAAAGTCCTTCAGGATGATTCCCCATTGGCGCGTGTTATCTTCCAAATTGATATTAACAGCCAAAAAGGCATCCCTGATTTTAATGAATCAGACTTAGAGGATGAATTAATTGAAGCCGGCCAAAGCTGGCCTGATCAGTTGAAGTTATGCATTACTGATGACATTAATAACCCGCATGAACAAAGCAACTTTATCAAAAATTATACAGATGCTTTTCCAACGGCCTACCATGATCAATATGCCCCCGCGCAGGGGCGCTATGACATGCATAAAATTGAAACAGTCATTAAGGCAGATAATATCGCGCTTGAACTGTTTGAAGATCATGCGGCTGGCGAAAAAGAAATTCGTTTAAAACTCTATCACGCGAAAGAACCTTTGGCACTTTCTGATGTGCTGCCCATCATGGAAAATATGGGTTTAAATGTGATTACTGAACTGCCCTTTGAAGTAACGCCTGCGCATTTTGATCATACTGTTTGGATTCATGATTTCCTTATTGAAGCCAATGACCCTGCAGTTTTTCCTGATGTATTAGAAATTAAACAAGCCTTTGAAGATGTTTTTGCCAAAACATGGAATGGACAAGTCGAAAGTGACAGCCTGAATATGCTGTCCTTTTATTGTAATATGCCGTGGCATGATATTGCGATATTGCGCGCATACACGCATTATTTGCGTCAAACGGGCGTGTCTTATTCTATGGCCTATATTGAAACGGCAATTACTACTTATCCTGATATTGCGGCAAAGCTGGTCGAATTTTTTAAAGATTTATTTGATCCGTCAACGCCAAAATTATCAGATCAACAAAAGAAAAACCGTACAAAGGCCATTCATAAGTCACTCAATAAAGTTGATGCGTTAGATCATGATCGTATTTTTCGCCAGTTAACGGCCTTGCTCAATGCGACATTGCGGACAAATTTCTACCAAAAAAATGAACAGGGTGATCATAAAACGCATCTCTCTTTTAAGCTGGATAGTAAAACCATTGATTTCCTTCCCAATCCAAAACCATACCGTGATATTTTTGTCTATTCTGCACGGGTGGAAGGGGTGCATTTGCGCGGTGATAAAATTGCGCGCGGTGGCTTGCGTTGGTCTGACCGTCATGAAGATTTCCGCACCGAAGTGCTTGGCCTGATGAAGGCGCAACAGGTGAAAAACGCCATTATTGTACCAATGGGCGCAAAAGGTGGATTTGTTGTTAAAAAACCATTTACAGGGGATCGCACCGCATGGCATGGCGAAGGTGTAGAGTGTTATAAAATATTTATCCGTGGCCTTTTGGACATTACAGATAACCGTGTCGGGGATAAGGTTGTGCCACCGTTGGATGTGCTGCGTTATGATGATGATGATCCTTATTTCGTTGTGGCGGCAGATAAAGGAACGGCAACGTTTTCTGATATCGCCAATGGTTTATCTGAAGACTATAATTTCTGGCTGGGTGATGCGTTTGCCTCTGGCGGTTCTGCAGGATATGACCATAAAAAAATGGGTATTACGGCGCGCGGCGCATGGGAATCTGTGAAACGTCATTTCCGCGAAATTGGTCATGATACACAAACACAGAAATTTGATGTCATTGGTGTGGGTGATATGGCAGGGGATGTGTTTGGGAATGGCATGTTATTATCTGAACATATTCGTCTTATCGGTGCGTTTAACCATCTTCACATTTTCTGTGATCCCAACCCCAATATCGCAAAAACTTTTACAGAACGCCAACGTCTTTTTGATGAGGTCAAAGGGTGGGAGCATTATAATAAAAAATTATTATCCAAAGGCGGGCGCATTTTCTCCCGTAAGGATAAAAGCTTGGAACTTACGCCTGAAATTCGCGCTTGTTTTAATATCACGGAAAAAAATGTGTCACCCAATGCGTTAATGCGCGCAATGTTAAAGGCTGAAACAGATTTGCTCTGGTTTGGTGGGATTGGTACTTATATTAAGGCAACATCTGAAAATAATATGGATGTTGGTGATAAAGGCAATGATGCAGTGCGCGTGAATGCAACCGAAGTGCAGGCCAAAGTCTTGGGTGAGGGCGCAAACCTTGCCATTACACAGGCCGCGCGGATTGAATACGCCAAGGCGGGCGGGTTGTTGAACGCAGATTATATTGATAATGCCGGCGGTGTTGCCTCATCCGATGATGAAGTGAATATCAAAATTTTGATGGGCGATGTTATGCGTCAAACAAAAAAGAAAGAGCCGAAATATCAAATGAACGTTAAAAAACGTAATAAGCTTTTAGCATCTATGACCGAAGATGTCTCAACTCATGTATTGCGTGGTAATTACCAACAGGCACAAGGGATTAGCCTGATGAGTATGCAAGCACCAGAAAATCTTTCTTCCCATTCACGCTTGATTGATTATTTGCGTCATAAAGTCGGGATGAGCCGTACGTTAGAACAGCTTCCTTTCAAAGAAGAAATTGCCGACCGCCTTGAAAAAGGCGAAGGCCTAACAAGACCAGAGCTAAGTGTTCTGCAATCTTACGCAAAAATTTGCTATACGGAAGATTTATTAAATAGTGATATTCCCGAAAGCAAAGCGATGGAAGAACGTCTGTTCCGTTACTTTCCACCAAAACTCAGCAAGATGTATCCAAAAGAAATTTTAGGGCATCGCTTGCGCCGTGAAATTATTGCCACAACATTGGCGGGCGGTATCGTAAACCGTATGGGGCCTGACTTTGTGCGTGATCGTATGGATCGTTGCGGCGCGTCATGCGAAGAAGTTGCCCGCGCTTACATTATTGTTCGTGAAGCCTTTGGCCTGCGTGAGATTTGGAATTTAATCGAAGATCTTGATGGTAATGTCGATGCGATGGTGCAGTTAAATGCGCTCCGTGAAACTGCGCGGATGATTGAACGCACCGTGACATGGTTCTTAACCCGTTATGGCCGTAAATTAGAAATTACCCGCGATATCGCCAATTTTGAAGGTAAGATTGAAACGGTGAAAAAACACCTTGATGATGTTGTACCAAAAGAGCTGCTTGATAAAATTAAAGAGTTCACAAAAACAGGGACAAGCAATGGCCTGCCGAAAAACTTGGCACGTGATATTTCACTTATGCCTATTTTGGGATCGGCCTGTGATATTATTCGTATCTCTGTTGATCATAAATTTGATATTCCAGAAACGGCGTCGGTTTATTTTGATTTGGGCGGGCATTTCCATCTGGATTGGATGCGTCAAAAGGCACGCCATCTTTCAACGGATGATCAATGGTCGGCGCAGGCGCTCGAAGGGTTGGTGGATCAACTTTATACCTGTCAGGCAGGCTTGACGGTGCAAATTCTAAAAGATGTCGCAAAACTTAAAAAAGCAGGGATCAAATCAAAAGGCAGTATTCTTGAAAGCTGGATTAATCAACGCGGTGAACAAGCAAAATTAATGCAGCCTCTCTTTGATGAACTGCGCAAGGCCACAACCCTTGATATGTCGATGATCATTATTGCAGAGCAACGCTTGCGCAATCTCTATGGCGGCTAAAGATAGTTTTGAATAAGCGCTATAATATTGGGTGTTTCAGTACCAAATGATGGTAATGCGCTATGGGCCGCAAAAGCCAACAGCACCAATAACCCCGTATTACGGTTTGATTTAAAAATCTCAAGCGCGCTTTCAGGGTCGCTTAAATCCCAATCGCGCACTTGGCGAATTAAATGAATAAATGGCAAAAATAATAAAACATAGGTCACCAATCCTGCCTCGGCGATTATGGCGGTTAAAATAAGCAGTGCGAATGTCAGGCTGTAAAATAAACTGACCCATAATGCACTTTTTTCACCAAATAATCGCGCCGTTGATTTAATGCCAATGCGGGCATCATCTTCTTTGTCTTGATGGGCATAAATTGTGTCATATCCCAATGTCCAAAAAAATGCCGCGGCATATAAAATAAAAGCTTCCCAGCGTAATTGATGCGTCGCCGCTGCCCATCCCATTAATGCCCCAAAATTAAAGGTGATCCCTAAAAATGCCTGCGGCCACCATGTAATGCGTTTCATAAACGGATAGGTCGCCACAAAAATCATTGATAAAAAACCAAGGCAG
Source organism: uncultured Alphaproteobacteria bacterium (assembly GCA_937934135.1). GTDB lineage: Bacteria > Pseudomonadota > Alphaproteobacteria > Micavibrionales > Micavibrionaceae. The sequence goes on from CALHAW010000023.1 coordinate 62,433, forward strand.
ATTGTGACAAAGGATGTTTGTAGTAAAATAATGAACCCTAAAAAAATCAGAAAGAATAAAAATGCGGATGCCTCGATAATTGAAATTGCACCACTGGCGAGCGGGCGCGTTTTTGTGCGTTCGACTTCTAAATCTAATTTACGGTCCCATAAATCATTAATCACACATCCCGCGCCGCGCATGACAATGGCGCCAAATAAGAAGGTAATCATTAAAAGCCAGTCTGATCCATACATGCCCTGCACACCATTTGCGCCCAGCATAATGCCCCACCATGCGGGTAATACCAACAACCACCACCCAATCGGGCGATCCAGCCGCATTAAAATGGCATAAGGCTGCACGTGTTCAGGAAGTTTAGAAACCCAGCTTTCGGTATTGATATCTGTATGGTTCATGTGTTTGATATAGCCATGAATAAAGATGAAACATTCAAATTGCCGCGTTTATTTACGGCGCATTCATTATCTACCCAGACTCTCATAGAGCTTGAGGCCGCGCAAGCGCATTATTTACACAATGTCATGCGTAAGAAAGAAGGGGATGCAATCCGCCTGTTTAATGGGCGCGATGGCGAATGGCTGTGTACCTTAACCGCGCAGGCAAAACGCAAGGCATCTGTAAGGGTGACAGATCAATTATTGGAACAGCCTGAAACCTACCGTGCGATCCATTTATTTTTTACCCCTATTAAAAAGAATAGACAGGATTGGTTGATTGAAAAAGCGGTGGAATTAGGCGTGACGGACTTTCACCCTATCCTGACGCAGAATACAGAAGTACGTAAAATTAATGTTGAGCGCATGACTCATCAAATATTTGAAGCCGCCGAACAGTGTGAACGCCTGACCATTCCTATCCTTCACTCGCTTATAAAGCTAGATCAGGCTTTAAACCCTGATATGCCGCTTTATTCCTGTCTTGAACGCTATGACGCGCCGGACATTCAAACCCAAAGACCAGCGGGCGATTTTGCCTTTCTTATTGGTCCCGAAGGTGGCTTTACCGCAGAGGAAAAAAAGAATATCGCCCAAAACACCATGCCCGTTTCGTTGGGAGATAGGATATTACGATGTGAAACGGCGGTTATAAAGGCTTTGGTGCTTTTAAGCGCTTAATATCAATTAAGTTGGTGATTTATGAATAATTTTTGAGTTTTTCCTCTTCTAAAAATGTCGTTTTGGACTATAAGAAAGGACTTATTATCGGTATAGTAGGTAAAAATAATAAAGCGGTTCAAATTATCATGATGAAATATATTCATTCCTTTTTTCTTTTTCTCTGCGCGGCGCTTGTGGCGCAGGTTTCTTATGCGCAAGATGTTTCTAAGCCCTTGCAGTTAGGGTTAAAGCCAGCGGCAAGCCCGCAGATGGAACGTATTGCAGACTTTCATGATGGTCTTTTGATGTGGGTTATCACTTTTATTGTTATTTTTGTGACGGGCTTGCTTATTTATGTTGCCATTCGTTTTAATAAAAAGGCCAACCCAACCCCGTCTAAAACCACGCATAATGTGCTGTTGGAAGTATTATGGACGGCTATTCCCGTATTAATCTTGATTATTATCGCTATCCCATCTTTCAAAATGCTCTATTATCTTGATCGCGTGGAAGAACCTGATATGACCTTGAAAGTGACGGGATATCAATGGTATTGGGGATATGAATATCCTGATCATGGTGGTATTAGCTTCGAATCTTATATGATTCCAGAAGATGAATTGGATGAATCAAAAGGCCACCGTCGCCTTCTTTCGACGGATAACCCCGTTGTTCTGCCGATTGATACCAATATTCAAATTGTGATTACGGCGGCGGATGTTTTGCATGCTTTCACCGTTCCTGCCTTTGGCATTAAAAAAGATGCGGTGACAGGGCGTTTGAACGAAACATGGGTTAGAATTGATAAACCCGGCACTTATTATGGGCAATGTTCTGAAATTTGTGGTGTGAACCATGCCTATATGCCGATTGAAATTAAAGCAGTGACCAAAGAAGAATTTGAAGCATGGGTTGCACAATCAAAAGATAAACTGACTTATAACTATAGTAATGATGCCCGCGTGGCATTTGCTGAAGGAGCATTTTAATTATGGCTGATCATAAACCTGGATTTTTTACACGGTGGTTTTGTTCTACAAATCATAAGGATATTGGAACGCTTTATATTATTTTCTCCATTCTTGCAGGAATAATTGGCGGATGGTTTTCGATGCTTATGCGTCACGAATTGGGTGATCCCGGCCTGCAAATTGCCGCGGATGGGCAGGAATGGAATGTGTGGATCACTGCCCATGGGTTGATCATGGTGTTTTTTGTGGTGATGCCCGGCCTGATCGGTGGATTTGGAAATTGGTTTGTGCCGTTGATGATTGGTGCGCCTGATATGGCATTTCCGCGTTTGAACAATATTTCATTCTGGTTGATGATTCCTGCTTTCTTGCTTCTTTTGGGTTCTGCCTTTGCGCCGGGTGCGCCGGGTGATATTACGGGCGCGGGAACGGGGTGGACGGTTTATCCGCCACTATCGGATATGGGACATCCGGGAATGGCCGTGGATATGGCGATTTTCTCGCTCCATTTGGCGGGCGCAAGCTCTATTTTGGGTGCGGCGAACTTTATTACAACAATTTTTAATATGCGCGCACCAGGCATGACGCTTCATAAAATGCCGCTTTTTGTTTGGGCGATGTTGGTGACGGCGTTCTTGCTTGTTCTATCCCTTCCTGTTTTAGGTGGTGCGATCACGATGTTATTGACGGACCGTAATTTCGGAACCAGCTTTTTTGATCCTGCGGGCGGTGGTGATCCGATCTTGTATCAACATCTTTTCTGGTTCTTTGGGCATCCTGAAGTGTACATTATGATTTTACCGGCCTTTGGTATTGTTTCACACATTATCTCAACCTTTTCGCGCAAGCCTGTCTTTGGGTATTTGGGCATGGCGTACGCGATGGTGGCGATTGGCTTTGTTGGTTTTATCGTCTGGGCGCATCATATGTATACGTCGGGTATTTCGGTTAATACGCAGGCCTATTTTACCGCCGCAACATTGATTATTGCCGTGCCGACGGGGATTAAGATTTTCTCCTGGATTGCGACAATGTGGGGCGGCTCGATCAGCTTCCCGACGCCGATGCTGTGGGCGATTGGTTTTATCTTTTTGTTCACCGTGGGTGGTGTGACGGGCGTTGTGCTGGCCAATGCGGGTATGGATACATCATTGCATGATACATATTATGTTGTGGCGCATTTCCATTATGTGTTGTCGTTGGGTGCGGTATTTGCGCTGTTTGCGGGTTTCTATTACTGGATTGGTAAAATGTCTGGTCGTCAATATCCTGAATTGGCGGGGAAAATCCATTTCTTCGTTACATTTATTGGCGTGAACTTGATTTTCTTCCCTCAACATTTCCTTGGTCTTGCGGGGATGCCGCGGCGTTACGTTGATTATCCCGCGCCATATCCGCCAGAACATCTACAAGGTATGCTGGTTAACCCGATTGAGAAAATCAAATGGATTATTTCACAAGATTACGGGATGCATCTGTGGAATTATGTGTCAACATTGGGGGCGTATATGTCAGGTTTCAGTGTTCTGATCTTTATCGGGATTGTGATTTACACGTTGTTCTTTGGCCGTAAAGCCGAAGGAAATTATTGGAATGTGGGCCCCGAAGCGATGACGTTTGAATGGACATTATCATCGCCGCCGCCATTCCATCAATTTGAAATTCAACCCAAGGTTAAATAAGCAAAAAAACAGGTATTTTGATGCAGAATTTTTAAAAGCCCCGCTATTGAGTGGGGCTTTTATTTTGTGAAAATACCTTTTGGTTTCGTATTAGGGGGGTGTTTATAAGCCCCTGATTCCATTAAAGAAAACAACCCATACTTAGTTTGTTCGTCTATAAGAGGGAGGGGGGGATGTGTGTTTGTTGCGTTGGGAATATTATCGCGCATTATACAAGGTCGCCTTGGTATGTCTCCCTCAAGCCGTGCCGTTTAATAAACGGACAGGATAAGAGTGTAACATAAATAGGTTATTATTCCTAATTTATTCTAAAATTATTGTTTTGTATTGTTGACATAATAAGAAAATTGATATAAAAACAATTATGGATAACTGGTGGAAAAAACAAGAAATAGTAGAACAAATAACTGATTGGGCTTTTTCTTTAAATGACAGAGCTTCAAATCAACGTGTTTTATCGCTTGGCCAATCACCGTCATGGATTGTCGCTTGTCTTTCAATGATCAGGAAGATTGAAGGCCGAGCAGCAGGCGTAACTTATGTGCCTTTTACTGGTGCGTTTCTCAAAAGAGATAAGAATAATTGTTCAGAAAGAATGGAATTTAATATAAGATACAGTGACTTGCCAAAACCCGATCAAATAAATACCTATTTCAATTTTCTTGGTTTGTTAGAGGCGCAGCCACAGCAAATATTAAACTCTAATGATAGTATTATACTTGCGGAGATGATTAAGGGGGGAAACGGCTTAACGTCGTTCATGAATCTTTGGCTTAACTTTCTTGAAGAAGATGAGCGTGAAAAATTTAAACAGTATGTTGAAACTCATATTTATGATACTGCGCCATCTGATAATAGAGATGAAATTCTATTAGAAGCAGGAGATACTTTTAAGCTAGAACGTATTCCTTTAAATTCAAGGCAAGCTGAGATTATAGAGGGAATTACGCCCTTAAACATTGCAGAGAAAAGTTCTTCGAGGTTAGTTCCTATATATAGATTATCTGCAAGATATGAAGCAGAGCAATTAACGCTGATCCCTAATTTAAAGAATAGAAAAGAAATCAAAGTTGCTTTGCATGAAGAAGTTCAAAGGACACTTCAAAGACATGAAACGTATCAAAGAATGCTTCGGCATTAAATTAAGTGTCTTAAATCTTACTTAACCCACATCGCTAAAGCCATCATCGCTCATGTCGCTGGCTAGGATTTCGCGTTTGCCGACATGATTAGCAGGGCCGATGACCCCTTGGCGTTCCATTTCCTCGACAATACGTGCGGCGCGGTTATAGCCGATTTGGAGGTAGCGCTGGACGAAGCTGGTGGAGGCTTTGCGCTCACGGGTGACGAGCGCCACGGCTTGATCATAAAGCTCATCAACTTTTTCTTCACCGCCGCCTTCACCATACATGCCTGCAAGGCCTGCGCCTGTGATATCACCGCCGCCTTCTGTGACATCGTCGAGGTAGGCGGGTTCGCCCTGTGCTTTGAGGAAGTTGACGACGTTTTCTACATCTTCATCAGAAGAAAACGGGCCGTGTACGCGTTTAATTTGTCCACCAGCAGCCATATAGAGCATATCCCCCATGCCGAGCAGTTGTTCCGCGCCGCCTTCCCCAAGGATGGTGCGGGAATCAATTTTTGAGGTCACGGCAAAGGAAATACGAGTGGGGAAGTTGGCCTTAATTACACCTGTGATCACATCCACGGAGGGGCGTTGTGTCGCCATGATGATATGAATACCAGCGGCACGCGCCATCTGGGCGAGGCGCTGGATCGTGGCCTCCACATCTTTACCCGCGACCAGCATGAGGTCGGCAAATTCATCGACGATCACGACGATATAGGGCAGGTCTGTCAGGTCGAGCGGTTGTTCTTCATGGACGGCCTTGCCTGTTTCAGGGTCAAAGCCTGTTTGGACTTTACGCATCAGGGCTTCGCCTTTTTTGCGGGCTTCGCCGAGGCGGGCATTATAGCCGTCAATATTACGTACACCTAGTTTGGACATGGCGCGGTAGCGTTCTTCCATTTCATTGACCAGCCATTTTAGCGCAACCACGGCTTTGCCCGGTTCTGTCACCACGGGGGAGAGAAGATGCGGGATATCATTATAGACAGACAGTTCCAACATTTTTGGATCAATCATAATGAAGCGGCATTTTTCAGGCGGTAGATTATAGAGGAGCGAGAGGATCATGGTGTTAACTCCGACAGATTTACCAGACCCCGTCGTTCCCGCAACAAGCAAATGCGGCATGCGGGCAAGGTCGGCAATGACCGGTTTACCGCCAATATCTTTCCCCAAAATCATGGGCAGTTTGGCTTGGGTTTTGGCGTAATCAGAGCTGCTGACCATTTCACGCATATAAACCGTTTGGCGGATTTGGTTAGGAATTTCGATCCCGATAACATTACGCCCCGGCACGACGGCGCACCGCACCGATATGGCAGACATGGAGCGGGCAATATCATCGGCTAGTCCAATGACGCGGGAGGATTTTGTGCCAGGCGCAGGTTCAAGCTCATAGAGTGTGACAACGGGGCCGGGATGGATACTGACAATTTCCCCTTGGATGTTAAAATCTTGGAGGACATTTTGGAGTAGCTCTGCATTCATACGAAGGGCGTTTTCATCCATTTGGCCGACCTCATTATCGGCGGGGACTTCTTGGAGGAGATCAATCGCGGGAAATTCCCATTCGCCGCCTTCAAAGAGGGGGAAGCGGTTTTGATGTCCTGCATTGGTGTCGCTGCTCATGGCTTCGGGCGCGATAACTTGAATGTTGGAGGTGTTGTTTATCGGGGCAGGTTCTTGTTTTTGAAGAATGGTTTCGGCGTTTGCGGGGGTTACCATTGGCGGCGGTGTTGGTTTTTTCACCCGTTTTAAGGTGGCTTTGGGTTTATAATCGGCATCGTTATATCGTTTGACCCAGTTATAAAAACCGATGGCTTGGTCTGCGACAAAAATACCCATCATAGAAAGGGCATACCATGTGATGGAGCGAAAATAGTTAAATTCCGCGCGGGTCACGGCGCAGGCAAAGGCCGTGATGGCAAGCGTCATGACGGTGAACAGCAATGCGCCAATACTATATTCAAAGCCAAAACCGATACCGTGGAGAGTATCTGCGGCGGCCTGAAGAATATTTTGACCAGCGCTGCCGCCGGCGTAGCTTTGAGGGAGCCAATCACCGCTGGGGATTCTGGCAGTGGCGGCGGCACCTGTGAAAAGAGCCAGTATGAGCGCGACGATACGGCTCCAGAAAAGTGGTAATCTACGGCGTTTTATGAGGCTTCCCCCCCAAACAAAGAAAATCACGCTGATCAGGAAAGAAGCTGCGCCGAAAATTTGTAGTGTTAAATCAGAAAACCGCGCCCCCGTGGAGCCGAGCCAGTTATCAACCCCTTGCGTTTGTGATGTGGCGACGTTGAAAGATGGGTCGGCGGCATTATAACTGATGAGAGCAAGTAAAGCGCCCAAACCAAGAAGGATAAAAAATAAACCCACCCCATCAACAATACGGCGTGCCAAAAAGGCCTGAAATTGTTCAGGGAGGAGTTTGGCCAAAAAGCCTTGGTTCTTTTTTTTGATTTTGTATTTTTTCTTAGATTGGCGCGCCATGATATTTTACCGAGTTATTTTTTAGTGATGGTGAGATCGAATGAATTTTCGAAAAGAAGAGAGTTTTTGATAGAGAATCAAAAGAATTATTTAAAATAAGTGTATATGTTTCGTTATTTAAATACAAGAAAAGCCTTGGTTGTGCTTGATTTGAGGAGGTTGATTGAATCTTGTTAACGCTTCGTTAACCTTTTATGCGTAAAAGTAGGAGAAGGTTTAACGGAGATCCCTTCAATGAGTGTTGCAACAGCATCGCCACAAGCAGAATATATTATCTACGCCTATCAAGATTTTGAGGTGGGGCGTGTGGGCCATAATAAATGGCAGGTTTTATCTGTTGTACCAGAGCAAGGGCAAGCGATGAAAACCGCGCATCATTTTTATCAATCCAACGATTATAAAAAGATTGAAGTGAAAAAGAAAATTTTTGATCAGCAATCAAAGCGATATATCGCCAGCACGCTTAAAACATTAGAAAAGAAAAGTTATGGGTCAATGTGGCTTGCGGGCATGTTCACGGCCCTTACCTTATTGCCTGCGTTGTTTTTCGTGTTTAACGGGCTTTGATTTAGCGGATTCTAAGCGCTAGAACACTAACCTTTTATAATCCAAAAATTATTGTTGTTCTTCTTCAATCTGCCCGTTCGGATCAGTTTCGACTAAATCAGCGACCTGTTCAAAGACATCGGCATTTTCGTCCATTTGTTCTTTTAATGGTGGGTTTTGTTCTGCGATTGTTTTGAAGAAAGTAGCGGCATCACGAAGAAGCTTCGCGGCGAGTTCAGAATGAGAGGGCATAGGAAATCCTTATTTTTTTTGGTCGTTGTTGTTTTTCGCTTATTCTATTCCCACTTTACCATAGAGGGTTTTCGTTAGGCAATTATTCTTCCTAATTATTTTTTTAGGCGGACTTTAGGCGAAAATTATGCGCTTCGTAAGTGCCGAGGATTTGAACATCTTTGGCGAAAAAGCCAAGCTCTTCCATGGCGAGTTGTAGGGGGCGTTCTTCGGGGTGGCCCATGACATCGGCGTAAAATTGCGCTGCTTGGAAATTCTCATCAACGTAGGATTCAAGCTTTGTCATGTTGATGCTGTTGGTTGCAAAGCCGCCTAAACCCTTATAGAGCGCGGCGGGGATGTTACGTACGCCAAAAAAGAAGCTGGTGATATAGGTTTTGTTTAGATCATGGGCGGGGATGTCTGCATCACGGGCAAGGAAGATAAAGCGTGTTGTATTGTGATTGGCGTCTTGGATATCTTCTTTTAGGATATCCATGTCATAGATTTCTGCCGCCAAGGTTGAGGCAATGGCGGCCTGCGTTGGATCACCAATTTTGATGATATCGCGTGCGGCGCCCGCCGTATCGGCGCGGACATGTTGTTTTAAACCCATATCAGCGATAATTTTCTGACATTGGGGAAGGGCGTGAATATGGCTGTGAATATCAGTTATTTGATCAAGTTGTGCGCCTTTAACCCCCAAAAGAGCGTGACGAATAGGCAAGAAGGTTTCACCGATGATATGGAGGCCGCTTTGGGGAAGGAGGCGATGCACATCGGCCACACGCCCCGCCAATGTGTTATCAATGGCAATAATTGATAAATCTGTCTCCCCCTTTTTGGTGGAGTCAAAAGCCTCTACAAATGTTTCACAAGGGATTGTTTTGGCGTCTGAAAACACTTCCAGTGCGGCTTGCTCGTGATAGGCGCCATGTTGTCCTTGGAATGCGATTGTCTTGCTCATGTGTTCTTCTCGTATTTCTTGCTTGATTTTTATTGCGGGTAAAACTAAACCCTACTAAATTGGTTTTGTCGAATATTTTCGCACAGCGATTAAAAATAGAGATTAGGTGTCTTCAAATGGGTGGTATGGAATTTAACAAAATTTTCGCGGCAGTGCTTGTTGCCGGTCTTATAGCGATGTTATCAGGCTTTGTTGCTGAAAAGCTAACGCATCCGCATAAATTGAAAGAAGATGCGTATCCCGTCGAAGCCTTAGAGGCGGCAGCAGGGGGCGGACAAAAAGAAAAATTAGCCGAGCCGATTTTGGCGATGTTAGCAGAAGCCGACATTGTGCGCGGACAAAAAGTATCAAAAGCCTGCGCGGCCTGTCATAGTTTTGACAAGGGCGGTAAAAATGGCGTGGGTCCTGCGCTTTGGGATATTGTGGGTAAGCCAAAGCAGGCTGTTGGTGGATTTGTTTATTCTGGCGTATTGAATGAAAATGGTGGGAATGTCTGGAATTATGAGGAATTAAACAAATTTCTTTGGAAGCCAAAGAAATATGCACCAGGTACAAAGATGAGTTATGTCGGTTTAAAAAAGCCTGAAGACCGCGCTGCGCTTATTGCGTATTTACGTACGCTTTCTGGTAGTCCGAAGGCGTTGCCTTCTGCTTCACATATTGCTGCCGAAGCGGCAGCGCTTGCCCCGAAAGAAGAAGCGCCTGAGGCGGCGGTGCATTAAGCCAAAGAGCGGCAATAAAAGATTTTAAGGGTGTTAAGCCTTTTTCTCCCATTTTCCTGATTCTGATTGGTGCCAATAAGTGACATCATGCCCTGCGGCGGTGTATTCCTTCCAACGGGTTCTGGCGGCGGCGATGGCGTTATCATCATGTCCATTAAGCATTTCACAACATAGATTGTACGTGTCTAAATTCTCTTCTGTTTCTCCTTGGGTCAGGATGAGGATTTTGGCTTCATTCTCATTGTCATCTTTATCGGTTAACCAGATGGGTTGTTTTGCGGCCTGTCCATTTTTGGTGCTGCCATGGGGTAGGAATTTATTAGGATTATAAGACCATAAATGGGTATTCATCCGCTCAACTTCGCTCATGTTATTGAGTTTAACCAATATATGTTGGTTAGAAGCGTACGCCTTTTCAAGGATAAGGGGGAGTGCCTGATCAAGGGTTTGTTTTTGTAAGTGATAGAAGCGAATTTCGGTCATAATAAATCAATCATGGTATATATGATCTTGTTGATCATGGTCACAAACAATATGCGTATTGGTAAGGCCAAGTGTCAAGTAAGTGGGATTAAGTGGCACTTTGCCGTAGCCGCCGGGTATATCAAGGATATAAGTGGGCATAGCAATACCGCTGATTTTCTTTTTTAGGGCGCGGTATAAGTCTTGCCCCTCTTGTAGGCGTACACGGAAATATTCTGTTCCCGGTGCATGATCAAGATGGTGTAAGTAATAAGGTTTGACGCGATTTCGTATGAGCGTACGGAAAAGATTTTCTAAGGCTTCGACGCTGTTATTCACTCCCTTTAGTAAGACGGATTGGGAGAGGAGTATAATAGCGTTGTCAGAGAGTTTTTTTAAAACATGCTCTATGTCCTGATTAATCTCTTGGGCATGATTAACGTGAAGCACCATATAAATTGGTTTTTTCATTGCGCCAAGGATTGAGAGGAGTTCTTCATCAATACGTGCTGGATTTATAATGGGTGTACGTGTATGGATGCGGATATTATCAAGATGTTCTATCGCATCTAATTTAGTTAAAAGATCCTTGAGTCTACGATTTGATAGGGTGAGAGGGTCACCGCCGCTTAAGATAATTTCATAGATTTCAGAATGCGTACGGATGTACTTAAGGGCGTGATCGATGGTTTCTTTTTTAAGGACGCCTTTGCCCTGACCGACCATTTCTTTACGGAAACAAAAACGGCAATAAGCCGCGCAAATATCTGTAATTTTTAAAAGCGCACGATGGGGATAGCGATGTACTAATCCCGGTATAACCGTATGTGTTTCATCGCCGATAGGGTCGGAATTGTCTTTATCATTCGCAATTTTTTCTGCTGCAGAAGGGATATATTGAAGAGCAACGGGGTCTGTCATGCTGTCTGATTGAATAGTCTTTATGATTTGGTCAGACAGGGTAAAATCAGATTTTAAGGTTTGTGTCATTTTTCAAAGTTATTCTGAATCAAATCATCAAGGGCGCGAACGCCAAATCCCGTACCGCCCTTTGGTGTTGTGGGCTTGTCTGTTTTCCACCATGCGGTGCCAGCAATATCAATATGCGCCCATTTTACACCGTCATCGATGAAATGTTCCAAGAAACCTGCGGCAGAACAAGATCCGCCATAGCTGGTTCCGAGGTTCTTAAGATCGGCAACGTCGCTTTCCATTTCTTTTCTGTACGCTTCATCAAGAGGCATGCGCCAGAATTTTTCACCTGTATTATGGCTAGATTTTTCAATTTGCTTCCAAAGGTCATTATCATTGGCAAATGCCCCGCAATATTCAAGCCCCAGCGCCACCATGATGGCACCCGTTAAGGTCGCTAGATCAATGATAACTTCTGGTTTATATTTTTGCTGTACGTATGTGAGGATATCCGCCAGCACAAGGCGGCCTTCGGCATCTGTGTTGAGGACTTCGATTGTTTTACCCGCATGAGAGGTGATGACATCCCCCGGTCTGTAGGCGTTACTGGAGGGCATGTTTTCAACGAGACCGACAATACCGATTGCGTTGACTTTTGCTTTGCGTCCTGCCAGCGCCTTGATCGTGCCGACAACAGCGGCCGAACCACCCATATCCATTTTCATTTGATCCATGTTTGGGCCAGGTTTAAGGGAGATACCGCCTGTATCAAAAGTTACGCCTTTCCCAACGAGGGCAATGGGCGCTTTTTTGGTTTTGGTATCACCATCCCAGCGCATGATGGCCACCTGTGATTCACAGGCAGACCCCTGACCCACCGCCAAAAGTGCGCCAAAGCCAAGTTTTTCCATTTGTTTTTCACCAAGGATTGTGATGTCAACGCCGAGCGGTTTGAGTTCATCCTTAATGCGTTGTACGTAGCTTTTGGGGTAGAGCATATTTGGTGGTTCATTCACTAAATCACGGGCAAGGCATACACCATCGGCAATGGCCATGTACGCCTTATGTAGTTTTTTGGCGTCATTGTCTTTTTCTGAGGTGATGGTGACTGATTTAAGAGTTTTCGCTGTTTTGTCTTTTTTACTTTTATAGTGTTCAAAATTATAAGCGGCGAGTTGTAGCCCCATACCGAAATGCGCGGCGGCGTCTTCTTTTTTAAGGCCAGAAGCGGTTTTAATCCCGTCCATGTTGATTGTAACGTGCGCTGTGCCTGCGGATTTAAGGTGCGTGAAGAGCTTTCCTGCCATTGTTTCAAAGGCAAGACCATCAGATTGCGCCGCATCCCCCGTCCCAAGCAGTATGATCTTTGATTTCGCATTATTTAATGCCAGGGTTTGACCAGATTTACCCGTAAATTGCGCATTGTTTTTTAAGGTAGCTGAAAGGGCATATTTTTTATCCGCTTTTTTCGCGCCAGTGCTTAATTTATTTCCTTCGTTGATGAGGAAGATAAGCGTGTCTGATTTTGGATTGGGTTTGGTATTGAATTTGATTGAAAAGGCCATGATCTGTGTTTTGTTCCTGTTTTATTTTCGTGTCTTATTTAGCGTGTTTTGTTTTTGATCTTTGAAATATTTTTATAATAATGCGATAAGCATTTTATAATGTCTACAGCCTTTCTATTTGATCGTTATGTTTTAAAGAGCCTGAGTGTCACAACTTTTTTTGTGGCCTGTACTTTGGCGGCAATTATTTTGTTAACGCAATCGTTAAAGTTCCTTGAGCTGATTATTGAATCTGGCGCGTCAAGCGGTACATTTTGGGCGTTGGCATTTTTGGCATTACCGCGCTTTTTTGAAGTAATTTTACCCATCGCCCTGATGATATCTGTAGCGTTTATCTATAGCCGTATGGTGAGTGATAGTGAAATTGCCGTGATGCGCGGCGCGGGTGTGTCCCCGCCATTTTTGGCGCGCCCTGCTTTGTTCTTAGCGCTTATTGTGACGTTATTAATGTTTTTTATTACGTCATGGTTGGCGCCGACCTCTTTAGGGTCGATGCAGCAATTACGGCAGGTGGTAAAAGCCCAATATTCGGCATTATTATTTCGTGAAGGTGTTTTTAATGAAGCGGGTAAGGAGCTGACAATTTTCCTTGAAAATCGTACATCTGATGGTGTGTTAGAGGGGTTACTTATTCATGATAGCCGTAAGGAGTTGGATGCACCCGTTACGATTATAGCCAAGCGTGGTGTGATTGTATCGACGCAATCAGGCCAGCAAATTGTGGTGTATGAGGGGTCCCGCCAAGATTTTAATGCCAAAACTGGAGGGTTAAATCGTTTGGATTTTGAGCGATATTCGATTGACCTTCCTGATCCTGCGATTGTGGGATCACGTTGGAAAGAACCAGATGAGCGGACATTATGGTCGTTAATGAATACAGATTATAAAGCCGAAGAAAGCCGTGGATCAGAAAAAGAACTAAAGGCGGAAATTCATCGCCGTATTGCCACGCCGCTTTTGTCTTTTTCCTATACAGGGATTGTGTTGTGTTTTTTATTGTTAGGGCCGCTTAATCGCCGTGGGCAGGGGGTTCGGATTTTCAGTGCGGTGGTGAGTGTGATTTTATTGCAAGGGGTTTATCTATCCGCCGTCAATTTGGCGCAAAAAACACAAGGCGGAATTTATTTAATGTATATGCTGACATTAATACCAATTTTTATCACATTTTTCATCTTAAGCCCGATGGGTGAGGCGGTTAGAAACCGTATCATGCGAATAGGGTATAAAAAAACATCAGAACCGACAGCGGGGAGAACATCATGAAGAGCATTTTCCCGTTGAAGATTAGCTTATATTTGGCGCGTTGTTATATCGTCAATTTTTTATTCATACTATGTGGTTTACTGGCGGTTGTTTATTTTTTTGATATTGTGGAATTGTTACGCCGGGCGGCCAAAGTCGAAAATGTGGCCTTGTCGCATGTGCTATTAATGGGGTTTTATAAATTGCCTGAGGTTGGGCAATTAATTTTTCCTTTTGCGATTTTGTTTAGTGCGATGTTGACCTTTTGGCAATTAAGTAAAAAACAAGAATTGGTCATTGTACGGGCGGCGGGCTTATCTGCGTGGCAGTTTTTATCACCGATTTTATTGGCAGCTTTTTTAATTGGTGTGATGAAGGTGGCAATTATTAATCCAATGGGGTCGGTCTTCCTTGAAAAATATAGGCATTTAGAAGCGCAATCTTTGAAAAAACGCGCCAGCCTTATTTCTTTTTCTGAACAGGGATTGTGGCTTCGTCAGGAAAATGTCAATGCGCGGGGCAATGAAGAATCTGTTATTTTACATGCGAAAAATGTGCAAATGCCGATTTGGAAATTGTCCGAGGTTATTGTTTATTTTTTTGATGAAGAAAATAATTTCCTACACCGCGTGGATTCCCAAACAGCGCAGTTAAATAAAGGAAAATGGTTGTTTAATCAGGCGGTGGTAAACCAACCGGGGGAATTGCCGCAACGGGTTACGCAATTATCCTTAGAAACAAATCTGGATATTAATGAATTAATGGATAGTTTTGCCTCGGCAGAAACGATTTCGTTTTGGAAATTACCCGAACAAATTAGAATTTTACAGCAAACAGGGTTTGATCCAACGGGATTGAAGATTTATTACCAAAAATTACTGTCTGAACCATTATTATTTATGGCGATGATCTTATTGGCGGGTGCGGTATCATTACGCCATGCGCGGATGCAGGCAGGATCTTTGATGGCTTTAACGGGGATTGTGATTGGGTTTGTTGTTTTTTTCTCTGCCAGTTTTTTACAGGCTTTGGGCGCATCACAGCAGATTCCGGTGATGATTGCGGCTTGGTTTCCTGCCCTAATTAGCTTTATTTTGGGGGTGAGCGCGATTGCAACCGTGGAAGATGGTTAAAATATTAGACATTGCCATCTTTTTACTTTACTAAAAGATGTCCTCGGGGCATGATTTTACTATAATTTTAAGGAATTTTAAAAGGGTTCTCACATGATTAAACAAACATCTTTATTGCTTTCTTTTATTGGCGTTTTGGCGTTATCGGCCTGTGCAACGGCGCCAAACAGCATGATCAATGATCCGTTAGAGAATATTAACAGGACAACATTGAAATTTAATGATGCCGCAGATCGTGTTGTTTTAGAGCCGATTGCCAAAGGATATCGCGCTGTAACGCCAAGCGCGGGACGAACAGTAATGGCAAATTTTTTACGCAATTTGAACAGCCCTGTTGTGATTGGAAATCAGATTTTGCAAGGGGATGTCCAAGGGACAGCAAATGCAACGGCGCGTGTTGTTATTAATACCTTAGCTGGGTTTGGTGGGATTTTAGACCTTGCGGCAGAAGGTGGAATTGAACATGAGCCTGAAGATTTTGGGCAGACATTGGCCAAATGGGGTGTTGGTGATGGTATGTTTATTGTATTGCCTTTGATTGGGCCCTCTTCGTTACGCGATGCGTCTGGCTTATTGGTTGATAGCTATGCTGATCCATTGACGACATATTTGTTTAATGTTGATGAAGAACATCTGCAGTATACACGTACAGCGGTTGAGGTTGTCTCGCAACGGGAACAATTAATTGAAGTGATTAATGATTTACGTCGTAATTCATTCGATTATTATGCTGCAATCCGTAGTGCGTATGTTCAAAACCGTCAATCGTTGATTAATGACGGTGATTTGGGTGATTTTTCAGAATATGACGAATTTTAACCATTTTGCCTTTATTTTGACATGTGATCCGCTATATTTGCGGGCATACTGAAATAGTGAGGAAATAATGGTTTTAAGAAATACATTTCTATTTTTATTGAGTTTTATGATCGCCGTGCCATCTGGTGCGTTTGCGGGCAATCTTGCTGTTTTGGATGGGGGTTATTCAAAGGCAACGCAATCTAATGTTCTTTTTGTTTCCGAAGGCCGTGAAGCCGAGAGCAAGCGCTTTATTAGTGGTATGGGTGATGAGGTTATTCGTTTTTTAAGCAATGATAAATTATCAGTCAATCAAAAAGCCGCGGCTTTTGGAAAGCTTTTGAATAGAAATTTTGATATGGATACGATCTCGCGCTTTTCGTTAGGGCGTAATTGGAGAACCGCAACGCCAGAGCAGAAAAAGCAATATCAGCGCCTTTTTAAACAGATGATTATTGAAGTGTATTCACGCCGCCTTACCGAATATCAGGGTGAATCTTTTACTGTTCAATCATCACGCCCTACGGGCAAGCGCGATTATTTAGTGTCTTCTTTAATTGTGCCTGATAATGGCCAAAAAATAAAAGTAGATTGGCGCGTGCGTGATGATAAAGGCCGCTTTCAAATTATTGATGTAATTATTGAAGGGGTAAGCATGACATTGACCCAGCGCGCCGAATTTGCCAGCGTTATACAACGTGGTGGCGGTAATATTGATGCGTTGATTACGCATTTAAAAAGGTAATTATTCCCTATTTTTTCGAATGTGAACGGTGGCCGTTTGTGATTAAATTATCCTGGTGGTGCCTCTGGCGGTGGCCCTGGTGGCGGTTTATTTGCGTTTCTAAAGGAATTATAACTGTCTTTAACCCCTTTCCCAACACCAGCCGCAGAATCACCCAACTGGCTTCCAAATGTACTTCCCCCGATTGTTAAATATCCAACAAGCCCTGCGGCGGGGTCTTCGCGTTCATCAAGGAATGTTGAAATTTCTGCGCCAAGCCAACGTAAGATTTGTTTGGGGATGAGATCTACTAATTTGAAAGTAGTCTGCGCAATCATATAAACGATGATGGCGTAAAGAATAGTGAAGAAAAATTCATCAATAGGCCCACGGTAAGCGTTTTTTAAGTCTGGTTCTGATGGGCGCCCATCATAAACACCTGCGGTGCCATCTGCGTTCCCGGGAAGAGGGCCTGTGGATGTGGGGGCGTTTGGATCTTGGAAACATACCTGATTGGCCTTTGGGTCATGACCAGAAAGATTTGAAACGACCAGATAGAAAATTTCATTAAGTGCCTTTACCATCGCTGCAAAAATAGTGATGGA
Source organism: uncultured Alphaproteobacteria bacterium (assembly GCA_937934135.1). Lineage (GTDB taxonomy): Bacteria > Pseudomonadota > Alphaproteobacteria > Micavibrionales > Micavibrionaceae. The sequence continues at coordinate 79,715 of CALHAW010000023.1, forward strand.
GGCAATTAACCCGAAGATAATAAGAAGCGGGCGAATAAATATTTCAAAAATAAGATAATAACCCTGAATTGCGGCGTCCCCAGGAATGCCTTCGCCATCAATACGAAGATGCGCTAGCGCCCATAAAGGCATGGCGACCATGGCTTCAAAAATTGTTTTAACCCACGCGGCCACGGCAAAGAAGAAATAAATAAAGGGCATGAAGGGAATGACGTAGAATAAGATAAACCCAACGAGTAGACCAATTCCCGCGATCTTACCAAAAAATGATGACATAGCGCCCAAGGCAGGACCAAAGCCCCCCGCAAAGATTGAGCCAATACCCGTTAAGCCTGCGAAAGCGAAGCTGCGCACGGCAGAATCAATCATGGATTTCCCGACGGCGGAAAGTTGTGCGAGCGGATGTACATCTGCATTGGCACAAAGATCAAAGAGACCATATGTCCCGAAAATCAAATTAACAGTATCAATAAAAATATTTCCTGTGACTTGTTTTTCTGCGCGAAAACTACTGCCATTCCAATATTTATACACTTCATTGAGAGTCATAGCGATGTCGCGTTCGCGTGGAATATCAAAGTTGATGTAAGCGTTTTGTGTTCCCTGTGCGAGGGAGAAAACATCTTTTTCATCAAGGGTGGTGCTGTCGCGTTTTTTAGCCTCTTTGATTTCTTCTTGAACTTTTGGATAGAGCGCCGCCGTGGGAGCAAAGCGGACGGCAGATACCAGTGCGCCGTTTTGTTCGGCAATTTTACTATACCAAACGCCTGCACCGACCCAGCCATAATCACTTATTCTTTCTGGCATTTGCCAGTCGCCTTTTTCAATTTGTTCACGGACGCCGCGTGCCAGTAAGCCATTTTCTGGTTCGTTTAGAAATTCATCCAATTCCTTAATCCATTTTTCAATATAAGCTTTATTGGGTGGTGGGGCGGTGCTGTTACCGCCAATATTCATGATAGATTTCACCCAATTTTCAGCGTGCATATCAATATCATTCATAGAGCCTTCCCAGATTTTTTTTACTAAATCTAAATACCCATCTTGGATAAGGGCGGGACCGGGTTCTGATAAATCTAAGGTACGCATTATGAGGGAACCACAAATAGGCAGAACGCCACCTTGATAATTAGGGAAGGCCGCAGGATCGTGAATCCCAAATACAATATTAAAGTCCCCGCGTGAACAAGCGGTGATATCTTGGTAGCTTTGGGTTGTAAGCTCTACGCTGCTATATTTGCCGGTTTGGGTTGTGTTGCAATTTGGGAAATCACCTGCCGCGCCTTCAGGTAAAGGGGGTGGTGTTTTATAAACAAGCCATGATTTTGCGCCGTCTGCATCCCATTTTTCTGATATTTTAGAAGCGCCTGTTTGAAAGTCTGTTTGATTCCAAATATGTTGATAAGCCTTTTGACAGGTTTTGGCGATGAGCATAAAGGAAGGAATATTGCTGACATCAGTGGCTGTTGGGATTGCCACCATTTGTTCTTTACGCCCTGCCAGTGTTGATGTGTTTTCTTCAATTTTTTCGTGAAAGAGTGTCCAGCCAGAAGAAGCGAGTAAAGACCCCGTTTTTGCCGCATAAAGCGTTATATATTGCCCCCCATTAATCCCGTATGAAATAGGAATAAGTAGTCCAAAAAATAAAACGACGCGCGGCGCCATCCATGTTTTGTTAGAGCGTTGACCAAATGGCACGCCTGTTCTGGCGGTTTCACCAACCAAGGTGATGATAAAATAAATAATAATAATGGCGCCAACACCAACCATGCCGAGGCTGTAAAATTCGAACATAGCGTGAAGTCCTGCTTGGAGGGGGGTGATATCACCCTCCGCTAGATTAAACAGGCCGGGAATGCCAAAGACATTATCCATGATTTGATAGCTTAAATCTTTATCAGGATTAGGTGTTGTGAAGAACCCCCTTACGGTTGTAGGAAGGGAGACTTGTGCATTTGCGGTTGAGATGAATAAAGCAACACCTGCCGAGAGGACCTGCATCACAAAGAGCATCAAGCCCGATAGGATTGTAAAAAAGATGAAGACTTGGTCTAAATTTTGTTTGTTTAATTTGACATGATGGCTGGCGGCGCCGATCGCCTGTAACATGGTATAGGTGCCAATATGGTCTTTTTGAAGGTAAGCATGGTTATTGGGTAAGATACGAACGGCATTAAAGACCAGCGATAAAAGATAAGCCACATTAGAAAGTCCGCCGCCCAATAGATCTTTAACCCGTGGAAATAATCCAGGGAGGAGCGTTGCCTTTAATATTTTTTTTTTCGTACTCATGAATTATTTTTACCCCACGAGTCCTTTTTTAGCACCAGTTCCAGCTTCTTTTACAGCTTTCGTGAAGTTAGAGCCAACGCCACCAGAGAACTGACTAAGAAGTGTTCCGCCAATAGCAATTTTAGAAACAAGCTCTTTTCCGGGTTCTTCGGAGCTATCATTAAAGGTGGGTGTTGTGTTGCCCATCCAACGTAGGATTTGGTTTGGAATAAGATCAATGAGCTTGAATGAGGACATGCCCAATATATAAACAATAATCGCATAAACGATTGTAAAGAAGAAGGCGTCTACGGGGCCGCGGAAGCTATCGAGTGTGTTTTCAGGGGCTGCGCCGCCACCAGCAGATATCTCACTGCCGCATAAAGATAGCTCACCGCTAAAGCCGGATAAATTGGCAACGACGACATCAAAAATACCATTTAATGTTTTGACCATTGCACTGAAAATAAGAAGAGAGGCAACCAAGCCGAAAATAATTAAAATAGGCCTTATAAAGATTTCAAATATTAGATAATAGCCATTTGTTGCGGCGTCACCGGGTAGGCCTTCGCCATCAATACGAATATGTGCCAATGCCCATAAGGGTACGCCGACCATGGCTTCAAAAATCCCTTTTACCCATCCACCGACAGCGAAGAAGAAATAAAGGAAGGGAAGGAACGGTACAATGTAATAAAGAATAAAGCCCAGTAAGATGGTCGTACTAGCGATTGTAGAGGCGAAAGAGGACGCTGCGGCAAGGGCAGGACCAAAATGCCCTGCAAAATTACTGCCTAGACCGCCAAAAATACCGATGGCAAAATTACGGATTGAAACATCAACCAATTCCTTACCAAGCACAGAGAGTTGCGCAAGAGGATGCGCCTTTGCATTTTCTGCTTTACACATATCAAAGAGCGAAGTTGTACCAAAAATAAGATTAATTGTATCAATGAAAATATTATTGGAACGGGTTTCATTTTCAACATACCAAAAATCATAAATATCGCTGAGTGCCTTCATGGCGGAACGGGTTACATTTTTTGCCGACTGAATGGGTAGTTTACCCGTTAAATCGGGGTCATAACATTTATTAGCAGAGGTATTCTTATTTTGCTGTCTGTTTTCTTCACACACATATTTCATGATTTGTGGTGGTTGCACAATTTGTGGTTTTTCCATCGCCGCATCAACAAGCGCGCCATTAACCTTTGCAATACTGTTATACCAAAGACCCGCGCCGCCCCATCCATATTTAAGAAATTCATCACCCAATGGGGTGGCATCACTTCGTTTAAGATCATTAATGGCCCGATCGACACTTTTTTCAATTCTATCTTGTGCGTCTTTAATAACAGTTACACGAATTTCAGGGTTTGATGTATGTATTGCACCTGCTTCTGCTGGAGAGAGGCGTGCTTCTACCATTGCTTCTGCTTCTGTCTGCAGTCCGCGATATACCCCTGTTGCTGCCCACATATCTTCAATAATTTTAAAATGCGCGTAACTTATCTGATCAATACCTTCCAAATCGAGACCGCCGCCAGGACCAGAAGTTTGTGTTACTTCTTCTTTAGAGGTGATAAGAGATAAAATACCACAATGAGGTTTGACATTGCCAACTTCAGTTCTGTATTTAGCATCTTTATGTCCGACCACAATGCGGATGCTGTCTTCTTTTCCTTTAAATTTGATGGCATCGAAATAATTTGTTCCGTTTAGTGTCACGGGAGTTTGACCATCGCGTTCCTTCACAAGATATGCGTCAATATCATTTGCGAAGCTAACCTTGGATTCTTGATATATTTTTTTACAGGCATGGGCGATCATGAAGAAGGCGGCCATGTCTTTATAATTTCTGGCTTGAATATTGGGTCTGGCCAGTACTTCATCAGAAGGGATATAGGCTTCGTTAATGGTTTCATTAAATTTATTCCACCCATTTGTCGCAAAGCCAGAGCCATATTTAGCCGCATGAAGCGTAATCCATTGCCCCGAATTTAACCCCTGACCGATAGGGACGAGCAAGCCGATGGCAACAACAAGGCGAATGGGCGCCCAAACATGATTATATCTTTTGCCAAAGGGAGTGCCTGTTTGCGCCGTTTCTGCCAATATGGCAAAGATGAAATAAATTACCAAAAGCGTCGCAATAACCAAAAGGCCGATGCTATAAAATTGAAAAATTCCGCGAAGCCCCTGATGGAAAGCATTTTCAACAACAAGCCCTTCAACACCAAAGAAATTAGGCATGCCGAATACATACGCCATCATTTGCATGGCAATATCTTCGGTATTTCCGGTTACTTCGATAAAGTCACCATAGCTTTGGGGGAGTTCCTGCGCGAAGGCGGAACCGTTCATCATAAAGAGCAGGATAAAAATAAATTGTAACGCTAATAAAATTATTCCTGCGATGAGAGCGAAGAAGATAATCACTTGATCAATATGGCCGCGATCATATTTTAAGTTTCTGGATGCTTCCCCCAAAATTTGAATAGCGCTGTATTTTTTAGAGCCTTTTGCGCTGAGCGCGGCATGATTTTTATCTAGTAACTTTACCGCACTTAAAATTAGGGCAACAACGTATGTAATGCTGGCGAAACCTTCATTAAAAAAGCTGTTTAGGCGTGGGCCAATTTGCGGCAGGAATAAATAGCCGAAGATATTTTTTTTGTTAAGGGGGGTTCCCAATAGATTCATTATTTAGCCCCTCCTGCTTTAGGGGGCGCTACACTGGTCTTGAAACCACCACCCAAAGCCCCAATGGCTTGGGCGCCTTGTGTAGATGCATTCGCAATTTGTCCCCCAATACGCGCCCCACCAATGGCGGCATATTGTGTCAGACTGCCTGCAGGATCGTCTTGGCCATCACTAAATGCGCTGACGCCAGAGCCGATCCACCGTAAGATGCCGTTTGGTACAACATTAATCATTTTAAATGAAGATAGCGCCATCATATACAGAATAATTGCATAGAGGCAGGTAAAGAAAAACACATCGATAATAGAGCGTAAATTTCCATTTTCTTCTGCATCTTCTAAATCCACACTTGCCGTATTTTCAACCACGATATTAAAAATATCATTGAGAATATTAGCGAGCGCCGTGAAAATAGCCATGCCACCCAAAAGCCCACAAACGGTTAAGATAGGCTTTAAGAAAATTTCAAAGATGAGGAAATATCCATTGCTGGCCATTTTCCCTGGTATGCCATCCCCATCAATACGTAAATGTGCGAGCGCCCAAAGAGGCGCGCCAACCATAGCTTCAAAAATACTTTTAACCCAGCTGCCTAGGGCGAAGAAGAAATAGATGAAGGGTAAAAATGGTAGAATATAATAAGTGGTAAATCCAACAGACAGACCGATCGTAGCGACAGACACGAGCATGGCAGAGGCGGCGTTCGCGCTTTCCCCAAAATGCTGTGCAACAATACCAAAAGCACCGCCGCCCAATGCCCCGCCAACGGCAGAACCGAGCATGGCGATACCAACAGCGCGAATAGCGCTTTCAACGAGACCCCGCCCAAGTGCAGAAAGCTTTGCAAGGGGATGCACATTAATTTCGGCAGTTGTGCTATTTCCATTGGCATCAGTGACTTCTTGTTCTTCTTTTTCACGGATACTGATGAGGCCCTCTAAGCCGAAGATTGCAGCGATTGTGTCCAAAATAAAGTTTGCGGCGTTTCTGGTTCTGTGGCAATTCCAATAAACATGGGCATCATAAAGAACACGGCCGAGATAAGTGTCACCTTCGCCGTCTTTGTTTGACCCTGTTTTATTGTTTGCATAGTTTGGTTCAAATACTTTACAGCCATCAAGAATATTATCAGAGCGTTTCTTTTCTTCCATAATTTCTTGCATAACTTTGGGGAATTTATCACTACCCGGTACAGCAAAGGTTGAAACGGTAAAAGCACCGTTGACTTGCGCGATACGGTTATACCAGATACCTGCGCCGCCCCATCCTAACAACCTTGTTTCTTCACGCATGTTGAAGTCCGCGCTGTCGCGGGCTTGTTGGTAATGGGTGTTGACGATTGTTTTAACGTGTTTGTTTTGGTCTTCAAATTTTTGGGTTCTGATGGTTGTATCTGGATGGTAATCTCTACCAGTTAATCCTGCTTGCGCTTGTGCAAATTCAAATCCAACTCTTTCTAAATCTGAATCTTTCCATAGACTAATTACAAGTTCTAAATATCTTTTTTGTAAATCACCCGCATTGGTGCCATCGCGAGCGGGAGTAAGGGATGTAACCAGTGGAACAACGATAGAGCCACAATGAGGGATCAGTTCTATTACTTCACTATCTGCAAAAGAACCCATCACAAGACGAATATCCTGTGTGCCATTCGCATTTGCAATTTGTGATGCACCGCCCGTCACTTCGGTAATTTGCTTATTGGTTAAATCTGTACCTTCTTCTACCTGATACATTTTAATTTCTTTATTACCTAAGATGCGTTGTACTCTATATGCTTCGCGGCAGGTAACGGCGACAGCCATGAAACTGACGAGGCCAGTGACATCAGGCGCTTTTGTTTTTGCGATTAAAGAAGCATTATCTAATCCCGTTGGGTTTTGGACGATGTTGCTGAAATTAATCCATGCATTGGAAGCAAAGTTACTGCCGATTTTTGCGGCAAAAAGCGTGACATATTGACTGCCATTTAAGCCGTAATTTAAAGGCACAAGAAGCCCAACAGCAATTACAAGGCGTATTGGTGCGTAAATATGGCTGAAGCGTTTTCCGAATGGAACACCCGTTTGTGCGGTTTCGGCAACTACAACAATCACGTAATAAATAAACACCAAGACAGCAACCAATAAAATGGCGAGGTTGTAGAAGTTTAAAAGGAAATGGAAAGCCTGATGAAGGGCGGTGCGTCCGCCATCTAATTCCCCAAACATACCAGGAATGCCGAAGACCTCACGCATGAGGTGATAGGCGATATCAGTTTCAACATTTGCGTCTGGAAGGGCGAAGACGCTTTGGGCGAAGGCATCCCCAGATAGGATAAAAAATACAAAAGAAGCAATTTGTAGGAATAAAATGACCACAGCCGATAAAATAGCGAAGAAGATAACAATTTGATCGATGTTCTTTCTTGAAAAAGTAACCCGATTGGCCGCGGCGGCAATTACATCGCGCAGGCCATATTGGCCAACATTTTCTGGCTTTAAGTAAGCGTGATTTTCGGGCAAGATGCGAACGGTGAAATAAACCATGGCCATCAGATAGGCCAGATAGCCAAAGCCACTGCGCGCCATTTCTTTGGCTTGCGGCACAATATTTGGCATCAGGCTGTATTTTAATACGGCTTTTGCCCTGTTTGGTGCTTGCTGAATTGTTGTGGCTTCTGTCATTAAATCCCTGATATTACTCACCCTTTTCGTGCTTTATAGGCGCACTTCTTATCTTGTTATGATTATATCACAAGCGGCAACCCTTTCACCAATTTGAAAGGATTGAGTAAAAAGATTATCCGATAAATCTTAATAAACTATTGAAATAAATAGATTATCCAGCTTTTTGGAGGGGTTTATATTTAATGCGTTGGGGTGTGTCCGAATCTTGACCGAGGCGGCGTTTGCGATCATTTTCATAATCTTCGTAATTGCCTTCAAACCAAACCACTTCTGAATTACCTTCATAGGCCAAAATATGGGTGGCGACACGGTCCAAAAAGGCACGATCATGCGAGATAATGACGGCATTGCCGGGAAATCTTTCTAGAGCTTCTTCGAGAGCAGAGAGTGTTTCCGTGTCCAAATCATTTGTTGGTTCATCGAGCAGAAGAACATTGGCGCCAGATTTAAGCATTTTTGCCAAATGCACACGATTTCTTTCCCCCCCAGAAAGTTTACCGACTTTCTTTTGTTGGTCTGGGCCGCGGAAGTTAAAGGCGGAGACATAAGAACGCGACTGCATTTCAATTTTACCGAGTTTCAAAATATCATTTCCTTCGGAAATTTCTTCCCATACATTTTTGTTCGGGTCGAGGTCATCACGGCTTTGATCAACATAGCCAAGTTTTACGGTTTCCCCGACATTAAAGCTTCCCTCATCTGGTGTTTCACTGCCGGTGATCATGCGGAATAATGTTGTTTTACCTGCACCATTTGGTCCGACGATGCCAACTATTGCGCCCGCAGGAATTTTAAAAGATAGATCATTGATAAGTAATTTATCACCAAAAGATTTTTTAATGTTTTTAGATTCAATAACCAAATCCCCAAGGCGTGGTGGGGTTGGGATAACAATTTGCGCGGTGCGGACATCTTGTTTTTCTGATTCCAAAAGCATTTGATCATATGCCGCAATACGCGCTTTGGATTTAGATTGGCGGGCTTTTGCTCCTTGACGAATCCATTCCAATTCGCGTGCCAATGTTTTTTGGCGGGCATCTTCTTTTTTCTCTTCTTGTTGCATCCGTTTGGCTTTTGTTTCCAAATAAGCGGAGTAATTTCCTTCATATGGAATGCCGCGGCTACGATCAACTTCGAGAATCCAACTGGTGACATTATCGAGGAAGTAACGATCATGCGTGATCATAATAACGGTGCCAGCATAATCTGCGAGGTAGCGTTGAAGCCATGCGACACTTTCTGCGTCCAGATGATTTGTTGGTTCATCAAGGAGGAGCATATCTGGTTTTTCAAGCAGCAAACGACATAGCGCCACGCGGCGTTTTTCACCACCTGATAATTTTGTAACGCTGGCGTCTTTGGGGGGGCAGCGTAGGGCATCCATTGCCATTTCAATGGTGCGTTCCATATCCCATCCATTGGCCGCATCAATTTTACCCTGAAGATCACCCATTTCGGTCATTAATGCATCCATATCCGCATCAGGATCCCCCATTTCACCGCCAATGGCATTGAAGCGGTCAATCATAGCTTTGGTTTCACCCATGCTTTCCATGATATTTTCATAGACGGTTTTATTTTCGTCCAATTCAGGTTCTTGTTGGAGATAGCCTATTTTGACGCCATCGGCAGCAAAGGCTTCCCCTTGAAATTCTTTATCTACGCCTGCGATCATTTTAAGGAGCGTTGATTTACCCGCACCATTTGGCCCCAAAACGCCGATTTTGGCGCCAGGAAGGAAGCTGAGCGTGATGTCATTTAGAATTGTTTTACCGCCTGGCCATGTTTTGGTCAGACCTTTCATCACATATACATATTGATAGCTCGCCATTGTCTTTTCTCCTTATTTTGCAGACCATAAGGATTTAGCATATAGTGAGAGAAAATCAAATGGAGAGACTGCGTAATGCCCGATGATTCTTCCCGACACTCAATTACTGAAGCCACGCGTAGCCGCGCAAAATTTTCTGATTATGCCCGATCTAAGGGGGCGGCAGGGTTTATTAGTCCCCATGATGATGCGCAATCTGCGGAATTTCTGTCTAAACCGGGTCAAACAGCGATTGTAAACCCCACTAAAGAAGGGATTCAGAATTTTGAGATTGGCGTGGCGTGGGACAATGTGAAGCCTGCACAGCCTGCCCCACAAAAAAGTGGTTTTTTAAAAAAGATTTTAGGCAGTAAGGATAAAATTATTCAGTCCAGCGCAGGTGTTGATTTGGATTTAGGATGCCTTTATGAGCTGCAAAACGGTAAACGCGGAGCGATACAGGGGTTTGGTGATAATTTTGGCAACCTCGATAAGGTGCCTTTTATCCATTTAACCAATGATGAGCGAAGCGGGGATAAAGAGGGCGAAGATGAGATGATCATTGTGAATGGGCAGCAATGGGATCAGATCAAACGCCTGGTGATTTACATTTATATATATGATGGCGCGGATAGTTGGGCGAGCGTGAAGCCGCAAATTCAAGTACGCGTCCCTGAAGAAGTCCCGATGGTTGTCTCTTTGGGCGCAAAAAAGCAGGAATTATCCGTTTGCGCCGTGGCGGGGTTGGAAAATATACGCGGCGGTATTAAAATGACAAATTACATGGAATATTTTCCAGGGCATTTATCCCTTGATCGGGCGTTTGGTTTCGGTTTGTCGTGGGAAGATGGCCAAAAATAGGCTATCTTAGTCTTTCATTATTTAGGATTCTCTAATGACTCTTTCTACCGAAGAACTTTTTATCTTATCCATTGGCGCGTTGGGGCTTGGGATGTATTTGCTGTTTAAGGGCGGAGATTGGACGATTGATTCCGCGGTGTTTATTGCCAAACGATTTGGTATTTCTCCCATGGTTATTGGCTTTACTATTGTGGCGTTTGGGACGTCTTTGCCAGAATTAATTGTGTCCATTAATGCAAATTTGGCGGGGTTGCCCGGCATTGCGATAGGCAATGTTATTGGATCAAATATTGCGAATATTCTTCTCGTTGTGGGTATCACGGCATTTTTTGCAACGTTGGTTGCCGTGCCGCGGGAAATTATGCGCGATATGGTGATGATGTTGGTGGCGAGTGTTTTAATGCTTGCCCTTATGCTGCATGGAAATATTAGCATGATGGGTGGTGCATTGATGATTGGTGTTTTATTGGCGTATGTGATTTATCAATATGTGATGGCATCCAAGGGTAAGATTGCAGTGGAAGAGGTGGAAGCGCCGGCCTATAAATCTTTATTTCAGGGCTTTGTGTTTTTGGGATTAGGGTTGTTAGCGATTGCGGCGGGCGCAGAATTTTTAGTCCGCGGCGCAAAAGTAAGCGCGACGATTATTGGTGTTCCTGAAGCGGTGATTGGCCTTTCTGTGATTGCGATTGGAACATCTTTACCAGAATTATCGACCTGCGTTATTGCGGCGATGAAAAAGCAAACGGATATTGTGATTGGGAATATTTTAGGATCAAATGTTTTTAATATTTTGATGATTATTGGCGCAACGGCGATGATTAAACCGATAGCAGAGGAGTCTATCGCACCGCAAATTTTGACACTTGATATTTGGGTGATGATTGGGGTTGCTGTTATTTTCTCTTTCATTTTAATGACTTATAAGAAAATCAATAAACCGATTGGCGTTTTATTCGTAGGAGCATATGTTTTTTATATTGGGCTTATGTATGCGTTATACTTAAGCAAAGATGTCAACATCATAACGGGGTAAAATATGGTTGATCAATACGAACATGAACAAGATATTAAGGATGAGGATTTAGAAATTCTTCCCGATGTGGCGCGTAATGATGAGCCAGAAAACCGTATTTCCCGCGGTGAGGAAATCAACATCACAGAAAAAGACCCTACCATGAAGGAAATTCAGATTGGTGTGGGATGGGATTTAAAGGCGTTTGAATCACATCCGCTGGATTTAGATGCGTCGCTCTTCCTTCTTGATAAAAATGGGGATACGCGTGAGGACGCAGATTTTGTATTTTATAATAACCTTGAAGGGTGCGATGGCGCGGTGAAGCATTTGGGTGATAGCCGTACGGGCGCAGGAGAGGGTGATGATGAAATGATCATGATCAACCTTGAGGCGTTGCCGTTCGAAATTGTGAAGATACAATTTGTTTTATCAATTTATAATATGGATTATGCAGATCATGATTTTTCCATGGTGAAAAATGTGTATTTCCGCATTGTAAACACACGGACAGAAAATGAGTTATTTCGGTATGAGTTGGATGAAGAATTGACGGAGCATGAAGGCCTTATTATTGGTGAGTTAGAGCGCGTTGGCCCTGAGTGGGTGTTTAAAGCCGTGGGGGAAACGGTGAAAGGTGGCCTTGGTAAATTAGCGCAAGATCACGCGATTATGGTTGCGCATATTGTGCAAGATTAATGTTTACCATTTTCTTAAAAGGTATGTTTTTGGGAGGATCGCTTATTATTGCGATTGGCTTACAAAATGCGTTTATCTTGCGTCAGGGATTAAAAAATAAGTTTATTTTACCTGCTGTTTTGACGGCTAGTTTGATTGATGTTTTTTTAATTGGCGCGGGTGTTTTAGGGTTTGGATTTTTGATTGAACAATACCCATCGCTTATCACTTGGATTACATGGGGTGGGGCGGTGTTTCTTTTTGTGTATGGTTTAAAATCTTTTTTAAGCGCGTTAAAGCCAGAAAGTTTGGATGATCAAAATGCCAAAGGCATGTTGAAACAAGGCAGTATCAAAGAAATAATTTTAATTGTTTTAGGAATAAGCCTTCTTAACCCGCATGTATATTTAGACACTGTCGTTTTGATTGGTGGGTTAAGCGCGTCTTATGGCGAAGTGGGAAAATACTGGTTTGGAGGCGGTGCAATGCTGGCCTCGCTTATCTGGTTTTTTGCGTTGGGTTATGGCGCGCGACTGCTCAGTCCGTTATTTAAAAACCCGAAAGCATGGCAGATATTAGATGTTATTATTGGCATTGTGATGTGGGCAATAGCAATTAGCCTTTTGGTG
>CALHAW010000024.1 GCA_937934135.1 uncultured Alphaproteobacteria bacterium
GTTCGTAATGTATCAAAACATGAGAGCCATTTTCTTTCTTTCCCTTCATTGAAAGCATTTGAAACAACACTCGGTATATGACATAATAACCGATGTCTCTTATTCATGACTTAAAAGATTTTTTTTGGGCAACAGTTAACCCTGTGGGTCAGCTTTCTTCTTTATTGGAACAAGCAGAAATAACAGCGCCAGACAAAGCGTTATTTGATCGCGGTCGCACATTACCAGTTTACGCCATCTTAAACTTAATGAGTGATGCTCTTTGGCAACACCCTAAAAAAGATTTTAAAGACGCCCTCATATATCAAAAAGCAAGTACCGTAGAAGATATCAACCTTCTTGATATTTTTGGCTGCAGCGCTTCTAAAAGCCCTTGTGGTGACTTCAATGAAATGAAAGTATCCCTACCGCAAAATAAAGAAGAAGCAGATAAATTAGCCGAGCAAGTGTTTCAAGGGTCTTATGATTGTGTCGCCTTTAAAGACAAGCACGCCGAAGTGATCCGGCAAGGATGGGATGGCATTCAATGGTTTTCCAATAGTGGCGGAAGCCATAGAACATCAAGCGTTTATCTTTTTGACAAACAACATAATATTGAACGCCCCATCTCCAGCAAGGTCCTAACATATAGCGTAAATCCTGATTTAGAAGAATTTGCTAAGAAAAACTCTATTTGGATATTTAAGATGGATGATATGAAGCATTTTATTTCCATTAAACATTTACTACACCCCTCCCTTGATCAGAATAAGACCTTTGATGGTATTGGCTTTAATGCCCTAAACGTAGAAGATCATTATGCGTTAACTGTCCCTCATAGCTACCAAGACTACCAAAACATCAAAGATAAAATGCATGGAACCGCTTTTAACGCATCTCATTGGGCATTAAATCCTGACACTTATGACTTTACAGCAGAGCAGTTTTTAATCCCAAAACGCTAAAAAATCTATTTCCTTGCATTTTATGAAAAAAGCGCTATAGTGCGCTTCAGTTTGACGATGCGCTTACTAAAACAAGAGCTTTTATTTGTCTATATCTTGAAAGCAATGAGGGAAACGCCCTTACCTTTCGCCGAAAAGTTCAGTTTATACAACTGCTTATCTCTCGAACTTAAAATGTAACTTTAATGTTTTGCATGGTGTAATTCATTATAAACTTAGTGTTGAGGGAGCGTCCTCGTGCTTGCACGCATGACGGCTTTTTCTAAAAAGAAAGAAATAGAAATGGAAAATTTTGACGGGCTAAGCCTGCATCCGAATCTTGTGGAATCTCTACAAATCATGAAATACGATAAACCCACGCCTGTTCAGGCGCAGTGCATACCGCTTGCGATGGATGGCCGCGATATTATGGGGTCTGCCCAAACAGGAACGGGTAAAACCGCCGCCTTTGCTATTCCCCTTGTCGATAGCTTGATGAACAACCCAAAGGGTTCTGCCCTCGTCCTCACCCCAACGCGTGAACTTGGTAAGCAGGTTATGGACATCATGCAACAACTCCTTGGTCGCAATAGCGGCATTAGCACGGCCTTCCTTATTGGTGGTGATTCAATGAGCAAGCAAATCAACCAAATTCGTAAAAACCCACGTCTTGTCGTTGGAACGCCTGGTCGTATTAATGACCATTTAGAGCGCGGATCACTTAAACTCGATCACACACGTTTTTTGGTTCTTGATGAAACAGACCGTATGCTTGATATGGGTTTTTCTGTTCAATTAGATCGTATCAATAAATATCTTCCTTCAGAACGCCAAACATTGATGTTCTCCGCCACAATGCCGAGCAACATCATGCAGATGGCCGCGAAATATCTTAAAAACCCCGAGCGTATTTCTGTTGGTTCCACAATCGAGCCTGCAAAAAATATTAAGCAAGAAGTGGTTAAGGTAAAACAAGAACAAAAATATGAAGCCCTTCAAGAAATTCTTGAAACACGGGCAGGTTCAATCGTGATGTTTGTGAAAACAAAATATGGAACAGAACGCATGGCCAAACGCCTTAAAAATGACGGCTTTGTTGCAGACGCCCTTCATGGTGATTTAAAACAATCCCGCCGTTCACGCGTTGTCCAAAACTTCCGTGATATGAAATTCCAAATCTTGGTCGCAACCGATGTTGCCGCCCGCGGGTTGGATATTCCCCATATTGAACATGTTATTAACTATGACCTACCACAGGTTCCCGAAGACTTCATTCACCGCATTGGTCGTACGGCCCGCGCCGGTGCAAAGGGCGAAGCTATTAGCTTTGTTTCCCCCCAAGAAGCCTATCAATGGCTTGCTATTGAACAATTAATGGATCCCACAATGAAGGGGGCAGCAATGCCAAACAGAAAGGCCGCAAAACCGCGCAGTGGTGCTTATAAAGGGCGCCCTACCCGCGGCAAGAAACCTTTTGGGAAAAAGCCATTTGATCGTGATGATGACAGACGCGATGGTAAAAAACCATTTTCAAAATCAAAAAAGCCTTTTGGTAAAAAACCTTTCAGAAAAGAGGGAAACCGTGACGAGCAAAGAAGCGACAAACCCTATGGTAAAAAACCTTTCGCTAAAAAACCCTTCAGAAAAGAAGGCGATCGTAACGATAAACCCCAAGATGGTAGAGGCTTCGCCAACAAAAAAACGGGCTTTAAGCCAAAAGCAAAACCCGAAGGCGGTTCTTTTGAGGGCCGTAAAGAAGGTGGTAAGCCTTTCACCAAAAAATCTGGTGCCAAAACTGGTGCAAAGAACGGTGGCGGTAAAAAACCTTTCGGCACATCAAACAAGCCCACAAATGGCGCATCAAAAAAGCACGGCGCAAAGAAAAGCGGTTTTAAAGGCAGACCCGCCTCTGCTAGCGGTGGCTTTAAGGGTAAGTCTTCTACAGGCGGTGGTAAAAAATTCAGCGGCGGCCCTAACAAAGCTCGCCCCGCAACTGGTGGCGGCAAACGCCCCAGAACACGCACCGCTTAAGCATTAAGCCGAATAAATATAATCGAAGAGAGAGGGCTTATGCCCTCTTTTTTAGTTGAGTACCTGACCAGACCAATGCAAATGATTATTCTTTTTACCCGACATAATAAATTGTAACTTCTTGATTTCAGTTGTCGGAGCATTCTTATCATTTTTAACATAGCTGACATTTTGATGCGCTTCTTCAAATAAAGTTGTTAAATAATCCTCTTGAAGCTGAAAATATTTATCTGCAACGCGCTGAACAACTTCTATAATCTTAGCCGTCGTTCCCGCCATCGCAGGGTTGCTACGCTCTTCAGAAAGAGTAAAATTTGTACTATGCGCAAACCCTTCTGGCATAATATCACCTTCAATATCAATCATAATTCCAGAAATTTCAGGGGTAAGAATCATACCAGCTAATTCCAACTCATCACCATCAAGGACATTCACCGCAACAGCGAAAGACAGTTTAATATCAGGCACAATACCATATTCGGCACCGCTTACTTCTTTTGTAAAAATATTTACGCTTGGTTCTATATTGGTCATAATGCAAACTATCTATTTTTATAATGAAAATAAACAATTTTTTGGATCACACACTTTTTAAGGATAAAACATCCTTAAAATTGAATAAATTGCATAAAAAACATATCTTTCATGCAATTTTTGCATTGATTCTTTTTTCTACGTATGTAATATAATAGATACACACCCTCTATTACCGCTTGCCCGAATTTTTCCCAAAAGAAACATTCGGGCTTTTTTTTAATATGCTTTACACACCATAGGACAAAGACGATTACCAAAGCTGCCACATACGACATTTTGGGAAAGCCGTGCCTTCCATAAGTTTGAATAAACAGCGTTGTGAGAAATAATTAAACTATCATTGTTTAAAACCTCAGATAGATTTTGCTTAGCCCCCTCAACGCCAAGCCCCCCTTGCGCATTAAATCTGGTCGAAAAATCACTCGTACCGCCCAAAAAATTAAAAATATTACTAATATAAATATAATCAAGGTGACTATGACCTTCTTCATTCAAAGCCTGCTTAAGCTGTTGGCCTGCGGCATAATCACACACATCAAAAGTAATTGCGGCGATGGAGCCATCTTTAGCAAGATCATGAATGTGAGAATAAAAATTTTGCCACATCATATCCCCTTGGTATGAGTCCATATGCAGCCAACGGTTTAAATCTTCATTAGAGGTAAGTCCACGATAACCCATAACTTTAGGGACATAATCAGGATCTGCGTCCGATAAAGAAAACGCATTAGCATCCATAAAGATGCTCTTCACCTTATTTTTTACAATTTCGCGTAAATCTGGAAACTGCCTTTTGAACTCACTTAATTCTGGTGTCGCAGCAATAACGTCTAAAACAACATCCCAAAATATTTTTTGGTACGCATTAAGATCAAAAAGAATTGCCTTTGATGCCTGTAACGCTCCAATATAACTCAGATTAACCATGCCTGCGGCACCCGCATAAACGCCGCCTTTTTGTATATTTCTATTATGCTGTACCGATAGAACACGGCCATAATGTTCCTCCGCAATACTTTTTACGTGGATATCGCTTGAACCATAAAAGGATTTTTCATCTAAAGAATAAGCCCGCCCTAAATCAGCAGGCAACATAACTTGTTCAGGTGAAACCACCTCATTATTGAGCTTATTTAATCTTTGGGCAAAGCAAGTGGTTAAAGTTTTCATATAACATCTCTAATTTATTTGAAGATAAGAGATGTTATAAGTTATGTCAATAAAACTATAAAATAATGGTGATCCCTTCAGGACTCGAACCTGAAACCCCCTGCTTAGAAGGCAGGTGCTCTATCCAATTGAGCTAAGGGACCTTATTAAAAAGGCTAACGCGCCAGAACTTATATATTAAGTAAATTTGAAAGCAAGACCAAGAGTAAAATACCCCACATGCTCTCATTCACCCTCTACTGGAATATATTTGAAGTTATCCATGTAATTACGCGGGCGGATTTTACGTTCTTGGGCAACGCCAACGCTATACTCCCACCCTTCGCGCTCTGCATGACTAATGGCTTCTTCTGCGTTATTAAAACGGCGCATCATAATTTGATTTAATGTATCTTCGGAAGACACCCACCCCATCAACGATTCCGGTTGACGCTTGGACGTTGTGACCGCCTCAATCACCCATTCCTCGGGTTTTCCTGGACCAGACTGCATTGCGCTTCTTGATGGTTTGTAAATACGAACTTTCATAACAGGCAATTTACGCCTAAATCATTACCATTTAAAGATTTTTCTCGCAAAAAATCCAAATGCCGCTCCCAAGATCGCAAAAGGCAGCAAGTAATGTAAGAAGCTATAGATCATGCTCTCATACATCGCGCAGGTAATACGAAGCCCAATCCAGCCAAGCGCCGAAACAGCAAGTACATTCATTGTCATCAGCCAATATGGACGTGTGCTATGCCCTCTCATGGTAAGAATAATAAGCGCAACAAACGGGATCGCCTCAACAAACACACCCTTGTAACAACTGCCTAAGAAAAAGACACTAAAATCACCACCTTCTTCAACGATGTTAGCAAAAATCCAAAGCAATAAGACACCGAAAAGCGTAACCGCGACATTTCTAATCCATCCCATCTGGCGTTCATCAGGGAAGCTTAAAAAAGAAGATGCCATCGCACTAAACCCTAAAATCCCAAGCACAAGCAACATTTCAAACAAGAATGTAGACGTCGTTAAGCTCTCGATTAAATCCATCTTAGGGCCGTAATAAGCAATAACGCCACCAATATAAACCAAAGACAAAATAATCCATGCCGCAATATTGCGGTAAGGACAACGCTTCTTCATTGGCTCTAATTCCTCAGAAAGCTGACCAATTAAATCATTAATATTGTTACTTTTTGTCATGCTTATTTCAACATTCCTTGTAATTTCTTCATTGTACGATGTGCCGATACTTTGACCGCGCTTTCTTGCATACCCATTTCGTTGGCAACTTCTTTGGCGGTATATCCTTCTATTTTAATCATTTGGAATATTTTACGGTGATCATCAGACAACCCTTCCATGGCCGCCTCTATATCCTTTAATTCGCCTAGATGGGTAGGATTCGTTACATTCGCGGCTTCAAATTCGTAATTTTCATCAGTTGTGGTGGTTTTATCTTCACGGCGCGCATAATGTTTGCGTAAATAATCTGTACGGCGGAAATTCATAATGGCCATTAACCACGGCTTAAACGGCCGCTCTGGACTATAGGAAGCCAAAGATTTATGAACTGAAATAAGAACCTCTTGCATAATATCTTCTGCCGCATCTTGATTGGATAACGTTTTAATCACCACATTACGCACATACGGTGCAATAGCATTCAAAAGATTATTATAAGCGCGCTTATCGCCCTGTTGCGCAGCAATCGCCCATTCGGTCCATTCATCACTGGTTGACTGTTTAAGGGCCATGTATAAGCATTCTCCTAAAGACAAGGGCGATTGGTCGGAGTGGAGAGATTCGAACTCCCGACATCCTGCTCCCAAAGCAGGCGCGCTACCAGGCTGCGCTACACTCCGATCAAGGAAAGGTTATGACATGGCTTAAACGTTATTTCAACTGAAAAACAGTATGTTTAACCTTATCTCCCTTTTGAATCCCTAATTTTTGAGATAACCCACCATTTATTTCTAAAACAGCAGCCACAGAGCCGTTTGATCGAATAGATGTCAGGTCATGAGGAATCGCATTTTCATGAATGTGATGCACTGTTCCATCCGCTTTAATAAAAAGCATATCAAGGGGAATAAGCGTGTTTTTCATCCAAAATCCCCGCTCCGCCTCTGCACCACCAAAATCAAACAGCATGCCGGTATCATCGCCCATGCTTTCACGAAACATTAATCCGCGCCTCATCTCTTCTGGTTGAGAGACAACTTCAACATGAAGCATCACACGCTCCTCACCAAGGCTATCCAAAATCGTCAGCGGCTCAGTCTTGCTAATAATGCTTTCCTTGCTTTCAAAGCAAGCCGCCAAAGGCAAAACAAAGCAAAGAAGCAAAATCAAGCGCATGTGTTAAAACCCACCAAAATAGACGAACTGAACATACACATGCGCAATCGCAATCGTTCCCATCATCATGGGAAAGGCTAATTTAAGGAATTGCACAAACGCAATGCGGTGTCCTGCCCGCTCGGCATAACTGGCGACCATCACATTTGCACTGGCGGCAATAATAGATCCATTTCCGCCCAAACACGCACCAAGCGCTAAGCACCACCAAAGTGGCTCAATCGCCGCCGCGCCACCAAAACTTTCTTGTGTTGATTCAATTAACGGAATCATCGTCGCTACAAACGGAATATTATCAACAATCGCGGATAAAATCGCCGAAGACCACAAAACAACAATCCCCGTTAATGCCAAGTCACCGCCTGTAAAGTCCAAAAGCTTCTGCCCCAACAACGCCAACACGCCTGTATGCTCTACCCCGTAAACCAACATGAATAAACCCATAAAGAAGAAAATTGTTTCCCACTCCACCTGGCCCAACGCCGCATGCACTTTATGCGTTTGCTTTTCTGCATCAAATTTATAAATCGTCAATAACATCAATAATGCCGCGCCCGTAAGCGCCGATGTACCTGGTTCAATCCCTTGACCATGCCCAACAATAAAACCGAAAATCACAACAGATAAAACAAATAATGACTTCATAAGAAGCGGCTTATCCGTCAGGGCTTCTTCGGGTTTATAACGCAATAAATGCGCCTTGGCTTTATTCGTCGTGGTTAATTTTCGTCCCCACACAACATCAAAAAACCCAATCATCACAATCATTAAAATAA
Organism: uncultured Alphaproteobacteria bacterium; assembly: GCA_937934135.1. Classification (GTDB taxonomy): domain Bacteria; phylum Pseudomonadota; class Alphaproteobacteria; order Micavibrionales; family Micavibrionaceae. The sequence goes on from CALHAW010000024.1 coordinate 7,787, forward strand.
CAGAAGCAGGCCCTGTATTATAAACAAAATCCATGAAGCTAAACCCAACGGCGGAACCAATAAGAATATTGGGCGGATCCCCAATCAATGTTGCCATACCGCCAATGTTAGATGCAAAAATTTGCGCCACTAAAAAAATATAAGGCTTAAGCTTTAATTGCTCCGTTAATAACAACGTAATAGGCACAATCAACATCACCGTTGTCACATTATCTAATAACGCAGAAAACACGGCCGTAATAATAGAAAGCACCGCCAACAACGCACGCGGATTACCGCGTACAGATTTCGCGGACAAAATCGCAACATATTGAAACACCCCAGAATCTTTCATGATGCCAACAATGACCATCATACCGATTAATAAGAAAATTGTATTAAAATCAATTCCATCAACAGCCAGTTGTTGATTAAGCACACCAAGGATAATCATCAACCCCGCGCCCAATAACGCCACAACCGCACGGTTTAATTTTTCTGAAATAATAAACGCATACGCAATACATAAAATGACCGAAGAAACAATCATGCCATCCCACCCAAAAATTACTTCAGGGGCATGATGCCCAACGCCATGACCAACACTTGCGGCCGCATGACCAACTTCACTTATTACTTCTTTTGGGGATGCCATTATTTACTCTTTCCTTCTTCAATTTCTTGTACCAATTCATGCATATCATTTAATAATGAAAGCCTCGTGATCATGCCAACAAACTGGCACGATTCCTCTTCCACAATCGCAATAGGACTCCCATGAAGCGCCATTACTCTCAACGCTTCCCACGTTGCCGTTTCAGGATGTAAAATGGCTGGATTTTTATCCATGATCTCTTTTACTGGTGTGTCTTGTACTTTCTTTAATTTTTTGGCAATCGCCGGTGCGCCGCCCACGGCAAAATCAAGGCGCGTCAGGCCATCTTCCATCGCCACAGATTTTGGCAATAAAGAAACCAAAAGATGCTTTAATCCAAAAATACCAACCAAATTATTATTATCATCAACAACAGGAAGGCTTCGGATATTATTAATTTCAAATATCTCAAGCGCTTGCTTAACCGTGTTTTCTGGATTAATTGTGATGATTTTTTCAATCATCGCTTCTCTACAAGGGGCCATGGTCTCTCTCCTTTTTGATTAAGAATATGCCAAATTTCTTACATAATTTGGGGCGGACTATACGCCTATAAATATGAGACGCAAGAAAAAAGAGAGCAAAAAATGAAACGCAGTGAATTAGTCGTTAAGCCCCGCTTGGTACATGGTGGCATAGACACCATTTTTTTCGATCAAACCATCATGCGTCCCCCGCTCAACCACATCGCCCTCTTGCAAGACAATGATCTGATCTGCCGCCCGAACCGTCGATAAACGATGGGCAATAACAAGGGTTGTGCGCCCTTTTTGAATTTCAGATAATGTATTCTGGATCGCCCGCTCTGCTTCATTATCAAGGGCGGAGGTTGCCTCATCAAGAAGCAATATCGGCGCATCACGCAACATTGCCCGCGCAATGGATATCCGTTGACGTTGCCCGCCAGACAAACTCACCCCATCTTCGCCCAACTTCGTATCATACCCATCTGGTAAATCACGAATAAACGCATCGGCTTCCGCCGCAATGGCGGCTTTAATGATTTCATCTTGAAACGCGCCTTCTTTACCATAGCCAATATTCGCCCATACCGTATCATCAAAAATAGTAATGCTTTGCGATACAAGGGCAATATTACTGCGTAAGCTTTCCAATGTTACATCGCGCACATCCTTACCATCAATAAGCACCCGCCCCGCCGTAACATCAAAAAACCGCGGGATCAGATTCATAATCGTTGTCTTCCCACTGCCCGATCGCCCAACAAGCGCCGTTACCTTACCCGCAGGCAGATCAATCGAAACACTATTTAACGCCTTGCGCCCTTCTTGTTCATATTGAAATTCAACATTTTCGAACGTAATGGCAGGCTGTTTAACCGTGATTTTTTCTGCACCTTCTTTATTTTCAATGTCGGCCTGTGTATCTAACATGTCAAACACACGCTCCGCCGCACCCAATCCCATTTGCAGGGAATTATTCAACTTCGCCAACTTCTTCATCGGCTCATACGCCATGGTGAACGCCGCAATAAAGGACATTAATTCACCTGCCGTTGTAACGCCCGCCGCGACCTGATATCCGCCATAGGCAATAATCCCAAACACCACAAACCCTACAAGCGTCTCATTCACCGGCGTTGAAAGATTGCCAATCCGCTCAGACTTCAAAACATGGCTGCGCACTTTATCGATAGAGCGCGAAGCCATTTCCACCTCATGCGCTTCCATCCCATAAGCTTTGACAAGACGAATGCCTTGAAATATCTGCGATAAGCGATCAGAAAGCCCCGCTTTGCCTTCTTGGATTTTCTTTGATGTGCGCCGCAGCTTTTTTCCAATCCACGCCACAAAAACCGCCGCAAGCGGGAAGATTAAAAACGCAGCAATCGCCAATAACCAATCTTGGTAAAACATCACCCCTATTAATAGAATAAGCGTCATGACATTTTTACCAATACCCGTCAGACAACTTGTCACGGCATTACGCACTGCATCAACATCATTGATAATGCGTGATATTAACTGGCCGCTCGGGTTTTGATGAAAAAATCGTAAATCCAAATCTGCAAAATGCGCGAACATTTGCTTTTGAATTGTCGCCACAATGGTCTGACCAATTTGCTGCATTAAAACCGTATCGGCATATCCAGAAATACCGCGTATGAAAAAAATCAGAAATATCCCAAACGCCAAACCCCAAACACGGGTCACATCCCCCGCAATCAAAATCTGGTTAATGACGGGTTCTAAAATCAATGCAAATGCCGCCGTCATCCCCGCCGCAATCACCATAAAACAAAGCGCCAATATCAACATCAGCACATGCGGTTTTAAATACCCACGCGCCAACCGCGTGACCAACGACCATGTATGGCCATTACTTTTTTCTTTGTTTTCAACTCTCTCAGTCATATTATTATCTCTTAAAAATCGCATCAGAATAAGACATCTATAATGAATAGTAAAACACCCAAAAATATAAATTCAACAAACCCCACAAATCCGCCAATAAATAACGGTATAGGGCTGGCATTGGGCAGCGGATTGGCACGTGGTTTTGCCCATATTGGCGTGTTAAAAACCCTCAATAAGCACGGCATTTACCCCTCCATCATCGCCGGCACCTCCATTGGCGCGGTCGTTGGCGGCAGTTACCTTGCGGGAAAACTTGACGCGCTTGAAGAATGGGCAACACATCTTAATCGCTTACGTGTTTTTTCTTATATGGATTTTAAAATGAAAAGCCCCGGTTTAATTGGCGGGGATAAGTTAGAAAACGTCCTCAAAAAACACCTTGATGGCGTCAAAATCGAAGACCTCCCCAATCCTTTCGTCGCTATTGCCTCTGATCTGGGTACAGGACACGAAACATGGATAAGAAAAGGCAGTCTTATCAAGGCCATGCGCGCTTCCTTCGCACTTCCTGGGGTTTTTCCACCAATAGAGCATAAACATAGGCAATTAGTTGATGGCGCCATGGTCAATCCCGTTCCCGTGTCTGTCTGCCGTGCTTTGGGTGCGGATATGATTATCGCCGTTGATCTACACGCAGATTTAATTGGTAAGGCCACCACACCAGGTAAAAACTATCAACGCGCCGCAGGATTTGATGTCTATAATGACAAACATGTATCCAAATCACATCAACGCCGCTTTTTTGGTAATCTCTTCGCCAAACGCCTTTTTAGCCGCAAAGACGATGACACCCCCAGCCTCTTTGGCGTGATGGTCAGCGCCCTTAGCATCGTACAAGACCGCATCACCCGCTCCCGCCTTGCGGGTGACCCGCCCGATGTTCACATTAAACCTCATGTTGGGCATATTGGTATGGTTGAATTTGAATGTGCCGAAGAGCTTATTGCCCTCGGCGAAGAAGCCGCCGAACGCGCCATTCCTAAGATCAAAGCCGCCATGCAGGTCTTACTCCACCCAGACCATCGCCCCGAAATCACCCCAAACGATATCCCTGATCAAGAGATTTAAATCATTGACATAATTTATAACCTTTGTTAGTCATGCCCTATAATCTTTATAAGGAATATTAAAAATGCCATCTGAAAGAAACTACAATTCAAAAGCCGCCTATAAATTTTATACGCAAGTAGACAAAGAAATTTTCTTAAAGGTGGTTAAGCCTGCATTTGTAAAAGCAGCACAAGACCCAAATCAAAAAAATACTGCCGCTTTAATAAAAGTAGCACGGATGGCTTTTTCACCAAATGAACCAAAATATTCCCGTACCTTGCTTGGACACGCCCTTGCCTTGGGAACCGGACCAAAAGAGCCATGGAACCACGCTTCGGATTCTGCGCAAATTGGCTTTTGGGCGCAAGATAAAGTTGCAAATGAGCGTGGAAATAAAAACGCCCAAAACGCATTAATTAGCGCAATGGAATTTATAATCAAACGCGTAGAAACAAACTTTAGACTCTAAGTTTTGACATAGCCTAAGCTGAGTAAATTTACTTAAAAAATACTATGGGAGTAAAAACCTATTTATGCTATACTAAATCCCTGTCCGTTAATTAAAGCGGCACGGCTTGGAAGAGACATACCAAGACGCAACGGTAATACGCCCTCCTTCTTGTGCCTATTATTAAAAAGTCAAGGCACGCCCCCCCTATCAAAATTAACAAACAAACTAAGTATGTCCAGCTTATTGGAAAATAAATTGTAATATTATTTCAACATGCGCCTAAGCCATACGTAACGGCCCCCTAAAAATAAATAGGAAAATGATTTAACGGTAAGGCGTGTCTTGGGCAAGGTTGGCGGCAATTTGCGCTTCCCATCTATCCCCATTATCCAGAAGTTTTTCTTTATTATAATAAAGCTCTTCACGGGTTTCAGTCGCAAATTCAAAATTCGGCCCTTCAACAATCGCATCCACAGGGCAGGCTTCCTGACACAGGCCGCAATAAATGCACTTGGTCATATCAAGATCATAACGCGTTGTACGGCGGGATCCATCGTCGCGCGGCTCGGCTTCAATCGTGATCGCCTGTGCCGGGCAAATCGCTTCACAAAGCTTACAGGCAATACAACGTTCCTCCCCATTTGGATAACGGCGTAAGGCATGCTCTCCACGGAAACGCGGGCTTAACGGTGCTTTTTCATTGGGGTAATTAATTGTCACGCTCGGCACGAAGAACATATATTTCAACGTCAAGGCCATGCCCTTAACAATCTCAACCAACAAAAAGGAATTAAATAAATTTTTCATTTTTTTATCTTACAATAACCTTTACGGCAACGCATCAAAATAGAGCAGACTGCCAGAAACCACCACCACCCAAAACAACGTAAAGGGTAAAAATACTTTCCAGCCCAAACGCATCAACTGATCATATCTATATCGTGGGAATGTTGCACGGGTCCAAACAAAGAAGAACATGATCAACAACGTCTTCAAGATAAACCAGATAATGCCCGGAACAACGGCGAGCGCTTCAATCCCAAACGGTGGCAACCATCCACCAAGGAACAAGACAACCGTCATTGCAGACATCAAAATCATATTGGCGTATTCTCCAAGGAAGAATAGCGCAAACGTCATCGCCGAATATTCCACCATAAATCCACCAGTGATCTCTGATTCCCCTTCAGGAAGGTCAAACGGCGCACGGTTCGTTTCGGCTAAAATAGATACAAGAAATACGATAAACATCGGGAACAGCATGGCCTGTACCCAAACAGGGCGGTCCGCGGTGATAATCTCTGTCAGGTTGAGCGAGCCTACACACAAAAGAACACAAACAATAATCAACCCCATTGAAACTTCATAAGACACCATTTGCGATGCAGAACGAAGCGCACCCAAAAATGCATATTTGGAGTTGGATGCCCAACCCGCCATGATCACGCCGTAAACACCCATGGATGACACCGCGAAAAGATAAAGAATCCCCACATTAATATCCGCCAGCACTAATTGCGCGCTTACGGGAATCACTGCCCATGAAATCAGCGCGAGCGTGAACAACAACATCGGCGCAATAATAAATACTGGGCCATTGGCTTGGGATGGAATAATCGTCTCCTTTGACAATAACTTCACCCCATCGGCAATCGGTTGCAACAACCCAAATGGTCCAACCATCGCTGGTCCTTGGCGCATTTGCATTGCCCCCATCACTTTACGTTCAAGGTACGTATAATAGGCCACCGCCCCTAATATCACGCCAATAAGGATCCCAATATGCAACAGCATAAAAAGCGTCTCCATCCCGTGTTCATTCCAAAGTTCGAGCATTTACGCTGCTTCCTTCTTCGCTTTAACGAATTGTGCCATATCAGGTTTGAAATAATTTGGGCCTTTCATGACTTTGCCATCACCTTCACGATGGATCGGTTTTCCGTCTTCGCCAAGCTTTGACATGTTAGAGCGATGCACTTCGTTAAAAGCGGCCTCTTTCACATTTTGCATGCCGAACGATAAAAACGCGCCATCAAGAACATATTGCAGATCAATTAAAGCATCGAGCGTTTCAACCAAATCATCATTCTCAAGCGCTTCTTTTAATTCATCAAGTTCTTCTTGTAACAAATTGATTCTAAGCTCTTTTGTCTTATCACTGCCTGTTGTTTGCGCGCTCTCAACGGACAGGCCATAGGTTTCGTGAAATTCTTGGACTTGATCTAATGTTGTTTTTTTCATGTCTTGGCTCATCTCTATTCTGCTGCTTCTAATGCTTGTTCCTGTGGTGAAAATTCTTCCATACATTGCGCCATTGTATCAGATGCACGTGTAATCACATTGGTGAGGTAAAAATTCTCGATTGGATTTTTAAAGGGCGTATCTGTGACACTCGCGCTGTTTCCGCCAAAAGACCCCCATTGCGCAGGAATGATCTCATCGAATGATCCTAAACGGGGATAATGCGTAATCATATCGGCACGCAAATCCGCCAGATCATTAAACGCAAGCGTTTGATCACAACGATCAGATAGTGCGCGAATGATCGCCCAATCTTCCCGTGCCTCACCCGGTGGAAAAACCGCCTTACGCGCCCGCTGCGCCCGGCCTTCCATATTCATGTAAATACCGTCTTTTTCAGTATAGGCCGCCCCGGGCAAAATTAAATCTGCGCGATGCGCACCACAATCCCCATGATGCCCCTGATAAATCACATAAGAATCATTGTGTATATCATTGATAAAATTAGGATTATCAACGCCAAGCAAATAGACCAAACCCGTCTCTGACACATTAAAAGGATGGGAAGGCACAAATTCCATTTCAAGCGCCGCCATGCGCGACGCCGCATTATGAAGGACGTTATACCCATTCCAACCTTCTTTAATACAGCCAAGCGCTTCTGCCGCTTCACGTATTGCAGCCTGAATCCCCATGCCACCTTCACAGGCAAACGCCCCCGCACCAACAATAACCATTGGTTTTTCAAATTTACCAAATGATTTGAGGGCTTTTTTAATATCTTTTGGGGATGTCCCCAAATGCTCATACGGATAAGTTAGGTCAACAGCTTCCCCAATCATTGAGATAGGAATCTTGCGATCAACCCATGTTTTACGGATGCGCGCATTGACCAAGGTCGCTTCATGGCGTGGATTCGTGCCAATCAATAAAATTGCATCCGCTTCTTCAATGCCTGCAATCGTTGTATTAAAGCTATAACCTGCTTTATTGAGTGGATCAAAACAGCCCCCATCAACGCGGCATTCAATATTTTCAACGCCCAACTGTGTCATGAGAGATTTGAGCGCGAACATGCTTTCCGCATCTGCCAAATCCCCCGCAAAGGCAGAAATATTTTTAGACTTAAAAGTAGAAAGCTTCTCTCCCGCAATTTGCAGCGCTTCTTGCCAGCTTACAGGCTGTAGCTTGCCTTCTTTTTTGGCATAAGGCTGATCAAGGCGGTTTTTCTTTAAACCATCATAGGCGAATCTGGAACGGTCATTAATCCATTCCTCGTTAATATCTTCATGAAGCCTTGGCAACACACGCATCACCTCACCGCCGCGGCTGTCAACGCGGATATTACAACCCACGGCATCATGGACATCAATAGTTTCTGTCTTTTTAAGCTCCCAAGAGCGCGCCTTAAAGGCATAAGGCTTACTGGTGAGCGCACCAACAGGGCAAATATCAATCATATTGCCTGATAATTCCGTTGTGACGGCCTGATCGATAAAAGTACCAATTTCGGCATTTTCACTGCGGTTAAGCTGCCCCAATTCTGCCACGCCGGCCACTTCTTCACCAAAACGAATACAGCGTGTGCAATTAATACAGCGCGTCATAATGGTTTTAATTAAGGGGCCTAAATATTTATCTTTCACTGCGCGTTTATTTTCATGGTAGCGCGAACGGTCATAACCATAGGCCACTGCCTGATCTTGAAGATCACATTCACCACCCTGATCACAGATAGGGCAATCAAGGGGATGATTAATAAGCAGCATCTCCATTACGCCTTTACGCGCTTTTTTAACCATTGGCGAATCAGTTTTAACAACCATTCCTTCACCACAGGCCATCGCACAGGACGCAACAGGCTTTGGCGGACCGCCTTCAACCTCAACCAAGCACATACGGCAATTAGCCGGAACAGTTAGCTTGTCATGGTAGCAAAAGCGTGGAATCTCCACCCCAATCTGCTCTGCCGCCTGAATAATAGAGGTTCCGGGGGCGACTTCGACTTCTTGATCATTAATAGTAAGTTTTGGCATGTTTTGTATCTAACTTATTGAAGCATTACAGTACACAGAGAATCCAAAGAAAAAAAGAAAAAATCCTGTAAATATGTCCTGCAATGTGGTTAATAAATGCCATGTCACAACGTATTGAAGTCTTTACCCTTTTTGAAGATGGCCGCGCCAAAACATTAGAGCAGAATTTTACCCCTAAAATTTCTGGCCTAAAGAAAATTCGCGTCATTGATGTTTATACTATTGAAGAAGATCTGGCGCAGAATCAGATAGATGATTGTATCAAATCATTCGAAAACCCCGTCACGCAACGCGCGTTCTTAATCGAAGATGGTAAAGCGCCTGCAAATGATTATGAATCTGTGGTCGGTAAATTTGATCACGCCATTGAAATTGGCTTCCTTGCGGGTGTAACCGACAATATTGGGCATACCGCGCAAGAATTAACGGAATTAACTTTGGGTGAAAAACATAATGTTTGCTCTTCGCGGATGTTGCTTATTAATGGAAAATTAAGTGAAGCCGATATCAATTTGATTAAGGCCGCGCTTCACAATCCGCTTATCCAACGCGCCGCACATAAAGACGCAGAAACATTCCAAAATGATAACGGCATGGGAATTACAATCCCCAAAGTACAGCTTGATAACCAAGGCGTTGCCACTGATGATGTAAAATTACTCGATGCGAGTGATGAAGAGCTGATTAAAATTGGTAAAGAAGGAATAGCAAACCAAGACGGCACACGTCGCGGCCCTCTTGGCATGTCGCTTCTATATATGCAGGCCGTGCAAGCACATTTTAAATCTTTGGGGCGCAATCCCACAGATGTTGAATTAGAAACCCTTGCCCAAACATGGTCAGAACATTGTAAACATACAATTTTCGCCAGCCCGATCGATGAAATTAAAACCGGTCTTTATAAACATTATATCAAAGGCGCAACAAATGAGATTCGAACAGCCAGAGGCGATGATGATTTTTGTATCTCAGTCTTTAGCGACAATGCAGGCGGCATTATCTTTGATGATAACTGGATGATCAGTGATAAGGTGGAAACGCACAATTCCCCTTCTGCGCTTGATCCTTTTGGCGGCGCAATTACGGGTATTGTAGGTGTGAACCGTGACTGCATGGGTTTTGGTCAGGGGGCCAAACCTGTCTTAAACCGTTATGGATTCTGCCTTGCTGATCCGCGTAAAGACATTGAATTTTACCGTGGTAAAAACAAAATGAACGCGACACTTTCCCCTGACACCATTATGAAGGGTGTTGTGGCAGGCGTTGAAAGTGGCGGCAACCAATCTGGCATTCCTACCCCACAGGGATTTATGTATTTTGATGATCGGTATGTTGGTAAGCCACTGGTTTTTGCGGGAACAGTCGGGGTTATTCCGCGCATTGTAAATGGCAAGCCCTCTCACGAAAAAGCAGCACAGCCTGGTGATCGTATTATAATGTGCGGTGGCAAGGTTGGTCGTGACGGTATTCACGGCGCAACATTTTCATCTGTTGCACTGGATGAAGGTTCCCCCGCGACAGCCGTTCAAATTGGTGATCCCATTACGCAAAAGAAATTTAGCGATGCCATCATTAAAGAAATTCGTGACCTTGGCCTTTATAACGCCATCACGGATAACGGCGCAGGGGGCCTGGCCTCAAGCGTGGGTGAAATGGGCGAAAGCTCTGGCGGATTTAATCTCGCGCTTGATAAAGTACCACTTAAATATCCGGGCATGCAGCCTTGGGAAATTTGGATTTCTGAATCACAAGAACGCATGACAATGGCCGTGCCAAAAGAAAACGTTGAAAAACTTATTGCGCTCTTTGCAAAGCGCGGCGTGGAGGCATGGGATATTGGGGAGTTTACCAATGACGGTCAAGCCAAGCTCACTTGGGAAAATGAAACAGTCATGGATATGACGATGGAATTTCTTCATGATGGTATTCCTGAAACGCCTTTGGTTACCACATTCACCCGCGGCGGTGAGGCAGAGCCAGAATTTGCCGAGCCGAAAGACCACACCGCCACCTTAATGGAAATGCTGGCGCGGCTTAATATTTGTTCCAAAGAATTTGTGGCCGCGCAATATGATCATAATGTTCAAGGGTCAGCCGTCCTTGGCCCGATTCAAGGGAAAGGGCGTGTTTTCGCCGATGCGACCGTCAGCCGCCCCGTGCTTGATTCAAAATACGGCGCTGTATTATCCCAAGGATTAGCGCCGCGTTATTCTGATATTGATACGCATCACATGGCGCGCGCCGCGTTGGATAGCGCCGTGCGTTTTGCCGTTGCAGCAGGCGCGGATATTGATCATCTTGCCTTGCTTGATAATATTTGCTGGTGTTCATCGGATGAGCCAGAGCGCCTTGGTCAACTTAAACGTGCCATGGCGGCAATTTATCATCTTGCTAAAACATATCGCACGCCGTTTATTTCAGGCAAAGACAGTATGTTTAATGACTTTAAAGGGTATGATGCAGACAATAACCCTGTTCATATTGCTATTCCCCCTACTCTTCTTATTTCTGGTATTGGGGTAATTAAAGATGTGGCGCAGGCCGTATCCCTTGACCCAAAACAGGCTGGTGATTTGGTTTACCTTCTGGGTGAAACAAAAGATGAGTGCGGCGCTTCAGAATATTATGATCACCTTGGCTTCCTTGGGAATAACGTGCCTGAAATGAATGATGATGTGAATTACGCGCTCTATCGCGCTGTAAGCAAGGCCAATAAGCAACAGCTTTGCGTTTCGGCGCTTGCCGTTGGATTTGGTGGGCTTGGTGTTGCCCTTGCAAAAAAATCAATCGCCTCTGGCTTAGGCATGGATATTATTTTGGATGACGCATTGCGCCTTGATAAAATGCTATATTCTGAATCACAAGGACGGATCATTGTAACAATCGCGCCACAAGATAAAGACGCATTTGAGAAAATAATGAGTGATTATCCGCATGTTCAACAAATTGGTACAGTGACCGATAATCCCGCGTTGAATATTAACGGACAAGTTGCGGCGGCGACGCCTGATTTAGAGCGCGCCTATAAATCAACATTGGGAGGCTATTAATATGACTGCACGCGCACTGGTTATCACAGGGTATGGCCTGAACTCCGAAGAAGAAACCGCGCATGGTTTTGACCATGTTGGCTTTGAAACGGAGATTCTCCACATTAATGACCTCGCCGACAATCCGAAAGAGCTTGATAATGTCCAAGCAATCTCTGTCCCTGGTGGGTTTTCTTATGGCGATGATACGGGATCAGGCAATGCGTTCGCGCAAAAAATGCGCCTCACTCTCGGGGATTCCCTTAAAGAATTTATTGCGCGTGACACGTTAACCATTGGGATTTGCAATGGCTGTCAGGTGGTTGTCAATCTGGGGCTTGTGCCTGCGATTAATGGAGAATACGGCGCACGCCAAGTGGCCGTAACGCATAATGCAAGCGCGCGATATCAATGCCGATGGATTGATATGAAGGTTGAAAATAAAACATCACCATGGCTTCAAAATATTGAAACGCTCCATGTTCCTGTCGCGCATGGTGAAGGCCGTTTCATGATGGAAGATAAGACGTTAAACACGCTAAAGGCGAATGATCAAATTGCGCTGCGTTATTCAAAAAATGGGGAGTCCGCAAACGGTGAATTTCCCTTTAACCCCAATGGGTCAACCGATGATATTGCGGGAATAACCGATGAAAGCGGCCGTGTCCTTGTGCTTATGCCCCATCCAGAACGCGGCATGTTTAGTTGGCAACGTGATGATTACGCCGCCCTTAAAGACAAAGCTCGCCGCGACGGGCAGGCTTTAAGCGATAATAGCGACGGCATCAAACTCTTCCAAAACGCCGCAGAATATTTTGGTGTGAACGCGATGAAGAAGGCTGGCTAAATATTTTTAATTCTGTCTAAAATCTCTTTGTTTGATCGTAATACGTGAGGGCATCATATAAGGCCCTGAAATTTTAGCGCCCTGCGCCATAAACATACCAAAACCCGCCGTCGCAACAGCAACAATAAAAGCCTGCTTTAAATCTATTGAAATGATTTTGGGACGTTCCGGCAGGGGTTCTCCACCGCTATATTGATCACTTGGTACAAACATATTTAAACAACCTTACTTATAAAAAACTCTCTGCAATATGAATTACAGAGAGTATAATTATTTTTCGTAATCAGGCAAGAGGCGAATGTAAATCGCCTTACTTATTGTTTACGCCACTTTACGACTAAGCTGCTTTACTGACATCCGCGGTTGAAATCAATGGGAAATCCACATCAGTATCTGCAACATGGTTGAAGTAGTTTGTGAAGATGTTGAAGGCAACAACAGCGGTAATTTCCAATACTTCGCCATCCGTGTAACCGGCATCTTTTAATGCCTGAACATCTGCATCGGTTGGATTACCGTTACTATTCACAAGGGTAAGTGAAAAGTCCAACGCCGCTTGTGATTTCGCATCCGCAGATTTTCCATGAAGATTTTGACCTGTTTCATCATCACTAAGACCGGCGCCCTTACCAATCACCGTATGGGCAGAAGCGCAATAATCACATGAATTTGCACCCGCAACGGTTAAGGCAATGCTTTCACGCAATGCTGCGCTGATAGATGTATTTGCAAGCGCGCCTGAGCCTTGCATGTAAAAATCAAGTACAGCAGGAGAGTTCGCAAAAGTGCCAAAGATATTTGGAACAGAGCCAAGCTTGGCTTTAACACCATCAAGTTGTGCCTGCGCCGCCGGTGCTGGGTTTGAGTTTGGTTGGATACGTGCCATGATAATTCT
>CALHAW010000025.1 GCA_937934135.1 uncultured Alphaproteobacteria bacterium
GCTTGCATCGCGCTGGCTTGGGTTTGTGCCGTCCAGAATCTTTCAACATTTTGAAGGGTTTGAATTGCATCTTTAAAGCTTTCATTTGTCAGCTTCGTGCCTTCTAAATTCCCCTCATGGCGGGAGAACATACCGTTCAAAATCGCATAAAGTTCTTTCCCTTTATCCGTCAAGCTAACCCGAATAGAGCGCTTATCATGCACGGAACGATTTTGTTCGATATAGCCATTCTCGCTCATCTTCTTCACATTATAAGACACGTTCGAGCCGAGGTAATAGCCACGCAGGGTCAATTCCCCCACCGTCATGTCTTCATGGCCGATATTGTAAAGAATCATCGCCTGCACATTGTTAATATCTTCAACGCCCTTACGGTCGAGCTCTATTTTCACGACATCAAGGAAATATCTGTGCAATCGTTCAATCATTTGTATTGTTTCAAAATAGGGAGTAGACATTTATTGTTCCTTTAATCAGTTCACAGTGACATCGTGCCATTGTAGGAAAAGATTTACAATCCTACTTAAAAAGAATAAACCATAAGCGTTAAATGCGTTTAAATATTACATAAAATTAGAACTATTATGACAGACTCAAAATTAGACAAGCTAAAATCCCTGCTCCCTGAAAATATTACAGAGCCGAAATCTCACGCAGAGATGATGAAACATAAGCGTTTAACAGAAAACGCATTCCCGCATGTGCGTATGCGCCGCTTGCGTCAAAATGACGCGATCCGCGCTATGGTTCAAGAAAACCATTTGCAGGTTAGCGATCTGATATACCCTATATTTGTCGAAGAAAATATTGATGAGCCTGTTGCGATTAGCACAATGCCTGGCGTTGTCCGCGAGACGGAAAAAACGCTTGTTACAAAAATGAAGGAAGTCCAAGATCTGGGTATTCCTTCGGTCATGTTATTTGGTGTGTCACATCATAAAGACCATACAGGCAGCGATTCAATGGATCCAAATGGTTTAATGGCGCGTATGATTGACCGCGCAAAACAGGCTGCACCAGATGTCGCCATTACAGCAGATCTTTGTTTTTGTGAATATACGGATCATGGTCATTGTGGCCCGATTGACGCCCGTAAAGACGTTGATAACGATAAAACGGTCGAAAATGTTGCCATGCAGGCGGTCATCGCCGCCGAAGCAGGCGCAGACATGGTCGCCCCATCAGGCATGATGGATGGTCAGGTTTCTGGTATTCGTCATGCGTTGGATGTTACGGGATTCTCCCATATCCCTATCATGGCTTACGCCGCGAAGTTTGCTTCGGTATTTTATGGCCCATTCCGTGATGCGGCGGGGTGTTCTTTAGGGCATAATCCTGACGTACCAACACACCGCAAAACATATCAAATGAACCCCGCCAATGCGCGTGAAGCGATCCGTGACGCGCTTATGGATGAACAAGAAGGCGCCGATATTTTAATGGTAAAACCGGGTATGCCATATTTGGACATCCTGGCAAAGCTGCGCCAAGAAACAGACTTGCCCCTTGCTGCCTATCAGATTAGTGGGGAGTACGCGATGATTAGATTAGCAGCAGAGGCAGGCGCGCTTGAATATCAAAGCGCCATGATGGAAAGTTTGATGGCCTTTAAACGCGCCGGTGCAGATATGATCTTAACATACAGCGCCTGCGATGCGGCACGGTGGTTAAGCAAGTAATCATTGTTTTTATTTTTTCTACCGCGGCATAAAAAAGTAATTTCAAAACAATAGAATCCGTATTCATCTTGATCAAAATTAAGATTCAGGTGATACTGATTGGGTTTTAGAAATAAACTTCAATTCAGGTAGAACGCCCCCATGAAATATATTGCTCTTCTTTTTGTTTTTGTCATGACGTTTGGTGGCCTGATGGTGGCCGCAGGGGTTGATGGCGCCATGGCGTTGATCACCAAAGCCATTTTACCGGCGCTTCCGGCAGAAATGATGATTATTTTTGGCGTTGCCGTTTGTGCCTTCCTCATCTCTAACCCGATGACTGTTGTGAAAGACACATTGGGTTATTTTAGATGTCTGGGTAAGCCCGCCGCGCATGATAAAGAAAGCTATGTTGACCTGCTCAGTTTGCTTTTCACAATATTTAAATTGGCAAGAACCAAAGGCTGGCTCGCCTTGGAACAACATATTGAAAAACCAGAGGAAAGCAGCCTGTTTGGACAATTTCCTGCTGTACAAAATAATCATCACGCGCTTGTTTTTCTGTGTGATTACTTACGTATTATTTCACTTGGGAATGATTCCCCACATGAAATTGATGCATTGATGGATGAAGAAATTGAAACCATCACCCATCATGAACAACACCCCGGACACGCCATCCAAGGAATGGCCGATGGTCTTCCCGCGCTTGGGATTGTGGCCGCCGTGCTTGGAGTTATTAAAACAATGGCTTCTATCAATGAACCGCCTGCCATCCTTGGTAAAATGATTGGCTCTGCGCTTGTTGGGACATTCCTTGGGGTTTGGCTTGGTTATGGTTTTGTTGGGCCGATTGGAAACGCCATGTTATCACGCGCCGATACTGAGATCATGTATTACAAATGCATCAAGGCAGGCATTATCGCCTTCTTAAACGGCGCCGCGCCGCAAGTTGCCGTGGAGTTTTCACGCAAGCTTTTACCCCATGATGTACAGCCCTCTTTCCTTGAATTGGAAGAAAAGCTTAACGATCTTCCCGCACCAACATCATAGGGTAAGATTCTATGAGCAATAAGCAGGACGAACTCCAACCCATCATTATTAAAAAGATCAAAAAAGGCGGTCATGGGCATCATGGCGGCGCATGGAAAGTGGCCTATGCGGATTTTGTCACGGCGATGATGGCGTTCTTTCTCTTGCTATGGTTGCTCAGTACAACAGATGAAGTAAAGCGTGATGGCATTGCCGATTATTTTTCCTCCCAACCCATGATTACAAAAGCAGAGAGCGGGTCATCTGGCCTTCTTGCAGGTACAACTGTTTCAAAAGACGGTGTCCTGACCGAAAAAGTGACCCCCCTTGTTGAAAAACCAGCAACACAGACACCGGCTTTACGCCAAGCGGGAGAACTCACCGATGAAGAATTTGCCAAAGAAAAAGAAAAGCGCGAAAAAGCAGAATTTAAACGGGCTGAAAAAGCGCTGAAAAAAGCCATTGAATCCAATCCTGAACTTAAAGAGCTTTCGAGCGCTTTAAAAATAGACACAACGCCCGAAGGGTTGCGTATTCAAATTATTGACCAAGAAGGCAAGCCGCTTTTTGCAAGTGGGAGCGCGACGCTTCTCCCCCACACCAAAAAACTATTGCGCACGGTATCTGAAGTCATTCAAAAATTACCCAATGAAATTTCTGTCCGTGGCCATACCGATAGCGTCCCATACGGCCCTGGCGCGGCCTATACAAACTGGGAGCTTTCGGCCGATCGCGCCAATGCCTCGCGCCGTATCCTTAAACAGTCTGGCCTGCCTGCCGCGCGGCTGAATAATGTTGTTGGTAAAGCGGACACAGACCATCTTTTTCCAAACAATCCGCGTGATGGGCGCAACCGCCGTATCAGTGTTATTCTCCTTCATGAAGGGCGCACAACCCAAGAAGGCGCAAACAAATCCTCGCGCGCCGTTCGTAAGCAAGAAGCGGAAGTGAAAAAGAAGCTCTATGAGCGCAGCGACGGTGAGATCAGTTTTCCTTAAAAATAGAAAAATATTGACATAATGTAAATTTACGTTTACGTTGTTTTAAAATTTATAAGGAAAAATCAATGTCAGTAGAAAAAATACCTAAAGAAGTAGGTCAAACCATAGTCCTTTTAGGGTCTTTTAATGTTGGCGTTCCCTTTATGGGGGCTGCATTATACGCAGCAGAGGAAATCAATGGTTACAGACCAACAATTGCAAGCGTCTTTGAAAAATCATGGGACGGCGCAACAAAAGCTTTAGAGCTTGTTGTAACTGTCGATGCTGGATTAGCGGGTGCCGCCATAGGTGGATATGCAGCCGCAAAAGCTTATACAAAACTAACCCAATAAAAATCACCCAAATTTCTTACTACGTGGAAAACCATTAGGTGGTAAGCGTCCAGCCTGTGCGCGCTCACCGAGCCATGGGTTTAGATCTTCGACTAGTGTTTCACCTGCGCCGTACTTATAGCCGAGGCCGTCATCCCATTTAAATGTTTTCAGGTCACTTAAACCGCCATCTTTATAACGTTGTAAGATGACGCCGCGCCCCTTTGACATTTCGGGGATTTGTGACAGGTCAAACACAATCATCTTACGGTTATCCCCCATCACGGCAATATGGTCATGATCCGGTGCAATGAACTTACAAAGCTTCGCTTCAGTCGTACCAGAGACATTCAAAATTTGCTTCCCATTTTTGGTCTGCGCCAGACAATCTTCCATCTTCACGATAAAGCCACGGCCATCATCTGCCGCGACAATCAATTTGGCCGCGCTGTCATAAATGTCCATGTCCACCACATCGGCATCCTTTGGAATATCAACAAGGAGTTTTACAGGTTCACCAAAGCCACGCCCTGGTGGTAATTTATCGCCGCCCACGGTGTAAAAACGCCCATTCGAGGCAAAAAAGAGGATCTTGTCGGTGGTCATTGCCTCGACGCGGAATCGCTCCCTGTCCCCATCTTTATATTTCACCGCCTTCGGGTCAAGGTCGTGACCCTTCATCGCCTTCACCCAGCCTTTGGCAGAACAAAGAATAGTGATTGGTTCACGCTCAATCATTGCTTCTTCAAGCTGTTCCATATCAACGGGTTCTAGTGCCTTACCAATTTTCGTGCGGCGCTTACCGAGGAAAGTGTTTGACCCAAATTCTTCATGTAATGACTTAATCTGCTTCTTAATGACTGTCCATTGACGTGCTTCGGATTTGATAAGTTTTTCTAAATCATCGCGTTCCTTCGCAAGGTCATCACGCTCTGCTTTTAATTCAATTTCTTGTAACTTATTCAAAGAACGAAGGCGCATATTTAAAATTGCTTCGGCCTGAATTTCCGTTAACTTAAATTCTTTAATTAGCTCTTCTTTTGGCTTGTCTTTTGTACGGATAATCTGGATAACGCGATCCACGTTAAGATAAACAGTCAAAAACCCTTCTAAAACCTCTAAACGATGTTTCACTTTTTCAAGACGATGATTAGAGCGACGCACCAAGACTTCTTGTTGATGATTAAGCCATGCTTGCAATACTTCCTTAAGTGGCATCACACGCGGCACAAGCGCGCCCCCATCTTTATTAGAGGAGGGTTGGTGTTCCAGAACGTTCATATTCATATTGAAACGCGTTTCAAGGTCAGTGACACGATAAAGCGCCTCCATCAAAAGCTCATCATCTACGTTGCCAGAGCGTGGAACAAGAACAATGCGGATATCTTCCGCACTTTCATCACACACATCATCCAATAACGGAATCTTCTTCGCGTTGATAAGGTCTGCAATTTTTTCGATCAATTTTGATTTTTGAACCTGATACGGAATCTCTGTAATGACAAGCTGATACGTGCCGCGGCCTAACTCTTCACGCTCCCATTTTGCACGAACACGAAACGCGCCTTTACCTGTTTCATAGGCATGAATAATATTTGCTTTGGGTTCAATTAATGTGCCACCCGTTGGGAAATCTGGCCCTTTAATAATTTTTGCTAATCCTTTTGCATCAATGTCTCCTTCAAGCATCGCAAGCGACGCTTCGCAAAGCTCACTAATATTGAAGGGCGGGATATTGGTCGCCATACCCACGGCAATGCCGCTGGCGCCATTTGCCAAAATATTAGGGAAAGCGCCGGGCAGAACAACGGGTTCATTTTCTGAACCATCATAAGTTTCCCGGAAATCAACGGCGTCTTGTTCAATACCGTCCAGCATGAGCTGCGCCACGCGGGTTAAACGCGCTTCGGTATACCGCATGGCGGCGGCGTTATCGCCATCAATATTACCAAAATTCCCCTGTCCATCGACCATTGGATAACGCACAGCAAAATCCTGCGCCAAGCGCACCATAGCATCGTAAACGGAGCTATCCCCGTGTGGGTGATATTTACCAATGACGTCACCCACAACGCGCGCGGATTTCTTTGGCGGTAGATCATGTTTTAAATTTAATTGTGACATCGCATAGAGCAAGCGGCGATGAACGGGTTTCATCCCATCACGCACATCTGGCAAAGACCGTGAGGTAATTGTTGATAGCGCATAAGACAAATAACGCTCTGATAGGATTTCTCCCATTTGCTGATTGATAACTTTAGATTCAATTCTTGGTGTCTTCTTTTTCGCCATGATAG
Organism: uncultured Alphaproteobacteria bacterium; assembly: GCA_937934135.1. Taxonomy (GTDB): domain Bacteria; phylum Pseudomonadota; class Alphaproteobacteria; order Micavibrionales; family Micavibrionaceae. The sequence continues at coordinate 6,300 of CALHAW010000025.1, forward strand.
TGTTGTAACATTAAGCCCATCATAGAATCCAACCTTTTGATAGACTATCACCAATAAAAAAGCGCCATAATGGCGCTCTTTCGCTTTCTGAAATAAGCAGCGTTTATTGAGCCGCCATATAATGAACCAACGCCGCTTGGTAGAGAATAAAATTACGGCGAAGCATATCGGCTTCATGATCTTCCGCCGCCAAATGCACTTTTTCTAATTTTTCTGCAAGGGGCGTTAAGTTATATTTGCTTTTCTTCTTTAAAAACATTACCGCATCTTCGGTGACATAGCTGGTTTGGTGAATTTGTTCCATCTGTGTCACATTAAGCGTCTCTGCCGCGGCAATTTCGGCCATTTGTGCGGATGTTTTAATTAAGGCCTGCATGGCTTGTTTCTTTTTGGTAAATGCCTTGCCTTCATAATGCTCCACTTGATGCTCCCGCTCACCCGCATGAACAGTCATGTTATGGCCAGCTAACCCCAAGGTAAGAATAAAAGCGAAGAAGGATAAAATTAAAATACATTGTTTTGTCATGCTGTATGTTCCTTTGTTCTACAGTTCTTTTAATTAAGAATCATTCTCACTGTCAATCACCTTCGCCATATTTATTATTTTCTCCCCCATTAACACCCGCGCCTGCGGCAGACCATTTGTATGATGAGTGAAGACCCAATGCTCCAAAAAATGAGTCGTCATCGTAATGCCAAGCGCAATATCCTCCGCTTCGTCCCGTCCTTCCTTCATCGCCGTAGGACGCAGAAAATCAGGGAGTGTCAGTAACTTTTCTTTATATGGCGCGGCTTTATCCGCACTAACGGCGCGCCCAGATTTTGGGCTAACATGAGTCAATTTTTGCGGGTCACCACCGGCGGCGCATTTATCCAGCTCTAACCGAAACCCCAATTCCCGTAACAGTTGAATTTCCCACATGACATAAGCATATTGCCAATGCTCTCCCTCAAAACTTTCTATCAGAGCGGTAAGCCCATGATAAAGCCCCGCATGCCCCTCGCGTTCTGGCAGGGTCACATCACACAGCGCGCAGGCGGATAATAAAGATTTTAATTTAAGGGAGCTTTCTAAAACATTGATAGAAAGACTCTTTTCACTTTCAAGAATATATGTGCCTAAATTATCAGAGACCCGCGATTGCCACTGCGCCCGGACGCAGGTTCCTGGTTCAATCAAATGCCGTTTCTTTGATGACATCCCCCCATGAACATACCCGCCATGCCGCCCATGATTCTCTGTCAAGAGCGCAACCACCGCGCCCCCTTCCCCATGACGGCGCGCACTTAAAACGATAGCTTGATCTGACCAATGTTCCATGCTTTTTAATTTATTCTATAATTAACCTTAATTATAGAATAAAAAGACCATTATGCGCGCAAGCGCGAGGATAGAGGGTAGAAGACGAAGGATTATGCCATGGCTAAAAAAATAAAAATAGGCGTTGCAGGATGCGGGGCGTTGGGGAGTATTGTTTGTAACGCCCTTCAAGATGGCATTAATGGATATATATTTATTGGTGTGTCCGATGTTAATGATACACCATACACCGTTCCGAACCTGAGCTTTGATGAATTGGCGACGCAATGCGACATGGTTGTTGAGTGTTTGCCGCCTGCGATTGTGCCAACGCTGGCCAAAGCTGTCTTTAGTCACGATAAAACATTAGTGATGATCAGTGCCTGCGCCATGCTTCTCTACCCTGACATCAAAGATATGGCCGCACAATCAAACGGCCGCTTACTTATTCCATCAGGTGCAATAGCGGGTCTTGATGCAATTTCCGCGCTTAAAGTCGCAGGCATTGAGAGCGCCACAATCGCCACAACTAAGCTGCCCAAGGGATTAAAAGGCGCACCTTATATTGTTGAAAATAATATTGACCTTGAAGCACTAAATGACCCTAAAATGATCTTCCGTGGTAACGCCTATGAAGCCGCCAAAGCTTTTCCGGCAAACGTTAACGTCGCCGCGACTCTTTCCATCGCGGGCATCGGGCCAGAGAAAACCATGGTCGAAGTTTGGGCGGACCCGCATGCTCCAGGCAATAAGCATGAAATTATTGTCACTGGCGGCAGCAGTACGATCCGCACCGCCGTCGAAAACATGCCTGACCCGACGAATCCCAAAAGTTCGATGCTCGCAGGATACTCCATTGTTGCGGCGCTGAAGAAGCAAACCGAAATGATAGCGGTGGTTTAAATGCTACCCTCCATCATCCCTCTCAAACCCTTCTACATGATCCGCCATGGGGAGAGTATCGCAAACCGTGATGGATATTTTAGCGGCAACCAAGATGTGGCCTTAACCGATAGAGGTATTGCCCAAGCCAAAGAAGCGCAGCGTATCTTTGACCACCTGCCCACCAGACCAACCCTTATCATTCATTCCCATTTAACCCGTGCCAGAGACACCGCACGCATTATTAATGAGCCATATGATTTACCTATGGTTAAAAATGCAGATTTTGGTGAACATGGGTTTGGGGATTGGGAAAACCAAAGATGGGAAAATGTAAGAGAGCTATTCTATGCTGGTGAAGACCCGCCCAATGGCGAAACAAATAAAGATTTTTTAACGCGTATCACCAGAGGGTTCAATAATGCGTTATCACACCCTGAAACAGTTTTAATTGTCTGCCATGGCGGTGTGTTTCGTGGGTTTCCGATGATTTATGGCGCACGCGGCAAAAGCGTTGAAAATTCTAAATTTTATTACTTTACCCCCAACCAAAACACACCCGATTTTCCATGGGATATTACGCTGGTTGAATAGCATTTATGCTTATTTCATTGACAAATAGCATTAATTAATGTTATGTAAATAGAATGAATTCCTTATCAAAGAAAATAGACAAAAATAAGCTTCTTGAATCTATCCATCATGCTAGTACAAATTTAAACACGATCTTAGATAGTCAAAGCGTTAACATTATTCTTGTTGAAGACAACAACACACAAGTCATAGAAGATTGCGCACAACAATGGCAGGGCCTTATTAAGCAGCACTGGACCACTTTACTAGAAAACCGCCCAGCATCACTAAGCACTTTTAATCTCGCTTTATATTCAGGAGAGACATTAAGTGGCCTGTGTCAATATAGCGTCAGCACGCCCCCTCTTACAAAAAGAATACTAAACATTCGAAACATAGAAGGACAAGACGGTAATCACCCCTTAAAGGGTTACGTCATTCCAGCCTTTAGCGAAGCAGCACTAGAAATAGGGAGAGCGTTAAACATGGGTGAGTTACGCGTTCTAGGCCCCAAAGAACATACGATAGATTCCTGTTTAAGGCTTGGTTTTGAAGCCTCCAAAACAAAGGGATTATTCAAATCCGTTCATAAACAAGCGTCATTAAATTGGAACAAATTATTTGAGTATCGCCAATCAAAAGGCCAGCCTACACCTAGTCACTTCTCATAGCTCTCCATACATCGAAGGTTTGCTTGGTCTGACGCACGTCATGAACCCTGAATAGTTGCACATTCTGTTCTAACCCCTGAAGGGCGGCGGCGAGCGAGCCTGCCAAACGCTGGTCTGCGGGGGTATTGGGGCAGATTGCCTCAATGAAGCTTTTACGCGAAGCCCCAAGCAAAACAGGTACGCCTAAGTCATGAAAACGGTTCAAGTGGCGGAGCAAAGCCAGATTATCCGCCAGCGTCTTACCAAACCCGATACCAGGATCAACAATAATGTTTTCCCGCTTAATACCTGCATCGGTGCAGACCTGAATGCGCGCCTGTAAAAATGAAAATATTTCGGTGACAACATCATCATAATGGGGCTTATCTTGCATGGTTTGGGGTGTCCCTTGCATGTGCATTAATATGACTGGTATTTGCGCCTTACTGACTATATTTAAGGAATGAGAGTTATATTGTAACGAACTGATATCATTAATAATATCTACGCCAAGATCTATCCCTTTTTGCATCGTTTCTGCATTCCGAGTATCAAGGGAAAGTGGCACTATATTACCTGTTTTTGCCATCGCTTTTTTAAGCCCTTCAATCACGGGAAGCACTCTATTTTGCTCTTCAAGGGGTGACACGATATCGGCATTTGGGCGGGTCGACTCGCCACCTATATCTAAAATATTCGCGCCCTGTTCAATTAATTTTAATCCATGTTGCACCGCACCATCAGGGTCAAGAAAATTGCCACCATCAGAAAAACTATCTGGGGTCACATTCACCACACCTATTAAGTGCGGTCCTTTTGTAAAATCTATCATAGCTTCTTTATATCCTGATCCTGCTTCGTATCAAGGTACATAATAAAATCATCAATTTTTTGACCCGATATTGGATGAGTCCAATTCTTATCTAATTCCTGTAAAGGCATTAAAACAAACAATCTTTTATCCATACGCGGATGTGGCACGATAAGACGGTCTGCGTCTTTAATAATATCATCATGGTAAGCAATCAAATCAAGATCAAGCAAGCGCGGGGCATTTTTCACGCCTCGTTCACGGCCAAATTCTGCTTCTATATTAAGCAAAAAATCGAGCAAGTCATGCGCCGATAATGATGTTTCAACGGCGATAATCTCATTGTGGAACCATTCTTGCTCTACATTGAAAGGGACAGGCGCGCTGAGCCATGTGCTTGACTGCGCCACAATATGAAGCCCGCGTTTTGATAGAACGTCTTTTGCGGCATTTAATGTTTCAGGGGGTAACCCAAATTTGCTGGGTAAATTTGCGCCAAGGCCAATATAAATCATTTACCAGTCGCGGACATCACCGGAATCAAGATGCACAAAATTGCTCTTACGGTAATACCCAACACCACCCGCGCCCAGATGGATCGCTAAATCACGCAAGCGTGCCGTGTCAAAATCTTCCATACGTAAATCAACCGCGCGGCCTTCCATATGAAGGGATTTCTTAGCGACGCCATTGGTTGAACCACGCAACATGTTATTTGTTTGGGGGGAACGATACCCTGAAATAATCTCAAATGGTGTGCTTTTTCCCGTCATACGTTGCACCGCATTCAGGATATCCATCGCTCTTGGATCCATCGCATGCACTTCATCTGTTCTAAAATCACGCATAACCATGTTAATTTGCTTAAACGCGTCAGGCAGATATTTATTGCCCACGCGATACACGCCAGAAAAACTCTCCCCTGTATGGGCGTTGCGGAAAGCCAAACGGCGCGTCCCGCTTTCTACGACGCCTGTTTTAAATTGCGCCGCCTGCACAAGTCCGGGAACCATAACAGTTCCCATTGTTGCAGCGCCAAGGGCCAAGAAGGATCGTCTATTCATATCTTTATTCATCATAGTCATTTGATTATATCGTTCAGTATCTATTTTGATTTTATCGTAAGGGGATTACTAACAGATTAAGAATATAGGGCAATTTATTTATTACCTATAGATACAAGAATAAGCGATTTTTGAGGAAAAACAAGCATTTCTTACTCATTTAAAGCCGTTCGTAGCTCTTCCCTCACAGGGAAAGCCACCGCATTTTCTTTTTTTAATGCCTTTAAAAGCACATCATCATGGCCATATAAATCATGTCCATAAACTAATTGCCCCTGATCTCCCAACCAAATTGTCTGATACAACAAGTAAACAGGGATGGGGTTTTCGGCAATAATATCAATCTGTTTTCCCCGATCAAGCAGGCGTTGCTTACGCTCTGTTGACCATCCGTCATTTGTAGAAAGGACAAAATCTGCGAGAGCTTGGGGGTCCTCCATCCGTACGCACCCTGAACTAAGTGCGCGGTTATCGCGTTTAAACGCGGCCTTTGATGGCGTGTCATGTAGGTAAATATTATATGGGTTATTCATGATCACGCGCACGCGCCCTAACGGGTTACGGTTGCCTGACCCCTGCACCATCCGCATTTGATTCACATCTGTCCAGCTGGCATTTTGCCAATCGACTGTGCCGGGATCCACAGTCATTCTTCCATTCATTAGCTCAATCCCGCGATTAGAAAGATAATAAGGGTCTTCGCGGAGCTTTGGTAAATAGTCGTCTTTTTTAATTGTTGGCGGCACTGTCCATGTTGGATTAAATCGAATACCGGTGATACTGGTGCTGAATATTTTCGTTGGGCGTTTTTTGCGCCCTACAATAACGGGCATTTCTAATTTTACTTTTCCCTTTTCCACCGCCCATAAGCGCGCCGCAGGCACATTCACCATCACATAACGATCAGGCTTTTCTGGTTCAACCCAGCGAAGCCGTTCTAAATTCACCAAAATCTGATTTATTTTATCATCACGCGTGATGTTCATTAATTTTGCTGTTTGCGGCCCAATAATTCCATCAGGGCGCACCCCGCGCGAGCGTTGAAACGCCATCACGGCCTGCGCCAAATCATCATCATAATAATTAACACCCTGCGGCGCCGTTAAAGAGGACATCCCCATCCGCGCACGTATCACACGAACCGCATTATTGACCTGCCCCGGTTTCAATAAACCAGAGACACGCACTTTCACGTCTGCTTCTGGATTTTCTATCACTTCATAAAGCTCTATTAGGTTTTTCTGAAGTGATTTATAAAGCTGCCCACGCGGCGCTAAGCTCCGCAATCCGCTTTCCACGTCTGATTTTTTAGCAACATGATTTAAAATATCAATACCCAATAAAGGCTGTCTCCAATACTTGGAACGCTGACCAATCACACGCGGATTAACGCGCATGCCCGTTAAGTCGCGCCCATATTTAATGATGGCATCACTTAAGATTAATTCCAGTTGATATTTATTCTTTCCCTTATCATCTTCCATTAAGGTCTTTATCGCTACCAGATTATAACGATCAGGGTTCAGGCCGTGTTTCCACGATTCCTCCAAAACAGACACAATATCCTTCGCCTTGTTTGATCCAAAAATAGAACTGGATGTCCATGCCAGATCTTGCCCGCGCTGCTCATAAAACGCTTCTATTGCGGGACGGTCAGAAAAATCAGAACGATCCAGTTCCTCCAAGGCTTGGGAAAGACCAAGTTGTGCCAACGGCCCCGCGACAATAGGCGCAGAGATAAAAGACAAGCTGATAAAGAGGGTCAATAATATTAATTTCACGAGGCGAGTATAAAACGCTTCAACACAAATGATAGACGAAAAATAAAGTTATGCGGCGATATTATGCGCAAAAAGCCCGCTTATCAGGCAATAATATCAGGGATCATATCGCTTTTAATTTGCTGAATTTGATCTTTGATGCCGAGCTTCTTTTTTTGCAGGCGTTTTAGCTCAAGAAAATTAACAGGCGGCTTATTACGAAGCTCCTCGATCAACAGATCAAGGGCTTTATGCTCTTCCTGCAAAACAGCGAGCTTTTCTTCGAGTTCAAAAATATCTTCCATTACCGTATAAGGACTACTAACCTGATTATTGAAGATATAGTATAACAAAAAAAATAAGATTTGGATAGAAAAAGAAACGCGAGATTTAATTTTATTTATATTTTATAATAACTTATTGAAATTTATTACAGCAGTTTAAGAAGAGGTAATATGACTAAAAAAATAGGAATCCTAACCAGTGGTGGCGATTGCGCCGGCCTTAATGCCGTCATCCATTCCGTCGTTCATGCCGCGCACCATAAGGGTTGGGAGGTTCTGGGTATTCTTGATGGCACAGCAGGACTTTTGGGCGAATCGCCACAATATAAAACATTGTCCCTTGATGAATTTGACGGCAATATTATGCGCCGTGGGGGAACTATTTTAGGGACAACAAATAAGGGTGACCCGTTCCATTACCCCATGGCTGATGGTACGCATCAGGATCGCACCGAAGAAATCATCGCCAATTATAATAAGCTCGGCCTTGAAGCAATTATCGGGATTGGCGGTGATGGCAGCCACGATATCTTGCGCCGCATCTGTCAACAGGGTGGCATTAATATGGTAGGTATCCCGAAGACAATCGATAATGACATCGGCGAAACAGAAGCTTCCGTAGGTTATGACACCGCCGTAATGGTTGCGACCGAAGCGTTAGATAGATTACAGCCCACAGCCGCGTCGCATGACCGTATCATGATCCTTGAGGTGATGGGCCGCGATGCCGGACATATTGCCCTTTCTGCAGGAATTGCAGGCGGCGCAGACATTATCCTTATCCCTGAAATTCAATATGACATGGATAAATTGCTGGCACGAATCAACGACATTGAAAAACGCACACAAAATTCAGCGATTATGATTGTTTCAGAGGCCGTCAAAGCCCCTGACGGACAAAAAATAATGGTAACAGACAGCACCGGCGCACAACGTTATGGCGGGATTGGAACATATTTAGCCGAACAAATTACCGCGCGCAGTAATATTGAAGCCCGCACCACCGTATTGGGTCATGTGCAACGCGGCAGTCCCCCGACCTATCGGGACCGCTTAATGGCTATGGCCTTTGGCGTGAAGGCCGTTGATTTAATTGCGACGGGTCAATTTGACCGCATGGTAACATGGAAAAACCGTAACGTTGTTGATATCCCTATCAGTGACGCCATTGCCGCCTATCACGCCGTAAGCATGGATGATATAATGGTGCATACCGCCCGGTCGCTTGGCATTTCATTTGGAGATTAAAATGGTTCATAATAAAAACAAAGCCCCATCCGATTATATTCGCCAATCATTAAGTGCGGATGAAAAGCTTATTCATATCGCCAAATTTCATTGGGTTTATAATATTAGCGCCGTGTTGAATATCGTATTTTCTTTTGCGCTCGCGCTTGGGGTCATTCTGATTGCAATTAAATATCAACCGATGATCTTAAAAACTCCACCCACCGATGGGCTTTCGTTTTTGGATCAAATACGCACCCTTCATCCAGGGGTCAAAATCGTCTCATTCTTTTTAATCATATTCGGTATTTTAAAATGTACCCAAATGATGGTGGTAAAGGCCACAACAGAGATTGGCGTGACAGATATCCGCATGGTGTATAAACAAGGCCTTGTTGCCCGTGCCGTTGGTGAAATCAACATTGACCGTATTGAAGGGGTCAATGTGCTTCAGGGGGTTATGGGTCGATTATTTGGTTATGGTCGTGTGATGGTACGCGGAATGGGTGTTGGTGAAGTCATTTTACCGCCTATTGAACAACCCATTCGTTTTAAAAAATCGATTGAGCAAGCGCGCGCTGCTTCTAAAAAGAAAAACATGAGCGCGCCTCCAGTGATTTAAATAATACTTTACATATTGTAATAAATTTGCTAGATTTTGCCTCTTCAATAATAAAGAGAGAGCCAAATCGATATGTCATTAAAAAGCCTTGCCCCCTTGCTTATCACCAGCGCTTTCGCCATTAGCGGCTGTAACAGTACCATAACAAAAATGCAGTCTCCTTTAACAACAGGGGCAATATCGGCAAATGACGCCTTCGCAATAAAAACACCCGACTTCACAAAACAAATGCTATGTGAGGCTTTCACATTCAATACCAACTGTCAGCTACATCAATTACCTGTAGACACCAGAATACGCGCTTGTAACAGTCTGGAAAATCAAGAAACAGCGTATATTGAAGAGGCCCCTTATAGCGAAGATCATTCCGAAAATCATTCCTATGAGAAATATCAACAGGCTCAATTTTATACAGCCTTAGATCACAACAGATCATTATTTAAATGTGACAAATTATAAGACAGAGTGTGTCTCCTCTTGGCCTATACATGTCAATGGTGTAAAACTCCTTTGAAATCAAAAGGAGTGCTTCATGACCAATAAAAACACTAACGGCAAATGGGATAAAACCAACCTCGTATCACGTTATGTGACGGAAGGGGCAAAGTCTGCGCCGCACCGTTCTTATTATTATGCCATGGGCATGACCGAAGAAGAAATTCACCAGCCCCTTGTTGGAGTTGCCACCTGTTGGAACGAAGCAGCGCCATGTAACATCGCCCTATCCCGTCAAGCACAAGCCGTTAAAAAAGGCGTCAAAGCGGCCCATGGTAGCCCACGTGAATTTACCACCATTACCGTGACAGACGGCATTGCGATGGGGCATGAGGGCATGCGCTCTTCCCTCGTTTCACGCGAAGTGATTGCGGATTCTGTTGAACTTACCATGCGCGGTCATTGTTACGATGCGCTTGTGGGGTTGGCGGGCTGTGATAAATCCCTTCCGGGGATGATGATGGTGATGTTGCGCCTGAACGTGCCATCCGTTTTCATGTATGGCGGATCAATCCTTCCTGGTAAATTTCGCGGCGAAGATGTTGATGTTATTAGTGTTTTTGAAGGTGTAGGAAAACACGCCGCCGGTGAATTTTCTGACGAAGACTTGAAGGAATTAGAATGCGTTGCCTGTCCTTCTGCGGGGGCATGTGGAGGACAATTTACCGCCAATACAATGGCGTGTGTCAGTGAAGCAATCGGCCTTGCCCTTCCAAATTCTGCCGGCGCACCTGCACCTTATGAAAGCCGTGACGATTACGCCGCCGCCTCTGGTGAAGCGGTGATGAATCTAATTAAAAATAACTTACGCCCCCGTGACATTGTGACCCGCAAAAGCTTTGAAAATGCGGCCGCCATTGTCGCCGCAACAGGCGGGTCAACCAATGCAGGCTTGCATTTACCAGCGATGGCGCATGAATGCGGTATCGATTTTGACCTGCATGATGTGGGTGAAGTGTTTAAGCGCACGCCGCTGATCGCAAACCTTCGCCCAGGGGGTAAATATGTTGCCAAAGACCTCTATGATGTCGGCGGTGTTGGTATCGTATTAAAAGAACTCCTCGATAGCGGCTTCATCCATGGCGATTGTATGACCGTGACGGGCAAAACTTTGGCTGAAAATCTAGAAGGCGTGACCCTGCCGAAAGATCAAGACGTGGTCTTTCCTGTGTCAAACCCCATTCATCCAACGGGCGGCGTTGTGACGCTAAAAGGAAATCTATGCCCCGAAGGCGCGATTGTGAAGATTGCGGGTCTTGAAAACCTTATTTTTGAAGGCCCTGCCCGCGTCTTCGAAGGGGAACAAGCCTGCTTTGATGCAGTTCAAAATAAAGAAATAGTTGAGGGCCAAGTCCTTGTAATCCGTAATGAAGGGCCAAAGGGCGGCCCAGGCATGCGCGAAATGCTTTCCACCACTTCTGCCATTTATGGTCAGGGATTAGGCGATAAAGTCGCACTTATTACCGATGGTCGCTTTTCTGGTGGGACACGTGGCTTTTGTATTGGCCATGTTGCGCCCGAAGCTTATGTGGGTGGTCCTATTGGCCTTATTGAGGATGGGGACATCATCACCATTAATGCTGAAGACGGGTCAATGACGGTTCAACTCACCGAAGAGCAACTGGCAGAACGCAAGAAAAACTGGAAGCCTAGAGCGCATAATTACCAATCAGGCGCCATTTGGAAATACACCCAAACCGTCGGCTCCGCCCGTGAAGGGGCCGTCACCCACCCCGGCGCCAAAGGTGAAACGCATACGTTTGTTGATTTATAAGATTTGAACCACAGAGACACATAAGCACAGGGAATAAGTCACTCAAAGCTCTGTGCCTCTATTATGCTTCTGCCGTAAATATCTTGACCTCCCCTTGTGGATAAGCCATATTACGTTGCTCGATAACCTATTAAAATAGCGGAGCAACTTCATGACACATAGCGATAACAATCCGATAGTCGGCATTATCATGGGATCTCAATCTGATTGGGAAACAATGAGCGAAGCGCATGAGATCTTACATGCACTTAATATCCCTCATGAATGCAAAATCGTGTCCGCACACCGCACGCCTGACCGCATGGTCGAATACGCAAAAGCCGCGAAAGGGCGTGGTCTGAAGGTTATTATCGCTGGTGCAGGTGGCGCGGCGCATCTGCCTGGTATGGTCGCCAGCATGACTGCCCTTCCCGTTCTTGGTGTTCCTGTTGAAAGTAAAGCTTTAAGCGGTATGGACAGCCTTCTGTCTATCGCACAAATGCCCGGCGGCGTACCTGTTGGGACATTAGCGATTGGTAAAGCAGGTGCAAAAAATGCTGGCCTATTAGCCGCGGCAATTATTGGCACGCAAAATGAAGATGTGATGACATCGCTTGAGTCCTACCGCACGACGCAAACAGGCAGTGTTACTGAAGAGCCTAAGGCGCAGGGCTAAAAGAATTTTCAAGTTCGTTTATTTTTTCATGTGATTTAGCAATAGACCATACAGCGTTCGCCCCTTGCAGTACATTTGGAATTATCCCTAGCAATAATGTTGATGGATCACCGCTTGTATAATAAGCGGCGGCGGCGAAAATAATCGCTCCAGCCGTTTCCAAACGCGCTCTATTAATATTTGATTGATAAATCTCTTTTATACCGCTCTCTATTGAAGACGAAGCTTTCTCATCTTTCTTTTTAGAGGGAAAAGCTTCACTCAAAACTCTATCTAGCTCCTTAATGTTTGGTTCACCTATATTTTGAACTTCTTGACTGAAATTTTCGTTTGATCCCAGAATTCTTTCTGGCACGATATCCAAAATGGCCAGATTCGCTGCACCAGCGTTCAAATCTTCCATTTCTTCAGTAGAAAATGACGTTCCTAGGACTTCAGCAGCAACATGCTGACGAGCTGTAATAGACATATTATATTCCCTTTTCCGTTTTTGATTATTACGTAAAATACATAATAAAGATTAACAAAGTGTTAAGATTAAAATAAAAATTTAAATGCGGGCGATAAAAATATATGTTAAAAAAAACCTATATTTTTAAGGAGCTTATCTATGTTTTCTAAGATCAAAAAAATCGGAATACTCGGTGGTGGGCAGTTGGGACGCATGTCGGCCTTATCTGCCGCGCATTTGGGGTTCAAAATACATATTTTATGCCCTGAAAAAGATTGCCCTGCCTCACTTGTCACACCTTATTTCACTTGTGCAGATTATGAAGATTTTAAAGCATTAGAAGAATTTGCAGGCAACGTTGATGTAATTACTTATGAATTTGAAAATATCCCATTGAAAACAATAGAATTTCTGGAAAAATTTAAACCTGTTTATCCTAAAAGTAATCTTTTAGAAATATCGCAAAACCGCTTGAATGAAAAAGATTTTTTAAATTCTTTAAATATTCTAACAGCCCCTTGGGCGCCCTGCCGTAAGCCTGATGATATTGACGATATTTTGACAAAATGGGATACACAAGAATGCATCATAAAGACGACCCGTTTCGGTTATGATGGAAAAGGACAGTTAAAACATGATGTTAACAGTAAGAGTCAAGAGTCATGGAATGACCTCAACACGGATGAAGCTGTTATTGAAGGTATAATTGATTTTGATTTCGAAATTTCTGTCGTAATTGCACGTGATGTAAGGGGGCAATCCGCCGCCTATCCTGCCGTTAAAAATGAGCATAAAAACCATATTTTAAGCAAAACAATCGCCCCTGCGCCTAATTTATCACCCGAAATAGCCAAACAGGCCTCTGACATGGCGCATAAAATTGCAGATGCTGTTGATTTGGTCGGCATTCTCGCGCTTGAGCTGTTCGTGACCAAGGATGGTGGACTTATTGCTAATGAAATAGCGCCCAGAACGCATAATAGCGGCCATTGGACCATGGATGCCTGCGCGGTATCTCAATTTGATAATCATATTCGCTGCGTTGCGGGGCTGTCTGTTGGCGCCACAACACCACACAGCGCGGCAGAGATGATTAATCTGATTGGAGATGATGTAAACGGTTTAGATCAGTATCTGACCATGGATCACGCCCATGTCCACCTTTACGGCAAAGAAGACGTCAAACCCGGCCGCAAAATGGGCCATGTTAATATTTTGAAGATGCCGCACAAAGAGCTTTCCGCTTAATGCTTTTCCTATAAAACAAAACTTAAATATTGATTATTTAGGAGTAAAAGGAGTGCAAGGCGGCAGTGGATTATCATTAGCCGCGGATAACCTAGCCTCCGTAGGCTTCTTCTCAATATCCAAAATAACCTCATCAATAACAGGCTGATCTAAAACAAATTGTGCAATTTTAATATCTTTGGTTTGTGCCGCGCTGTTCGCCAACATAATTAAGCATATTAAACGCTGGTCTATTGGCAAGTCTTCATTTACTCCTGCAACTTGAAGCTCTTCAATACTATGAGTATGAAAGGCGATAAGGTCTTCATATGCCCCTTCCCCTAAAAAATCTTGATAATAGTGCAAGATATCATGGATATCTTTCCATGCCTCTGTTTTTATACGCCTCTCAATCACCGCGTTTGCATTAAAAATATCTGCGCCTGTATGCTCATCATCAGTCATTATCTATTACCCTTTATTTGTATCCTTTTTTAGCAAAAAATAAATATTATGTCAATAAAAAGCAGCTAGACTCTCTCCTCCCTGCGTGTACTCTGTGCCTCATAATTTAGAACGATAAAGGCACATCATGACCAAAACACGTATTGAAACAGACTCCCTTGGTGAAGTAGAAGTCCCCGCAGACGCTTATTACGGCGCGCAGACGCAACGCTCGAAAGAAAATTTTAAAATTGGTGGGGAAACAATGCCTGCCGCGCTTATTCGGGCGCTTGGTATTCAAAAGAAAGCTGCCGCCATGACCAACGTAGAAATGGGTGGCCTGGATAAGAAAATTAGTGATGCGATCATCAACGCCGCCGATGAAATCATTGATGGCACGCTGAGCGATCAATTCCCCCTTGTCGTATGGCAAACGGGTTCAGGCACACAAAGCAACATGAACGCCAACGAAGTCATTGCAGGACGCGCCAACGAAGCATTAAGCGGCGCACGCGGCGGTAAAGACCCCGTGCATCCCAATGACCATGTGAACATGGCGCAAAGCTCTAATGATACCTTCCCTACGGCCATGACGATTGCCGCAGCAATGCAGTTACACCATCACCTTGTTCCTGCCTTGCAAGAGCTTCACGAGGCGCTTGATGCTAAAGCCGTCGCCTTTAAAGACATTGTTAAGAACGGTCGCACTCATTTACAAGACGCAACGCCGCTCACGCTAGGTCAGGAATTTTCTGGCTATGCCAAACAAATTGAATATGGGCTGGCGCGCCTTGAGACAACATTGCCACGCCTGATGGAGCTGGCACAGGGCGGCACCGCCGTTGGCACGGGCATTAATTCCAAAATTGGTTTTGCTGAAAAATTTGCAGATAACGTCAATAAAATCACAGGCCTTGATTTTGTCACGGCGGATAATAAATTCGAAGCCCTTGCCGCGCATGACGCGATGGTGGAGCTTTCAGGGGCATTGAATACGATTGCAGTATCTTTGATGAAGATTGCCAATGACTTACGCTTGCTTGGCTCTGGCCCACGCTCTGGCATTGGGGAGATCAGCCTGCCGGCGAATGAGCCAGGCTCTTCCATTATGCCGGGTAAAGTCAACCCAACACAGTGCGAAGCGCTGACGATGGTGTGTGCGCAAGTCATGGGCAATAACACAACCGTTTCCGTTGCGGGAAGTAACGGGCATTTCGAACTGAACGTATTTAAGCCCGTGATTATTTACAACGTACTTCAATCTATTCAACTGATCGCCGATGGCGCGCACAGCTTTACCAAAAATTGTGTGGTCGGGATTGAAGCCAATGAGGCGCGCATTAAATCCCTCATGGAAAACTCTCTCATGCTCGTCACATCGCTTAATCCGCATATTGGGTATGATAACGCGGCGAAGATCGCCAAGACCGCCTACGCAAACGGTACAACTCTGAAAGAAGAAGGGGTTGCCCTTGGTTTACTAACCGAAGCGCAATTTGATGAATGGGTGCGGCCAGAATTAATGACCTCACCATCAAAATGAATGAAGAAGAGTTAAAAGAACTCCTATCTTCTCCCGTCATTAAACGTTCTGTCATGATTGCAGGACATGCGAGCAGCGTGACAATTGAAGAGCCATTTTGGGACGCTTTCAAAGAGCTTGCCAAGACGCAAGGCAAATCAATCAATGTCCTCGTGACTGAGCTGGACGATACCCGCCCCCAAGATGGCAGTAGCGCCAACCTTTCAAGCGCCATAAGGCTTTATGTTCTAAAGAACCTTAAAACAACCCCTTAAGCAAATTATTCACGGCATCTTCAGGACTGCCCGAGCCATTTAAGATTGAATCAAGTGCATCTGCTGGTTTCTTAATTTTCTTTGGCTCTTCCTTCGGTGCAACTGGCGCGGGTGCATTATTATTGCTCGGCACAGGGGGGTGCGCAGGTGCTTTTTCTTTCTGCGGTAAGATACCAAATTTTTGTAATTTATCCGTCACATCACTGCCCAAAATATCGGGTAGTTCTTTGGCCAACTTACGCTTTAATTTATCCGCCAAATAATCTTCTAAAATATTTTTACCAAATGTGTCTGATGGATTATCAAGCGGCCCTTTAATTTTAACTTCAAATGGTTTTAATCCTTCGACCCCTTTCAATGCAATGGTGTTATCCAAATTGATAAACCATTTAGGAAAATTGGCAAACCCCGTTGTTGTAATGGTTGCGGCATCCCCATCCATCACCATCTTCATTACATTCGCCACACCGTTCGTAATTTTATAATCACCAACAACAGTTTTAAAGCGCGTTTCACCGCCGCGTGTTGCTCCCTCAACCAAACTACTGACGGATGTTGCTAATTTTTCTTCCACGGCCAAACCGCGCGCCATTTTGGCAAGGTCAAATCCCTGTAACGCAATATTTGTACCATTTAAATTGGCAGAACCATTCAGGGCATTAACCAACGCATGAGCGCTTCCCCCTGCTGACACAATATCCATTTTAAAGCTAACTGTTCCACTGCTTTTTAATTTATTGCCCCCTGTCACCGCCTTGGCCAATTTTTCTAAATCAATATTATTCATCATACTATTCAATGTCACACTCACAGGGGTAGCCGTTACGGTTGTGTCCAAATTGGCTTGTCCACCAAACACACCTGCTTTCACATTCTTGGCTGTCATTTGTCCATTGGCAATCTTCAGATTGGTTGAAGGGTTGCTCAAAACCCAATGACCATGCGTGATCGACGTTGCCGCCAAATCAACTGCGACATCAACCGTTTTCATCCAACCTAAATCAATCGTAGATTTTGAAAATCTTGCGGCTGATGATTTTTTCTTTGCTGATGATGCAGCGCCGCCAGAAGAAGCGCCCATTAATTGGTCAAGCGCAATACGACCGGCTTTAATTGATCCACGTACAGAAATGGGAGTCGCGCCCGTATTAATTGTTAAATTCCCACCAAAATTTGTTTGACCAAGGCGCACTTTCATTTCATTCAGGGTGTAACTCTTACCGTTGCTGCTCGCCTTTGTATAAAAGTCAACAGATTGCGCCAATCCTGGATTGCCTTTAAAGTCTGACACAACCGCCTTTAACGCATTGGATAAATTGCTATGTTTTACCCGCACGGCAAGATTATCAAATGCAGGATTTTCTAACAGGCGTGTCGCCTTACCAGACGCATCAATTTGCCCACCAAGCGCCTTAATATTTGCATCAAAATTAAGCGCGTCAATAGCGCCAGTTGCTTTCACATTTCCATCCAGTGAATTTAAACTGTTAGGGAACTGCGCTGTATCAACTTTAAACGCCTCGGCCAATTTCTTAACATCACTGGTTTTTACCGCCGCCGTAATATCTAATCCCGTCAACGTATTCAGGTTCGCAATCGCGCCTTTCACACTCATAACTGCGCCCGCATAATTATTCACGGAGGCGTTTTTAATTGCCAATTTATTGCCTGTTAAATCACCCGTTGCACGCACCCCTTGAATGTCCGCGCCATTCAAGCGCAGTTTTTGAACACTCACATCAAAACCCAGATCAAGGGGGAGTGACAAATCTTGTAATGGTTTTAACGCTTCTTTTGAGGACGTTTTTTGTTCTGATGTCGTTGCCGGTGCGGCTTGTTTTTTGCCTTGCGCGGCCTGAATTTTATCAAAATCTACGCTACCCGCACTTATATCAATAATGGCTTTGGCACGCTTACCGTTTACGGCGGGTTGGTAACGCCCCCCCAATCCAATCACAAAATCATCAAGCTTAATCACACTGTCTTTTAAGGACACTGCATCAGATGAAATTTTACCATCTAATTCAAACTGCGCCGTTTTATAAAGCGCCGTTACCACCTTCGTATCCGCATCAGAGGCAAAGGCCTTTAAAAAGCTTTCTAACTGTCCCACTTGTCCATTTACTTTATAAGACGCCGTGGGATCCGCATAAATCACTTGCCCTGTTTTGGGTGATTCAGATGCCGATGCATAAGAGACATTTAACATCCCTTGTGCCTTGCCCTGCCCTGGTAATTCTAAGGTTTTAAAGCTTGCTGTCATATTTGATTTTTCTTTTTTAAAATCAACAAACACACCCTTAATGGTTTGACCTTGTATTTTTAAACCGCCTAAATCAAATTTTACGTCCGCGCTGATGGGCATTGGTACGGTAAGTGACGTTGGAATTAACCCTTTTTCTTTTTTTGCTTTACCACTTTCTTTCAGTGCCTTTTCTGATGATGGCACAGATGATTTTTGTGACACCATAAATGGTTCTAAATTTAAAATAGATCCTGATTTAATATTACCGTTAATGGAAACAGGATTTTTTGTTTGTAAATTTTGAACAGAAAATTTTCCATTTCCAATAAAATCCCCCAATGATAATTTCAAATTATTATAATCAATTTTATTTTGATTGGCAGTGAGCAAGCCATCTAATTTTAATGACTCATTTGCTGCCGTCGCACCAAACAACGCCGCAACTTTTTGTAAAGACGCAACATTAATATTTGTTTGCCCCTGCACTTCGAATGGTTCTGATATTGACGCAACACCGCCAAAAGAAAAATGAGCATTTGCATCAGGTAGACTTATTTTTGTTTGGATTTTTAATTCCTCACCTGCCGCAGGTAAACGCCCAATGGCAGCCTCTATCGCCAACTTCTTCTCATCATATACAAGCGTACTATCCAGATCAAATGGGCCTTTTAGGCTGCCTGCCTTTAAAGTCACATTAACATCTTTCACGGCGTAATCTTGTTTTGTTTTGTGATCCACAAAATTAAGAACGCCCTTTTCAATTTTTAATTTATTGACTGAAATCGCATCAAGCGCCTGATTAGCAATCTGCCCACCTTCTGTTTTAATACCCGCTTTAACATCTGCAGGCGCGGCATCAGATATTTTTTTGGCTTGTGCCAATTTTTCTGTTTCCCATGAAGGTTTTCCATCGCTCAATATTTCAACATTAATCATCGGCTCAATAAGACGTACTGTATCAACGACAATTTTTTTACTAAGGAGCGGAAGCAAAGAAACACTGACTTCGGCTTGCTTCATTTGCAATAGATTTTCAAACTTTACTTTGCGTGGCGCAATAACGGTTAAATCATTAATTTTCACATGTGGCGCAGGCAAAACACCCATCGCAATATCACCATCAATTTTTACCTTTAAGCCCGTTGCATTATCAACTTGTTCAATGATTTGACCTTTATATTTATTCCAATCAACGAAGCTTGGCCCAATCAGGGCTACTCCCACTAAAAGAACAAGGACAGATAATAAAATGGCAATAAGGCGCATATGTTTTCTCCAAAACGGTCAGTATTTTAAATATGGTTTTGTTATACGGGAAAAAATGGCGTACTTCAACGTATCAAGAATGGCGATAAAATGGCAGTTTTTAAGAAAACCGCCTACAACCTATCTGCAATCCGGTCACGTAGATCAATCGCAAGGTCAAGATTATCTGTATTGGTGCTATGCGCTATTGCCAAGAGATTTTGGTCTTTGGCGGCAAAAATTACCGAAGACGCGGTATTCGTACTGCCATCAACACATACAATATCATAAGTACGGCGGGCGGCGTTGGCACGCGGCGTTTCAGATGATGCAAAATCCCCCTGACAGCGTTTCTTCGCCGTACTAATATATTGCTGAACGAATTGATCAATCGATCCCCCGCGTTGCGTAGGCACAATTTGCGCTGTTCCTGCAATATTACCCGCCTGCCAGCGATACTGCCCATTTGGCGCAGCGCTGATGGAGGAAGACTGCACACCTGCCTGGCGTAGCAAATTGCGTAAATCAACAGGCTCTTTTCTAACCACCTGTATGGGCGCTGGACGGTCCTGCACAACGGGCGGTTGTACACGTATTTGTGGTACAGCAACAGGAGCAGGCGTAAGCGCTTCGCGGATAACGGGTGCTGGTGGCGCGGCCATCGCCGTGCTTAATTTTTGTGGCGCAGGCATTCTGGGTGCAACTTTCGGTGTAACACTGGGCGAAGCATTGGGTGCCGTATTGGATATCACTCTGGGCGCAGGGGAAATTCCCGCTACATCAAGGCGCGCCAGTGATCCATCGTAACGATCTTGCGCACGCGCTCTTCCCATTGCTTCCAACTGTTTTTCTGCCGCCAATAGCTTAGATTCTAATTCTACCAAACGGCGACGCTGTTGCTTATCGGTCACGGCAGGATCAAACAGCATTTGTTCCAACTGGACTTTTTCTGCGCGGTGTCCCGTGCGTTGTTGTTCTAATAACATACCAAGGCGTCTGATTTCCCGCTCTGCTTCGTTATAACGGTGCGTTGCTTTTTCTAAATCCCAATCACCAGAGGAATTGTTGGTTTTTGATTTAGCGCCTATATTATTTTGTGCTTCGCGCATGGATTCTATTTCACGCGATAGCGTTAAATTATCCGCCTTGGCAAGTTCCAGCTGTTTTTCAAACATACGGATTTTATCAAAGGCAACATTGCCCGCATCAACACGCGCCCCATCAATTTGGCTATTGGCTTTTTTGCGTTCTTGCGCCAAACGTTCATTATCGGCGCGTAAGTTGGCAATTTCCATACGCATTTTCTCCAGCTCTTTTTCTGCCTTCGGAGACAACGCATCGAAAGAATCCATTTTCTTTTCCTGCGCGCCTAATGATGAGACCAGCTTTTTATTTTCTGCGCGCAACATCGCAATCTCTGCCGTCATTTCAGGCGATACAAATGGTTTTACTTCTGATTTTTCTTTTATCTGTGCTTCCAATTTTGCAATTTGCGCGCGCAACGATTTTACTTCTGCAGGATCGGCCTTTGGCGCTTGTATAGCTGGTACGGGTTTAACCGGTACGGCAGTGGGCATGGATGTGACTGTTGGCGGCGCAATCGCTGTGCGTTCTGGTTTCTTTGTCTCCGCCCTTAACGCTTCATTTAAACGCTTATTTTCTTCTTTAATACGTACCAATTCGTCTTGCTGCTTTTTCTCAACTGTTTGGTTCCAAAGACGTGGTTTATTGCGTGGAATATTTTCAGGCGCATTACTGATAATAATTTGCTCCCGCTTTGAAACACGACGCGACGCATCAATGACGGGCGCTTTCGGTGCAACATCTGCTCCTTCTACATCTGCCAAAGACGCCACAACAGCTTTCTTACTTTTAATTACCTCAGGCTTAGGTATGGCAGGCGTGACCACCTTTTTTTCAGAAATAGAAGGCGCTGTTTTAGATTCTATATCTGGCGCTACTACTTTCTTAATCTCCTCTTTCCTACCCACAATAATAGGATCAGGCGTTACAATAGCTTCTGGCGTTATAATTGATTTTGGCTTTGCAATAGATTGAGGTTGGAACGCTATAATAGGTTGCGATGGCGCAGGCGACTTTGACTCAATAACATTACTTTTCACAATTTCAGGCTTCGGTACAGCCGCCGCTACACTCTTTGAGGGGGCGGGCCTTGAGGGGATAGGAAAATCTAATGATGGCGTGCTTAAAGATGATGCGCTTAAGGATGGAACACTTGCAGAAGGAAGCGTCGGACGCTCCCTTAAACTAGATGGCAAAACAACACCATTTGTGCTGACTTTGGATGCGGGTTCAATCTTTGAAACAGCATTGCGCGATGTCACATTAGACAATGTATTTTGCGCCACTTTTTGTGGCGGTAACGGTGTATTATCAATCGCATTTTTTACGGCAACTGCTTTTTGCGGCGCACTCACAACTTTAGGCACAGTGGTGGCAGCACGCTCAATAATCGGCGCGGGCGCCGCAATCGTGCGCTCTACCATCACAGGGGGCGGCGTTTCAATCGCTGTTACTGTTTTTTGTAGGTTGGCATCTTTGATGGGGGCGGACATAAAGGCCGGTGGCTTAATATCAGAAGCCACATCTGCCATGGCGCGCTCTACCTTTACGGGTTTTTCAATCTTAGATTGGATTACATTCTTAGCCGCGCTCTGCGCTTGAGGGGCAGTCACAGGGCTGGAGTCAATTTTTTGTGGCGTAATAGGCACAGTTATTTTTGGTGCATCCGCAACCTTCATAGGCGCTCCGTCATTCAAATTCGCCATACACTGATTAAGCTGTGCTTCGCCTTCGTGATAATCCGTTAAATTAAACAGATAATTTTGCCCATCAATTTGCGCTTTTAATTCTTTCGATTCATTAATGGATTTAAAAAAGCCATCATCAAAACCAAGCCGCACCACCAGCGCCCGTTGTGATGCAGGGCGTAATTGATAGGCACGCACCTGCCCTGGACCGGGTTGTAATGCAACTTTATATGACTTACCCGTATCTAAACCTGCATTTTCAAAATCAATCGCCAGCGAATATTCTTTTTTCGCACTTTTGCCCAATGTCAAAACCAAACCCTGATCATAAGCACGTGATAACGCACAATAGCTTTGCGCGCCCCGCCCTATTTGATTAATACCCCACGCATTAACGGGGTTTAAGGCATTAACACCAGGCTGCGCAACTGCAGGAGCAACCCCATAACTGCCGATAAGAATACCTGCAATGAGGAAGGAAGAAAGGGCTGTCGTAGAAATAATACGTTTCATGTTATTCAACAGTCAAAAGCTTATTACCTGAGGATGGATCGACGTTAAATGCCGCCGCTGGGCGTATTGTATCATCCGCATACTGATTGAGCAATTCTTGTAACGCTTGCGTGTAATCGCCATTATTTTGGACAGGCTCTTTCACTTTAAACTCACGCCCTGCTTTCCACAAAAACGCTGTACCATCTTTTACAGACCAACTTTGCAAAGTTTCCCGAAGACTCGCCCCGCGCGCGGCAATCCATTTTGACCCTCCCAGACCCCCTTCCCACGCCGCACCTGATGCGTGCGATATAGAATGTGTTGCCTGTGTTGGTTGTCTCATATCTGCGGCCAATCCCATGGCGGTTGCATTTTGCGCCATTAAGGTCTGCACCGCTTGTTCAAACGATCCTATCACATTGACGTTACTAGCTACGCTTCCATTATTTGACGCTTCCCATTGTAAATCAACATCTGCGCGTGAAGCCCAGCGCTCTAAGACTGCGCGCATATCCTCACCCGCTTGTGCGCTCCAGCTCTCTGGCGTGGCGCGTAACGGCGTGGGCGCTTTGTTGGCCGTCATTTGGCCAATCGGCATGTTTGATGGTGTTGGGATTGTAATATCTTGCGCTGCCGCCGCTCTGGTGCTGGG
Source organism: uncultured Alphaproteobacteria bacterium (assembly GCA_937934135.1). GTDB lineage: Bacteria > Pseudomonadota > Alphaproteobacteria > Micavibrionales > Micavibrionaceae. Next base: position 29,724 of record CALHAW010000025.1, read on the forward strand.
GCTTGCCACACGGATACGCGGCGCCGATTGATCATCTTCGATCGCGCGGCTCACCCGCGCGCCCCTTAATCCAACAGGGGACGGTAAAGGCTGGTTTACCTCCGGAATATCCAGCTTTCTTAGGCGTGTTGGCGCTTGTGGCGTTGCTTGTGGAACAGATTGTACAATTTCTGGGTCGTGGACACGCGGTATCCGCACTTCTGGTGTTTGAACGAGGGGTAACACATGCCCTGCATCTCCGCCAATACGTGGCTCGCGCATTGATTTTGTCGTTTCTGACGCGGCAACACGCGGACTATTATCAACTGACGTACCACCACCTATCACAGGGCGCGATAAACGTGGACGGGATAAATTCGTATCAGAATATACTTCTGGTGCAGCTTGCGATGATTGAATACGGTTACGTGCCATACTGTCTGGTAAGCTAGATTTTGGTATAACCGCAGTACGCAAACCCGTTGTTCCCGTAAAACACGCATCAAGGCGCGCCGCGCCTTCACTGATATTACCCAGATTAAACGCCATACTGTTTCCTTCAACCTCAAGCCGTAGGACGCGGGTTTTCAGAAGTTGCGGGTAAATATTCCCCAGCGTTTCTAAATTAAATAATAACACACTGTCGGAAAAGGCCGTCGCCTGGACATCGCGTGATACCGCCGCATCAAAATGGACGCGAGCGTTATATTCTTGTCCTGTGATGAAAATCGGTTGGCGGAAATCCGCCGCCATAGACAATATACGCTTTCCCCCACCTGCAAAACGCAGGATAAAACCGTTATCGTATGTTGCCTTCATCACGCAAGGGAGCTTCAACGCTTCTAACCCGCGTAACGTTCCCATGTTTGTTGGTTTAATCTCCCACTCTGACGCAGGCATAAACTGTGGAATGCCCGCCCGCGTGCTTTGCGCATAAGAAGCTGTAATCGTTGAAGAAAACAACAAAGCGGTCAGACAAACATTTAAGCAAAGAAAAACAGCTATTCTCACGGATTAAGCTCCCAATAAATCGAAATCAAGTTTGACCATAAAGCCCCTATTTAAGCGGGGCAAGTCCCTTTCGAAAGCTTTCCCGTTATAATTTAGCTTTATGATTTTAACTTTCCTGGCTATCCTCCAAACGATGCGCTAGTGCCGCCTCTAGGAACGGATCTAGCTTTCCATCAAGAACGCCTTGGCTATCCGTTGTTTCGCAGGCGGTGCGTTGATCTTTTACCATTTGATACGGATGTAACACATAAGAGCGGATTGCATGCCCCCATCCAATATCACTCTTTTCGCTATGCGCGTCTGATGCGGCATCTTCGCGGCGTTGAATTTCGGCTTCATACAGGCGGGCTTTTAACATGCTCATCGCCGTATCTTTATTTTTATGCTGTGATCGCTCGTTCTGACAGGCCACCACAATGCCCGATGGTTCATGCGTAATACGAACGGCTGAATCCGTTGTATTAACGTGTTGACCGCCACTTCCGCTTGAACGATACGTATCGATACGTAAATCTTTCTCTTCAATTTCAATGTCGATACTGTCATCAATCACAGGAGAGACAGAAACAGAGGCAAAACTGGTATGACGGCGTGCATTTGAATCATAGGGGGATATCCGTACGAGCCGATGCACCCCTGTTTCGGTTTTAATCCACCCATAAGCCATATCACCAGAAATTTGGATCGTCGCGGACTTAATTCCCGCCTCTTCCCCATCACTGCGGTCTAAAACGGTAGCCTTAAAACCGCGTTTCTCCGCCCAGCGCAAATACATCCGCAAGATCATTTCCGCCCAATCTTGAGCTTCTGTGCCGCCTGCACCAGAATTAACCTCGAGGAACGCATCATTACCATCCGCCTCACCCGACAGCATGCTTTCCAGTTGGCGCTTATCAAGGTCGATTTTAATGGCTTGAAGGGCGGTTTCAGATTCAGCGACGATACTGTCATCGCCCTCTGCCTCCCCCATTTCGATCATCTCACTATGATCACTAATATCAGTTTCTATTTGTCGAACGGCGCCAATCTGATCTTCGAGGCGGTTACGCTCACGCATGATGGCTTGCGCCTTTTCGGAATCATTCCAAAGATCAGGATCTTCCACCAGCGCATTCAGCTCATCCAGCCGCTTAACCGCCACATCCCAGTCAAAGATGCCTCCTCAGCAACGCTAAGGCGCTCCTAATATCATCAATAAGGGACTGTGTTTCTGCTTTCATGAGAACTCTTTACCAGCATTCACATCAGATGAAAATAGAGATGTGAAACTTACCCAAACTTTAAAGTATGTCCTTTAAGCACAGGATAAACTGGTACATCATTCAAAACTTGCTCATGCCGCGATACAGGCAATTCTATTTGCGATATTTCGGAATTATCGTTGGTATTTTCAGATGCTAAACTAAACGCTAATAAAGCTCCCCCAGCTAATCCCGAAAAATACCCTAATATTGCTGATTTCGGATTATCAGATGAACGTTCAGCCAAAGGAGAAGGATTTTGAAAACTAAATACAGCCTCACGCGCCATTGCATAAAACGCAAAAGCACTTACAGGAAGCAACGCTAAAGTAGGACTATTAAATACAGTGCCTAAGGCACCTCCAGAAGCGCCCAGAGCAAAACCAGCAACAGACACCTTAGAGTCCATTCGTTGCATTCTGTTCTTTAAATTTTCTGTTAATTCACTCATATCAAATACCTTTTCCTTGATTAGAGCATTAAAACTAGCAGAACGCCTTAAATTATGTCAATAATAAAATGCGCAATACAAAAACTATGCGGCTTCTTTCATATCAACCATTGAGGTTCCCATTATTTTTTGCATGGCCATCATGTATTCCGCAAGCATTTCTGCATTATTACATGCACCACTCAACACCATCTTATCAAGGCAAACGGCTTCGGCGTCTGATACTTTGCACTCCACTGGCATTTCCATGTCACGCATTAAGTATGCTGCATCGGCCATTAAACAAACAGGCTTTACGGAACTCATGACACTGCTGATAAAACGGCGCGTATGCGCGGTTTGTTTTAATTTATCAAGGCTGCGTTCACCACCAACCACAACCACCGCATCATAATCCACACCCAACGCAGTATTAATTGGCGCATCTACCATGTAATTATGCCCCCATCCAGCGTCATTCCACCCATTTACAAGCCCTTGGTTAGAGCTAACGAGCGACATTTGAGCGCCCATTAATTGGATTTGTTTTTGGAGAGCGAGAAATTGCGCTTCGTCAAAGCCATTTGACGCGAGTACAGCGATTTTATAATCGTTAAATGATTGCATAGGTACACCTTCTATTGTTTTGGCTATTATTTTTTGAAATTTGAGCGGAAAATGCCGAATCCGCGGGTCAGAGTCAACCTTTTCCTGTCATAATCATTAACAGCATAAGAAAAGCACCCGCCCTATCACCGACAAAGCCCTGAAAAATAACGCAGAAAGTGAATAGTTCTTTACAATAATCTGATCTGCTTTATAAATATAGACTGAATCGCGCCATCAAAAAGCGTGTCCAAAAGAATTCGCTATATTTTAAGGAGCTTTTTTAAATGAAAAATACAATCTTACGTCCACTTATGCTGACGGCCATTATTGCCCTTGTTGCTGCTTGTTCACCAAAGAAATTTGATGAAGTAAAAGCCTTAAACGATGCAAGCGGTTCAGGTAACGCCTTTACACAGGCTCTCACAACAGAATACAGATCATTCGTAAACAGCGAACTAGATTCATATGAAGATCACGCAGATGCGCTTCATTTTTCTAGAAAAGGATTGGCCGCCGCCCGTGGTGACATGGTTATGGCCGAAGCCGTCAGTGATTGGAATCTTCACGCAGGTCATGCAGAAGAATTAATTGTTGCCCGCGCCCGCATGGTTGACGTGTTTGCCCGTGGCGCGCGTGAAACACAACCACAGCTTTCTGCCGTAACCCAAGCAAGATTTGATTGCTGGATTGAAGAGCAAGAAGAGAATTTCCAAGACAATAACATCGGCGTCTGTAAATCACAGTTCTTTGATGCGTTGGCACAATTAGAAGCGTCTATCCCTGCCGCCGCACCAGCGCCTGAGCCTGTTGCAATCGTCGATAATGGTGATCTTGGCATTGACCCATCACAACCAATGGCCGTTGAAAATGCCAAATACATCGTGTTCTTTGACTTTGACCAAAGCTCATTAAATGCTGGTGCAAACAGCATTCTTGATGCCGCAGCGGAAGAAGCAAAATCGCGCAACTTGAACTCAATCTCCGTTGTTGGACATACTGATACATCAGGATCACGGTCTTACAACCAGACACTTTCAATGAAACGTGCTGAAGCAGTACGTTCAGGTCTGGCACAACGCGGCGTTAACGCCAGCATCATTCAAACACAAAACCGTGGTGAGAGTGAGTTGCTCGTTGATACAGCCGACGGTGTTCGTGAGCCAGCAAATAGACGCGGTGAAATTACGTTTCAGTAATTTTTAACGAATAGAATAAATAAAAAGGCGGGATGTTATTTCCGCCTTTTTTTATGCGCAAAAACATATAACCCATCACATCACCGTTGCACCACGCGCCAACGCACTCTAAACTCTTATCCATGGACTTTAGACCCATTCTTTACGTGACTGGCATTTTGCTCTGCGCCCTCGCATTCAGCATGCTACTCCCGCTTGCGACAGATCTACTCAATAACAATGAAGACTGGAAAGTCTTTTTGGTATGTTCCATTTCTACGGCATTTTTTGGTGGCGCTCTCGTCCTCACCAATGCCAGCAAGAAATTTCATATGACTGTGCGCCAAACTTTTATTATGACAGCCTTCAGCTGGGTAACACTTGCGTTATTTTCTGCGCTCCCTTTCGCCCTTTGCGGTTTAAACCTTAGCATTACTGACTCTGTTTTTGAGGCAGTCTCTGGTATCACCACAACGGGATCCACCGTGATAACAACATTGGAACAATCTCCTCCGGGCATTCTCCTCTGGCGGGCGATTCTACAATGGCTTGGCGGAGTTGGTATCATTGTCATGGCGCTCTCTGTCCTGCCTTTTCTAAAAGTCGGGGGAATGCAGCTTTTCAAGACTGAATCCTCCGAAAGTGAGAAAGCCTTGCCGCGCGCACGACAGCTCGCTGCTTATATTGGTTTTATTTATATTGCTCTCACTTTTATCTGCATGGTTTGCTACATGCTTTCAGGGATGAACAACTTTAACGCCCTTGCCCACGCCATGACCACCATCGCCACGGGTGGCTTTTCAACATTCGATAGTTCTTTTGCTCTCATGGATTCTGTCTCTATTGAGCTAACTGCGATTGTCTTTATGTTACTAGGCGGCTTACCGTTTATTTTATTCGTGAAAGCCTTACGCGGTAGCTGGGCAGATTTATTTAACGACTCACAAGTGCGCACCTTTCTTACGCTTGTCGTCCTCGCTATTATAACCATGACTGCTTATTTGGTTGTGCAAAATGGAACAGCATCCCTCGAAGCTTTACGCCGTGCGGCCTTTAACGTCGTCTCTATCATTACGGGAACAGGATATACCAATGGGGATTATGGCGCATGGGGCGGTTTTGCCGTGACGTTGATTTTCTTTCTGATGGTTATTGGTGGATGTGCGGGTTCCACCACTTGTGGAATTAAGATTTTCCGCTTTCAAGTGATCTATGAAGTCACGAAGGTACAATTAAAACAGCTTATTTATCCCAATGGCGTGTTTACCCCCCATTATAATCATCAACCCATCCCAAGCGGTGTTGCTGCTTCCGTAATGAGCTTCTTTTTCATTTACGCGCTCAGTTTTGTTATCCTTGCGATTGGCCTTTCCTTTATCGGGCTAGACTTCCTTACCGCTATGTCTGGCGCGGTGACTTCTATTTCAAATGTTGGACCTGGTTTAGGTGATGTTATCGGACCCGCAGGGACGTTTGAACCCCTGCCTGATGCCGCAAAATGGCTCATGTGCCTTGGAATGCTTATGGGACGTTTAGAGCTTTTCACCGTATTGGTGCTGTTTTTACCTCAATTTTGGAAAAGATAAGCTTTACACCTTATATGAACTTTAAGCTCTATATGTGAACGTTTAACTACGGGCGTTTATCTTGCCCACAATCTGCGTCACCGCTTTATCTAAATCACTCATGATCTTTTCTAAAAATTCAAACTGCCTAAACTCACGCTCTGAAATTGATAAATCAGGAGGCAGCGTTAACGTCCGATCCATATTAATGGTATAGGGCGTGCGTGCGGTTCCATCATTTGCCACGGGGATCATCGTGATAAATAAGTTAAAGCTATACACATCGCGTTCATTTCCAAATAAAGAATCAAAATATTTAAGTTTTTGCGTTGTCTTTGTCATGCTTAATTTTTGAACATCAAACACCATATGCCGTACACCCGTAACCAAATCAAAACGGCTTAAAGCATAATTTTCTAAAGTTAATTCGGGCGAGCGTATAAAAGAGGCCTGCGCCGGACGCTCATACTCCGTATAGTTTTTGCGTACCTCAACGCGCCCTTTCTGCACCGTATAAGGGGTTAGAGCGCTATAATCAAAAGACGGCAATGGCTTGCCCATTGGATTTGGGGAAGAACTGCACCCTGCCAATAAACAGGCTATACTTAAGGTTATAAATTTATGCATCTTTGTTCATCTTTATATTGATTTTATAATCCGTACTGCAAAATTCACATTTCATGGTGACGATCCCCTCTTCCGTCAATTCTTCTTGATCCTCATCAGGCATCATTTTTAAAACATTCTCAACCCGTTCTTGTGAACAACGGCATTGATGGCGCACCATAACGGGATCAAAAATTCGTATTCCTTCTTCATGGAATAACCGTATTAAAATCGCATGTGCATTTAATTCGGGGGAAAGTAACTCTTCCTCCGTACAGCTTTGCATCAAAATCATCGCGCGCCGCCAATCATCTTCATTTAAATTACTAGCATCACGCACACCTTTATCGGGGGCGTTCTCACCGCCCTCTTCAGGCATGTGTTGCAACATTAACCCCGCAGAACGCCACTTACCATCGCGCTCACCTACGGCCATTTTAATACCTGTGTCAATTTGTTCAGACTGGGTGAAATAATGTTGCACGCACTCCACCAAAGACTTCCCCTTTAATTCAACAATACCCTGATATCGTTCTGTTTTCAGGCCATGATCAACCGTAAAGGCAATATGTCCCTTCCCCAATAATTGTGCCAAATGATTGTCTGATCCTTCACCTGCTTCTTTACGTGAAAATGCTGCCAACTGTTTATTTGCGACTGCAACACGTTCTTCATTAAAACTGGCACATCCACGAATTTCACCTTTGCTGGTCACATCGGCAATCAACATGCTGATCGGTCCATCCCCTTGCGTTTGTAGGGTAAAGATTCCATCAAACTTCAACATAGACGATAACATCGCGCATAACGTAATCGTTTCCGCCAATAATTGGTTTACAATAGGCGGATAATCATGCGCCTTTAAGATATCATCCAACACTTCATTAAACCGTACAATGCGCCCGCGAAGGCTCGACACTTCCAACTGAAACGGACGGATCATATCACCAGATAAATCAAGTTTCGCCATTGTTTAACTCTTTATTCTATATCCGGTTTTCAACATCCAAAAAGCCAAGCTTCCGATCAAAATATTCGCAACAACCAATATAATAATACCCGTTGTTAAATCCCCATCAGCCTGCCCAATAAAGCCATATCTAAACCCATCAATCATGTAAAAGAATGGGTTATAATGCGCCACGGTCTGCCATCCTACGGGTAATTGCGTCACAGAATAAAATGTCCCCGAAAGAAATGTTAACGGCGTTACAAAGAAATTCGTAACCGCTGCAATATGATCAAATCTTTGTGACCAAATCCCTGCCGCCAGACCAATGGAAGACAACAACATATTCCCCAACAGCCCAAATCCTAAGATATGCCAGAAAGAATGAATTTCAACACCCACGACCACCGCCACAACCAAAATAGCGGAAACACCAACACTGACACCGCGACATATCCCCCCAATAATATATCCCCAAAATATTTCAAAGGCCGATAAAGGCGGCATTAAAATATCAGAAATCGTGTCTGAAATTTTACCAATCATTAAAGAAGATGACGTATTGGCAAACGCATTTTGCACCATCGTCATCATCACTAAACCCGGTGCCAAGAACGTTAAGTAAGGAAGATCCCCTATCGTGCGCGTATTTCCGCCAAATGCCAACGCAAACACCGCATAAAACAACAACGTCATGATCACGGGCGCGACCACCGTTTGCACGTAAACACTCGCAAAACGGCTCACTTCTTTTTTAATAAGCGTTTGCAGACCAACCCAATTCACGCCTTTCATATCTCTGGCGCCCAATGATTGGGGACATGTCTGGTTATTTGTTTTGGTCATGGTATGATCTTTCTCATGGATAACATGTTTCAAGATAAAGAAGAACTGCCCAAAAACAAAGGGGGTAAAAGGAATAATCGCCAGAATAATAAACAAAATAATAAACAGAATAATAAGCGCGAATTTAAACCTCCTAAGAAAATCAGCGAAAAATACCTCTATAATTCTGGTCTTGCCTATCTCCAACGCTTCCCCGCCAGCTCCGCGCACTTCAAAAGCGTGATGATGCGCAAAATCGACCGCTCCTGCCGTCATCATGAAGAACAAGACCGTGATCAATGTGAAGAATGGCTTGATGCTTTGGTTATAAAGTTCAAAGATTTGGCCTTACTGGACGATGCGCTCTATTTAAAGGGCATGGTAACATCCTTGCGGCGGCGTGGGACAGCGGCGCGGCATATTGAAATGCGCCTCGTTCAAAAAGGTCTTGATAAACAAGAAATAAAACGCGCCATCGCGTATTTTGACCGTGAAGAATTACAAGATGAACAAAATGGAGATTTTCACGCCGCGCTGATTTGTGCGCGTAAAAAGCGCCTCGGCCCTTATGATATTAATACCCGCTATACACCTGATAAGGCCTTAGCAAAGCTTGCCCGTGCTGGCTACCCTTATGATATCGCACAAAAAGTTCTCGCGCTTTCTTATGAAGAATGTGAAGAAATATCAACGATGTTCTGACCTTCTTTGGTCTTGGCCACCCGTTTTTCTGGGAAAATAAGCGTGACCGTCGTTCCAATTCCTTTTTGGGAAACAATCTCAAGCTTACCACCATGAAGCTCAATTAATGACTTCACCAATGTTAACCCCAACCCTGTTCCAGATTTGGTTCTAGAATGCTCCGTTTCAATTTGGCCAAACGGCGATAGGGCTTTTTCAATCTCTTCTTCCGTCAGTCCCACACCTGTATCCGTCACAGAAACACGCAGGCGTTGCTTGCTATCAATTTCGGCATCCAACATCATCAGGCTGTTTTCAGGACTAAATTTAATAGCATTCGCCATCAGATTTAAAAGCATTTGTTTAATGGCTTGTTTTTCACCAATAACGCTTAAACCAGCATCAATTTTCTTATTCTCAATGCGGAAATTTGCTTCCTTAATCTTACCTTGCATAAGTTGCAAACAATCAGCAAAAATATCTTTTATATTCACCACGCCTTCTTGCAAAGTGCGTTCCCCCACTTCAATGCGTGACACATCTAAAATTTCATTTATGACTTTAAGCAAGCCATGCCCGCTCTCATAAATATTGCTCGCATGATCTTTATATTCTGTCGATGGTAATTTACCGTAAACTTCATTGCGAATAATTTCTGAAAACCCAATAATAGCGTTGAGCGGCGTCCGCAATTCGTGACTCATATTGGTCAAAAATTCTGATTTTGCACGGTTGGCTAAATCTGATTCAACCTTCGCGTCTTGTAAGGCAATCTCGGCCTTTTTACGTTTATCAATATCTTCAATACTGCCCTCAAAGAATAAAAACTCTCCCTCATCATCCATCACGGCGCGCACATTTTCGCGCACCCAAATCACATCGCCATCTTTTGTTTGAACTTGCGCTTCAAAATGGGTTGATTTTTTTGACATCAGCACGTGATGTAAACATTTTTCACGCGCAACACTGTCTTTATATAATAATATATTGGCGTCTTGCACATTTTCTAAAACATCTTCAGGATTATCATATCCTATAATCTTTGCATAAGCAGGGTTTGCACTAATAATTTTTCCCTCTTCTGACATTTGATAAATACCGCCCGCTGCATTTTCAACAATTCTACGATATTTCTTTTCCGCTTCGAATAACGCTTGCTCTACGCGGCGGCGTTCTTCTATATCGGTGATTGTCCCCACAACACGTAATTCTTTATCATCATCCATCACCAACATGGACATCGCCAATTCTACGGCGCGATATGTGCCATTCTCGCTGCGTATTCTTGTGAAGGTTCTATAGGATTGCTTCTTTCCACTGATTAACTGGTTAAAATTTTCTTTTTGCTCTGCTTGGTCTTGGATATGCAGTAACCCGTTTAATTCCTGCCCCATTGATCGTTCCACATCAAACCCGGTTACGCTGTGCCATGCCTCATTCAAAAAGATGATTTTTCCTTTATCATCCATTTCAAAAATAATATCTGTCACCGCATTAATAATAGCCCGATGTTCCCGCGCAGATTTTTGAATAATTTTATTTAAACGCTCCCGCTCGCTCACTTCTTGGCTCATTTCAAAGTTTTTATGCGCTAACTCCTTATTCATCTCTGATAATTTACGTGATTGATTTTGATTATTTCGAACATAAAGCGTTCCAATCAACGTCAACGTCACCCCAAACAACAACATTAAAAGCGGAATTTTCTGCAAGAATGACTCCCGCGCACTGATTTTCAATTTAATGCGCGTATTAATTTCTTTATCTGCAAAACTGCTTGAAATAACATTTAAAAACTGCCTTGATCCTGCGCTTTGTTCACCATTAAAGAAGGTAAAAACATTGCGGTCTTCTGTGACATTTAAAATTTGAAGGTCAACAACAGATGTTTTTTCTAAAACCTCTGCCGTATCAATTAAATTTGAAAATTCTCCAACACCAAACAAATATCCCTTGCTGGTTGCTTGTTTAATAATAAAGCCGAATGGATTAACATCTTCAGCCTGTGACCTTGTTTGCAATACCTTATTGTTATTTGGAAGGTTAGAAACAAAAGCTATTTTTTCTTTTGCTTTCAGCCGCTCTTTGATAAAATTAACAAGCGTTTCTTGCGTTCCCAACGTCCCGTCATAGGGCGCGCTCGTCAATAATGAAGTAATAGTCCAGCTTTCACCTTCTGATTGAACATTGGGTTTAATCCATAAAATCTGATCATAATATTGAATCCCCATATTTTCATCTTGGGCATAATTGACAAAATCATTTGCGCTAATTTTATCTGACATATCAATAACAGAAGACAGCGCATATAAACTCTGCTGTGCTTCCTCAACATGACTTTGAATATATTGCTGTGTTTCTTGTGTAGATTTTAAGAGGCCTTCACGGACAACCTCATCAATAAAAACACTTAAAATGCCAAACGCCGTAATGGTAAGAATTAAACCATTCAGAAAAACCATAAGCTGCGCAAGATTACCCGATAGCCATCCGCTACCTGGTTTTATTGGATCGGGCATATTGAGACCCGGTCGATAATTATCATTCCCTGCAAAGCTCATTTTTTCTTCTTAGTATAGACGAATTTTCCATTCAGGACGAATATCCTTTCCTTACAATGGCGTAATGTGGTTAAAAGATTACTAAGATTTGACACTTAAAACGCTGTTTTATAAGGATTTATTGCATTATGACAATTTCATATGATGATTTTATGAATGTAAGCATCCATGCTGGCAAAATTATCAAAGCCGAAATTTTCGCCGAAGCACACCGCCCTGCTTATAAGCTACAAATTGATTTTGGCGCGGATATTGGAATAAAGAAAAGCTCCGCCCAAATCACAGATCATTATACAATAGGCGATCTAGAAGGAAAAATCATTGCCGCTGTGACAAATTTCCCACCCAAACAAATCGGCCCCTTTATGTCAGAAGTACTGGTGCTTGGCTTTCATGATACAGAAAATAAAGTCGTTCTGGTATCACCCGATAAAGACATCAAGCTAGGCGCACGCCTGTCATAAAACAAAATACCGCCTTATAAGAAATAATATTATATTGGCAATGTCACGGTGACTTGCAGGCCACCATCCACGCTTTGCCCCAACGCAATATCACCGCCATGCGCCAAAATAATGTCTTTTGTAATAGGCAACCCAAGGCCCGTCCCGCCTGTCTTTTGATTGCGGGATGTTTCTTCACGATAAAACGGCTTAAACACATCTTCGTAATGATCAGGATGAACCCCTTTTCCATTATCACTAAAAATAAGGCGCAACACGTCCTCATCAACCGTGAAGGACACCGATAAAATGGTCGCGTATTTATGCGCATTGGAAAATAAATTAGAAAAGGCGCGTTCTATCGCAACAGGCTTTAAGAATAAAAATAATTCTGACAACTGTTTATCAACATTAACTTTCAATCCCTCACGCTCAAAATTATTTTTTAAACGCTCCAATAATCCAACAACATCAATACGCTCCATTTCCTCTTGTCCGTCACCACGTGCAAATTCTAAATACGCATTCATCATCCGTTCCATATCATCAATATCGGATAATAACGCATTCTTATCGGCGCTTTCTTGCAATATATTGGCCTGTAATTTAATGCGTGTTAATGGCGTGCGCAAATCATGTGAAACCCCTGCCAGCATCGCTGTTCGTTGTTCAATTTGCCGGCTAAGGCGGTCACGCATCCCCAAAAATGCACGGGCGGCTTGGCGTACCTCGCTTGCCCCCTCTACTTTAAAAAACGGCACATCCCGCCCCTTACCAAAACGGTCCGCGGCAATGGCAAGTCTTTTAATAGGTCGTATTTGATTACGCATAAATAAAATGGCAACAACCATCAAAAGCGCAGACACACCAATCATATACATTAAGAACACATAACCCGATGATGAAAATAAACGCCTTTCTGGCGATGTGATCATTAAAACCCCATTTAAAAATTGAACCTGTATCTGAATCCATTTTTCTTTTGTATCAATAATAATACGGTACGGCTCATCCAATGTTTTCTGTAGTTGATGGTCTAATGTTTTTTCAATAATTGCTGCACGCCATTGATATTGTGACGGCGTAAAATTCAATGTTGAATTGTCAAAAAATTGAACACTTAATTGTAAATGCTCCAATGCTTTTTTGGTCAACATATCGCGTTGCGCATCATTTGACGCATATTCATAACGATCCACAATTAAGGCAACCTCACCCGCAACGGCCACGGCCAACCTGCTGGTCATTCGTTCCCAATGCCTTTCAAAAAAAACATAAGTGCTAATACTCAAAATAAGCAACACAGGCACGGTCAAGATAATCAAAGACCGCCCCAATAAGGAACGCGGTAAAAACTTTTTAATCATCCCCCAACCCTCAATAAATATCCCTTACCACGCACCGTTTGTAACAAGCGCGGATTACCGCTATCTTCTTCTAACTTACGGCGCAGGCGCGTAACTTGTACATCCACCGTTCTATTTTCGGGGTCAATATCGCAGGCAGTCGCCAAATCATCGCGTGATACAACATTCCCCGCCTTCGCCACCAGCACGGATAACATCCGCGCCTCGCCATCGGTTAAATTCACGTTCTGCGAAGCTGAGCATAATTCTTTATAGTCGACCTTATAAATCCACGGACCAATTTGGTATTCTTTAATATCTTCAGGTTCATATTTGGGACGACGGCGCAATATTGCCTCAAGGCGTAACGTCAATTCCCGTGGATCAAACGGCTTGGTTAAATAATCATCGGCTCCCGTTTCAAGGCCGCTAATTTTATCTTCAACCTCCCCCATTGCCGTTAATAATAAAACAGGCACATCATTTGTCTGACGCAATTCTTGGGTAAATGCTTTACCATCTTGGCCGGGCATCATGACATCCACTACCAACGCGTCATATTCCGCCATCTGCAATATTTCTTTTGCTTTGGCCGCATCCGCCGCCGTGCTAACAAAATAACCATGCTCTACCAGATACCGCGAGACCAGCTCCCGTATACGGTCATCATCGTCCACCACCAAAATATGGGGCAGCGCGGCAAAGCTCTCTATTTCATCAGGATATCTCACTAGATAGTTCTATCAGTTGCCCCCACGACTGACAAGATTTCTAACAAGTAAGCTTGCATTTCAGGCCGTTTTGAAACAAAATTTACGAACAATAAAAGGAACAATATTATGATTGCAGATTTCAGCGACCGCGACGGATTAATATGGATAGATGGCAAAATCATCCCATGGCGCGATGCAAAAGTACATGTTCTCACCCACGGCCTCCATTACGCTAGCTCTGTTTTTGAAGGGGAACGCGCCTATAACGGTAAAATCTTTTTGATGCGTGAACATTCACAGCGCCTAACACGCTCTTGCAACCTCATTGACATGGAAATGCCCTACAGCCTTGAAGAACTCGACACCGCCAAAATGGAAATCCTAAAGGCCAACAATCTCACTGATGCCTATATCCGTCCTTTTGCATGGCGCGGCAGTGAACAAATGGCAATTTCTGCCCAAAACACAAAAACACATGTCGCCATCGCTTGTTGGGAATGGCCCAGCTACTTCGGGGCAGAAACGCGCGAAAAAGGAATCTCCCTCCAAACCGCCAAATGGCGCGCCCCCATGCCAGACACAGCAACAACCCAAAGCAAGGCCGCTGGCCTGTACGCCACCCACACCATGTCCAAACACGCCGCCGAAGCCAATGGATATACGGATGCGCTTATGCTTGATTATCGTGGTCTCGTCGCCGAAGCCACAGGCGCCAATATTTTCGTGATTAAAGACGGTAAAATCAAAACCCCTGACCCTGATTGCTTCTTAGACGGGTTAACACGCCAAACCGTGATCAAACTCGCCAAAGAAAACAACATCCCCCTCGAAGTTTGCCAAATCAAACCAGAAGAACTGCTGGAAGCTGATGAAATCTTCCTCACCGGCACGGCCGCCGAAGTCACCGCTGTTGGTAAAATTGATGACACTACATACACCGTAGGCCCCATCACCCGCACCTTACGTGATGCGTATGAATCTCTCGTTCGGGCTTAATGCTAAACTTCACCATCATACTTGGCCTGACGGCCTGTTACTTTGCCGTTATATTAGGCTTTGTTCTTTATGCGCGGTTTAAATCAACCAACCGTCTTCTTCCAGGCCTTAATGAATTTTTTCTGGCGGGGAAAAACCTGTCCCCCCTCGTCCTAACCTTCACCTATATCGGCAGTTTATTTAGCACCTTTACCGTACTTGGTATGCCGGGGCTGGCCTATACGCATGGGTTAGGCGCAATTATTTTTTACATGCTACTTCATTCTTTCGGAATTATTTTATTCTTAATGATTGCGAAGAAAATGCGCGCCTATGCGCAGGAAAAACGTATTTTCTCCCCCCTTGAAATTATCAGTGACCATTATCAATCGCGTAAGCTCGGCCTGTTTATCGCTGTTATTTTTACGTTATTTTTAATGCCTTATATTGCCCTACAACTGGTGGGGATTGGCGTATTTATCCATTCCTTCACGGATGGCGCGGTTACTTATGTATCGGGCGTTGGTTCCATGTTGATGATTATCTTTATCTATCTTTTCTTGGGCGGTATGCGCGCCGTGGCCTATACGGATTTTATCCAAATCGCCGCTTCTCTTTTGGGATTGATCGCAGGGCTATGGATGCTTTTCACTCATTTTGACCTCTCTTTCCTCTCCGTGATAGATCGTATGAATGCCGTCTCGTCCGAACATCTTACCATTGCAGGGGCAAAAGGAACTTATGCATGGCCGTTCCTGCTCACTGTTTCTCTCGTGACCGCCAGCATCTATTTACAACCTCATATTTTAACCCGCGCCATGATGGCCAAAAGCGATCATCACATTAATTTTATGGTCTGCGGCATTATTATTGGTTTTCTTTTGACGGCAACCTTGGCGCTTTATTATGCTTTCACGCTCTATCTGGCGTACGGCACAGACCTTGAGCCCAATTTTGTGATGGGGCATGTCTTTAAAGAAATCGGAACATGGGGAACGCTTGGTCTTGTTATCTCTGCATTAATGTTGATGGGTGCATTGGGCGCGGCAATGTCAACAGCAGACTCTCTGCTTATTTCAATCGGCCAAATCACCACACGTGATATGGTGCGTCCCTTCTTTCAAATGACACCAGAACGCCAAGTCATCCTCTCCAAAGCCGTGATGATCAGTGTACTTATCGCCGCCTTCATCACGGGATTAAAACCACCTCAATTCATGACCGACCTTGCCGTTTATTCCGCCGCAGGAGGCGCACTGATGGTGCCAACAATTTTAAGCTTTGCTTGGAAATACCGCTCAACCATGGCCGCGTATCTATCCATATCGCTTGGGCTGGTCGCGCTTTTTACCGCCGCACTTTATAAAATAAAAACAGGCAACAATATCGCAGGATTACACATCGCAACCCTACCCGTACTCATTTCTTTCATGATTTATTATGGCGTTTGTTTAGCGAATAAAACTAAACATTAAATCTAAACAAGATCACGTCGCCGTCTTTGACGTCGTAATCTTTACCTTCTTGGCGCATTTTCCCTTGGTCTTTACAGGCTTGCTCACCGCCTAAACCAACAAAATCGTCAAAAGCAATCACTTCGGCCTTAATGAAGCCTTTTTCAAAATCTGTATGAATGGCGCCCGCCGCTTCGGGCGCTTTGGCTTCTTTACGCACGGTCCATGCACGCGCTTCTTTCGGACCCGCAGTGAAATATGTTTGTAGACCCAGCAAGTCATACCCCGCCTTAATAATACGGTCCAACCCTGCTTCTTCCAAACCAATCGCCTCTAAAAACTCGGTCTTTTCTTCGGCGCTTTCCAGTTGCGCAATTTCGGATTCAATCGATGCGCAAATTACAACGCTCGTTGCTCCTTGCGCGGCGGCCATATCGGCAACTTTTTTTGTTTGGTCATTACCATTTGCGGCGTCATCTTCGCTGACGTTACACACATACAGAATTGGTTTTGCGGTAAGCATCCCTAATTGCTGACTCCAACGCATTTCATCGGAATTATCTGGCGTAATAGCGCGGGCAGGTTTGCCGTCATCCAATGCCGCTTTCACACGCACCATAAATTCATGCTGATCTTTAAATTCTTTATCGCCACCTTTGGCCTTACGTTCAATATTGATGATTTGTTTTTCAAGACTTTCCATGTCGGAAATAAGAAGCTCTGTTTCAATCGTTTCTGCGTCACGGATCGGGTCAACATTGCCATCCACATGGGTGATATCATCATCTTCAAAACATCGAAGCACATGGATAATGGCATCAGTCTGGCGAATATTTCCAAGGAATTGATTGCCCAACCCCTCGCCCTGACTCGCGCCTTTTACAAGGCCGGCAATATCAACAAATTCTAGTTGTGTTGGTACAATCTTGGCAGATCCCGCAATGCTGGCAATTTTATCTAGCCGCGCATCGGGTACGCCCACCTTGCCCACATTGGGTTCAATCGTGCAAAACGGAAAGTTTGCCGCCTGCGCCGCCGCCGTTGCCGTCAACGCGTTAAATAAGGTCGATTTACCAACATTCGGCAAGCCCACAATCCCACAATTAAAACCCATGATGTTTTCCTTTTATATCAGCCCGTTTTCTACCATATACGGCGCAGAACACCATATTAATTTAATTGACATAATGGTTAAAATTACTTAAAACTCTATAATATTTTTTTACCACAAAGATAAAGCAGGAAACGCACAATGTCTAAAAAACAACATATAGGGGCAGGAGAAGTTTTCTTAGCCGTTGGAATTGTCGCCATTGCGGTCATTGCTGGCGTAACCATGAATACTTCTTCAGAATTAACAGAACAAGAAAAGCGTGACCGTAAAGATATATGTACTGCCGTTAATACATTAAAGAGCAAATTCAAAGACAGCACTAAAATTAAAATTAAAATTGAAATCGTAGATAGCAAAGATCAAAACATTAACTGCGCCGCGTACCTACAAAAGCCCAGCCCATAGCTTATTTCAAATACTCACTCACCCGCGTCGTGAAATCATCTTTATTGCCCTCAATCAATAAATCACAATATTTGACCACGGCATAAATATAATCATCCAGCTCCGCTTGCTCGGCCTTGCTAAAATCACTCAACACATACCCACTGACACGGTTTTTATCACCGGGATGATCAATGCCCATCCGCACCCGCCAATAATCCTTATTGCCCAAATGGGCATCAATCGATTTAATGCCGTTATGTCCGCCAGAACCGCCGCCCTGTTTGATTTTCACACGCTTAAACGGAATATCCAGCTCATCATACATCACAATAATGTTGCTCGGCGGTATCTTATAAAATTTTGCCACCTTCCCCACACTCTGCCCACTTTCATTCATATAGGTTTGTGGCTTAAGCAGCATGACTTTTTGATTCGCAATGCGCCCTTCAGAATACGCCCCCTGAAACTTTGATTTAAATGCAGGGAAATGATTATCCCGCGCAATCTCATCCACCGTCATAAATCCAATGTTATGACGATTTTTACTATATTCTTTGCCTGGATTGCCCAGCCCGACGATTAAATACATATCAGATTTCTTTTTTAAAAAATTAAACATCCATAAGATTTATAAAACAGAAACAAAAAAGGGCACAGGATTAAATCCGCGCCCTTTATAATTATTATGAAGCCATAGCGCGCCTGCGCGCCTGAGGCATCTAAAAATCTTACTCAGATTTGGCTTCTTCGCCGCCTTCTGCTTTTGCTTCACCTTCTTCGCCTTCGGCTGCTTGCTCGCCCTCTTCGCCTTCGGCACCTTCGGCTGGTTCATCTTCGATGATTGCTTTTGGTGCGGCGATAGCGGCCAATGTAAAGTCACGATCAGAAATCGCAGGCTTCGCCCCTTCTGGCATATCTGCATCAGAAATTTTGATTGAATCACCAATAGCAAATTTACCGGCCATATCAACCGTGATTTCATCCGGAATAGAACGGGCCTTACAGATAATATCAACGTCATAACGAATGATGTTCAAAACACCTTTCTCTTTCACGCCGATTGATTCTTCTTGATTAATGAAGTTCACAGAAACGGCAACCGTAATGGTTGTCTTGTCATTCACACGTAAGAAATCAACATGCATCACGTTGTCCGTGACAGGGTGTAATTGGATATCCCGCGCAAGCAGCATGTGCTTTTCGCCTTCAACATCCATGTCACACAATGTTGTGAACATTTGTCCGCGATTATATTCTCTATTCGCTTCCTTGGTCTGAATTGAAATTGTTACAGGGTCTTTATTATCACCGTATATAACGGCGGGTGTCTGTTTATCTCGACGAAGTGCTCGTGCGACCCCCTTACCGGCGCGCTCACGTTTCGTCGCAGACAATGGGTAATGTTTTGTAGCCATAGCTGCATTCCTTTATAATTCGTCATAAACCCGTAAACGGGCAGGACATTGGTTTAAGTTAAGGCGGCCTCCAGGGGTGTTCCACCTCATAATAATACCCCCGCGCATAAACACGAAGACTGGCAGTGTATAACAGGCTTTACAGACAGATTTCAAGGGAATAATATTGTTGACATAACATTTAAGCGTTTCTATAATCCTGTCATAATTAGTTTTATAAAATCAACGACTTAGAATGATAAATCACACCTCACCCTCTTAAGAACGACTTGAAAGTACTTAAAAACAGAAATAAACAAAAGAGTGTCTGTTTGTATTCCAAATATAGCAGTCTTTAAAAACCCAAAACCCTTTACTTAAACAACGCCGAGATTGAGCGTTCTTCATAGATCCGCTTAATCGCTTCACCAATAAGCGGCGCAACGCTTAATTGTTCAATATTATGGGACACACGTACCGCTTCGGTTGCCGCGATTGAATCTGTAATCACCAGGCTCTCCATCGGGCTTTCCGCCACACGCGCCACCGCGCCGCCAGATAAAACCCCATGCACTACATAAGCATGAACGGCCTTTGCCCCTTTTTCCTTAAGCGCGACAGCTGCATTACAAAGCGTTCCAGCTGAATCCACAATATCATCAACCATGATACAGGTTTTACCTTCAACCTCTCCAATAATATTCATAACCTCAGACACGCCTGCCCGTTCACGGCGTTTATCAATAATCGCCAAATCCGCATGAACACGCTTGGCTAATTGACGCGCACGGACAACGCCGCCCACATCGGGAGAAACCATGACAAGCTCTTGCCCTTTAAATTTTGCTTCCATATCGGGCGTCATTGTCGGTGATGCAATTAGGTTATCTGTTGGAATATCAAAGAAGCCCTGAATTTGCCCCGCATGTAGATCAAGAGTCAAAACCCGATCCGCCCCCGCAGAAGTAATTAAGTTCGCCACTAATTTCGCAGTAATAGGCGTTCTTCCGCCTGTTTTTCGGTCTTGGCGCGCATAACCATAATATGGCAGCACCGCCGTGATCCGCTTCGCAGATCCCCGCTTTAACGCATCAATCGTGATCAACAGCTCCATTAAATTATCATTAACGGGGGACGAAGTGGACTGCACCACAAACACATCTTCCCCACGGACATTTTCCATGATTTCAACAAATACCTCCATATCCGAAAAACGGCGGATGCTTGCTTTTGTAAGGGGGACAGAGAGATAAGCCGAGATTGCTTCGGCCAATGGTCGGTTGGAATTACCGGCTATAATTTTCATGTGGCGCTTTCCGTAACGTCATAATAATTGGATTTAACTGACTGTAAAAAAAGCCCCCTCATAAATCAATGATATATTTGACCTTATAGGGAATTTTATCCCTGATTAATACAAATGGCTGAGATTTGCCGCCCATAATCTGGATCACCCCTATGGGTTTTGCGGCGATAGCTGAAAAATTCTGCCTCCATCGCGCAGGTATCCTCACCCGTGATCGTTACTTGGCGCAATCCCGCTTGCGCCAAACGGTTGGCAAGGTATCCTTGAAGATCAAACATCAAATGCCCCTCCCTTTGCGCCGCGCGGAAGAAATGCTCATCCGCTGGATCACGCGCCAAAAACGGTTCTTCAAACCCAACGGACACCTCATATGATTTCGGCCCAATGCACGGGCCAACCGCCGCACGGATCGTCTCTAACACGGCGCCATGCTCCACCATCATGGCAATCGTGCTATCGGTTATCCCTTTTAAGGCACCGCCCCACCCTGCATGCGCCGCCCCAATAACAGGCGCGCCATTTGGCTTCTCTCCTGCGAATAAAACAGGGCCACAATCTGCCGTTAAAATCCCCAACACCAGTCCCGCTTGATCTGTCACCATCGCATCGGCTTTTGGTTTTTCGCCGTTAAATTGATCTACAGCATTGATATATATGCATTTTTCACTATGAATCTGCCAAACAGAAATTAACTTTTCTGGCTCTTGACTAAAATATGTTGCCACACGCACACGATTTTCTTGCACCGTTTGCGGGTCATCATCTGACCCACTTCCGCAATTCAAACTGGCATAAATTCCTTCGCTCACGCCCCCTTGCCGCCCAAAAAAGCCATGCTGAATTTTACCATCCTCACCATTCAATCTTTTATCCGCAACAATAATCATACAAACCCCTCTAACGTAATGGATGGATCACTAGACAGCCCAATGACCTTAAACAGCACGCCCATCTCATTTTCTTTTATATTAACGCCGCTCAACCGTTGCACCGCACTTTGTATGTCTTGCGCCTGTTTTGGTGTCGCATGCGCCCTCAACATTTCCGCCCGCACATCAATCCCAAGCCGCTTCAAGAAGTCCGATTGTGACACAGGCCCATGAACCGTCACATTATTTTCCATCGCAATGCGCGCTATTTCCGCAAATTGTATGTGCGACGTGATATCAACCTCTCCGGGGCGCTCTAACACATCAACTATTTTATGGGTTTTAACGGCCTGAATCGTATCAGAAGGGACAAGATAGGCAGAACCATAATCCAGGAATAATGCGCTACCTCCTTGTTTTAAAAGGATAGCAGAGGTATTTTTTATAAACTCTTGTTGTTCAAGTGATACTTCAATTTGATCCCCTAACTGTGGTTCAATTAACAAGCGCGGGATTAAAGATAAAACCGCTTTATCGGCTCTTTTTTCATATAACCGAAGCGTATCGTTTATATTAATATCAATACAAATTTCGCGCCACTCCGTTCCGTTAAAATTCATTTGACGCACCGGTAATGCGTCAAGAAACTCGTTTCCAATGATAATAGTAGGATATTCAAACATATCCGGCTCAACCCCATCGCACCATGTTGGTGCATATTGACCCAATGCTTGTTTTTGCTTCTCCTTCAATACGGGACTACACTCCAACAGGCGCAACTGCATCGCATCATGAAAACCCGCTACGTGCTTCGTCGCCCGTAACGCGTCACACATCAACGTCCCGCGCCCTGGCCCACATTCCATCAAGATAAACGGATCAGGCTGCCCCAGCTTCATCCAGCAATCTGCCACCCACGCTCCTATTAACTCGCCAAAAATCTGCGATATCTCTGGCGCAGTGATGAAATCCCCCTCTGCCCCCAACGGATCGCGCGTCATGTAATATCCATGCGTTGGATGTGCCAAACACAACCCCATATAAGTCCCCATATCCATTGGCCCATCGGCCTTGATCCGTTCAACGATAATCTTTTCTAATGGGGTGGCTTTATGCGGGGTCATCGGCATGATCATGCGCGCTATTTCTGTAACGGCTTCATCAATGCATATCCTATCACACCCACACCAAGGGCGAACATCGGAATACTCAACAACTGCCCCATGGATGCTTGGCCGATAATAAAGCCCAAATGCGCATCGGGTTGCCTAAACTGTTCTACGAATAATCTAAACATGGCATAGCCCACCAAAAACGCGCCTGTGACAATTCCTGGCTCCAACTTTTTTCGGGCTAGAACATTGAGAATAAAGAATAAAATCGCCCCTTCTAATATCGCTTCGTATATTTGGCTGGGGTGACGGGGCAATAATCCACCCTGGGGAAACACAACACCCCATGGCTGTTCCGTTGTACGTCCAAATAATTCCCCATTAATAAAATTGGCAATACGGCCAAAGAACAAACCAATCGGCACCACCGCACACACAATATCAGACAGGCGTAATAATGGTATCTTTCGCTTCCACGCATAGGCCAGCAACGCCACAATAACCCCCATTGCACCGCCATGAAACGCCATGCCGCCTTCCCAAACCTTCAATGCATCCAATGGGTTATCGGCATATAAGGCCGGTTGATAGAACAACACATACCCAATGCGCCCCCCTAAAATAACTCCCAAAATCGCCCAGGGCAGAAAATCATCAATATCGGTCTTATGAGGGCGCTTGCCTTCATGAAAACCACACAGATAAAGCGCATAACGCCAACCAAGCAAAAAACCCGCTAAATAAGCGAGCGAATACCAACGGACGACCAACGGGCCAATTTCCAAAGCAATGGGGTCAATATCGGGGAATGGGAGGCTCATATTATTTTTTCCTTATGTCCTGATTTATACGTGGATAGCTCGCCTACGACAACCGTTCCTTATTGTCTCTCCCCATGATTGTGGTAAAAACTTATCATCATGAAAGACACTTCTCATATTATTGACGATCTTGCCAAACTTGCTGGCGGCGCCGCGGGTATCGCAGGCAGCCTTCAACAACAAATCCGCAGCGATATTAAAACCCGTATTGACGACATGGCCAGCCAAATGGATCTTGTCCCGCGTGAGGATTTTGATAGATTAGAGGCACTTATCCAAACTCTCGAAAGCCGCATTGAAGAATTGGAAAATAAAAAGTGACGACCAACAACGAACAAATCAAAATTGACCTTTATAGTGACGTTTCCAACCCGTTAGACGGCGTTGAAGAAATTATGATGAATAATGATTGGGTCTATAACCGCGTGGCTGATGATGAAATGACTGTGACAATCTCGAGCGAGCAAGGGCATTATAAGCTCCGCTTCCTCTGGCAGGATGAATTTTCCGCGATGCAACTTACATGCATGCCAGACATCACAATCTCTCCCAATAAATGCGATATGGCCGCACAAACATTACAAACCATCAATTCTGGCCTATGGCTTGGCCATTTTGACTTACAAAAAGATATGTCTGGCGAATTTGGGGGCGGCTCTGACGACATGATGATCTGCTTTCGCCACACCAGCCTGTTTCGCGGAAACGTCGAAAGCTCGGGCGTAGAACATATGGAAGACGTCATTGATGTCGCCATCGCCGAGTGCGAGCGCTATTATATGACGCTTGATCTTCTATCGCGCACAACAGCGCATGATGATCAGACTCTCACCCTTGCCATGATGGAAACACAAGGGCAATCTTAGATGCATTTGAGCGTCACATCATGACCCCTTCACCTCGCAGCAAATTAAACGTCACCATCATCGGATGTGGGAAAATGGGCGCAGCGATGATTCACGGATGGATCAAGGCTGATTTATTACAGAGCATTGGAATCATTGACCCTTTTGACCCACCGAAATCGATTCATACGGCCCTTCAAAGATTCGATAATGCGTTTCATGTGAAACAAGCAGGGCGCGTGACGTTCGAACGTTCCGACATTGTCGTACTTGCCACCAAACCTCAGATCATGGATGACCTGCTTGTGACCCTTACAGATTTAATCCCCGAAGGCGTCCCTGTCCTATCCATTGCTGCAGGCAAGGATATCGTTTATTTCCAAAAACATCTTGGTACGGATCGCCCCATCATCCGCACCATGCCCAACACCCCTGCTTCCATTGGCAAAGGGATCACCGCATTGATGGGGGCAAATATCACAGATCACCATAAACAAATCGCCAGCCATCTTTTTAACGCGCTGGGGGAAACAATATGGCTCGACGATGAATCGCTTATGGATGCTGTTACCGCCATATCAGGCAGTGGCCCTGCCTATGTGTTTTATCTTATTGAAGCCCTCGCCAAGGCGGGCGAAAAAATTGGGCTTTCTGCCGGTCAATCCATGCAGCTTGCAAGACAAACCGTGATTGGCGCAGCCGCATTGGCGGAGAGTGAAGACAACGCTGAGGCAAGCACTTTACGCAAAAACGTCACCAGCCCCGCCGGCACAACCGAAGCCGCCCTTAATGTGCTTATGAATGGAGAACTTCAAGATATCCTTGAAAAAACCGTCACTGCCGCCCGCAATCGCGGCAAAGAGTTATCCAATTAAATCAATGCTCTACATCGAGACAATCAATTTACGCGGTTTATTCTTCGGATAGGATACATCCGCACCGCGCAGGTAAACGGGGTTAAGTGTTCCCTCTTCTTGTGCCAACGCATAAGCCACCATCACTTCAGGATCGGGTTGGATTATATTATCTAATAGATTCAACGCTGTAGCATTTTCATTTTCGAAACGCTCCAGACAGTCACCACCGATTTTAAATTCTTCGAACGGTGAATTATCTAATATTGTCAATGCATTAGATATTATCGGTTCGCCAACGGCTTGGCCTTTCACATCATAATATTGACCATAGAAATCTTGCCGTTTTGTTTCCAACACAATGAGCATTGGTACGCTTGATGTGTAATGATGTGCCATTAAATTGAGCGTACTCATCGCTATTGTGGGGAGATCAAGGGCGAGCGCCAAACTGCGTGCGGCGCTTAACCCAATACGTAATCCTGTAAAAGACCCAGGGCCAACTGTACAGGAAATTTTATCTAGAACGCTGAAATCACTAGATAATTCTTTTAAAACTTCTTGAATTGTTGGAATGAGCAGTGCCGCTTGCTCACGCTGCATCGGCATTTTTCGCCCTGCAAACTGACCATCAACCTGCACACCAACAGATATGCCGCCCAATGCCGTATCTATGGCTAATATATTATTGGTAATAGTAGCTAAAGCATTCATATTGCTTCACTTTTTTTAACCTCATCCAACCTGCCGTACCTCAAGCACTTCGGGTATATAATGACGCAACATATTCTCGATACCGCTTTTAAGGGTTACTGTCGCACTGGGGCAGCCCGCGCATGCACCGCGCATTTGTAAATAAACAATGCCTTGCTCAAACCGTTCAAAAACAATATCGCCACCATCCATGGCAACTTGTGGTCTGACGCGCTCCTCGATTAGAACTTTGATTTGCTTCACTATTTCATCATCCAGCGTATCATCTGAACCGTCATTATCTTTTTCTTGTGGATCCATACCGTCCCGAAAAAGCGGAAAGCCGGTCATATAGTGATCCATAATCGCGGCCATGATGCGTGTGTTTAAACCACTCCATTCGGTGTCCTCATCCTTGGTCACAGACACAAAGTCAGAACCGAAGAAAACACTCGCTACACCATTGAGTCCAATTATTTTTTGCGCAAGTTGTGAGCAGGAAGCCTCTTCCATAGATTTAAATTCCGCTACGCCGCGTTTCATCACTTCTTGTCCAGGAAGAAATTTAACAGTACTCGGGTTCGGTGTTTCTTGAGTTTGTATAAACATGATGGATAACTAACAGATAAAGAACCAAATTAAAAGGGTCATTCGCGCCACGATATGCGACTTAATATCTCACAGTTCCTTCTGGCCCCGTCTGCGCCCAAAAATAAAGATCTGCGCCTTTTAAAAAGTCAGTATAATGCCCCGTCTTGCGTTCATTATGAACTTTCTTAAAATCGACTGATTTAATGATACTTTTAAAATTATCCTCCCACACGCTATAAGTATGCCTGCGCGACGAACATTCAATCACATAAAGCGTATCATAATAAAGCGAAGCAAACATGATGCCGCGGCGTTGTTCACGTGCCGTACCGTTATGGTGTGAATAAGTCGCAGTGGCATAACTGGCCAGCCAACGCCCTAAACCAGCGCCATCATAAACACGATCCAGCGCATAATTATCGTAATGCCCCATGTAAGATTCCCAAAATGAGGTACTCACGGCCACTTTCTGCACCGCATCCCCTAATTCTGGCGGATAAATGACATAGCGCTTATCTTCATTGGTTTTAATTGTACATACGGGGTCATCCCCGCCAGCCGGTCCAGAAATGGTTAGAACATCACGCGGATTACGGTTATTTTGCACTTTCCATGTATCAGGGAAAGACAGGCTCAAACGGCTCTGCGCATCTTGCCAGACAAAATAATCCGCCTTTACGGATACAGGGACACCTACCAAAAGTAAAAAAAGAAAAAGCCTCAAATACATGTTCATAGGAATCAGTATACCCCGAGGGTCATTTCATGAAAATGTATTATTTTAAGGCGCTGGCTTAAGGACGCTCGCTTTAGATGCCAACATGGGGTAACTATCAAAAACAGCGTTAATGATATGACTTACAACACTTTTAGAAAACGGCTTAGAAATTGTATCTCTGGTCATGCCTTGTTTCATTAAGGTAGCGATATATTGCGCGGCTTCCGCAGGATCGCCCATTATTTGCACCTGTTTCTCTTCATCATGCATAATGACACTTCCAGCAGGCAAGAGCTGAAGAAGCTCTTCCATCCAAGGGGCATTGCTATCGCAATACTCCCTATATGTTGTATTATATTCGGCTGATAATCCGCTTAAACGAACACGGTCTGACTCGGCAAACAATTCTGACACAACACACACCCTTTTATTGTTTAATTATAATAATTAATTAATTTCCCTCATAAAACACTGATTTGGGGGAAGATTTCAACCATAAATTGGCGTGCATCAGCTATCTTGTTGAAAATAAATAGGTATTTTATGTAAATAATTTTAAATGTTTAAAAATTTAAGACCAAAAGCCCATAATTTCCATCACACCGTTTAAGGTCGGTTCGGCCAATTCATTGGCGCGGTCATTCCCTACCTTCAAGATTTTATCCAATTCCGCCGTATCATCCATCAATTCATTCATGCGCGAAGTGATGGGTGATAATTTTGCTACCGCCAAATCAGACAAGGCAGTTTTAAGGTCAGAAAATTGCTTACCGCCAAATTCATTCATCACGGCGTCTTTCGATGTGTCAGACAGGGCCGCGTAAATACCTATTAAATTAAGCGCTTCGGCGCGCCCTTGCGCTTCGGCGGCGTTCGCAGGCACCATGCCTGCATCGGTTTTGGCTTTCTTAAATTTTTGCGCAATCATATCTGCATCATCGGTCAGGTTAATCCGCGTCATATCACTCTCGGCAGATTTACTCATCTTTTGTGTACCATCACGTAGACTCATCACCCGTGTGGCCTCGCCGGTAATAAAAGGTTCTGGGATGGTAAAAAATTCGCGCTTGGCGTGATGTTGGTTAAATGAAATTGCAATATCACGCGTCAATTCAAGGTGCTGTTTCTGATCATCCCCCACGGGAACATGCGTTGCCTGATACAGCAAAATATCCGCCGCCATCAAAACAGGATAGCTATACAGGCCAAGGGACGCTTGATCCTTCTTCTTCCCTGCTTTTTCCTTAAACTGCGTCATGCGGTTCAACCACCCCATCGGCGTCAGACAATTTAAAACCCATGCCAACTGCGCATGTGCAGGCACCGCGCTTTGCGTGAAGATAAAGGATTTCTTCGGATCAATACCCGCCGCAATATAGGCCGCCGCCGTTTCCCGCGTTGATTGACGCAAAATTTGCGGGTCTTGGGGGACTGTAATGGCATGCAAATCAACCACGCCATACAGGCACTCCGCCCCTTCTTCTTGAAGCTTCACGTAATTCACCAACGCTCCCAAATAATTACCCAGTTGGAGCTTATTAGTCGGTTGCATACAAGATAGAATACGTTTGGTCATGGCTTACTTCTTTAATAAATATTTTTGAACTTCATCAATGGATATAGCCTTTGTTGCTAAAATACTCAATCCATAAGTCACAAGCCCAAGAATCACCAAGGCCGTTAACGTCAAAATTTTTGACCATTCATCAAAGTCGATATATTTATCCCCCAATAATAATACCAGCGCCATAATAAGAGTCGACAGCGCAATCTTTGAAATCACGCGCTTAAACCGATCATCAAACGTGATTTGTGTTTTTGTTTTTAAACCGCGATACAACAACATTAATTGAAGCCACCCCATCAACCCCGTCGCCATCGCAATACCCGCAACGCCAAATGGGACAATCAGAACTAAGCTTAATGCGATATTTAACACCGTGGTAATAATTGAAATTTTCACAGGACTCATCGTATCTTCACGCGACCAATAAGCCGTCGAGAAAACCTTCGCCGCAACATAAGCAGGCAAACCAATCGCATACCCCATTAAAACCTTGGCTGCAACCAATGTGTCTTCTTGTTCAAACGCGCCACGTTCAAACAACGTCCCTATTAATGTTTCTGGCAATACAAATAACGCCGCACCCGCAGGCAGCGCCAACAACAAACATATTTCTAATGCGCGGTTAAATAAGTTTTGCGTTTCTTGTCCATTCCCCGCCGCGATGGCGCGTGACAACATTGGCAATAATGCCGTTCCCACGGCAATCCCAACCATACCTAACGGTAATTGATTTAGTCGATCTGCATAATAAAGATAAGAAATTGACCCCGCAGAAAGCAAAGATGCAATCACCAAATCTGCAAATAAATTCACATGCATCACCCCTGCCCCCAAAACGCCAGGACCCATTAATTTAAAAACTTTTTTAATTTTCGGTGTAAATTCAGGGCGCTTTATTACAATTTTTATATTGGCTTTTTTAATCGCCCGCACCAGCCACAAAAACTGCATCATCCCCGCCAACGCAATACCATAAGCCATGGCATGCCCCGCCGTTTCACTAAATTTGGTAAAAACAAGCAAGCCAATAATCAGGCTTAAATTAAAAAAGATCGGCGCGCTGGCGAATGGTGCAAACTTATCATGGGCATTCATCACGCCGCCCAATAGCGCAGTCAAAGACATTAATAACAAATACGGGAACGTCACACGGCTTAATTCAACCGCCAAATCATATCGGATAGGGTCATCATGAAAGCCCGGCGCAATGGCATATATAATATAGGGCATCGCCCATAACGCCAATAAGGTGAACGGGATCAACACCATCAACATCACCGCAAAGGCGTTTGATGCAAACAGACTGGCCTTTTCTTGCCCTTCTTCTTCCATTGTTTTTGAATAAAGCGGCACAAACGCCACGCTAAATGCGCCCTCGGCAGTCACACGGCGAAAAAAATTAGGGAGCTTTAATGCAACAAAGAACGCATCCGCAATCGGCCCCGCGCCCAATACCGCCGCCGTTAAAACATCACGGACAAACCCTAAAACGCGGCTCACCCCCGTTAATCCGCCAATCGTCGCCATCGCTTTAAATAATTTCATGCTTCATTCATAAAGTGAAACTGGAATAAAGTTAAGGGATATTACGCTTCATGGGAATTTTCACGTTTAAAAAATACAGCGATGACAAAATAATCACGCCACCGCTCAACACTTGAATGGTTGTCATGCTCTCCCCAAAGAAAAACACATTAGCCGCAGTAATCATAACAGGTTTTATCGCATTAAGACTTGCATATGCGCTTAAAGGCACCGTCTCCATTGCTTTGAATGAACGCATATGAACAAAAAAACTGCCTATACACGCAACTAAAAGCACAAAACCATAGTCTTTAATTAAGACCAATTTCATACTCATATATAATAAAATTATTTTGAAAAATTACCTATTGGATTGCATGTGTAAAAGCTGATCTTGAAACTTTCTGTCTCTAAACAGCTTAGACGCCGCAGTACCCTCTATTACCACTTTACGCTCCCAACTTTCTGTTGCGGTATGATGTCCTAATGGTTTTTCTACATGGATACTAAAATCATACTCTACAGGAACATGTGGTTGGCTATTGTGAATAAAGCAAATTCCATTAGATTCTCTTACCGCTTCTAAAAAAACGCCAGCATAGGGATTTTCTGGGCTTTTATTCGTCGCTTGAATAATATCTGACGGCGAAAGTTTTGGTAATATATCAGAATAGCCACTCATATAAGCAACATTAATAAAAGAAACTTGTAAGGATTTATCATCCGACCTCACAAAAACCGTATATTCATCACGGTCTTTTTCACCCGCAGAATACGTATCTATCTTTTGGGGCGGGTTACCTGTAAGCATGCTACGAATATGATTTACAGCAGTATCAGGAAATATTTTTTACCTGAATTTTCATCGCCATCTACCAGTACAACAACAGGTTGCCCTGTACGGAATAAAAATGACTTATCAATTCCATGCATAAGCTGATGCACCAGTTCAACTAAAGCGCCGTGCTTTTTCGTTTCTTTTTCTAATGAAACAATCATTTAGATAAAATACAGAATATTATATATTATGTCAATTAAATTCAGCGTGACAATGTCTTTTTCTCCTTTAAAACAAAGGCATGACACAAAACACCGCACCAAACCCTGAAAGCACCCAATTTGGCGAAAAGAACGTTACGCCAGAGCAAAAAACCGCCGCGGTGCGCGGGGTTTTTGATTCTGTCGCGGATAATTACGATATTATGAATGATTTAATGTCTGGGGGCATTCATCGCCTTTGGAAAGATCATCTAATCCGCCGTATTCGGCCAAAGGCTGGGCTTTCCTACCTTGATGTCGCGGGCGGTACAGGCGATATCGCTTTTCGTATTAAAAAGAAAATAGGCACGGCTGACGCAGATATAAGATTATGTGACCTGAATTGGGACATGCTACGCGTAGGGCGTGACCGCGCGATTGATAAAGGCTGGCTGGATGAATTTGGCTGGATTACAGGCAATGCAGAGCATCTCCCCGTTCCGTCAAACAGTGTTGATGTCTATACCATCGCCTTTGGCTTGCGTAATGTAACCCGAATCGATGATGCCTTATCGGAAGTTTTTCGGGTTTTAAAACCAGGGGGACGGTTCTATTGCCTTGAGTTTTCCCATGTGGATAACCCTTTGCTGGCGAAGGCTTATGATGCGTTCTCTTATAATGTCATTCCCCATATTGGTCAGGCCGTGGCGAAAGATAAGGATAGTTACCAGTATCTTGTTGAATCTATTCGGAAATTCCCCCGTCAAAAAGATCTCCAACACCGTATTATGGAAGCTGGATTAAGTCACTCGAAATATGAAAATTTAACCTTCGGAGTCGCCGCTATCCATAGCGCAATAAAATTATAATTTTCATATTCTTGCAATTAGTTGTTGCATTTTATCGTGAAATTCTCTTAATTAGGGCCAGTTCAAAAAGAATTTTGGAGTTTTTCGGATGGGGTCATCCGGGGGTCATAATAATTTGAGAAATAACGAACATATATTAAGGAAGGTAACTCTCATGAATAACAACGTATTAAAATCAGTCTTTTTCGCAGCTGTAGTCCTCGTCGCAGGTATTGTGGCAATGCAAGTTGTATATAACAACGTAACAGACAGTGACGCAGAAGGCTTTGCAAACATTGCTCCTGCTGCTGGTGGCGCACTTGATGCTATCGGTGAAGGCATCGAAGGCGCAGCAAGCTCAGTAACAGAAGCAGCAACAGACGCTGTTGATGCGGCAACAGAAGCAACTGGCGAAGCAATGGACTCTGCGAAAGAAATGGCTGCTGACGCTGCTGACACTGCAACAGATAAAATTGAAGCTGCTAAAACTGAAGCAACTGAAATGATGGATAAAACAAAAGAAGCAATGAAAGCTCCTTCTGCAGACACTGCGGCGGAAGATGCAAAGAAAGCGGCAATGGACGCGGCGAAAGACGCTGCTGACAAGGCACCTGCTGCTGGTTCTGATGCAAAAGACGCAATGGATTCAGCAAAAGATAAAATGGGCCTATAATTACAACTTGTAATTAAACGCTACTTTTATTCGAATAATATTTTGAAAAGCCTCGCTTTCCCGCGGGGCTTTTTGCTTTTATAATGCCGTCATCTAGAAAAATCAGAAGGCGTTAAAATACAAAAGAAAGAAAATTTGTTAATGTTACACGGCAAAAAAATATTACTTATTATCTCTGGTGGCATCGCCGCCTATAAGGCATTAGAACTGATCCGCTTGTTCAAAAAATCTGGCGCGACTGTGCGGTGCGTGCTGACCAATGGTGGCGCGCAATTTGTTACCCCCATGTCTGTCGCCGCGCTAAGTGAGGAACAAGTCTTTACCGACCTCTTCTCCCTTAAGGATGAAAGTGAAATGGGGCATATCCGCCTTTCCCGCGAAGCCGATCTTGTCCTTGTTGCCCCTGCCAGTGCAAATATCCTTGCCCAAATGGCGCATGGCTTGGCAGAAGACTTGGCCTCAACAACCCTTCTTGCCACCAATAGCCCTGTTATGGTGTGTCCGGCAATGAACCCCATGATGTGGAATCACGCCGCAACACAAGATAATTTAAAGATATTAGAAAAACGTGGCATTCACATTATTGCCCCAGATGTAGGGGAAATGGCCTGCGGAGAAACAGGACAAGGGCGCCTTCCTGAACCTGAAAATATTTTAATGGCAATTACCAATTTTATTCAAAAAGACAAACCACTTTCTGGTTATCGTGCATTGGTTACCAGCGGCCCCACCCATGAACCCATTGACCCTGTGCGTTTCATCGGTAACCGCTCTTCGGGCAAACAGGGGCATGCCATTGCATCCGCCCTCGCCGCTAAGGGCGCGGCAGTTACCCTTATTTCTGGCCCTGTTAATATCCCACCCCCCAAAGGCGTTGAAACTATTTCCGTTCAAACCGCTCAGGAAATGTTAGCGGCATGTGAAAACAACCTCCCCGCAGACATTACTGTTTGCGCCGCCGCTGTTTCTGATTGGCGTGTTGACGGTTGCGCAGGTCAAAAAATTAAAAAGAGCGCTAATAAAACGCCTCCCACATTTCAATTAACCGAAAATCCGGACATCTTAAAAACAATTTCCAATCATAAAAACCGCCCTGCGCTTGTGGTCGGTTTTGCGGCAGAAACAGAAAATCTGATCGACAATGCAAAATCAAAATTAATCAAAAAATCATGTGATTGGATTATTGCGAATAATGTAGGCGACAATGAAATATTCGGCGCGGATAACAATCTCGTCACCCTTGTTACCGCTCATGAAACAACCGAATGGCCACAGGCCTCCAAAGAAACGATTGCGCGTGACATTACCGACAAAATCGTGAAATATATGATCCACATTAAATCACAGAAAAAAGCCGCATAAATTATGAATGATATTGTCAAAGTCTCCCTTACTCCGCTCGAAAATGCCGTTGGACTACAACTGCCTACTTACGCTACGGAACAATCCGCGGGCATGGACTTAACCGCCGCCCTTGAAGAAGCCGTGGAAATCGGCGCAGGTGAACGCATGCTTATCCCAACGGGGCTTTCTATCGCGCTCCCCAAAGGGTATGAGGCGCAAATACGCCCCCGCTCTGGCTTGGCGTTAAAACATGGCATTACTGTTTTAAACACGCCTGGTACTATTGATGCGGATTATCGTGGTGAAATTGGCGTGCTTTTGATTAATCACGGGCGCGAAGACTTCACCGTTGAACGCGGCATGCGTATCGCCCAAATGGTTATTGAACGCCACGCCATTGTTGAATGGGATGTCGCCGAAATATTGGACGAAACAGAACGCGGCGCGGGCGGCTTCGGCTCTACAGGGACGGCAGGTTAACGTCTTCGTTATTGAGAACATAGGCGACATAATATAGAACACATCAACATTACTGAATTACCGTATCGCTAACGTGCCTCGCAATGACAAATCATTGGAAAACACTCATAAAACCTTAGTATTTTAGCGCTCTTTGGTGTTAAAAATACCTTATGCAACCCGCAGAAAACATAGACGTAAGCGCCCCCGCGCCCAAACAGGTGCTTGAGCATTTTTTGGCGCAAGGACACACACCCATGATGGCGCAATATCACGTCATTAAGGCTGCACATCCTGATTGCTTGCTGTTTTACCGTATGGGTGATTTTTACGAACTGTTTTTTGATGACGCTGTAACGGCCTCTCAAATCCTCGACATCACACTGACTAAACGCGGCAAAACCGATGGTACTAATATCCCCATGTGCGGTGTGCCTTTTCATTCATACGAACCCTACCTCGCCAAGCTCATCCGTGCAGGGCATAAGGTCGCCGTATCCGAACAAACCGAAACACCCGACCAGGCCAAAGCCCGCGCCAAACGCGAAGGCCGCCCCACATCAAAAATCCTTGTGAACCGTGAAGTGGTGCGTATTGTTACCCAAGGAACTTTAACCGAAGACAACCTTCTTGATGCGCGTGAAAATAACTACATCACCGCACTTACTTCCATCGCGGGGCAATATGGTCTTGCTTGGTTGGAAATGTCCACGGGCGCATTCACGGTACAAGCCGTTGAAACCAACACCCTACCCGCCGCCTTGGAACGTATAGACGCGCGCGAAATCTTAATTCCTGATACTCTCATACAGGACGAAGATTTATTCTCTGTCTTTGCTCCCTACCAAACACGTATCACACCGCTATCAAACAGCCTGTTTGACAGCCAGAACGCCCAAAAACGCCTCGAAAATATTTTTAATGTCGGGACACTTGACGCATTTGGGGCATTCTCCCGCGCAGAAATTTCCGCGGCAGGCACATTGATTGATTACATTGCACGTACCCAAAAAGGCAAGCTCCCCCATCTGATGCGCCCGGCGCAGGTCGGTCAAAACACCACCATGGAAATTGATGCGGCCACCCGCCGCAACCTTGAACTAAACCGCACCTTACAGGGGGAACGCAAAGGCTCACTTCTTGCCACGATTGACCGCACCGTCACGGGCGCAGGCGCGCGCATGTTGCAGGCACGTCTTTCTTCTCCGCTGACTGATATTGACGCCATCACCATGCGGCAAAATGAGATTCAATGCCTGATGGATGATCAAAATTTACGCGATGCCATTGGGGAGAAACTAAAATCTATCCCTGATATAGAACGCGCCTTGGCACGGCTTTCTGTTGATCGTGGTGGACCGCGTGATTTGGGCGCGCTGCGTGATGGGCTTTTTGCCGCAGAAAATCTTCATGTCATTTTAGGCACACTCCAAAGCGATGCATTACAAAACATGACCGATGCCATGCAACAATCTCCTGCCTTGCAGACAGTGACCGACACATTACACAAAGCATTAAAAACGGATCTCCCTTTTCTCGATCGGGATGGCGGCTTTGTTGCGGAAGGGTATGACGCAAAATTGGATGAACTGCGCGGCCTGAAAGAAAACAGCAAACGCCACATCGCGGGATTACAGGCACAATATCGCACCATGACGGGCATTGAAACGCTCAAAGTCTCCTATAATAACGTGCTGGGTTATTTTATTGATGTGACCGCGCGCCATGCGGATAAATTAATGGTGAATAAAAAAGATACCAATAACGATAACCCCTTTATTCACCGCCAAACCCTCGCCAATAATGTGCGCTTCACTACGCCTGACCTATCGGAACTTGAACGTGACCTCAGCAGTGCAGGCGATAAAGCGCTCGCCCTTGAACAAGAAATCTTTATTACCCTTGTCCATGATATTAATAAAAATGCCGAAGAAATTGGCCGCATCGCACAGGCACTCGCCGCGCTTGATATCACATATTCTTTCACAAACTTGGCATTAGACAATAAATACACACGCCCTATAATTGATTCCTCCCTCACCTTTAATATTGAAGGGGGGCGCCACCCTGTTGTTGAAACGGCTTTACAAAAACAATCACAAGATTTTGTTCCCAATAACAGTGACCTCAGTGAAAAACAGCGCCTATGGCTTCTCACAGGGCCGAACATGGCGGGTAAATCCACTTTCTTGCGCCAAAATGCGCTCATCGCAATCCTCGCGCAAATCGGCTCATACGTGCCTGCCACCGCTGCGCATATTGGCGTTGTTGATAAGCTTTTCTCCCGCGTGGGGGCGGCGGATGATCTGGCCCGCGGGCAATCCACCTTCATGGTTGAAATGGTTGAAACCGCAATAATCCTTAATCAGGCAACGGAACGCTCCCTCGTTATCCTCGATGAAATTGGGCGCGGCACGGCGACCTTTGATGGTCTGTCCATTGCGTGGGCCTGCGTGGAGCAACTGCATGAGGTGAATAAATCCCGTGCGCTTTTTGCCACCCATTATCATGAACTGACGGATCTGAAAGAAAAGCTGAACGCTTTGCGGTGCTATTCCCTTCAGGTCAAAGAATGGGAAGGCGATATTATCTTCACCCATCACGTTGCCGAGGGCAGCGCTGATAAATCATACGGCATTCACGTGGCTAAGCTCGCGGGGCTTCCTGCATCCGTGATTGACCGCGCTAAGGCCGTCTTAAACACCCTTACCAGCGATGCGCCCACCACAAAGATAAGCAATGATCTCCCTCTTTTCACCGCACACGCGCCCGCCCCGCCACAAAAAAGTAAACTAGAAGAAGCCCTTAATAACATAGATCCAGATAGCCTAAGCCCCCGCGAAGCCCTTGATATTCTTTATAAATTAAAAAATAAATTGACATAATATATAATTTCCTTTAGCCTCACTTTCATGACTAAAACGAAACTTATGACCTTAGACGATCATGTTGAAAAACTAGATCAAGAAATACGCACCATAACAGCACAGATGCAAGAAGAAGCTATGGAGAGAGCTATGGCGCGTGAAATGACTGCTGATCTTAATGACAACCATCCAGAAAAAGACTTCGCAGTTAAAATAAAAAAGTTCTTAGAAAAAGAAGAAGAGAAGCCAAACAGCATATTGCCTCTTAAAACAATCGGCCTCGCCTTCGCTCTTGGCGTTTCCAGTCTCTTGTTCACAACAGATTCTGCCGCCGTACCAAAAGATAAAACGCCCCAACAAACTTTAAGGCTTTAATCATGACTGTTGAAACAGTAGAAGAAATAAAATCAAAAATCCTTGCACGCATGGCACAACAAAGCAGTGAACAAACCCAAGATCAGGAAACAAAAAAATTCAACCTGTCTTTAATAGATGATCTACAAGATCATTTAAAAGAAGAACCTGTAAAACAAGACACGATTAAGCCTCAAACACCACTCAGTGAAAATCAAATATCACTCAATGAGGTTGATAGAATAACCAAAATTCTGGAAGAGCAGAGACGGTTAGAAAAAGAAGAAACATTTGATTTTGATCTAAGGGTTGATCTAATGAAATTAGATAGTGAAATGGAGTTTGAAAAAATTGCACCACAATTAGAACTTCATCAACCACCTGTCTTTAAATCAAATTTAATACTAGTAGAGAAAGGCGAAAGCATACTGCCAAAAATCAGCACGCTTTTCGCTCACGCATGTTATGCGGCAACAACAGTCGGCGGCACGGCTACGCTTATACTATCAGAAAACCCATCTTTATTAGAATTTAAACCTTAAACCTACTCAACACCCATCAGGCTGCCATTCACCCAAAAATGTACAGCAATCGCGGCGGCATACCCAATCATGATAACAGGTGTCCATCTAAGGTGGCCAAAGAATGTATATTGCCCCTTCGCAACGCCCATCAACGCCACACCGGCGGCAGAACCAATAGACAGCATCGTTCCCCCAACCCCACAGGTTAACGTCACCAATAACCATTGAAATTGATCAAGGTCAGGATTCATGCTCAAAATCGCAAACATCACAGGGATGTTATCAATCAGCGCGGACGCAAATCCCATCACAATATTGGTTATAGACGCGCCATACCCATCATACATGGTGCTCGAAACCAGCTCGAGATAACCCAAGAAGGTCAGTCCCCCCACGCTAAAAATCACCCCAAAGAAAAACAATAATGTGTCCCATTCTGCATTGGCGACTTGCTCCAACACATCAAAATCTGGGTCAGCTTTTTTCCCCGTTTTACGAATGAAAAATGCTGTAATCATTAAGACACTCATCCCCGTCATCATCCCAAGAAACGGCGGAAGGCCCAATACTTGTTCAAAACTAATGGCCATCGCAATCGTCGCAAAGCCCAGCGCAATAATAAGCTTTGCACCATACTTCATCTTGATTTTTTCCTTAATCGCTTTTGGCTTATGCGTCGAAACAAAGAAATTCATGATGAAGGCCGGGATCAAAAAACACGCCAATGACGGTAAGAAAAGCGGGAAGAAATCAAAAAATTCAACATGCCCTGCCTGCCATACCATCAAGGTTGTAATATCACCAAACGGTGAAAACGCGCCGCCTGCATTGGCCGCATTCACAATGTTAATACACGCAATTCCAATAAATTTTGGATTGCCTTTCCCCACGGCCATTACAACCGCGCCCATCACCAATGCCGTTGTTAAATTATCCGCAATCGGTGAAAGACAAAAAGAAAAAATCCCCGTCACCCAAAAAATCTGACGCATGTTTAATCCCGCAGTGACCAACTTGCTCCGCAATACGGCAAACACGTTCCGTTCTTCCAGCGCCGCGATATACGTCATCGCCGCCAATAAGAATAACAATAAAGATCCATATTCTTCCAACCCATGAAACACCGCCGCCCGAAGCGTATGATGATCAATCCCGTAATCAGGCGCCATAATGGCAATAAACACCCATACCAGCCCCGCGCCCAACATAACGGGCTTGGATTTACGCAAATGTGTTTTTTCTTCAAACAACACCGCAATATAAGACAGCACAAACGCCATTAAAGCCGCAATCGCCCATGGGTTTGATAACATCCCTTCACGGTTAATCTCACCGCCGCCGCCATGGCTATTATCACCGGCTAAAGCAGGGATCGCCAAAATGCTCAACAGCATTAAAAAAGGGAAAAGGGAACGTTTGAAAAATTCTTGGGGGGATGGAAATGTAAAAGTCATAAGCATGATTGTTACACATTCGCTTTTCTTGTCAACTAATTGAAACAATATCGCCTTTATGGCTTCCCTGATCTTCGCGTACCGCTTATCTTATTACCCATGAATCAAATACATCAAATGACTCGGGTTATTGTTTTATTATGCTTGTTTTTAACGGCGTGCGGCGGTGGCTCTACGCCGCCTTCCGCCCTCACCCCTATGCCCAACAAACAGACAAAAAGCCTTCCGAACAGCGCACTTGAAGCCCCCCTCGCCGCCTTTATCCAAAGCCAGAACGCCCCGCCACAAAGCGGATGGGACATTGCCCGCACGGATTTAAACAACGATGGCCGCCTTGATGCCATTATTCTATTTAAATCCCCCCATTCTTATTGGTGCGGATGGGACGGGTGCGGCATGTTGATCTTACAGGCCAATGACACCACCTTCACCCCCATCGCCACAATCAACAATGTACGCGGGCCTATCTATATCTCTGACCAACGCACAAATAATTGGCGCGATATTATCATCCGCGTAACGGGAACAAATTTCCCCGATAAAAATATTGTCATGGAATTTGATGGAAACACCTACCCCAACAGCCCATTATTAGGGCCAGATTTAGAAGTTCCTCTATCTGCATTGAACACGCAGCGCTTTTTTCGATAGATATAGGCTACGCGCTCTTCCAATGAGAAAGAAATCCAAGAAGGCTCTTGGAACGCTCTGACTTAAACTTCCATTGATTACCACATAGCTCAACCTCGTCTACAATATCACTACTGGCCTTCAATAATCGTTTATCGCCCTCTGTGATGTCCATGGCCTGTAATTGCGCTAAGATGTTGGCTTCCTGCTTATCTAAATCCCCATCGCACCACGATAATGCTCGCGCCAACACAAAAAAATCCGCCTTATCTTCCACCTCTTCAATACGTGAAAACATCACATAAACATCCTGCGCCGTGCCAATATCCGCCGTTAAAACTGCGCGTTGTTCCTCTGATAAAGGGGATTGTGAAATATGACGGTTAATAAAGTCAAGCTCATGCGCAGTTACAACGCCATCGGCATGGATCATCGCAACAACGGCGCGCCACATGTTAAATCGGCTTGTTGATAATGAAGTTGGTAATGAATCAGTCATTGTTTAAATCCTTCTCTCATTATTATAACGCAAGAACCCTTATCAAGACCTTAAGAAAAACTCAACGCTCTTTATGCGATCACCAACGGGATTAAATCACCAGCGGACCCTTCTCATGAAGCGCTGCCACGTATTCCCAGTTAATCATGTGATCCACAAACGCCTCAAGGTATTTTGGACGCGCATTGCGGTAATCAATGTAATAAGAATGTTCCCAAACATCACACCCCAAAATCGCCGTTTTGCCATGCACAACAGGATTTTCACCATTTGGTGTTTTCACAATTTCTAACTTGCCAGTGGCATTGTCCATCGCCAACCAACACCAACCAGACCCAAACTGCGTCATGCCTGCTTCGATAAATTTGGCTTTAAATCCATCAAATCCACCTAAATCTTCAGTAATTTTAGCTTCCAATTTACCTTCCATTTTCGTACCGCCGCCATTTGGCGCCATCCAGTTCCAAAAATGAATATGGTTATAATGCTGGCCTAATTGGTTAAATAATCCCGCTTTGGCCGGATCTTTAAACGCCGCAACCATCGCTTCTTCTAGTGATTTACCCTCAAGGTCCGTGCCGGCAATCAACTCATTCCCCTTATCAACATAGGCCAAATGATGTTTGTCATGGTGAAATTCTAACGTTTCTGCAGACATGTACGGATCAAGGGCGTCATAGGCATAAGGAAGCTTGGGTAGTGTAAAAGTCATGATTTTATTCTTTCGATTTTATGGTGATCATGGTTATAAGAACTATGCCATTATCTTACATCGCTCAAACCCTACGTCAACAGGACAAAGACCGCTTTCTCTTGGCGCTCATGTCCCCTGCGGCGCACCGCGACGCACTTTGCGCCTTGTTTACCTTTAACACCGAAATCGCCAAAACGCGTGAGGTCGTGAGCGAAACGCAAATCGGCCTTATCCGCCTGCAATGGTGGCGTGACGCGGTTAAAGAGATTTACCAGGGGCATAACCCGCGTGACCATGCCGTTGTCAAAGCCCTCGCTCAAGCTATCAAACAATATGACCTCCCCCAAGGCCTCTTTGACACACTAATTTACGCCCGTGAATTTGATCTGGAAGGCGTTGCTCCCGCTGATAAAAAAGGGCTTTTACATTATTGTGATTTCACAACAACGCCCCTTCATCAACTCGTTCTTAAAGTATTAGATGAGGAAGAAGATATTGAAGAAATCAAAAGAATCTCCCTAAATTATGCGCTTATTGGCCTTATTCGTGCATTACCTTACATGCTATCGCAACGGCGCGTATTTATTTCAAAAGATATACTGACAGCACATGATCTAACCGAAAGCACCCTACTTGATTTTAACCAGCGGGATATCTTGCCACGGATCGTAGAGCAACTCCTGACCCTGCCCGACCAAGCCATAAAACCCAATTCTACATTTCTAAAACGCGCCCAGAAAATGACCCAACTATATACTGCGCAGATCAAAGCAAATAATTACGATGTTTTTGATCCCAAAATGACAATCCCACCAAAGTTTTTAACTTTAAGAATAGCTTTTAATTGA
Source organism: uncultured Alphaproteobacteria bacterium (assembly GCA_937934135.1). Taxonomy (GTDB): domain Bacteria; phylum Pseudomonadota; class Alphaproteobacteria; order Micavibrionales; family Micavibrionaceae. The sequence continues at coordinate 72,254 of CALHAW010000025.1, forward strand.
CATATTGTTGAGCGTTCTTTAAAAATCCCTTATGAAAGCAAAAACAAGAAAAACGCTACAGCCGTTACTAGAAATAGGGCAGCGTAAGACAATAAACACCAATCAATTAACAAAAGCGTTTCTTGATGCTGGCGCTACAGTCGAACAGTGTCGCCTAAACGGGGGGTTAACAGTTAGATATAATAACCGCAGTGCTTTTATAGTATTTATTGATGGTGACAATACAAAATGCAAATCACCTAGATCACAAAACGCTAGATATTTAATTCAAAAAATGTTGAATTAACCCGCTGTCACAGGCAATAACGCCGCAACAACACGCCGTCCTTCGGCCATTAATACATTATAGGTACGGCATGCCGCGTCCGTTGGCATGATATCGACAGATAACCCCTTATCCCGTAATGCAGTGCGAAGCGCTACATCCATAAACGCCATGACGTTTCCCGCCCCTAATAAAACAACATCTATATTCTCCGCCTCTGCAAACAGCGGCGAAAAATCTTCTATCGTCAGGGCTTTAAAATCACTTGCCTGCCACGCTATCGTCTCCACAGGACTAACAAATACGGCATGGGCATAAGAAATGCCGCTAATGCGAAAAGCACCAGCGGCATAGCTTTGAATTATTTGTTGTCCCTCTTTGATTAAAGGGGTGATATCCATGACGGCTTAAGCACCAATCAAGCGAACACCAAGATGTTCCAGCGTTTCATACGTAATACCACGTGTCGCAAGGCTGTTCTTACGTTGATACGCGCTTAGGGCGCTTAATGTTTCATTCCCCAGCTTACCATCAACGGCGACTCTATACCCTTTGGCATTCAATGCCCGTTGAATACGGGAAACGGAATCAGTACCAAGATTTGTTTCGCATAAAATACGGCGCCATTCCCATGTTTCTGCCGTTACAATATTTGTTTTTGTAATGGTATCAAACTGCGCTGGCATTACACGATATTCTGGTTTTTCAGGGGTAACCAAAACACGCTTTTCAATGGTTTTAAACTCCGCAGGAACCATTTTATATTCTGGCTTTTCTTCTGATACCAAAACACGCTTTTCAATATTTTTATAAACCGCTGGCTCTTCAACCAAACACATAATTTCACCTGTTACTTCGTTTTTACGCGTAACCGGCCCATGTCCCGCTTTCCAATAGGTGCGCGCTGGTGTTACCAAAACACGCTCTGTAGTTGTTTCATAACGGGCAGGAATAATACGCGCCAATACTTTTTTCTCTTCAGAAACCTGAACACGCTCTGTCTGAACTTCATATTTAGCGGGAATAATACGCGCCAATACTTTGCGCTCTTCAGAGACCTGGACACGCTCCTTCGTTGTTTCACGAACCGCAGGGATCAACACTTTGGCATAACATTCACCGGGCTTCGCATTTGGCGGTACATCGCCCTGTGAACCAGATGGCGCCGCCGGCACAGGCGTTGCCGCAGTTACCGTTGTTGTCGCGCTAGTCGACGCTTCTTCAACAATACCCATCGGCGTTGTCTTCATTGTTTTAATACCATCGGTAACCGTAGAAATACGCCCTCCTGCCATTTTGGCTTTGGCTTCCATCACGGCTTTTTCTTGCGCCGCAATACGAAGCTTTTCTGCATCCATCTGCGCCACGGCATCCGCGCCCACTTTCACTGTTTCAATTTTCTTTGCCACATCTGCCTTCACAACATCCTTTGGCATATTGCGGTTATTGACGATAATATCATCGCGGCTTCCTAAATAGGACGTATCTGTATCATTTGCACCACAGGCGCCTAAACTTAAACTGGCAACGGCAACCGTTGATAAAAATAATATACGAATGGGGGAACGGGGCATAATTTCTCTCCTTTTGAATCTAAATCTAGGAAGAAGAGTACGCGTTTGAGCATATAAATCAAGCTTTCTAAGCTTTCGTCTCCGCTTTATCTTCTGTAATTTCAGGCTTTTTATGTCTGATATTCATAAATGTCAGTATTGGTGAAGCCACAAAGATAGAGGAATATGTCCCAATCAAAATACCGAAAATCAACGCATTCACAAACCCACGGATCACTTCACCCCCAAACGCCCATAACGCCACCAATGCCAACATCGTGGTCACAGATGTCATTAACGTCCGGGATAAGGTTTGATTGACTGATTTATTCAGTAATTCATTAATCATCATTTTTTTGAACTTACGTAAATTCTCACGAATACGGTCAAACACAACCACCGTATCATTGATGGAATAACCCGCAATCATCAAAATCGCCGCAACGGTTGATAGATTAAATTCCATCTGCGTCAGGGCAAACAACCCCAATGTCGCAATCGCATCATGCAAAAGCGCCGCAATCGCCGCGACACTAAACTGCCATTCAAATCGAAACCAGATATACATCAACATACCCAACATGGAAAATAGAACAGCATAAAGCCCCTGCTTCTTTAATTCTTCCCCCACTTGTGGGCCAACAAATTCAACGCGTCGATAATCAACAGACGCGCCCTGCTCCCCGCTTTCATATTTCTCATTTAACATGGCTTTAACGGCATCAATCGCACCCTGTTGCACGCTTGCACCGCCTTCTTGTTCAGGCAGACGGATCAATAAATCATCCGGCGCACCAAATTCCTGAATAGAAATCGCGCCTAACTCCAACGCATTCAAACTACCGCGTAACACCGTTAAGTCTGGCGCTTGGTCAGGGACACGCACTTCGATAAGCGTACCGCCCGTGAAATCAATTCCAAAATTCAACCCCTTCGTCACGATTAATCCCAGTGATCCAATAATCAACACCGCAGATAAGACAAACGCCATAAAACGCATGCCAATAAAATTAATATTCGTATCTCTCGGAAGTATGTTCATTTTTATATCTTCAATTCGCTTTTATATCTTCAATTCACTGGGTTTATTCTTAAGTAACCATCGCACAACCAACAAACGCGTCACCATAATCGCGCTAAAGAAGGACGTCATAATCCCTACCGCCAATGTCACAGCAAAGCCTTTAATAGGGCCCGTTCCAAAAGAATATAAAATAACCGCCGCAATTAATGTTGTCAGGTTGGAGTCAATAATGGTTCCCATTGCACGGCTAAACCCTGCATCAATCGCGGACATGGGCGAACGCCCATTGGATAGCTCTTCTTTTATCCGTTCAAAAATCAACACATTCGCATCAACCGCCATACCAATCGTCAATACAATCCCCGCAATACCCGGCAAGGTCAAGGTCGCCTGAATGCTTGATAAAACGGCGAAGATCAAAGACACATTTACCAATAACGCAATGTTCGCGTAAATTCCAAAACGCTTATAAGTGATCAACATGAAAACAAGCACGCCAAATAACGCGATAATGCTGGCAATTTTACCTGCCTGCACAGAATCCGCACCCAATGATGGGCCTACAGTACGTTCTTCCAAAATTGTTAAGGGCGCTGGCAATGCACCCGCCCGTAATAACAACGCCAAATCATTGGCTTCTTTAATACTGAATGATCCACTAATCTGCCCTTGTCCACCACAAATCGGCTCGCGGATAACAGGAGCGCTAATGATTTCACCATCCAACACAATCGCAAATAATTTATTCACATTTTCACGGCTTAACGTGCAAAAGCGTTTTGCGCCAATCGTGTTAAAACGGAAAGACACCGCCGATTGACCATTTTGATCTGGTGCATATTGCGCATTGACCAATGTATCACCCGTTAATTCCGCACGGCGATACACCGCCAAAGAACGCCCTGCATCTGTTCCTGCCTCCGCCGCAAACGGCAACACCATACTGCGCGCGCCGCCTGATCCATCTTCCACCAAATGAAAACCCAACTTCGCCGTTTTACCCAATAAATCTTTTACCCGTGATGGATCATCAAGGCCAGGCAGCTGTACCAAAATACGGTCATCCCCTTGGCGTTGAATGGTTGGTTCGCGCGTACCTGTTTCATCAATACGGCGACGGACAATTTCAATCGATTGATTAATCGTTTGGTCTTGAATTTCCTGAATTGCAATTTCGGAAAAACGCCCTTCAATCACATCACCCTTTGTTACAATTTCCAAATTTGGGTCTGTTTTACGGATTAATTTACGTACCGCATCGGCATCCACACTATCACGTAACGTCACCGCCACACCATCACTCACTTCTTTTAAACGGCGATACCCAATCTTTTCTTTACGCATTTCGGGACGCAACGCAGACACCAGGCTTTCTGCGCGCTCTTTAATGATATTCTTTAACTCAACCTGAAGTAAAAGATGCGATCCACCCTGTAAGTCCAACCCTAAATTAATTGTTTGATGCGGCACAATGCCGGGCAAATTATTGGCAACAAAATCACGCGCCTTCCCCCCCATTACATTCGGCGCCGCATACAGCACACCAAACGCAATAACGATCAAAACAAGAATAACCTTCCAACGCGCAATATTAATCATTTTTTCTTTTTAAAGGCTTTAACACCAAGCTCTCCAAGCTCACAAAGGGTTAAGTATTTAAACAACAAAACGGCGTAGACCGTCTTTAATAAGTTTTGATCCAAAATTCATTAAGAACCCTAATGAATAATCAGATAAACGTAAATACGTTAAGATCTGGGCTTCATGAATAGGAAGCAGTTTTTCACAAGATTTTAATTCAATCAAAATTTTATCTTCAACCACCAAATCCAAACGATATGCCATATCAACCGTTTTATTTTTATATTGCACAATAAGCGGCACTTGCGTTTTCACAACCAATCCACGGCTGGTTAATTCTTCAACAATAAACGCTTCATACGCATTTTCTAATAAACCAGGGCTTATTTCTTTATGAACAGTAAAAGCACAATCCACAATTTCTGTCGCTAAACTATCAATTTCCTTTGAAATTGCCATATTATCTTCTTTGTGGTCTTGGCGATCTTTGTGACCTTGGTGTTAAAAAATTTAATCTTTTTTATTAGGCTCGTTTTTCTTTGCTGCTTTTTTAGAAGTTGCTTTTTTTGCAGGCTCCTTCTTTGCAGACGCCGCAGGTGCTTTTTCTGTCTTGGCTTGAATTGTTGATAAAACCGCTGTGACCTTTGTACCATTGCCTAAATCAATCAGCACTTCATCTTCACCAACCAATTTATCGATTTTACCAACCAATCCCCCAGCAGTCACAATCTTATCACCTTTTTTCAACGCGCCCAGCATGTCTTTATGCTCTGCAAAACGGCGTTGTTGTGGACGAATAAGCAGAATGTAAAACAAAACCACCATCACCAAAATAAGACCCATATTCCACGCAAATGCGCTGGCGGCGCTCGGCGCTTCCACGGCGATGTCGGTGGCTATTTCTTGTCCAATTTCTTGGGCTTGTGCTATTGAAATCATGTTCTTAATCCTTTTTATATGTTATTTCAAAAGCGACTATAACGAGTGAAATACCAAAAACAAGCCATAGACAGAAAGAAACCATGCGTAAACCACAGATTAACCCCTTCGCCAAAATTACAGTCTTATTGCACCGTATTGCCACCGCATTGGAAAACCGTGCAGGGATGGGAACACCCTATATGCCCGAAGATTGGGGGATCGCCACCGCATGGCTTTGGCAGGCGCATAATTTGGCGTTAAAACCTATTCAAAATACAGGCGCGCTCCCGCTTGATCTCTTGCTCGGGTTGAATCATCAGGCAGAAACTTTACAGGAAAATACCCGCGCCTTTGCCGCAGGCTTCCCCGCCAATAACGCCCTTCTTTGGGGCGCGCGCGGTACAGGCAAAAGCTCCCTCGTTAAGGCCATCCATAATGAATTTGATGATAACCCCAAACACCCCTTGCATCTGATTGAAATTTACCGCGAAGATTTGCCCACATTGCCTCACCTGCTCGATGTTCTTCGCCTTGAACCAGATATTCGCTTTATCTTATTTTGTGATGATTTGTCCTTTGATGAAAATGACAGTTCCTATAAATCATTAAAAACCGTTCTGGAGGGGGGCATTTCTGGCCGTCCTGATAATGTGATTATCTACGCCACATCAAACCGCAGGCACCTTATGCCGCGTAATATGATCGAAAATGAACGCTCCACCGCTATTAATAAATCCGAATCCGTAGAGGAAGCCGTTTCCCTCTCTGACCGTTTTGGCCTCTGGCTTGGCTTTTATAACGTTGATCAGGCCACTTATTTGGAAATGATTCACGGATATGCCGCCCATTACGGCCTAAAAATGGATGACAAAAAAGCCCTCGAATGGGCTACAACCCGCGGAAACCGCTCCGGCCGCGTCGCCTGGCAATACATCCAACACAT
>CALHAW010000026.1 GCA_937934135.1 uncultured Alphaproteobacteria bacterium
GCTATTGGCCGATAGTTGACGAAACACGCTAAATAATCAAAAAAATATATCTTCAGAGATTAAAGTACATAACTTGCTGTCACACTCCTGTCACAACTTGTCACAATATAAAGGTTGATATTAAGAACTTAGATAATATAAACTGAGGAAAAGCTTGGTCTAACGTGGCCGAGTGGCTGAAGGCGCTCCCCTGTTAAGGGAGTATGGGGTTTATAGCCTCATCGTGGGTTCGAATCCCACCGTGTCCGCCATTCCCCCTTAAAAATTTACTCGCCAGAATTGCTTTCTCAGTTTATTCTTTAGTCATGATTCAAAATCTCTTAGAAACACCCAAAGCTTTTGCCGCAAAAGCCAAAAAAAACCATTTTGTTATTTCCTTTGACGCTCCCAAAGGCACAAAAAAACAAGGGAGAATCAATGGCAACAAAATCATCTGGAACATCAAGATCGAAGATCTGTTTTATGATGGCTCGCGCCTATGTGATTTCATTGCGAGTGAATTACCCGATGAGGTCCTGAAAACAACAAGCTTTGAGCTTAAAATAAAATCCAATCAAGCAAACTTAAATTGGAGCGATTTTTGCCTCGGCTGGGGATTGGCGCATTACCAATTCACCGCCTATAAACCCAAAGCTAAAATCACGAAGCCTATTTTGATACTTCCCAAAGAAGCCGATAAGAAATTTGTAACCAGCTGCCTCGATGCGATTTGCCTTACCCGTGATTTGGTAAACACCCCCGCGAGCGATCTGGGGACAGACGAACTTGCGGGTGTCGCAAAAGCATTAGCGGCAAAGCACAAAGCCAAAATCCAAATTATTAAAGGCAAGAAATTAGAAGGTGATTTTCCACTTATTCACGCGGTTGGGAAAGCCAGCCCGCGCCCCCCACAGCTCATTGATATGAAATGGGGAAAGCCACAGCATCCTAAACTGACCTTAGTTGGTAAAGGCATTATTTACGACACAGGTGGCCTTAACCTTAAACCCGGCCAATTTATGCGCGACATGAAAAAAGATATGGGTGGTTCCGCGCATGTGTTGGGGCTTGCTTCAATGATCATGTCTTTAGATTTACCCGTGCAACTGCGCGTGCTTATTCCAGCGGCAGAAAATTCTGTGGCTGGTAACTCATTCCGTCCTGGTGACATCCTCAACAGCCGTAAGGGACTTACCGTTGAAATTGGTGACACGGATGCCGAAGGGCGCTTGGTCGTTTCCGATGCGCTGACTTATGCTTGTGAAGACAAACCTGACTTACTGGTTGATTTTTGCACCCTTACAGGTGCGGCGCGTGTTGCATTAGGATATGAAGTCCCTGCTTTCTTCACCAATCGAGATGATATTATGACGCCGCTTATGACACAAAGCCCAAGCGTCAATGACCCTGTTTGGCCGCTCCCTCTTTATGAGGGTTATAATAAAAATATCGAACCCGCCATTGCCGATGTTTTGAATGATGGATTAGGGCGTGCAGGCGCGATTGAAGCGGCGCTGTTCTTGCAAAAATTTATTGAACCCCAAACACCGTGGATTCACGTTGATTGTTTCGCATGGGAACAAAATGGAAAACCCGGTCGTCCCAAAGGCGGTGCAGATACAGGCCTTCGCGCCCTTTTCGATTTCATCCAAACGCGCTATAATTAATGCATGCTATTAACTGTCACCACACCGACAGCTGATATTTTGGGCGACGCAAGCCAACCATGCCAGATCAGCGAACAAGACTCCCAACTTCTTTATGGGGAGACATTCTTCGTTGAAGAATCTCGCGGCGCTTATGTGTATGGCTATGGCGCTCATGACGGATATAAAGGCTCGATCGAGCGTGATCAACTCATTAAGAATGCCCCACCAGCCAATGCCTATGTCACCACAAAATCGACACACATCTACCCCGCGCCAGATTTTAAATCACGCCCAACAAACATTATCAGCTTCCTCTCACGCCTCGCTATCACACAAGATGAAGAACATGGTTTTACTCAACTCAATGATAATCAGTGGGTTTACACCAATCACATTAACACATTTGATAAAGATAAAGACCTCGCCAGTATTGCAGAAATTTATTTAGGAACGCCGTATTTGTACGGCGGGCGCTCTATTTGGGGTATTGATTGTTCTGGCCTTATTCAAAACGCCCTGCTTGCCAATGGGTATGAAGACATTCCCCGTGATGCCCGTGATCAAGAGGATTATTTCGGCAAACCCGTCAAAAAAACGGACATAAAGCGCAATGATATTGTTTATTTTAAAGGGCATGTTGGCATTATGATAGATGATAAAAATATCTTAAACGCCACAGCGCGTCACATGACAACATTGATTGAAGAATTAGATATCTTAGTAGATGCCTATGATGGAATCACGCACATAACGCGGGTTTCGTGAAATATTACTGCCCTTTGGCAAACGGATCATATCCCGCCTTTGGGTCATAACGACTGACGCTCGCATCATTAACAACCGCATTGAAAGAGCGATCATCAGAATCGCCAAAGTCTGCTTTTTTCTGGAGAGTTGATGATTTATCAAAACGATTTTCTTTCGTCAATTTGACATCAGGCCCCATGTTTTCAAGGGCATTATGATCATTATTATGCTTTAAATCTGCATTGTAATGCTCCGGCAAACCATAGCTTTTGATCGGTTCTCCTACAAAATTAATTGTAATTTCATCAGGATAGGTAAACGCCCCACGGGAAAAATAATCATAAGCCGCACCCGGGATAAACCCGTTGGCCACATTTACAAAGATCCAATCATTCACGTCACGCTTCACCAAAATCGCTTTTTCACGATTTCCCGCCGCAAGGCAATTCACGGTGAAATCATGCGGGGATTTCATGATGTTTAACTTTTGATCCGTATAGGCCACATATTTAAAATCTTCATTTTGCAGGAAACATTTCGCATTTTCCGCCCCCGGCGTCCGGATGGTTACATCCTGTGTTTGTCCATCTTTTAGGGAGGCACAGCCCGCAAGCAGCAAGAATGTAGAGAGAAGAAGTATATTTTTCATGATGAAGCCTTATCAATCAGAACGCTTGAGAGTTGAATCAATCTTATCCACAAGAATACCCCAAGATTTATCCCCTGTATAGAGCCGTATAAGGAGATTAAGCAACCTCTTTCAAATGATCCTTTTTGGGGTTTTGGATGGAGAAATTGAGGGCATCTGACTTTTCCGTGACCATAACATTGGCGCCATCTTCGATATCACCCTGTAATAACATCTCCGCCAGCTTATTTTGTAGTTCTGTTTGGATCACACGTTTTAACGGCCTTGCACCATAAATTGGATCATATCCTTTATCAACCAGCCATTTTTGTGCTTTTTTGTCCACATCAAGGGTAATTCGGCGATCTTTTAGCAATTTATCAAGGGATTTAAGCTGAATTTCAATAATTCCGGTCATTTCTTCGCGTCCAAGGCGTGAAAATAGCAATATTTCATCTAATCTATTCAAAAATTCAGGCCTAAAGGCACTTTTTACAGCTTCCATGACATTGTCACGTGCTTCTTCCACATCTGCCCCCTCTGGCAATTCTACCAAATGCTGCGCCCCTAAATTTGAGGTCATAATAAGCACCGTATTGCTGAAATCCACTGTACGTCCCTGCCCATCGGTTAAGCGACCATCATCCAAAACTTGGAGTAAGATATTAAAGACATCAGGATGTGCTTTTTCAACTTCGTCAAACAGTACCACCTGATAAGGGCGGCGGCGGACAGCTTCGGTAAGCGACCCTCCTTCATCATACCCAACATATCCAGGCGGCGCACCAACCATACGGGCGACGGAGTGCTTCTCCATATATTCGGACATATCAAGGCGCACCATGGCGCTATCATCATCAAACAAAAATTCCGCCAGCGCCTTCGTCAATTCCGTTTTACCAACTCCTGTTGGGCCAAGAAATAAGAACGAGCCGATTGGGCGATTGGGCGATTGCAGCCCTGCCCGCGCACGGCGCACAGCATTGGACACCGCTACCACCGCTTGATTTTGACCAATAACGCGCCGCCCTAAATTATCTTCCATTTTGAGCAGCTTATCGCGCTCTCCCTGCATCATTTTATCCACAGGTACACCTGTCCAACGACTAATAACCGCGGCAATATCATCTTCAGTGACTTCTTCATCAATCATATGGTCACCCGCACCGCCGCCGGCCTTAGACGCCTGAGACGCTTGCCCCAATAATTCTTCCAATTCAGGAATCAGGCTGTATTTTAATTCACTGGCACGCGTCCAATCGCTATCGCGCTCTGCTTGTTCCAATTCAATTCTGGCGCGGTCTAATTGTTCTGTGACCTTCTGCCCCGCATTCAATTTTGCTTTTTCTGATTGCCATTTTTTGGTGAGCGTTTCTGAGTTTTTTTCTAATTCTTTCAATTCTTTATCGAGTATTTTTAAACGTTCTTTCGATCCTTTGTCTTTCTCCTTGGATAAAGCTTCGCGCTCAATTTTAAGCTGTACAATACGACGATCTAATTCATCAATTTTCTCAGGCTTACTATCTACCTGCATCCGTAAACGTGATGACGCCTCATCAATCAAATCAATCGCCTTGTCAGGCAAGAAGCGATCTGTGATGTAACGGTTTGATAAAGTTGCCGCGCTGACAATCGCGCTATCGGTGATACGTACACCATGATGAGCTTCGTATTTTTCCTTTAATCCCCGTAAGATAGAGATCGTATCTTCAACCGTTGGTTCAGGAGTAAAAACTGCCTGAAAACGCCGCGCCAGCGCGGCATCTTTTTCGATATATTTGCGGTATTCTTCCAAGGTGGTCGCCCCAACCATGTGCAACTCCCCCCGCGCCAACGCAGGTTTCAACATATTTCCTGCATCCATTGCACCATCGGCTTTTCCCGCTCCAACCAGCGTATGAAGCTCATCAAGGAACAGAACAATCTGACCGTCAGCGCTTGTGACCTCTTCCAAAACAGCTTTCAGACGCTCTTCAAATTCCCCGCGGAACTTCGCACCCGCAATTAAAGAGCCGAGATCAAGTGACATAAGCTGTTTGTTCTTAAGGCTTTCAGGGACATCACCATTGACGATACGCAGCGCAAGCCCTTCAACAATCGCGGTTTTGCCAACGCCAGGTTCACCAATCAGAACGGGATTATTCTTGGTTCGACGCGATAGGATTTGGATGGTTCTACGGATTTCTTCATCACGACCAATGATTGGATCCAGCTTTCCATCACGCGCATCGGCGGTTAAATCACGCGCATATTTATTGAGCGCCTCATATTTACCTTCGGCTTGCGCCGTATCAGCAGTTCTGCCTTTTCGCATGGCATTGATTGCCTTGTTTAATCCTTCAGATGTGATATTCGCGCTTTCTAACATGCCGCCCAAATCAGTGGACTTCGCCATCACCATGGCTTGTAAAATACGCTCTGCCGTGACGAACTTATCACCTGCTTTTTCACTTAAATTCAATGCATTATCAAATATTTTTGAGAGATCACCTGAAAGACGTAATTGCGCCGCACCCGATCCCGTCACAACAGGAAATTTAGCGATTGCGGTATTTACATCACTGTTTAAACGCGCTTCATCGCCGTCACAAGATTGAATAAGACGAGAGATAATTCCATCCTCATCTTCCAACATAACCCGCAACAAATGTTCAGGTTCTAACGATTGATGGTTTGAACGTGCGGCCAATGTTTGCGCCTGCTGTAATAAGGTCCGCGATTTTTCAGTCAGTTGATCAAAGTCCATAACGTCATATTCCTTGTTAAAATCTTTTCTTATGATACGCGTAAATTACGCAAAAAAAAAGGCAGGATCACCTGCCTTATTCTTACAAAAATTAGTTAACATTTAGAGGTAGTTAAGCGTTTTCAAGCATTGATTTTTCTTGCGCAGACGCCTCTGCCACATCAACGGAATCCCCTAAAATGCTGGCCGGGAGACCAAGATCATCATTTTCAGCGCGAATAACCTTGCGTTCTGGCTCTTGCTTGTTTTGCTCTTGTTTATGGGACTCTTGCTTATGAGGCTGTCTTGCGGCTTGTTGCTCTTCGCGCTCACGGGCTTCATCATTCCACGCGACAACCATACGCTGGTAATGCTCCGCATGTTGCAGATAGCTCTCAGCCAGAACCATATCACCGCTTGAGCGAGCATCTTTGGCTAGAGCTTCGTACTTTTCACTGATTTGATGGGCCGTACCACGAATGCGTACCTCTGGTCCATTGCTATCAAAAACCTGCGTGCGACCGTTATTACCGCCTGCTTTACCCCTGTTATTGCGACCTCTAGGCCGTCTATTTGATGAATTATGTCTCATTTTGGAACACTCACTTTTTTATTTATTTATACCAGCCTATCAGTATTCGCGTTTTATTTTCCCGAATCAGATAAGTTATCCACAGATTCACTCACACGTACATTTATAACATTGTACGTTTTCGGTATTTCGAGATTTTTTCTTTCCACTTTTGAAAGATATTTTCGAAACACATTGTTTGTTTTCTGAACTGATTATGAAGGTACTCCTGATTTGGGAAGTGGATCAATAAATCTGTCAAAAAAAAATTCAGTTATCCCCATTGAGGTCTTTATGCCGAATTTCCACAACCCTTGGAATCCCTGCGATATCGGCCACCGAGTCGCATAGCCAAAGATTAGATTCGTCCACGAGTCGCGTCAGATCATTTAACTGTCCGCATCCTATTTCAAAGAAGGCAGAAGCCCCTTTTTTTAAATGTGTTTTTAAGTGAAAAATAATTTTTTTATAATCATCCAAACCATCTTTTCCACCCGATAAGGCTATAATTGGGTCATGATTCTTCACCTCAGGCATAAGATTTTCGATATCTGATTCTATAATATAAGGCGGATTGGAGGTGATCATATCAAAGCTTCGGGGCTTTAAGGCGCTCATCCAGTCCCCTTGGATGATATGAAAGCGTTCCAAAACACCATTTTGAATAGCATTTTCACGGGCAACTTTGGCTGCTTCATAAGAATAATCTACGGCATAAGCCATAACATTGGGAAGTTCCTTCAGGAGAGAAATGGGAATACAGCCTGTTCCTGTACCAAGATCTAGCAGCTTTATATTCTCATTTTTATCCCCTACTTTGCTCAGCACAGCTTCAACAAGCGTTTCTGTGTCTGGGCGTGGGTCAAGAACATCAGGGGTAACTTTAAAGGGAAGCCCCCAGAACTCTCTCTCACCCATAATACGCGATAGCGGCTCGCCCTTGACACGGCGGGTGATGATTTGATCGAGGGCTTGGGCTTGGGCGCCCGTTATGACGGTGTCTGGCGCGGTGATATAATCCGTCTCGCTCAGGCCCGTTGCGGTCTTAACCATCATTTTGACCTCGGAATAAGGCACGCTCATCCCCTGGCTCATTAATAGGGCATGAATTTCCTTAGTGGTCGCAATAAGGGTTGGTTGTGTCATAGCGCGGTTTGTAGCATGAATTTGACGCAAATACCGAATATTTTCCCATGTTTGGGCATGAATAAGGCGGCGATAGCCCTCCATTTCCTGAAAGAGCGCCTGTAATTCCTTAAAGGCGGCGGAATAACGGCCATGTTGCAGGGCATTTTGTGCGGATGCCTGCTTCCCCTGAGCCGTCTTTGCCCCTGTTGATTTTCGCCACGGCTTATTATCGTTGATGATAACCGATTGGAGGCGGCGTTTTTCGGGTGTCCATTGCTTACGACGGTTGGTTTTACTTTCCAATAAACTGGTTTTGCCTAGTTCGTTTGCGTGTTTTAACAGGGTGGCATGGCGGTCCGGCTGTTTCTTTTGGGAGGTGTTTTGTGTTGATGGCATGAAGACACTATAGGATTAAATACCTAATTTGTCAACATTATTGTATTTACGTAAAATTAATAAATTTTGTGTAATTTGTAATTTATATTTTTATTAGGGGCAAAATATGACGAAGAAACCAT
>CALHAW010000027.1 GCA_937934135.1 uncultured Alphaproteobacteria bacterium
TATCCTCGGCCTACAATATGAAGAGGTTGTTGAGGATTTGGAAACTAAAGCCAAGGAACTTATCGCGTTTTGTGGTTTAGACTGGGAAGAAAGCTGTCTTGATTTCCACAAAAATAAACGTGTTGTTAAAACTGCCAGTCATAACCAAGTCAATAAACCGATTTATAAAACCTCAGTGCAATGCTGGAGAAGGTATGAAGATTATATTCAGCCTCTGATTGATGGTTATGGCTGGTAACTAGCGCGTTTCATTTTTTTTAGGATGAGCTTTTCGTAATTACTAATATATGATAACATGCCACGTTGATTGTTCTTGAGTATCACTTTTTTTTACTTTACTTAATCTTTGAAAAATCCTTACGCCATGACATCCTCTTTTAAATCCCTTCGTTATACAACCGCCATTGCTGTTTCATTGGTGGCATTATCGACTGCTAATCAGGCCAATGCACAATGTGCGCCTGCGGCAACAGGAGGGAATGATACAATCACTTGTGCGGGAGTGGCGACCGTTAACCTTAATGTTGGGGCTGGGAATGACACTGTGACGAATACTGGTACATTGACGTCACCTGTCAGCCCTTTTCTTCTAAGTAACTCGGGTACATTAGACTTTAACAACTCGGGAGATATTACTTTATCTGGTACCGGTGTTTTACATTTTGGTACTGGCGAGTCAAACATAACCAATAGTGGAACGATTAGCTTTAATGGTGCTAATGCTGCTACTGATTTAATAGTGCATGCTACAGGAGCGGCTGACTTTACATTAAATAATAGTGGCTCGCTGATCTATAATAATACTGGAGCGGTTGACTCGAATGGAACTGCGATAGATCTTTTAAATAATACAGGTGTTCATACAATTAATAATACAGGGTCGATCATTGCAAGTGGAGGACAATCACATGCAATTGCCCGTTCTACGGGATCTTCTTGGTTAATTACAAACAGTGGAACATTAACGGGTGCTATCAACTTTGCTAACGCAACAGGCGGCGGGAGTATCATAAATCAAGCTGGTGGTGTTATTGATGAAAACACATCAGCAACAGGTGTAAATGACGATATTATCTTAAGTGCGCATGATGACACCATTAACAACGCGGGAACAATTACTGTAGCAACAATTAATTTAGGCGCTGGTAACGATACATTTATAAATTCTGGTACAATTACAGGCGACTTAAATTATGGCTCAGGCACTAATAATATCATTACAAATACAGGGGATATAAACTCAAGCTTTAGAAGTTTTGAAGGAACGGGTGATTTTACCCTGACTAATAGTGGTAATATTATCGACACAGGTGCATCTGCATTGTTATTTACATCTGGGATTGGTGATATCGTGAACTCTGGCAGAATAGAGGCAACAAATACGAACTCAGATCTCTTGCGTTATAATAGTATTGGTAATCGTGCGGGTGAATCTATTACAATAACCAATCAAATAGGTGGAGAATTGATTCATGCGGGTACAGGCGTTGGCAATGCGGCAATTGAGTTGGGGAACGGCACCTTAGATTCAATTTCTGTCATAAATGATGGTATTATTGACTCAGAAGGGCGCGCTATCAGATTTGAAGGGGCGACTCTTAACACCGTAATCATTAATAATACAGGCACAATAACATCTGAATTAGAGGCCATCAGAAATACGACGAACGCCATTGATCTGATTACAAACTTTGGGGATATTACGGGTAATATTGATACGTTTAATGGTGCTGATATACTCACAAACAATGCGGGCGCGACGATTACGGGTGATGTGAATCTTGGCAATGGTGACGATGTCATTATGAATGCAGGAACAATCACAAGCAACACAAGTACTCTTGCTACTATTGAGTTGAGTACAGCAAGTGGTGCTGACCAAATAACGAATACAGTGAGCGGTGTGATTGAAAACACTGGAGCGAATAAAAGTGCTATTGATATTAATCAAACGGCGGCAGATTTTATTCGCAACGCAGGAACAATCAGTGGAACAGCGGAAGCTATTTTCTTGAGAAATGGCGTTTCTGATTTAACGGGTGGTTTGTTAAACGAAGCAACGGGTAAAATTATTGGTAATAGCGATGGTGCTACACATAGCGGAATAGCGGGTAATCACGCGATAAGAATCGATAATAATCTTTCTGGGGGGATAGATAATAGAGGCCTTATTGAAGATATGGCGGCGACAGCGATTGGGCTTGAGGGTGCAAATGTAACGGGCGCTATTAATAATTCAGGGACAATCACGGGGGTCAGAGGCGGAATTGTTTTATCATTTTCTGATTTGACAATGGGTATTGATAACTCAGGCACAATTAATGGTGACTCAGTTGGGATATCAGTGGGGAGTTCAAGCTCAGATATATCTGGTGGCGTTACAAACCGCTCTGGTGGTGTTATCTCAGGTAGTGGCACAACAGGAACGGGGATTTCTGTTGCAAGCTTCAGTAACGATATTAGCGGCGGGGTTACGAATGAAGCTGGTGGAACAATCACAGGTGGTGCAGTTGGTATCTCTGTTGTTGGATCTAATGATATTTCAGGTGGTGTTGATAACAGTGGAACCATATCTGGAACAGGTGCATCGGGAACAGGTATCTTGATTGAAAATGATGGGGATATTAGTAGCGGCATCATAAATAATACAGGTGGAACAATTACTGGCTTGCGCGAAGGAATATTGGTTGGCACAAGCACTGATTTATCAGGTGCCATTACAAATAATGGTATCATTTCCGGTGGGCGGGGCGGTATTTATCTAGGTGGATCAAATGTAGATATATCTGGTGGCGTAACAAATAACGCCGGAGGTGTTATTACGGGTGATACAGGCATTTTTGTATCAAGCAGCTCTGCAATTTCTGGCGGTATTAGCAACAGCGGAATTATTCAAGGAACGAATGGTATAGCGATTAATCTACAAGGGTTAAATGCGGCAACGCCCATTACCATTGCGGGCGGCCGCATTATCGGTGATGTGACAGATGGCGATACTACCACAGGATTCTCTCCTGTGACCGTAACAGGAACAGGCTTTAAAACAGAAGGTAACTTTACCGTTTCTGATTTGATGGTGGATGCAGGTCAGGACTTCACGATTAGTGCAGATAACACTGTTACACTCCATGACATGACGGCCAGTGCGGGGACGTTAATATTCGAACTTAGTGACTCTTCGGACGCCCTGCTAACCGTGACAGGTGGGGATGTTGATATTAGTAATTCTATCATTGGCGTTGTAAGTAATAATCGTTCTTTTAGTGCTGGTGACTCTATCTTAATTGGGACAGGGACGACGGTGGTCAATGGTGGTGCGGGGCAAGCATTAGAAGATATAATAGAAGATCTCACATTCTTTGATTTACAAATCGCCGATGGCGCAACAGGGGGTGTCGGGGCAAATAATGAGCTTTATTTATTGGTGTCTAGGGCGTCTAACCCGTGTACTGGACAGTTTTCAGATAACCCTGATGGCGCGTGTGGGGCCTTAAGTCAGTTAACAGGAACGACAAATCCAGAATTGTTAAATGTTATAAATAATATCGGTGGCGCAGAGGCCG
This sequence comes from uncultured Alphaproteobacteria bacterium, assembly GCA_937934135.1. Lineage (GTDB taxonomy): Bacteria > Pseudomonadota > Alphaproteobacteria > Micavibrionales > Micavibrionaceae. The sequence goes on from CALHAW010000027.1 coordinate 3,564, forward strand.
AAGATATCTTAGAGGCGACGCTTCCTCAAATTGACGGCGGCTCATTCGCTGCCGCGCAAAACATAACAGGAAATACATTACGGCTTGTTTCAGATCGTTTAACGATTATACGCGATGGAAACCGCGGCGCGAGCGGCCTTTCTTCAGGGGATTTAACCGAAGATCTACAAATGTGGGGTCAAGTATTTGGCCAGAAAATTGATCAAGGCCAACGCGGTAGTATCGCAGGATATGATGCCATTACTCGCGGCATAACATTTGGCGCTGATACAGAAGGATTGCATGATAATGCAACAGTTGGTGTGGCGATTGCCTATGCCAACACAGATGTGAAATCAGATAGCATTAATAATACGCGCAGTGATATAAACAGCTATAATATCTCACTTTATGGAGATTACGATCTTGATAAAAACACCTATTTAATTGGTGATGTTGGTTATACCTATGGGAATAACGAAGCAACACGTTTTAACGTTGGTGGTGTTGCGGGATTAAATGCAAAGAGCGACTATGGATCACATCAAATAGAGGCGCGCCTTATTGCCGCACGTGATTACAATCCTACGGAATATGAGGGCGTTCGCATAACACCAAAAGTACAAGCGCATTATATCCGTTATCAAAACGAAGATATTTCTGAAACAGGTGCTGGTGGCGCAGGTTTGGAAATTGATAGCGAAGCACTTAATATTCTTGAGGTTGGCGTTGGTGTTGATGTACGTAAAGATTACATTCAAGAAAACGGTGGCATCCTTTCACCAGAAGTTAGTGTGGGTTACCGTTATGATTTAATTGATGATGCGGTGCAAACAACATCAACATTTGCAGCAGGTGGCCCATCTTTCCGCACTGAAGGCGCAGACCCTGATCAAGATACTTTAAATCTTGGGTTTGGTGTTGGTTATACTGCTCCATCGGATATGGAATTTACGGTTAGCTATGACTACGAAAGAGAAGATGAATTTAATTCTCATTCGGCTCTCTTAAGATTGGCCGCGCCTTTCTAGAGAAAAGTTAGTGTTTATTTGATAGCGCTCAAGGAATTATCTGAGTTATATAAATATTGGACAATATTTTGCTGAATGCCCTTAAGTTTCCGTAAAAAATTAATTTTTTCTAAATTATATAATGATATTCTAATAATATTGTTATACCTTTGATTTGTTTCAATAAATCAAAGAAAAATTAGGGAATTAGGCAATAGGGAATTAGAGAACAGGAAATTAGGCAGTATGCCAATGTATATGTTAGAAATAGAGGCTTATGGCATATTCGTAACGAATATGCCTTCGCTTGAGATTTGGGAAGATGGCGCTCTAGATTCAACACATCCTATTTCATCTAACGGCTCTACGATTTCAGTGATAATCAATTATGGCGGCCCACTCCCAACTTCATTAGCCTTTACATTTAACGATGCTTTTGCTCCTGCAGGGCGCAGCATTGAAATTCGTTCTGTTAAAATCAATAACCAGTATGTCAATACAGGCAATTACCTTTCCAGCAATAATCTCACTAAAGGCCAAAGTGCAACAGTTGATATAGCAAGTGTTGATACAAATGATAGTGACTTTATTTTTGATTCATCTGATCCAGTTGGTAGCGAATTTACGACAGGAGCAACAGAAACATTTACGGCAGGTAATGATACATATCGCCGTTACAATGACAGTGATGATGAAGTATTTGATATGTTAGGTGGACGCGATACTGCCTATTTAGGATCTGGTAATGACAAGGTTAATGGCGGTGCAGGAAACGATCTTATTCGAGGCGGTGCAGGAACAGATCTTCTTTTTGGGGATAGTGGAAATGATCGTATCTATGGCGGCGATGATAATGACACGATTTATGGTGGAACGGGAAATGATCGTCTTTATGGTGAAGGTGGTAATGATGAAATCCATGGCGGTGATGGAGATGATCGCTTAAACGGTTATGCGGGTGATGATGTTCTTACGGGTGGTATAGGTGCAGACAAACTTAATGGCGGTGATGGAATCGATTTCTTATTTGGCGGAGATGATAATGACCAGCTTTCTGGTGGCGCAGGTGATGATACGATAGATGGCGGCGATGGAAATGATCTTGCTTATGGTGGGGCGGGGGATGATCATATTGATGGTGGTGATGGAGAGGATAAATTAATAGGGAATTTAGGCGCTGATATCATCAATGGCGGCGCAGATAATGACATTATATATATCATGGCCAACGACTGGGTTGTAGGTGAAGAAATTTATGGTGGGACAGATACAGATGAACTGGTTTTAACGCATGCGAGCATAATCGATTTTACAATAGGTACGATTAATCAACTTGAAACTTTGACTGGTTTAAACGGGGATCAAGATGTGACCATTGATATCAACCAGTTAGGACAATTTTCTACAGTAGATTTAGGAGGGCATATAGCGGGCGATATAATTCGCACACAAATTGATGGCGTATATGACGCGGTTACAGAGGGTGTTCCTATTGTATCTAATGTTGAGAATGGTTTTCTAATTGGTTCTACGAATGCAGATACACTAACGGTAGGGGAAACGGAATTATCAAATCTTGTTTATGGGGCAGGTACAATCAGCTTGGGTGGAAACACGGATATTATAAATTTAACAGAGACTTCTTTAACTTTAAATACATTGGGAACGTCGAATGCCTCTATCGTAGGGCTTGAAGAAGTTGATGCTTCAACAGCCGCCGCGGCGACCACTATTAATTTAAATGGGCAAACAGAAAATTTAATTGTGACGGGTTCTGCGCATGCAGATACTCTTACAACAGGTTCTGGTGATGATATAATTAATGGTGGCGATGGCCTTGATACAATAAATAGTGGTGATGGTAATGATGTTATTGCAACCACAACAAATTTATTAGAACAGGTATCTGTTTTAGGAACAGGAGATCATGTTTTTACATTGAATGGTTCAACATATAATTTGCACGTTGATTTTGATGGTACAGATCATTGGCTGCTTATTGGCCGTGGCCGTGAAGGGTGGGAATTTGATGCAGACGGCCAAGGTGCCTTTGGCGATGTGATAAATAATTTAGGTACAACCGCGGCTTTTGGGCCTGCGGCTTATAGTAATGATTTTGTTAATGAAATTATTGATACAACGGCAACAGGTAATTTAAGTGATGTTGAAGTTCGTTTAAAACGTGCAGCAAATATAACAGGAACAGAATATCAAGAAGTCCGGTGGAATAATAGCTCCCTTACTGATTGGACATGGGATTTAGATGTCACCAGTAATTTAATTGAAGTTGAGGTTCAAGATTCGGTGTTGGGTGTTGGGTTTACAGATACAACTTCAAACACAAGAGATGCGCTTTCAACCCCAGGCACAGATTCTGGTAATAATCATCAACGTATTTTTACATGGGGATGGGGTGGTCATGCAGGTCAACAAGGTTTCAGTTATGGTAGTGCGGTGGGCGGCGTTAATGGCAATGACCCTAATACGTTTCTTTGGGAAAATGGAACTGAAAATCATGCCATTCCTTATACGGAAGTTTATATTAAGCTTGATAGTATCAGCAGTATTGCTGGTACGTTGGGGAATGACATTATCAATGCGGGTGATGGTGATGATCTTATTATTGAAGATTTAGGCAATGATACGATTAATGGCGGTAATGGAAATGATAGCATTGGCGCGGGTGCAGGCGCCGATATCATTAATGGTGATGCCGGTAATGATAATATTAATGGCGGCGCAGGCGGTGATACGCTTAATGGTGGTATTGGAAATGATATTATTTATGGCGGCGCAGGGGATGATATTATCTATGGTGATGGCACGACTACCCCAACGATTTCTTCAATGCAAGGGTGGAGCTTTCAATATTATGATTTACCATTCACTGCAACGCCAGATTTGAATGGTGCAGGTTTTACATTAAATGGTGGACGTGATCATAATTTAGCATCGACAACAGCCGGCATTGCATCTGATTTTACACCAACTATTTATGATGGAACATTGGATTATGCTCTTAAGTTTGAAACGACGCTGACTATTACAACGGCAGGTACATATACATTTAGGACAAATTCTGATGATGGTAGCATGCTATACTTAGATGGCGTGCAAATCGTAAATAATGATGGCTTACATGGTAACATCACAGTTACAAGTGCGGGGCAGTCTTTAACAGCAGGTACATATACTCTTGAGTTAGTCTTTTTTGAAAGAGCCGGTGGTGAGGTGCTTGGCGCTGATATAAGCGGCCCAGATACTGGTGGTGGCTTTGTTAATTTGGCAACGTTTGCTGGGGCAAATGTTGTGACGCTATCTGGAGCAGGAACGGATGGAGATGATATGATTACTGGTGGTGCAGGCACTGATACTTTATATGGCGGCGGTGGAGCAGATACGTTTATTTTCGAAGCGGCCAACGCGTTTGCACAAGCGGACACAATTATGGATTTTTCAACAACTGATAATGATAAGTTAGATATCTCAGATATCATTACGGGTACATTTAGCGGCGATATTAAAGATTACCTACAACTTACATCGGATGGTTCAACAGGTGATACGCTTATACAAGTTGATGCGAATGGCACAACCGGCGGCACAAGTTTCTTAACAATCGGACGTTTAGACGGCATTGTGGGCCTTGATGAGGTCACATTATTTAATGCAGGCAATCTTATTATTTAATTTAGAGTTTTAAATATTCTTAGAAGCTTTTATTAAAGCTGAAGAAAAAGCGGGAAGTGACAGACACCGCATTATAACCAAATGAAGTAAAGGCAAGTGCCAACCTAAAATTCATGATCGCACTTATAAAAGTAAGAGGAAATCTTTTAGGATTAAGGCGTGGTTGCAGGTAGGGCTTTTTGCACCATAGAGCAGGATGAGCGGTTTATCGGGTATAGTTTCAAGGGATGATTGTGCAAGCGCGCGATTATTGTGCAGTTCTTGCAGGTAATTTATTTTAAATTCATCAAATCGATCTTGTTCATGCCCAAACCATTGGCGCAGCGCGGTGTTGGGCGTTAAATCTTTCCACCAATCATCAAGCATCGCTCTATCTTTAGAGATGCCGCGTGGCCAGAGACGATCAACCAGCACACGGTAACCTTGCGGTGCGTTATCATCATAAATGCGGTGAATATATATTTCGATCATCGTTAGCATTTCTTATTATTTTTTATATCTATTGTTGAGAGTATCATATCTTCTTGCTTTTCTTATATTTTGCGTTATAGCTATAAAGATGTATTTAATATACATCTTTTAACTTAACAAGGAGAACATCATGTTACATATGGATAATTTAAAAAAGCTACCGACACTTGCAAAAGGTAATCAAGCCGGAATGGATGGTTTTACTGGTTATACAGAGGCTGCTTTTGCTCAAGGCGCTATTCCTAAAAAATATAAAGAGCTTATTGCTATTGCGGTTGGTTTAACGACACAATGTGCTTATTGCATTGAAGTGCATAAAAAAGCAGCGCGTGCAGAAGGAGCAACAGATGAAGAGATGGCAGAGGCCGTACATATTGCGGGCGCATTGCGCGCCGGTGGTGCGGTAACATACGGAACACATTTGTTTGATTAATATTTGTACTGTTTATAAGGGGTAGTCTTTTTTTTATAAAGGCTATCCTTTATAGAATTTAATAAAAAATTCTACGTTCCCTATGGGCTTTATGTGATGTATTTCCTCTGGTGCTATAACGCCTTTTATTTCAGTGTTTAAGATATGCACTTCATTTTCACCTATGGCGTATTCAAGCGTTCCGCTTATGATATTTAATTCACCCCATACATGTGAAGCGGTGCTGTGGTCTTTTAACAATCCTTTGGGTACGGTTTCTTGGTTAAAAACCTTTGTGCTTTTATAATGCGTGACGTTATTGGGAAGAGTTTGCATGGCTTGTTCCATTTGGTTTGAAATAAATTGATAATTTTAAGCTTTCGGCAATCCGGCTGCTTTTTTCACTATATTGTGCAACGATATCATCTGTATGTAATTCTTGCGCTGTTTCTTTGAATAAATAAAGCCAACGGTCAAATAGTTCTATTTGAAAGCGCGGTAGCTCTTGGTGTTTTTGCATGGGCGTGCCACGGTAACGACCAGTGCTGAGCATAATAGAGGACCAGAAATCATACATTTTTTCTAGGTGGGGTTGCCAATCAGAATCTGAAGTTCCAATGGCTTTTTCAAATATTGCGCCCAATACGGGTTCTTGACGTAATTTAGAATAAAAGCCATCGATGAGAAGTTTTATTGTTTGATCATCTATATAGTCGTGTTTTATCATGCTGATTGAAGACTTATTATTAGAGGCTTGTTTTCCATTATTAATCATGTATATGATATGTATCTTTTGTAATATTGTCAATCAAGAGAACGTCAAACTTAAGAATTATTGAAAGGGTCAGTCGGTTAATCGCATGAGTGAGCATAAATTAAAAAAAGTAACAAATATGGATGTCGCATTAGATGTTCATTATAAACCAACGACAGTGAGTGACCGGATAGCTTATAGCTTTGTTAAGGTATTACGGTTTTTTGCAGATACATTTTTTGCTAAACGTTATGGCCACAGAGCGATTGTGCTGGAAACGGTTGCGGCGGTTCCAGGCATGGTTGGGGGATTGTGGTTGCATCTTCATGCCTTGCGAAAGATGCGTGATGATGAGGGGTGGATTCGTACTTTATTAGATGAAGCAGAAAATGAGCGCATGCATTTGATGACATTTGTTAAAATTGCCAAGCCTAATATTATTGAGCGTTTAATTATTATGATTGTGCAGGCGCTTTTTTATAATGCGTATTTCTTCTTATATTTGTTTGCACCGCGGACCGCCCACCGTGTTGTTGGTTATTTTGAGGAAGAGGCGGTTTTAAGCTATACGCAATATTTAGAAGAAATTGATAAGGGAACGCATGAAAATGTACCGGCGCCGCAATTAGCGATTGAGTATTGGGGGTTGCCAGAGGATGCAAGATTGCGTGAAGTGGTGGAAGTAATTCGCGCCGATGAAGCAGAGCATCGTGATGTGAATCATGGATTTGTTAAAATTATTGATGAAAAACGCTCTAAAAACTAAATGATGTGCTAAAATTCAATAAATAAAATATATCTTTTATAAGGAATTTTTATGCGATTGACGTCATATAGTGATTATTCATTACGTGTTTTATTATATTTAGCGTTGACGAATAATGAAGTCACAACAATTAAAGAAATAGCAGAAAGCTATGGTATTTCTAAAAATCATTTAATGAAGATTGTACATCATTTAGTGCAGGCAGGATATGTGGAATCAATACGCGGACGTGCCGGTGGTTTAAAATTGGCAGATATTCCTGAAAATATAAATATTGGTGATGTTGTGCGGGAGACAGAAGATGATTTTAAAATTGTCGAATGTTTTGATGCACAAACAAATACGTGCCGCATTTCAGAAACATGCAAATTAAGACATATATTAAATGAATCCCTGTTTGCATTCTTAAGCGTTTTGGACAAATACACGTTAAAAGATTTAATGTCGCAGAAAAACGCCTTAAAAAAATCACTCAATATAGGTGATGAGTCGCAATAATATCTTTGGTGCGGTGTGAGTCCGTGATTATTTTCTCCATCCTATGTAGATTTGTGACTGTGCGGGAAGGGGCTGCGCCGCCGCTCTAATGTCTGGATTCCTAAGGGATTTGCCGATTGGGGTTTAGGGAAGAGGGTAATCTATCTATTCATAGGTAAATAATTCTTGACTCATGCTTTGGGTGTGATACTATCTACTTATAGATAGAAATTGATTCGGATATAGCAATGACATTAAGTACTCTAAATGAAACAGCCCATAAGATCCTCGACGTGGCAGAGAGCTTTACGCAGACCCAAGGGTTTAACGCGTTTAGCTATAAGGACATACAAGCGGAAGTGGGTGTGAAGACATCCAGTATCCATTATTACTTCCCGACCAAGCAGGATTTAGCCGCGGCAATGGCAGAGCGGTATATTGAAAGATTCTTAAAGGCGCTGGATGGCCTTGACCGTAAAAATATTACAGGTTTTGAGAAATTAAGCACCGTCGGTGGGATCTTTGTTGATGTCGCAGAGGCACAGAAATTGTGTCTTTGCGGGATGTTGACGTCTGATATTTTGTCACTTCCTGCGGATGGGTTAAGTGAGCTAAAGCGCTTTTATAAAGAGACAGAGCGATGGATGGCCAGGGCGATTGCGCAAGGTATAGAGGAGGGGGATTTTAAAGAATCACTGCCCGTAGAAGATACCGCCGCCTGTCTTTTGGCAACATTAGAGGGCGGTATATTGATTGCGCGCGCCCGTACGGATGGCGGTTATATGCAAACTGTATTGGATCAGGCATTGGCCGCATTGAAAAAATAAATTTTTTTTGAAAAAAGCCCTTGCTTTTTATTTTAACTTAATTTATCTATCTATTAATAGGTGTATAATAATTACTAAAAAATGTAGAACAAACTTGATTTAAAACCCGATGTCTCTTTAATGATGAAAAGGCATCACAACATAAAAGGAAAAGAAAATGACTAAAACAACAAAAGCACTTATCGTCGGTGGCTCATCAGGTATGGGTCTGGAATCAGCAAAACGTTTATTGAAACAAGGGAATGCGGTGCTGCTTTTATCACGAAGCCAAGATTCTCTTGATACAACAAAGCAAGAATTAGAAAGTGAATTTGGTGGCGTTGTCGAAACGGCGGCTGTTGATCTTTATAATGAAAAAGAAGTTGATGCGTTTGTGAAACGTGTTGCGGAAGATAAAGACCATATCAAATATTTAGTGAACGCAGCAGGGTTCTTTAAGCCTGTCAGCTTTCTTGAGCATTCAAAAAAGGATTATGATGCACAAATTGATATGAACCGTGCGTTTTTCTTTATTACTCAAGCCGTAGCAGAAAATATGAAAGCTAATGGTGGTGGTTCAATCATGAATATTGGATCTATGTGGGGACATCAAGCCGTGAAGGCAACACCATCTTCTGCATATTCTATGCAAAAAGCTGGATTGCACGCTTTCACACGCAACCTTGCGATGGAATTGGCAGAGTATAATATCCGTGCCAACGCGGTGGCCCCTGCGGTTGTTCTGTCTACGATTTATAAATCTTTTATTGAAGAAGATAAAATCGAAGAAACATTGGCTGGATTTAATGACTTCCATCCAATCGGACATATTGGTGCGCCAGAAGATATTGCCAACGCGATTGAATTTTTGCTGTCAGATAAAGCTGGTTGGATCACAGGAACTGTGGTTGATGTTGATGGCGGCGTGATGGCCGGTAGAAACTAAGGTTATCTCTCCCAACAAAGGCCTGCCGGCTTGTAACAAGTAAAGCCGGCAGGCCCAAATTAATAAAAACATAAGCAAAAAGGAATAAAGACAATGCCCGCACAACACCCCGCGATGAACCAAGATGATATTCAACCTGGTACAATTTATATTAGCCCAGATGATGCCAGCCCTATGGCGGTCAACATGAAAACAAATAAACATGATTTATTGGCGGATGAGCCCAAGAGCCTTGGTGGGAATGATATTGCCCCTGGTCCGTATGATTATCTTCATTCAGGTTTGGGAAGTTGTACCGCCATTACATTACGTTTCTTCGCCCGTAAAAACGGCATTAATTTGGAAGATTTTCATGTGACAGTTACGTCGCGCCGCGATGAAGAGAAGAATTTAATCATCGATAAAGAACTTATTTTCCATGATGATTTAACCGAAGAAGAAATTGAAACACTGGTCACAATTTCTAAAAAATGCCCGATGCATCGTGATTTAATGCGTTCTATTGAAATTAATACAGCCGTGCAGCGTTAGATCGTAAATTTTTTTATAAGATTACTTTAACCTAAGAAGGGGATTGATATGCCAAAAACACAAAATGCAAATAAAGAAATGCGCGTCAATAGTGATTTTAATCAACGTATCGTTATTAAACCCGATGACTATCAATGGATTCCTTCACCCGTTGCAGGGATAGAGCGCATGATGTTTGACCGTATTGGTAATGAATCTGCCCGTGCCACATCAATGGTGCGTTATAAACCCAATAGCCAGTTTTCAACCCATAGCCATCATGGTGGTGAAGAGATATTGGTGTTGGAAGGCGTATTTAGTGATGAAAAGGGGGATTATCCCGCAGGCTCGTATATTCGCAACCCGATTGGTACATCACATGTTCCCAAGGTTGGAGCAGAAGGGGCGACCATCTTTGTAAAATTAAAACAATTTGCAGCGGCAGATACGGAACAAAAATCTATTGATACAACAGCGCAAAACTGGCTTCCTGGTGTGGTGAATGGGTTGACGGTTATGCCGCTTCATGAATTTGAGGGGCAGCATACGGCGCTTGTTAAATGGGCTCCTAATACAGTCTTTAATCCCCATAAGCATTGGGGCGGTGAAGAAATTTTGGTTTTAGACGGCGTATTTTATGATGAACATGGTGCCTATCCAAAAGGATCATGGTTGCGTTCACCCCATTTAAGCCAGCATACACCCTATACTAAGGATGAAGGGGCTACTATTTTTGTAAAAGTTGGGCATTTGCCAAATGAATAAAAAATCAATACTTATTTAAATTACTTAAAAAGATAACAGAAAGAAAAAGGGACTAACCAATGAAAACACTGACCGTACTTTTAACGGCATTTATTTTAACAATCGGCTTTGCTGCGCCGTCTTATGCCGAGAAAAATTTAAGCGCCGTGCGTTATGCAACAGAAAAAGTAGATGGGTTGGATATATTCTACCGTGAAGCGGGTGACCCGTCGAAACAGGCGGTTGTGCTGTTACATGGTTTTCCACACTCATCGCATCAATATCGTGAACTTCTTGCGAATTTAGGGGATGAATTTTACCTGATTGCCCCTGATTATCCAGGCTTTGGGGATAGTACATTCCCAAGCGTGGATGCGTATGATTATACTTTTGATAATCTGGCGGGGACGATTGATAAGTTTTTAATTCAAAAGAAAGTTAGCAATTATGTTTTGGCCATCCATGATTATGGTGCGCCTGTCGGGTTTCGTATTGCGACCAAACATCCGAAAAAAGTAAAAGGTTTTGTTGTGATGAATGGTAACGCCTATGAAGAAGGTCTGTCCCCCGAAGGATGGGCGCCTATCATGAAATATTGGGAGAATAAAGATAACCCAGAATTGGAAAAAACCATCGCGGCCAATGTGTTTAGTGATGGGGGATTGAAATGGCAATATACCCATGGAACCCGTAATCCAGAAGGTATTAACCCTGATAATTGGAATTTGGATATTGCAAAATTTGCCCGTGAAGGACAACACGAAATGCAGTTAGAATTGTTTTTTGATTACCAAAATAATGTCAAAAAATACCCTGAGTGGCAAAAATATCTACGTGATAACCAACCACCTATGCTTATCCTTTGGGGTAAAAATGATGCGTTTTTCCCTGTACCCGGTGCAGAAGGATATAAACGTGACGTGAAAAATATTGATTATAATATTTTAGATACAGGTCACTTTGTATTGGAAGAAGAGAGTGAGTTTATTATTCAAAAAATGCGTAATTTCTTAAAAAATAAAGTTTAACCATAACCAAAAACCAAACCAAAAGAGAAAAGGAAAAAATGATGACACAAGCCCAAGAAACTAACCAACCAAACATGTTGAATGGCATTAATCTTGACGTTGTTGCAGAAACAATGGAGGCGGTAAGAAACGACCGTGATTTAGGGCTATCCCGCTTTAAAATCCATAATAAATGGAACGGGGGGACACGCGCCACGACGACCGTGGGTGATATGTACGCCGCAAAGCAGACTATTCCCCATAAAGCCCCCCATCAAATGCAATCGGATGAACCGGAAATGCTTTCTGGTACAGATATGGCTCCTAATCCTGTGGAGCAGTTATTGAGCGCCTTGGCTTCTTGTGTTGTGACCAGCATTATTGCCCATGCATCTGATAGAGGGATTGAAATCCGCTCGCTTGAAACGGAAATTGACGGTGATATTGATCTAAATGGTTTCCTTGGATTAGATGATACAGTGCCAAGAGGATATACAGATATCCGCATCACATTGCATATTGATAGTCCGCACCATGATTTAGAAGAAATTGCGGCTCTATCGCATTATTCCCCCGTTTTTAACACAATTACAAACGGTGCAAAAGTTCATGTTATGGCAAAGAATAGCGGACAATAAATAAGCATTGCCTTACGACATAATATAACAAAAAATACCTTGAAAGCGGCTTTTTGTTTTTCTACTTGTGGAAAAGCGGAAGGCCGCTTAATGTATGATGGCTTAGAATAACAGGAGAGACATCATGAAAATCAATAAAATATTAGCGAGTGTTGCCGTTACTACCCTGACGCTTACGGTTTTAAATTTTGGATATGGCCATGCAGAAGAAGCGGCGCAAGACGCCGTAAAAGAAGCCGTTGTTGTTGCGACGGCAAAAACGCCGCCTGTTAATGATGGTTTACCGATGCCGGGTTTTAAGATGGAACGCGGAAATACAGCCCTTGTTATTACAGATCCGCAAAATGATTTTTTATCACCTGATGGTGTAACATGGGGTGTTGTGGGTGAAAATGTCACAGAAAACAACACGGTTGAGAATATTGAAAAATTGTTCAAGGCGGCTGATCAAGCGGGCATGAAGACATTTATCTCTCCTCATTACTACTTTCCGCATGATCATAAATGGAAATTTGAAGGCGCGTTAGAAGTGTTAATGCATAAAATTGGCATGTTTGATCGCAAGGGCGCTTTAAATGTTGAAGGTTTTGAAGGATCAGGGGCGGATTGGTTAGAGCGGTACAAGCCTTATATCAAAAATGGTAAAGCGGTTGTCACCAGCCCACATAAAGTTTATGGCCCAGAAACAAATGATTTAGTCCTTCAACTGCGTAAAGCGGGCATTAGCAAAATTATTTTGGGCGGCATGTCTGCTAATTTATGTACAGAATCCCATATGCGTGAGCTGGTTGAACAAGGATTTGAAGTGATGGTTGTAACCGATGCCACAGCAGCCGCAAAAACAGAGCATTATGACGGTTACGCTGCGGCGCTTACCAATTTCCGCTTTATTGCGAGTAAAATTGATAATACTGATAATACGGTGCAAGCAATCTTGGCGACGAAGTAACGCCAAGCAGAGTGAAAATATTCAGAGAAGTAAAAAATGACACGGGTCATCATCACATGAAAAAAACTCCTGGATGTTGAGACGCTTGATAAAATAGTAAATAAGCAGTAGATATTAAAGTAATTACACTTAACTTAACTAAAAAAAACCAAATGAGAGAAAATTAAGAAGGGAACTTAAGAGATGATAAAAAATATGATTGATAAAGGGCAAAGCATTGAGACATTGGGGACACTCCTCATACGTTTAGGGGTGGCACTTGTTTTAATATGGATTGGTGCGATGAAATTTACAGCCTATGAAGCGGGCGCGATTGAAGGATTGGTTGCCAGCTCTCCCTTTACAGGATGGATGTATTCTGTCTTTAGCCTACAGATGACAGCAAATATTATCGGAAGTATTGAAATCTTCACAGGGATTTTGGTATTGTCTGGCTTGCGTTTCCCACTTTTGGGTGCATTTGGTGCATTCTTAGCGGCGGGAACTTTTGCCATGACATCAACATTCTTGCTTAGCGCACCAGGTTGGGAAGCGTCATTGGGCGGTTTTCCTGCTCTTTCCGTTGTACCGGGGCAATTCTTGCTTAAAGATTTGGTTCTCTTTGGCGCAGCAGTTTATTTGATGGGACATACTTTACAGCATTGTAAGAAATAATAACTTTATATTTTAAAATTTAAAAAAGGGGAATGTAACACTGTTTACATTCCCCTTTTTTCACTTTATTTAAGAATGATCAGATTAAAAAAGGAAAAAATACATGGCTCATTATGATTTATTTGTTATTGGCGGCGGTTCAGGTGGTGTAGCCACAGCGAGAAGTTCTGCCACGCTCGGCGCAAAAGTTGGTATTGCGGAGGGGGATAAATTTGGTGGGACATGCGTTAATCGCGGTTGCATGCCCAAAAAATGGTACATGTATGCCTCACAATATATACAAGAATTTGAAGTGGCGAAAAGCTATGGTTGGAATGTGGATGTTCCAAAAATTGACTGGAATGTCTTAAAAGAAAATACCTTTAACGAAATTAAAAGATTAAATGGCGTCTATGACACAATGTTAGCCGATGCCAATGTGACCGTTCATAGTGGCTTTGCGCATTTCAAAGATGCCAAAACCGTTATTGTGGGTGATGAAGAAATTACCGCGGATAAATTTGTTTTGGCATTTGGTGGTAAGCCATTTGTTCCCCCTGTAGAAGGGGCAGAACACGGCATTACATCTGATGAAGTTTTTCATTTAGAAGAGCTACCCGAAAAAATCATCATTGTTGGCGGTGGTTATATTGGGGTTGAATTTGCAGGTATCATGAATGGATTGGGTGTGGATACAACCATTATGTACCGTGCGGATGAGCTATTGCGCGGATTTGACGATGATATCCGTGTGCATGCCCAAAAGGAATTTGAGAAAAAGGGCATTAAAACAGTTGCGACAACCAAACCCATGGTTATGACAAAGGAGAGTGATGGTAAAATCCATATCACCTGTAATAACAAAAAGCATTGGGTTGCCGATGTGGTGATGTTCGCCACGGGGCGGACACCTAATTTAGATCATGCCAATATGGATGTGACGGGCGTTGCCCTGAATGAAAGAGGAAAAATTATTGTTGATGAATGGCAAAAAACCAATGTTGATCATATTTATGCCGTTGGTGATGTAACGGATACTAATCTTGATCTAACGCCTGTATCTATCAATGAAGGACGTGCCTTTGCTGATACGCATTTTGGCAATAATAAGCGTAATTTTTCAAATTTTGTTACGCCAACCGCCGTGTTTTCACAGCCGCAAATTGGTACTGTTGGATTAACCGAAGAGCAAGCCCGAGAGCAGTATAATCATATTGATATTTATCGTACGGTTTTTGGTGCAACAAAGCACCGTCTTTCTAAAACAGTGAATGAAGAAATACTATTAAAATTAATTGTCGATGCGGATAGTGATAAAGTAGTTGGCACACATATGATTGGCCCTGATGCTGGCGAGGTAATTCAGATTTTAGGAGTTGCCTTAAAAGCAGGAGCAACCAAAAGCGATTTTGACCATACTGTTGCGGTTCATCCAACATTTGCGGAAGAATTTGTGACCATGCGTGAGAAAACAAAAAGCATAAAATAAGCAAGAGATTTAAAGCGGTATAGACATGCCCTTTTCTTATTTTTGTTAAATAAGGTTCTTGTCAAAGAGAAATTAAGTTGTTAGTTGTCTTATATGAATTTTAGGAAAATCATATCATTACTGGCTTTATTGGTCTTGATGCTGGGGCAGGTTGCCCTTGTTCAACATAGCGCCGAACATATTGATCATGGCATTTCCTTTGAATTGGTGTCTTCGCATGATGAGGGACACAGTCATGATCATCATCATAATCCAGAAGAAAACAAACAGACGCATCAATGCCCTGAATGTGTTTTAAATCAATCACTTCAGGCCGGATTTCATGATTCTACAGCGTTATTATTTTTTACTCTTCAATTAGAAAATTTAATGCCAGAACAGCAACCTTTTACGGTTGCTACTGATCGCTATAATGCTAATTCCCCGCGCGCACCGCCCGTAATTCTTATCTAAACCAAACACTTTAATTTTATAAAATTTTAGACCCCGTAGGTGGCTTGCCACCCATTTATAATTTTGTGGGTCATAACAAAGATAAGAAAGGGCATATCCATGTCTAAGAAACTATTATTGGCTGCAAGCGCAGCTGTATTATTAAACACATCACCAGCTTTAGCGGCAAGTGATGCAGATCTAGCCGCCATTAAAGCGGATATTCAAGCTATGCGCGCCGCATATGAAAGCAAGATTGAACAGCTTGAGCAAAAAGTGGAAACATTATCCGCCCAGCAAGACCAAACAGCAGCAAAAATCGCCACTGTTGAGCCTGCCGCGGGGGAACAAGTCGCAACACAAAGACCTGCGACAATGCAACGAAATATTAAAGATAGCAGCTTCAATCCTGCAATCGGCGTTATTCTAAACGGAAAATATAATAGCTTTTCTGAAAATGAAGGCGATGTTGCTGGTTTTGCCATTGGTGAAGAAGGCGAACGCGGTACAGAAGGTTTGAGCATTGACGAAACAGAGCTAAACTTCTCAGCCAGTGTTGATGATAAATTCCGTGGTTCTGCGACGATTGCGTTAGCGGAACATGGCGGCGAAACAGAAGTTGAGATAGAAGAAGTTTTCATCGCAACAACCGCGCTTCCTGCGGGTATAGAAGTCAAAGCGGGGCGTTTCTTCTCTGAACTTGGCTACCTAAACTCTCACCATACTCATACTGATGATTTTGCGGATCGCCCGCTCACAAATCGCGCATTTTTAGATGGTAATTATGGCGATGATGGTATTCAGGTTTCTGCCGTTCTGCCGACGCCTATTTATACTGAAATTGGTGGTGGTATTTTCCGCGGTGATGATAACCCCGCTGGTGGCGCAGAAGGCAGTGATATTGGCGCATGGACGGCTTATGGCCGTGTCGGCGGTGATATCGGTGATAAGACAAGCTGGCGCGTCGGGCTTTCAACTTTACAAGCCGATGACGTCAGTCGTGATGCCAATGAAGATGAAGTAAACTTTAGCGGTGATAGCGATCTTTATATCGCCGATGCCCGCGCCGTCTATGCTCCAACAGGTAATAATGCGGAACAAGAAATCATCTTCCAAGGCGAGTATTTCTATCGTGATGAAGATGGTACTTATGAAGATACTGGCGCAGCTACGGGTGCGGTTGATTATGATGATGGTCAAAGTGGCTGGTACGCACAAAGCGTTTATAAGTTCGCGCCACAATGGCGTGCTGGTGCAAGATTCAGTCAGCTTTATGCAGGCGATGTGCCGACAGGTTTAGTTGGTAGTGCGTTGGATGATGAAGGTCATGATCCTTGGGCGGCAACTGCCATGGTTGATTGGACGAATAGTGAGTTTTCACGTCTTCGCGCCCAATATAGCCGTGAGGAAGTTGCCGATGGTCAGGAAGATAATCAATTCACTTTGCAGTATATCATGAGCCTTGGGGCGCATGGTGCGCATAATTATTAAGCGATAATGAAATGAAAAAATTATCTTTGATGATATTAACCTTGGGGGTGCTGGTCGCATCCCCAAGTTTTGCTTTTGCAAAAACGAATATATTTGCTTGCGCGCCTGAATGGGGCGCGCTGGCACAAGAAATTGGCGGTGATAAAGTTGATATTTATACCGCCTCTAACGCTAATCAAGATATTCATCATATGCGCGCAAAGCCCAGCTTATTGGCGGCGATGCGTAAAGCGGATTTGGTGATATGCAGTGGTGCATCCTTAGAAATTGGTTGGCTTCCGATCTTGCTGAATAAAGCGGGAAATAACCAAGTACAAGAAGGCGGAATAGGGTCAGTTATGGCGTCAGATTACGTCCCGCTTTTAGATGTAATGCAAGAAAAGGCGGATCGTTCCATGGGGCATGTTCACCCTGAAGGGAATCCACATATTCACCTTGATCCGAACAACATTCTTTTTTTATCAAAAGTGATTGCAGAGAGACTGTCTGAGATAGATGCTTCTAATTCTAGTGCCTATCAAAGCAATCAAGTTTCTTTTGAAAATAGTTGGACACAAGCGATCGCCCAATGGGATAATGAAGGCAGTCATTTGAAAGGTCAGCAGGTGGTTGTCTATCACAAAAGCTGGACATATCTTTTAAACTGGTTGGGCATGGAAGCAGTTGCTTCATTAGAGCCAAAGCCAGGCATACCGCCAAATGCGTCCCATCTTAAACAGGTGCTTCAGGACATTGAAGGAAAAAATGTTAAGGCTATATTGATTGCTCCGTTTGAGAATGAAAAAGGGGCAAAATGGCTGTCCGAAAAAGCAAATATTCCAATTATTAAACTCCCCTTTACAGTGGGTGGTAATGCGCAATCAACTGATTTAAAAACGATGTTTGATGACACGCTTCAGCGATTAAAATAGGCGGTAATGGAAAACTTAACGAATATAATATCACTCTTAGCCCCGGCCTTCGTCGCTGGGGCTTTGATATCGCTTGTCCATGTGCCATTGGGACAAGAAGTTTTAAGGCGTAATATTATCTTTCTTGATTTAGCCGTCGCGCAATTTGCCGCGCTTGGGATGATTGCGTTTCAGACATTTATTATTGTTGATGAATATAGTTTGATTGCGGGATATGGGCGACTGGGTGCTGGTTTAATCGCGGCGATTTTATGCGCCATTATATTCCATGTTCTTGAAAGAAAATCCGGGAAGTATCAAGAGGCATTAATTGGTTGCGCTTTCGTTTTAGCTGCGTCAATGGGGCTTTTATTGGTCGCCAATAGTCCGCATGGTGGTGAAGAAATAAAAAATATTCTTGAGGGACAAATTTTATGGACAAGTTGGAGCCATATTATGTTCGTTGCGCCAATATTTATAAGTGTTTTTATGGCATGGATAGTGTTTAAAAATAAAAGATCGTTCTTATTCTACCCTTTATTCGCCATCACCATCCCTTTTTCAGTCAGCATGATTGGCGTTTATTTAGTTTTCGCCAGCTTAATTTTCCCTGCATTAGCAGTCACAAAATTACAAAATAATAAAATGAACGCTGGTATATTTATTTCAATGATTGCTTATGTCGTGGGCTTGTTATGTTCTTATCTATTTGATTGGCCCGCCGGTCCAGCGATTATAGTGTCTTTATCCTTTGTAGGAGGATTGGCGTTTTATTTTAATATGATCCGCGGCTCTAATGCACTTACTTAAAGTAAGTGAGGGATTTTTTTGTCCCGACATAATAGAGTGTTTGGAAGAATCTTTTTTAACATTCCCTATGCTAGTTAAGCATTTGATATCGTTTCATGTAAATGCAATAAATAATAAAATTACAGTATAAGGTCAAAATCGTATACGTCATGTAAGGGGTTTTTTAAAAAGAGGTCTCATGATTTTGGAGAATGCTTTTTTAAGAATTTCAGAGAATATTTAATATAAGATAGGAAAATATAATGTCACAACAAACATTAGAGGATGTACAGGATTATTACGGTAAAGTCCTCAAAACAAATGAAGACCTTAAAACAAGCGCGTGTTGCCCGCTTGAAGCGCCACCGCCACCTGTGCAAAATTTATTAAAAAATGTACATAATATTGTGCAGGAAAAATTTTATGGCTGTGGATCACCACTGCCTGTCGCTGCCCAAGGGGCTACGGTTCTTGACCTTGGTTGTGGCAGTGGGCGCGATGCTTTCTTATTAAGCCAGATTGTTGGGGAAAAAGGGCGTGTGATTGGCGTTGATATGACGGATGAACAATTATCTGTGGCTAATCAATATGTGGGATGGCACATGGATAGATTTGGTTATAAAAAACCAAATGTAGAATTTGTTAAAGGATATATTGAAGATTTAAAAACAGCCAAAATAGAAGATAATAGCGTTGATATTGTAATATCAAATTGTGTCATTAATCTTTCACCAGACAAAGAAAAAGTTTTTAGCGAAATTATGCGTGTTCTGAAGCCTGGTGGTGAATTATATTTTTCTGATGTGTTTGCAGGAAGGCGTATTGCAGAACCGTTACAAAAGGATAAAATCCTTTTGGGTGAATGCCTTGGTGGGGCGATGTATATTGAAGACTTCAGACGAATGTTGACGAATATTGGTATTCCTGACTATCGCATAACGTCAAGCCGCCTTATGACTTTAGATGACCCAGAAGTAGAAGCAAAAGCGGGTATGATTGATTTTTATTCCATGACAGTGCGCGCCTTTAAAGTAGAGCTTGAGGATATTTGTGAAAATTATGGTCATGTTGCTTATTATAAAGGCTCAATTTCTGAATGTCCGCATAGCTTTGTTCTTGATGATCATCACGAATTTAAAACAGGTATGCCGGTTGCCGTTTGCGGCAATACGGCCAATATGCTGGCACAAACAAGATTTAAGGATCATTTCAGAATTGACGGTGATTTTTCTACACATTATGGCCCGTTTGATTGTGCGCCTAACATGGCGGATTCAAGTAATACGGAAAATTGCTGCTAGACTTATCTTTTTATATAATACAGTGCTTATGGGGTTATGCGTGCGCGGAAGAGCGAGAATTGCGCAGCTTTATGCACTGTTTGTAAAGGATGATTTATTATGGTAGTTGTAGATATTCAAATAGGGATATTGAAATATATAGAGAAAGGTTGTCCATAATGCGCGCTTTATTTAATAAATTTATGGTTGTTTTATCGATTGGTTTATTCTTTTCCACGGCGGCAGTTGCTCAAATAAGCAGCCCTGTTAGTAATCAATCAGAAAGCCAGGCTCCGTATTCTGCTTTACAAGAAAACATTAGTAATATTCCGATTGCGCTGGATGGTCATGATGTCGTGAATTATTTTTATTCTTCTGTCCCAGAAAAAGGCGATGGAACCTATCAGGCGGTTTATAAAGGGCAGCGTTATTTGTTTATCAGCCCTGAAAATCAGGAAAAATTTGCAGCGGGGCCAGAACAATATTTACCAGAATTTGAAGAATATTGTGCCTGCGCGGTTTCTGATAATAAGCGCGTACAGGCAGACCCACGGGTTTTCAAAATCACAAACGGTAGGCTTGTCCTTTTTGGTGATGAAGAAGCGCGGTCTAAGTGGGAAAAAAATGAACAAAAGCGCTATCAAGCGGCACAAAAATTCTGGAAATATGAGACGGAATATAATGCCGAAGATCGCTTGCATGATGACACACGTGTTCGGTTATTCACTTTTTAAATTCCAGATCCTTTTAAAGGCTAAGGCGATATATATCATGCTTTTTGAGCAGCCTTATGAATATAGCCAAAGCGCCAAATACCGATAAAATTGCTTTGAAAAAAGCGGGCGCTATGGCATGGTCATTGAAAGCCAAGCAGTAGATTTTTCAACCATTACCGAATGATCCTTCTGTGGTAACAGATTGAAATTCAATGAGTATATGGGGAGTATATGGAATGGAACGACTTAATAATGATTTTGTAATGACGGGATTAAGTTTCTTATCAACGCTTTTTGTGAGCGCTGTTGGTGTTGGTGTCTTGATTGTTATTATCTTGTTTATTTCTGATGTTATGCAAACCAAAGACGCGGTTCGTAAAAATTATCCTGTTCTTGGTCGGTTTCGTTATCTTTTTTCGACATTGGGTGAGTTTTTTCGTCAATATTTCTTTGCGATGGACAGGGAAGAAATGCCGTTCAACCGTGCAGAGCGTGAATGGGTTGAGAAGGCTGCAAAAAACCATGATAACACTGTTGCATTTGGATCTACAAAAAGTTTAACCCCGCCGGGAACGGCTATTTTCGTAAATTGTCCTTTTCCGACCTTAGATGAAGATGCGGTAGAAATGCAGCCGTTAGAAATAGGCCCTTATTGCCGTCACCCTTATAATGCGCCTTCTTTTTTCAATATTTCAGGAATGAGCTACGGCGCACTTTCTACGCCTGCGGTGCGTGCATTATCCAATGGGGCGCGTATGGCGGGATGCTGGATGAACACGGGAGAAGGGGGCTTGTCTCCTTATCATTTAGAAGGCGGTGCGGATATTGTTATGCAGATTGGTACGGCAAAATATGGCGTACGGGATAAGGCGGGCAATTTATCTGATAAGAAGCTAAAAGAAGTGGCGGCGCATAAACAAGTAAAAATGTTTGAACTGAAAATGAGTCAAGGGGCAAAGCCCGGTAAGGGTGGGATTTTACCAGCCGTGAAAGTCACTGGTGAAATTGCGGCGATCCGCGGTATTCCTGAAGGTGAGGATTCTATATCCCCTAATCGTCATCCCGAAATTGATAATATCGGTGAAATGTTAGACATGATTAACCATATCCGGGACGTAACGGGTAAACCCGTTGGGTTTAAGGCGGTTGTGGGGGCTTTTGGCTGGGTAGAAACCCTGTGTGAAGAAATTCATAAAAGAGGTGTGAAAAGCGCTCCTGATTTTTTTACGATTGATAGTGGCGATGGGGGAACGGGCGCTGCACCCATGCCCTTAATGGATAATGTGGGTTTAACGGTAAAAGAGTCTTTGCCATTAGTGTCTGATATTCTTCATAAACATAATTTACGCGATAGAATTAGAATTATTACGTCAGGCAAATTGGTCACACCATCAGAAGTTGCATGGGCCATTGCGTCAGGCGCAGATTTTGTGACATCCGCGCGTGGGTTTATGTTCTCTTTGGGGTGTATTCAGGCGTTGAAATGTAATAAAAATACCTGTCCAACTGGTATTACGACACATAATAAGCATCTTCAAAAAGGGCTTAACCCTGAAGATAAGGCCGTTAAGGTGGCGAATTATTGCCACAACATGGTTCATGAAGTGCAGGTTATTTCACATTCTTGTGGTGTCAGCAGACCCCGTTTAATGGGGCGTAAACATATTCGTATTGTACAAGATAATGGGAAATCTGTGCCGATGGATGTGTTATATCCGCGCCCAGAAATCTTATCTGAATATCAAGAGAACACGCAAAAAATAGCTTAAAGACAACATTAAAAAGGAAATTATTATGGGTACAGCGACGCAAAAAATTGAACAACTTAACGCGCAGACAATAAAGGCGTCCGATTTATTGGTTCAATCGTTGGAGGCAGAAGGTGTTGAACATATTTTTGCCGTGCCAGGGGAAGAGAATTTAGATTTTGTTGAATCGTTACGGACGTCTAATATCAAGTTGGTTTTGACACGTCATGAACAAGGGGCGGCTTTTATGGCCGCAACCTATGGCCGTTTAACAGGTAAGGCGGGTGTGTGTATGGCAACGTTGGGACCAGGGGCGACAAACTTTGCAACGCCTGCCGCCTATGCACATTTGGGCGGAATGCCGCTTATTATGATTACAGGGCAAAAGCCGATTAAGAAATCAAAACAAGGGCAATTTCAGATTATTGATGTTGTGAAATTATTTGACCCTATTTGTAAAATGTCCAAACAGATTGTGCATGGAAACACTATTCCCGCGCTTGTCCGTGAAGCATTCCGTTTAGCGGAGGAAGAACGCCCAGGTGCTGTTTTATTGGAACTGCCCGAGGACATTGCCGCGGAAGAATGTGATGCGCAAGTCATTGAACCGCATGCCCGTCATTATGCCGTTGCGGGTGATAAGGTGTTGGATGAAGCAGTTGAGCTTATTAAAAGTGCAAAAATGCCGCTTGTCTTAATTGGTGCAGGCGCCAACCGAAAAGATGCCCGTCAGGCTTTGTGTGATTTTGTGCAAACGTCACGTATTCCGTTTTTTAATACACAAATGGGTAAGGGGGTTATTGATGAACGCTCTGACTTGTTTTTAGGAACGGCGGCTTTGTCCGATGGTGATTATTTGCATTGTGCGATTGAACGCGCAGACCTGATTATTAATGTGGGTCATGACGTCATCGAAAAACCACCTTTCTTCATGGAAGATAATGGTAAAAAAGTTATTCATTTAAATTATAAATCCGCACAAGTGGATCAGGTTTATTTCCCACAAGTCGAAGTTGTGGGAGATGTGGCAGCCTCTATTAATGCACTAAAAGAAAAATTGGGCGGTGAAGTGACGTTTGACCGGTCCTTTTTTGAAAAAATTCGCCATGAAGTGGAAACGCATGTGGCTGAAGGTGTTGATGATCCACGCTTTCCTGTTGTACCGCAACGCTTTGTTGCCGATACAAGAAGGGTGATGGGTGATAAAGATATTATTGCGCTGGATAATGGGATTTATAAGCTTTGGTATGCGCGTAATTATAAGGCGTATGAACCAAATACGGTGCTGCTGGATAATGCGTTGGCGACAATGGGCGCAGGCCTGCCGTCTGCGATGATGGCGGCGATGCTTCACCCTGATCGCCGTGTGATGGCGATTTGTGGCGATGGTGGTTTTATGATGAATTCACAAGAGGTTGAAACGGCGGTACGCCTTGGCCTTAATCTTGTTATCACGATCTTTAATGATAGCTCTTACGGTATGATCCGTTGGAAACAAGCGCATGCGGGATTTGGTGATTGGGGGTTAGAATTTGGTAACCCTGATTTTGTACAATATGCACAAAGCTATGGCGCAACGGGACACAGGGTAGAAAGCGCGGATGACTTAATTCCAACCTTTGAAAAGGCCTTTAAGGCGGGCGGTGTTCATATTGTTGATCTACCGGTTGATTATTCAGAAAATCAAAAAGTCTTGATTGATGAATTAGAAGCAAAGGTTTGTTTGATATGAGCCAGATTGAAGTTGTAAACCCGTTTGATTTGAAGCCTATTGGTTCTGTTTCTTTAACTGATTGGGAAACAGTCGATCAATATTTGGAAACAGCGCATGGCTTATTTCGTAATCGTAAAGCGTGGATTCCCACATATCAACGCATCGATATCTTGAAAAAGACGGCCAAAATTATGAGTGAGCGGTTTGAAGCGCTGGCGTTTCAAATTGCAAATGAAGGCGGTAAACCGTTGATCGATGCCCGTGTTGAAGTCACGCGCGCCATTGATGGTGTTGGTTTATGTATTAAAGAATTGTCCCACATGAATGGCACAGAAATCCCGATGGATTTGACTGCGGCGGGCGCGGGACGTATGGCATTTACCACGCGTGAGCCTATTGGTGTTGTCGTTGCTGTTTCTGCTTTTAACCACCCGCTTAATTTAATCGTGCATCAGGTCGCGCCCGCTATTGCTGTGGGTTGTCCTATATTGGTAAAGCCAGCAGGGAACACGCCGCTTTCATGTAAGGCATTCGTTGATATTTTATATGAAGCTGGATTGCCCGAAGAATGGTGCCGTTTTGTTGCCTGTGATACGGATACAGCAGAAAAAATGGTGACTGATCCGCGTGTTGGTTTTTTCAGCTTTATTGGTTCTGCCAAAATTGGATGGATGTTAAAATCAAAATTAGCGCCAGGCACGCGTTGCGCATTAGAGCATGGTGGCGTTGCCCCTGTTCTTATTGATGAGAGCGCAGATATAGAAGCCATGATTCCGAGCCTGTTAAAAGGGGGCTTTTATCATTCAGGTCAGGTTTGTGTATCAGTACAACGTATATTTGCGCCAAAAGATAAAGCGCAAGATATTGCCCAATTATTGGCTGAAGGCGCATCAAAGCTGGTGGTTGGTAATGCAATTAATGAGGAGACTGAATGTGGTCCACTTATCCATCCAAATGAAATTAATCGCGTGGCGGAATGGGTCGATGAAGCCAAATTAGGCGGTGCAGAAATTTTAAGCGGCGGCCAAAAGTTGAGCGATACCACTTATGTCCCAACGGTTATTTTAAATCCTGCGGCGGAGGCAAAAGTGTCCAAAATGGAAATTTTTGGGCCTGCTATGTGTGTGTATGGTTATGATAATATGGATGCGGCGATTGATATTTCCAATTCATTGCCGTTTGCGTTTCAGGCCTCCATCTTTACAAAAAATCTGGATGTAGCGATGAATGCTATTCAAAATTTAGATGCAACCGCTGTGATGGTGAATGATCATACTGCGTTTCGGGTGGATTGGATGCCGTTCGCAGGGCGGCGCCAGTCAGGGTATAATGTTGGCGGCATTGGTTATACAATGCATGACATGACCCAAGATAAAATGGCTGTGATAAAGTTATAAAATAGCATGGAATTAACAACTCAAGATATTGAACATGTTTTAACCAATCAAGAGTTTGAGTTGTACCACCAGCCTAAAGCGCGCTTTTTAAATCTTCGTAATGGGGCGGTATATGCATAAAGACCTCTGCAATGATTATTTCTGCACCAGTTTTAATAACGATATTTATGAAGTAGGCGTTCATGGAAATTGGACAATTAAGAATATTGCCAAAATTGAAGAAGCGTTAGAAACATTTATAGAGGTAGATGAAAACACACTGATAAGGTTTAACTGTAATGGTTTAAAAGATATTGATACCAGTGGCGCGTGGGTATTATATAAAAAATATCAAAGCTTTCTAGATCAAGGATATAAATCCGAATTTCAAGGGTTTAGAGAAAAGCATTTTCGCATTGTAAAAACTATTTTAGAGTCCCCAAAAGAACATTGTCCCGATGTACCATTTGGCATTAACCTGAAAGATGTTTTGACGCGTTTAGGGGAATTGACTTTCAATGGCTGTTCCCATTTGCATGGCGCGTTAATTTTTTTGGGGCGGTTGTTTTTTACTTTTTTCCAATCTTTCTTAAATCCGCGCCGGTTACGCTTTACGTCAATTATGCGCCATGTTCATGAAGCGGGTTTAAACGCCATTCCCATTGTGGCAATGATTGCCTTTTTATTCAGCATTGTTTTGGCCTATCAGGGCGCAATTCAGTTGCGCCAATTTGGCGCGGAAGTTTTTATGGTGAATTTAACGGCGGTGTCTGTATTGCGTGAAATTGGCGTTTTAATGACTGCTATTTTAGTCGCGGGGCGTTCTGGCAGTGCCTTTGCTGCGGAAATTGGCGTCATGAAAATCCGTGAAGAAATTGATGCGTTAGAAACAATGGGTGCGGATATTTTTGAGCTTTTGGTTGTGCCGCGTGTTTTAGGCTTAATGATTGCGCTGCCATTATTAACGATTATAGCCAATATTGTGGGGTTAATCGGGGGCGGGGTTATGAGCTGGGTTCTTATAGATATGCCGCCAATTATGTATGTAGAGAGAGTTCTGGCCGCTGTAACCACAGGCAGCTATTGGGTCAGTATGATAAAGGCCCCTATATTTGCCTTTCTTATTGCGACTGTTAGTACTTTTCGGGGATTACAAGTTTCTGGCGCGGCCGATAGTATAGGGCGGTTTACGACGCTTGCGGTGGTGCAGTCGATCTTTTTGATTATTGTTGCTGATGCGGTTTTTACCGTTATTTTTATCAAAGTGGGGATATAAATATGAACATTACAGAAGAACAAGTAGGGCATTTTTGTAATGTTGATTCAGCAGATCAAATGAATGACATGAAGCCACTTATACAGCTTCGTGGGATTATCAATCAATTTGGCACGCAACGTGTTCATGATGGTTTGGACCTTGATATTATGCGCGGGGAAATTGTGGGACTGGTTGGGGGATCAGGCACAGGGAAATCTGTGTTATTACGAACAATTTTGGGACTTAACCGTCCTTTTCAAGGAAAAGTTTTCTTTGGTGAGGAGGAGGAACAGGATATATTGTCTTTAAATGATAAAGAGCTTTATAAATTAAAGGAAAATTGGGGCGTTTTATTTCAAAATGGCGCGCTGTTTTCCAGCCAAACAGTCTTAGAAAATGTGATGTTACCCATGCGTGAACATTTGGATATTAAAGAATCAACAATGAAAGAATTGGCAGAGCTTAAAATTCAGCTTGTGGGTCTTCCTATAGAAGCGGGTGTGAAATACCCGTCTGAATTATCAGGAGGCATGGTGAAGAGAGCCGCCTTGGCACGCAGTATGGCGCTTGACCCCCCTGTATTATTTTTAGATGAACCAACCGCAGGGCTTGACCCTATTGCGGCTTCGGCCTTTGATGGCTTGATTAAACATCTTCAAAGGGCGCTTAATCTGACGGTTGTTATCATTACGCATGACTTGGATACATTGGTGCAAATTTGTGATCGGATTGCCGTGTTGCTTGATAAAAAAGTAACGATAGGAACATTAAACGAAATTATGAAGACGGATCATCCATGGATTAAGGAATATTTCCATGGACCACGTATGCGCGCCGTCCCCAAGAATAATAACTAAGGAAATAACCATGGAAAGAAATGCACATTATCTACTTGTTGGAAGCTTTGTTGCTATCGCGCTAACATTAGGGGCTATTATGCTTGTATTAATTGCTGGCAGTTATGAGGGGGAAACTTATAAACGGTATAGTGTCTATTTCCAAGGATCGGTCAGTGGTCTATCAGAAGGAAGTAATGTGAGTTATCGCGGCGTTGATGTTGGCCATGTTTTATCAATACGGTTTGATCCAGAACATCCAGAGAAAATTAAGACTATTATTGAAGTTGCAGAGAACACACCTATTTCCACGAGTTCAGTTGTAAGCCTTCAGTCGGTTGGTATTACAGGTTTATCAGCCTTGGCGATTAAGACAGAAAATGCCGCAGGGATTGCCTTAAAAATAGAAGAGGGCGAAGAATATCCCATTATCCCGTCTGAGCTTTCAGGATTGAATCAATTATTGAGTGATGCGCCGCGAATAACAGATAACGCGATTGAAACTTTGGTACGCATTAATAAGCTTTTGAGTGAGAAGAATTTGGAGAATATCGATCAATCTTTAGAAAATATTCAGGTTGCATCCACCACAATCAGTGATTTTTTAAATGAGGAGAATGCGAAGAATGCAAAAATGATTCTCAAAAAAATTCATTCAACAGCAACGCGCTTTGATAGGATTTTATCAAAAAATGAAAAACAAATAGAACAATTTACAGGAGAGAATTTTGATGAAATTTCAATTCTTGTGAAAGAAACCCAAGAAATGGTGAATAGCTTTAAGATTTTAGCACAAAAGTTAAGTGACAATCCTTCTCAAATTATTTACAAACCTAATTATGAAGGGGTGAAAGTAAAACAATGATGAATAAATATATCATGCTATCTGTGGCAACATTCCTATTAACGGGGTGCTTGACCTCTAATATTCCGCCGCCAACCTTATATGTTTTAAACCCGCAAAGCATAGAAGTTGGCAAGAAAGTTGGCAAGAAATCAACGAAACCTGTTTCAATCATTGTAGAGAAACCGAGTGTTGTGTCTGGCCTGAATACTGATCGCATAGCGCTTATTAAGAATAATGGGCGAGAGTTAGATTATTTTGCGAAAGCCCGTTGGAATGGCCAACTTGATAAAATAATACAAGATTTCATTATTGAGTCCTTTGAGAGCAATTATGATATTATTGAAGCAGATACAAGTAGCCGCCACCAAAAAGCAGATTATATGGTCGTTACAAAAATTCGAGATTTTCAAGCCGAGTATGGTGAGAGTACAAATACACCCCCTTCTATAAAGGTCAGCATTATATTCTCTATCTTAAAATTACCGAATAAAGATCCGTTAAATAGAATTATAAAAACCAAAGAAAAACAGTTGGAAGTGAACTCTATGCAAGAAATTATATTTGGCTTTGAGGAGCTTTTACAGCAATCCTCTTCTGAAATGCTTATTGAAATTGCCCAAGAATTATAATGCTTTTTATTCTCATGTTTTTTTTGGCTTTTTGGGCAGGGTTTGCAACGCGCCGTGCAAGCCTCTGCCTTGTCAGAGCCACAACTGAAATTATAGAAAGAAAGCCCGCAAAGACATTATTTTTTGTGGTGCAGGCGATGGTGATTGCATTGTCTTTGACAATTCCTGCCATGCTTTTCTTTCCTGAACATATCGCATTTGTTACGTCTTATGCGATATCCCCTTATTTATTGGCGGGGTCTTTTCTGTATGGCGTTGGCGCTTTCCTCAATGGGTCTTGCGCTCTTGGCACGTTGAATAAGCTTATGAATGGTAAAATCCAATATTTGGCTTCTATTATAGGGATGGCATTGGGTTTTTTTTGTTTTTTAATGGTTCAAGAGTTTATTATTTTGGAAAAAGCCAATCACGCTATGAGCGTAAATTATAAATTCCTTTTTCTTTTACCGCTTATGCTGGTGGTGTGGAGTGTTACCATTATACAAACAACAAAATTTTTAAAAGAGAACGAAGAAAGCAAGCTTACAAAAATGAAGAAATATATAACCTCTTCTGTTGCAAGAGATTATATCGGGATATCAATTTTTGGCCTATGTAGTGGTGCGTTATATTTAATTTTTGATGGTTCGTGGGATTATACGAATTTTATCAGAATGACCGAAACAATCATAGTGGGGCAAGAAGAGGCCGATTTAAATATCATCATGCCCATTTTAATTACAACTTCTGCGCTTATGATTGGTATGGGGACGGCGTCTTTGCTTTCTAAAGATTTTCATTTTATGGCGGCTGCGCCAAAAGAATTTGCGATGAAAATGGTTTCAGGAAGCTTGATGGGGTTCAGTGCGGGGTTAATTCCCGGCGGGAATGACACGCTTATTCTGCATAGCATCCCTGGGCTGGCCATACATTCGCCTATTGCTGTTTTAACCATTATGATGGCGATTGCTGTTGTCGCTTATATCAAAGTTACGGCTACGAAATTACGTTTAAGTTAACCCTCAAAGGAGAAAAAAATGCTAAAAAATAAAAAGAATATTATCAAAACGGTATTAAGCCTGTTTATTGCCGTTATCTTGATTCAAGGGCTGTTCTTTAAGTTTACGGGATCACCAGAAACAGACCATATTTTTAATACTTTAGATGCCTGGGCGGCAGGACTTGGTTTTGGAGGCCTCTTTGTGCCACCGGGAATTTTTAACGCATATGTTGTTGGTTCTGCTGAATTAGTTGCGTCATTATTGTTGCTGGCAGGTCTTTTCATGAAGCGCCCTTTATTCACCGCGCTGGGCAGTGTTATGGCCCTTGGTGTGATTTCTGGCGCTGTATTTTTCCACTTATTTACCCCTTTAGGGATCGTGGTTATGGATGATGGCGGTAGCTTATTTGCGATGGCGGTAGGCGTTTGGGCTTCATCTTTGGCGCTTATTATTATGCACAAAAGCACATTGCTTGGTTTAATCAGTAAGGCGTAATACTGAATTAAGTCTTACTGAATACTCATTAAAAACGCGTCTTATATCCAGCAAAATAGCCCGATATGAGGCGCGTTTTTTTGTCGTGGTATAATTTTTATCAATGTGTTTGTGTTCATTTCTGTTTTTTATGAAATTTCACGCGCTTATATGCTCCATAGCCAAGCAGTACGGGTGCTAACACAACACAAGTTGGACAGACTGCGCCCGTTGCCGCAAAGAAGGCAGCGCCATAGGCACCAACAGCACTACCTAGTAGCAAGTTCCCCGTTCCTTTGGTCGATGATGGGGGATTGCTTCTTTCTTCTTTATTCTCTGCTGTTTTTAGATCATCTTTGCTCATTGAAGCGCTCATTATAAATTTTCTTGCTGGGACATTCGCCCATAATCCCTGGAATGTTACAGATTCTTCACTAACGGTGGAATGTAAGACTGTTCGTTATGTGATGTCACGAGGATTGGCGCGATACTGATTAAATTTTACAGTCATCTCCTCTGGGCGCCGTGTGAAAATTGTAAATGACGACTCAAAAGGGAATCACTTTGGCGTTTTTTGATTCAGAATCGGAAATTGAAGCTGATTTTTATTATTTTTTTTAAAGGTGTGGTTGAAATACCGATGTATTATTTCTGTATTAGTTTTTAATGGTAAAAAATAATGTAATTATTTCGACAACTTAGCCTTAAAAACTGTTTTTCCACATCAGTGAATATAATTTTTAAAACTACATATTGACGGATTTTGATAGTAAATATACTATATATAGTGTTACTAGGGCATTTCGCCCGAATAATCATATTTTAGATTTATCCACAGAATTTTGCTGTTTTTATCGATGGCGGGACTCTGATTTGGCTCTAATTTGTGAAGATTAGGGAAGGCATTAATTTTACTAAATAACAACAATAACTCAACAAAAAGGGAAAATATTATGAGTGTTACAGTTTACAGCAAGCCATCATGTGTTCAATGCGTCGCAACGTACAGAGAATTAGAGCGTAAAGGGGTTACCTATGATGTGGTGGATTTAACAGAAGATGAGCAAGCTTTTTCAAAAGTTGAAGGGATGGGGTATAGGCAGGTTCCTGTTGTTATTGCGGGAGATCAACATTGGGCAGGATTTCGCCCTGATAAAATCGGTGCATTAAGCGAATAAAGATTTAGGAAAAATGTATCAGCTAATCTACTTTTCTACTCAATCAGGAAATACACATAAGTTTGTGGAAAGATTAGGGATGCCGAATATGCGGATACCAATGTCGCCGAAAGACGAAATGGTAAAGGCAAATCAACCGTTTATTTTGGTTACACCGACATATGCGGATAACGAAGGAAATGGTGCCGTCCCTAAGCAGGTTATTAAGTTTTTAAATAACGAAAATAATAGAAAGCTTATGGTCGGTGTTATTGCCGGAGGGAATACAAATTTTGGTAAATTTTTTGGGCATGCGGGAACGGTTATTTCGAAGAAATGCAATGTTCCCTTGCTTTATAAATTTGAATTAACAGGAACATTAAGAGACATACAAAACTTAAGAGAAGGGGTCGCTACACTATGGGAACAGCACAACAAACAACTGATACGGGCGTAATGCCAGAGGGCGATGCACTGAAGAAGATTATGGCGGCCAATATGCCACAAGATGCAGCGGCGGAAAATATTCGTGTTGATAGTGGCCTTGATTATCATGCGTTAAATGCGATGTTGAATCTCTTAAATGAAAATGGTGAAATCCAATTTGATAAAGATCAAGAAGCAGTGCGTGAATATTTTTTACAGCATGTAAATCAAAACACTGTGTTCTTCCATAATTTAGAAGAAAAATTGGGCCATTTGGTTATGAATGGTTATTACGAAAGTGAAGTCTTAGAACAATATGATTTTGATTTTATTAGTGGTCTCTATGATCATGCTTACGCGCAAAAATTCCGCTTTAAAACATTCCTTGGCGCTTATAAGTATTATGCGGCCTATACTTTAAAAACCTTTGATGGGCAGCGCTATTTAGAACGTTATGAAGACCGTGCTGTGATGACCGGATTGACCTTGGCGCAGGGTAATGAAGCGATGGCCAAGCAATTAGTTGATGAAATTATTTCAGGCCGTTTTCAACCCGCTACACCAACATTCCTGAATGCCGGTAAAAAGCAACGGGGGGAGTTGGTCTCTTGTTTCCTACTTCGTGTTGAAGACAGTATGGAATCGATTGGCCGTTCCATTAATTCTGCCCTACAGCTTTCTAAGCGTGGCGGCGGCGTTGCATTAACACTGACGAATATTCGTGAGACGGGCGCACCGATTAAAAAAATTAAAGGCCAGTCCTCAGGTATTATTCCTGTGATGAAGCTGTTGGAAGATTCATTTTCTTATGCGAACCAATTAGGGTCGCGTCAGGGCGCGGGCGCTGTTTATTTGAATGCGCATCATCCAGATATTATGAGCTTTTTTGATACAAAGCGTGAAAATGCTGATGAAAAAATCCGTATTAAAACATTATCGCTGGGTGTGGTTATTCCAGACATCACGTTTGAATTGGCGAAGAATGACGAAGATATGTATTTATTCTCTCCGTATGATGTTGAGCGTGCCTATGGTAAGCCATTTTCTGAAATTTCAGTGACTGAAAAATATCATGAAATGGTGGCAAACCCACGCATTACGAAGAAGAAAATTAAAGCGAGAGACTTCTTCCAAACGATTGCGGAGATTCAGTTTGAATCTGGTTATCCTTACATCATGTTTGAAGACACCGTGAACAAAGCCAACGCCATTGATGGCCGCATTTCCATGAGTAATTTATGTTCTGAGATCCTGCAGGTAAGCGAGGCGAGTGAGTTTAACCCAGATCTTGGCTATGCGCATTTAGGCCGTGACATTTCTTGTAACTTGGGGTCAATGAACATTGCAAAATCGATGGATTCTCCTGATTTTGGTAAAACGGTTGAGACAGCTATTCGTTCACTTACCGCTGTATCTGATATGAGTAATCTGCAATCTGTTCCATCCGTCGCCGAAGGAAATAGAGCATCACACGCGATTGGCTTGGGTCAAATGAATTTGCATGGATATTTAGCCCGTGAACATATTTATTATGGATCGGAAGAAGGGATTGATTTCACCAATATTTACTTTTATACGGTGACGTATAATGCAATCAAAGCCTCAAACGCGATTGCAAAAGAGCGCAAAGAAACATTTAAAAACTTTGAAGATTCCAAATATGCCTCTGGCGAATATTTTGATAAATACACAGAGAAGCTCTGGGAGCCAGAAACGGATAAAGTCCGTAGCTTGTTTGCTGATAGCGGTATCCATATCCCAACCCAAGCTGATTGGGAAGCGCTGAAAAAATCTGTTATGAAGCATGGTCTGTATAATGCTTATCTTCAGGCTGTTCCGCCTACGGGGTCTATTTCTTATATCAATAATTCAACCTCTTCGATCCACCCGATTGCATCGAGAATTGAAATTCGTAAAGAAGGAAAAATTGGTCGTGTTTATTATCCTGCGGCTTATATGACGAATGATAATAAAGAATATTATCAAGATGCCTATGAAATTGGCCCTGATAAAGTGATCGATACCTATGCCGCGGCAACGCAGCATGTGGATCAAGGTTTGTCTTTGACGTTGTTCTTCCCTGATACCGCAACAACACGCGATATTAATAAGGCGCAGATCCGCGCGTGGAAGGCCGGTATTAAGACAATTTATTATATCCGTATTCGTCAGATGGCCCTTGAAGGAACAGAAGTAGAAGGCTGTGTTTCTTGTAGTTTATAATTGACGATAGTGAATTGAGAGAAAATATACGCAATGAAGGAAAATGATATGAGTGCAAATTTAAAAGTAGTTGAAACAAATTACATAAGCCGCGTTCAGGCAATTAACTGGAACAAGGTTACAGATGAAAAAGACCTTGAGGTTTGGAATCGCTTAACGTCAAATTTTTGGTTACCAGAAAAAGTGCCGCTCTCAAACGATGTTCAATCATGGGCTTCTTTGACAGGGCAGGAGCAACGCTTGGTCATTCGTGTGTTCACGGGGTTAACGCTATTGGATACTATTCAGGCGAATGTTGGTGCGCCAAAATTAATGGATGATGCGATTACGCCACATGAAGAAGCGGTGCTTACAAATATTGCCTTCATGGAATCTGTTCATGCACGGTCATATTCTTCCATTTTCTCAACCTTATGTACGACACGCGATATTGATGAAGCGTTCTTATGGGCGGAAGAAAACAGATATTTGCAGCGCAAAGCAACATTGATTTTAGAAGAATATGATGCGGATACCCCGTTGAAGAAGAAGATCGCTAGTGTGTTTTTAGAGAGCTTCTTGTTCTATTCTGGTTTCTACCTTCCGATGTATCTGTCGAGCCGTGCAAAATTGACGAATACGGCAGACCTTATCCGTTTGATTATTCGGGATGAGGCGGTTCATGGTTATTATATTGGTTATAAATTTCAGCAAGGTTATAACGACCTAACACCGATGGAGCAAATGGAGATTAAGGATTACGCTATCTCTATGATGTTGGAATTATATGATAATGAAGTTAAATATGCAGAAAGCCTTTATGATGATGTTGGCCTTACTGAAGATGTTAAATCATTCCTGCATTACAACGCCAATAAAGCATTAATGAATCTTGGCTTTGATCCGATGTTCCCAGAAGAAATGACGAAAGTTAATCCGGCGATTTTATCGGCTCTATCTCCTAATGCAGATGAAAATCATGATTTCTTCTCAGGTTCTGGTTCCTCTTACGTCATTGGTAAGGCCGTTGAAACAGAAGATGAAGATTGGGATTTTTAAAGAAGTTGCCGCGTTAAGTCTTATTTTTCAAAGATGACTTTTACGCCGCGCTTTTTAAAGTAAGATTGCAATGTTTTTCGACCCTCGCGGTTTTGCACTGGAATATGGCCTACTTTAAAGACTACTTCCTTATCGCCATTATTTTTCATCACTTCCTTCAGGTTGGATATATGCAGATCAATATCTTCATTATCCATTTCTAAAGATTTATAGATGGCTTCGGTGGCGGTTTCAATGTTCACAGCAGTTTATCCTTATCATTTATAATAGTGTATTTATTTGTGCTTTGATCACTTTGATATTCTTTTGAATATTGAGGGACGATGAAAGCCATGGCATATATAGCACATGATCAAACGTACCTTAAATTATGATAGTTTGCTATTTATTATCTACGGACGTGAACATACCAATGGCAGTCACTATTTCAATATCTATGCATAATATTTACACAAAAACAGAAGTTTTCTGTTGTCAGTCTGATCTATTTGCTTCATAAATAAGTTGTTGCGAATGATTTTCATTCGCTTTATTTTCGATAATAATTCTTATTATCATTAAGGGTGAATAAAAATGGCTCAAGCGGCGTTGAAGATTGATACGGACTTTGATAGTCCCGTAATACATTATGAGGCGAAAACCCGCCATGATGCTCTGCAGAGTGTATTAAATGGAGAGTCAACGACAGCAAGCCATGAGCATGTCATTTCCCCTTTTGTTCATAATGGGGCAAATCATATTATTAAGAACAAGCCGAATTTAAATATTGAACTTTATGGCTTTCCTTATGAAGTTTTAGAGCAAGCATCGGAACAATTAAGGCAAGCAGGAATTTCATCCCAGATGGCTAATCAAGCGATAGCGGCGTTGGAAGAATATATTTTAAATATGGGGACTGATTTTTCCCGCGCGGCAAAAGCAAAGCCGCTTTATGTGCGTTTTCAAGTGACGGATAAAGAACCAAAAGATTTACCAGATTGTGAACAAAGCCAAGCAACATTTTTGGATGGGATGCGCAGTTATGGTGGTGATTCCGCCACGATGATCCGTTACATGTCGATTTTTGGCCCTAAATCAACCAGTTCACAAGGGGTTGATGTAGATAAGATGTTTGCATCAAAGAATATGGGTTTATTTATCTTTTTTGGTGCGCCAGGGAATGAAGGCGTCAAAGGGTTTGATGGTGTTGATAATGCCCTGATGAATGCGGCGCAAGGTATTGGCGGCGGCGGTGGCGCGTTGTCAGAAGAAGCAATGGCCGAGATTATCGAGATGATCCAAAATGGTGATATGTCACCCGAAGCACTCACACTGCTTGAGAGCTTAGCAGAGCTTTCACAACTTCAAGAAGCGATGTTAACACCAGATGCGGTTGAGAATGCGGATGCCAAATTATCTAACCTCGTGAATGATATTTCAGAGCAGATAACACAAGGCGTTGAAAATGGAACTATCCCATCTATCCTTATATCGGCGTCTATTCCTCAATTAATTGCGGTGACACAGAATCCAGCGTTTGAAAATATTTTGGAAAACACGGCGATTGAAACTCTGATTTCTGACAATGATAATTTGAAAGAGGGGGAAGATACCCAAACCCTCATGGAAAAATTAAATGATTTAACCGAATTGAGCGCAGGGGATTTACATGAATTGATTGAAATGCTGTCTAGAATAGACGGGCTGCCTTTTGAAATTTCTGATCTTTTGAATCAAATCGATATTGATATTGATATTGATAATTTAACACCGCACGCTTTGGCCGAATTATTATCTGCGGATGGTGAGAATACCCTTGCGCAGGCTGTACAAAATTTAATCGTGACCCTTGATAACCCTGAAATACAAAACCTTTTACCGCAAGAGGTATTGACGCAAGTAACCCAATTTTTGAGCAATCATAGTGATTTAGTCGAAGCCGTTGCAACGCATATTGTCGTGCAAGGGTTGGAGAGCGCATCAGAGAATATAACGCCTGAGAGTTTAGAGGTTGTAGAAATACAAAATATTGTTGAGGGGTTAAAGGCCGGAACAGAAACACTTGATACGATTGATCCAACGGTTATTCAAGCTATCGCAATAGATGCTAATAGTGTGACCTTCGCGGCATTAGATAATGTGGTTTCAACGGTACTATCTGCGCAAGCCGATAATGTGGTCCTTAATCAAGGAACGGTAGAAGCATTAAATACAGCAGCGCATGTAAGCGATGTGAGTATGAATGTTCAGGAAAATTTGGCTGTCGCCATCCAATCACAAGACGCGGCAACTATTGTCAATATTGTGTCAGAAAACCCACAACTCGGTATTTCCATCCCTCAGACAACACAAAATAATCTACAAGCCATTCAGGTCGCGCAAACGCAGACGCAAAACCAAAACGTAACAAAAGATATAACGCCTAACGATAAAAATATTCAAATCGCGTCTACCGCGAAAGGAATTACATCTGCAAATGACAATACCTCTGCCACAGGAAGAGATATCTCAAATACAACTCAATCTTCTATAAAAGAATCCAGTAACGATCAGACAACGCCTAAGACACCGCAACAAATAGTAGAGAATAAAATAGAGCAAGATGCAATGAACCCTGATAAAAATATAGCAAGCGCCGCACAGCCTAAAACACAAGAAAATCCTACGAAAAATCCTGTAATAGATACAGGCAATCAGCCAGAAGAAATAAAATTTGAAAGCCCTTGCGTTGACTGCGGTGGTGGTATTTGCCCCGGATGTGGAACTGACTTTGGTGATGCGGTGAAGCAAGCTTTAAGTGACAATGTCTATGATAATGTATCTGATTATAATTCAGCATTGAATCCTATTATTAATGAAATAAAAAATGATGATAACGCGCCCGTAATAGAGAGGCCCGTAATAGGGAGCAATGAACCAGAGGAAGTAAAATTTGAAAGTCCCTGCGTTGATTGCGGTGGTGGTATTTGTCCCGGATGTGGAACTGATTTTGGTGATGCGGTGATACAAGCGATGAATGATAATGGCATTGACATGAAAAAATTAGAAAATGATATGCCAGAGCGCTCTGAAAAAATAGAGCGTAAGGGCCTTAAGGCCGATTTAGGTTAGTCATTTGATAATCGGGTTCATTGTTGCTCCATAATATCTATTCAGAACAGTTCTTATTTTTCCTTGTGTTCCTGCAAGTTTACCAAAGCTACAACTACTACCACTTCCAACACATGCTTCGGTCATTATCACAGTGATGGCATTGTTTTCTTTGTCTAGGCCATTATCTGGAATAGAAAGTGCATTTTTTGCTTTTTCTTTATTATGCATATCAACCTCAACTGGAGCGCAAGCATTCAATACGCCTCTTACTTCGGTTAACGTGGCATCGTCAAAGCTGCGTTTTAATGATGAGTTAATATCAATCGCACAACCATGAGATAGTCTTCTATCAAGAATTTCAACGGCGCTTTTTTCAAAGCTGACATCCCATGTGAAACCATCGCGTAAAATAATACCAATTAGGTCTCTTTTTGTTCCATCCTCGGCTATATGTGCATTAAGCCTGACTTCTTTTGTTACTGATTGCTCCCCTTCGTTTGCTCTTTCAGGAGAAAAATAAAGGGCAAAATGCCGCGCTGCGGGGCTTTGACTATGCACAACATTTTGCGGAAGAATGATGCGGGGTTTGTTATCTATGGGAATTACGGAAGGAGCGCTAACAAGTTCAAAAATCCTTCCTGTTTCTGGAAATTTCGATGATGGTAAAATATTAATGGTCATGAAAATACTCCTTTTACGTGTAGATTTTTTTATTACATTCCTAAAGATGTGATGGCGCTATTGCTGGTTTGTGCTGCTGGTGGTATATTAGGTGTAACGGGGTTGTTTTGGTGCGGCGCAGCTTTTTTACTACCGATAGGAGCGCCATAATGATGCGTGAATGTATCAAAAGCTTGGTTGGCCGCAATCTCTAACGGATTTAATTTATCAAGCACTTCTTTTTTTATGTTGCTTATACTGTTAATTGAATTTTGCGCTTCAATTACAGACGCAGATGTTTCCCACTCTTCAGGCGTGTAATTCACAACATAAGAGCCAGAAGACTCGAACATTTTTTCTTCACCAAAATCTAAACCAACATGTCGGCACGCCCGCCTTAACATTTGGCGGTCAACAGGGTCTGACGTGTCACCAAAACTTACTTTTGTCCAACCCATTGCTTTCGCAGTATAAGCAAGATTGAGCGCAGTTTTTGCTTTTTCAAGTCCAGCTGTGTACGCTTCCGTTTGGTCTTCGGATTTAAAGTCATATTCAAGGCCTGTTGCCGTTAATGCTTCTGCTGTCTGATCTGTTGCAGGAGTATATTCAATATCTATATGCTCTACATGAATAACTGCGCGAACTATATTTTCTAAAGCACCATTTGTAGGGTCACCAATTTTGAATTGTTTATTATCTTTATCAAACACAGATATGCTTGTTATTTGCCCCTGAATAAAATGCTCTGTTATAGATAGAAAATCCTCAGAGCCATCTGATGGTATTGCTTCCTGATATTTAAAAGCTTGTAGTTTATATGTAGACTGCATTAAGGCGGCAATGATTGCTGGCCAATCTATTTGCCCTTTCATATCAATATTGCTTAAACCCGCTTGGTTCAATATCTGCATCATACACTCTATTTATCTAAGAATGATTATCAATCGCATGGTTTTCTGGAAATGTAAAGAGGGTTTTTTTAAGGGAGGAATAGTTGGGAAGATAAAAAAGCCCCTTCATGTAGAGAAGAGGCTTTTTTAAATTTAATGTACGATTATGCTTGTTTACCCAAGGCCAAAGCGGTCGGCATTCATTACTTTTGTCCATGCGGCGATAAAGTCATGAATGAATGTGTCTTGCGCATCGGCAGAGCCATAAATCTCGGCCAAGGCACGTAATTGTGAGTTTGATCCAAAGATCAAATCTACACGTGAGCCTGTCCATTTTACATCACCAGATGCGCGGTCACTACCTTCAAAAAGCGTGTCATCATCTGATGTGGCCTTCCATGTTGTGCCAAGATTTAGCAGGTTTATAAAGAAGTCATTTGTTAAAAGGGCAGGACGATTAGTAAAAACACCATGATTAGTATCACTATGATTTGCCCCAAGCATACGCATCCCTCCAACGAGCACTGTCATTTCTGGGGCGGTAAGCGTTAGAAGCTGCGCTTTATCGATTAACATTTCTTCGGGTGATATTGTGTAGTTGCCTTTTAGATAGTTACGAAAGCCATCTGCTTCGGGTTCCATCACAGAAAATGATTCAATGTCTGTTTGTTCCTGCGTTGCATCCATACGGCCGACGGTAAAGGGAACGGTGACATTATGGCCTGCATCACTTGCCGCTTTTTCAATCGCGGCGCAACCACCCAGAACAATGAGATCAGCCAAAGACACTCTTTTATTGCCAGACTGCCCATCATTAAACGTGGTTTGTAGTTTTTTGAGGGCATCCAGAACGATTGCGAGCTGCGCCGGTTGATTAACATCCCAATCTTTTTGAGGTGCAAGCGCAATACGCGCACCATTCGCTCCGCCCCGCATGTCAGACCCACGGAATGTTGACGCCGAAGCCCACGCTGTCGTCACTAATTGTGATACAGATAAACCAGTGTTTAAAATTTGTGATTTTAATGCCGTGATGTCTTTGTCATCAATTAAATCATGGTCAATTTCGGGGATAGGATCTTGCCATATAAGCACTTCATCTGGCACTTCCTTGCCGAGATAGCGGATACGTGGCCCCATATCACGGTGAGTCAGTTTGAACCATGCACGCGCAAACGCATCGGCAAATTCATCTGGGTTTTCATGAAAACGCTTTGAGATAGGGCCATAAATAGGGTCCATTCGCATTGCCATGTCCGCGGTGGTCATAATGGGGTTTACTTTTTGTGACGCGTCATGCGCGGCAGGGGGCATGTCTTTTTCTGCGATATTGACGGGTTCCCATTGGTGGGCCCCTGCGGGGCTTTTGGTCAGTTCCCATTCATATCCAAAGAGCAGGTCGAAAAAACCGTTATCCCATTGGGTCGGGTTGGTCGTCCATGCGCCCTCGATACCACTTGTGATCGTGTCGCCGCCTTTACCGCTTTTATGTGTGCTGAGC
Organism: uncultured Alphaproteobacteria bacterium; assembly: GCA_937934135.1. Taxonomy (GTDB): domain Bacteria; phylum Pseudomonadota; class Alphaproteobacteria; order Micavibrionales; family Micavibrionaceae. The sequence continues at coordinate 45,272 of CALHAW010000027.1, forward strand.
CAGCCTTTACCCTGTGCCTCGATTGGTGCGCCTTCTGGTTCTGGGCCAACGTGGGCGGCGTCGCCTGCGCCGTGACATTTACCAAAAGTATGCCCACCGGCAACAAGAGCGACGGTTTCTTCGTCATTCATAGCCATGCGCCCAAATGTCTCCCGAATATCACGCCCTGAAGCAACGGGGTCAGGATTACCGTTTGGCCCTTCTGGGTTCACATAGATTAATCCCATTTGAACGGCGGCTAATGGATTTTCAAGTTCACGGTCGCCGCTATAACGCTTATCATCGAGCCATGTTCCCTCAGATCCCCAATAAATATCTTGCTCTGGTTCCCAAATATCTTCACGTCCCCCGCCAAAACCAAAAGTCTTAAACCCCATGGATTCAAGGGCGACATTCCCTGCTAAAATCATAAGATCCGCCCATGAAAGGGCGTTACCATATTTTTGTTTGATAGGCCAAAGGAGGAGGCGTGCCTTATCAAGGTTTCCATTATCAGGCCAGCTATTAAGGGGGGCGAAGCGTTGAGAGCCAGTCCCACCACCACCGCGACCGTCCGCTGTTCTATAGGTTCCTGCACTGTGCCACGCCATACGTATAAAAAGACCACCATAATGACCATAATCTGCAGGCCACCAATCTTGTGAATCTGTCATAAGATCATTGAGGTCTTTTTTAACGGCGTCATAATCGAGCGCTTTAAATGCTTCCGCATAATCAAAATTACCGCGCATTGGGTTAGACAGGGCAGAGTGTTGGTGTAAAATATTTAAGTTCAACTGATTTGGCCACCAATCCTTATTGGCCGTACCGTTTCCTGATGCTTTCTTTTGTGCGCCATGCATGACAGGGCATTTGTTTTCACTACTCATAGTGTCTCCTCATTGGGGTTAAAAATTGTAATATAGTAAGAAATAACGCTCTGACCTCTATAAATCAAATATATTATTCCCTAGGGATTAGGAGGGTATATTCTATTGATTATAATAAAAAGTTACCTGATTTGACGGGCAATTATGAAATAAAGCCAATTTGGTAGAAGATGTATTATTTTCATTAAATACGTAAATTTTTTGGGAAAATGAATTTCAAATTTCTTTGTTAATAAATCATTGGCGATACAGTGCGCGGCTTTATCCGCGGTGATGATCATGGGCATAGGAAAGTTATTTTTATCCGTAAGGGGTGTTTTTACAAAACCAGGATTAATGACTTTGACATCAATATTTGATTTACCAAGGTCAATTTTTAAGCTTTCGCATAAATTAATTAAAGCCGCCTTGGTAGAGCAATAAGGTTGCCCTGTAGGCAATCCTTTAAATCCTGCGACAGAGGCACAAATTGCAATTTGTCCTGCTTGTTGTGATTCATAATAAGGTACAATGGAATCTAATATATTATAAGCCCCTCCAATATTGACGCGGATCATGTCTTGGATGAAAGAAATATCTTTTGGTTTTCCATCATGAGTGCTGTAAATAGCGGCCATAAAAATGCAAGAATTAAGCTGTGGAAATTGTGATTGGATGGTTTCGAAGGCATGACGCGTAGAGTCTGTTTCACCAACATCACATGGGACAATAATGTGATTATCGCCTTCGCATTCATTTTTTAGGTATTCTAATTGATCTTGACGGCGTGCAGAAAGGGCAAGTGTCGCCCCCCGTTTGGAAAGTTCAAGCGCGAGCGCTTTTCCAATGCCACTGCTTGCCCCAATAATCCAAATATATTGTCCGTCATATGACCTATTCATCGTGATACCAAATTTTGTAATGTGATAATGGACACCCAACATGCCATTATTTATCATGTGAGTTCAATCCTGAAAGGCATTATAAATCTTTTTTAATGTTTAGAAGGGGTTATATGAGTAGTTTTTCGCTATTTCATCGAAATAGTGTAGGATATTTACATGTTTATTAGTCTTTTTGATGTCTTTAAAATTGGTATTGGCCCCTCTAGTTCTCACACAATGGGACCTATGACAGCGGCCAACCGTTTTCTTATATTATTACAATCACGTTATAAGAAAACAGAGCCATTACATTTGCGCGTATCGCTCTATGGTTCTTTGGCTTTTACAGGAAAGGGGCATGCAACTGACACGGCGATTTGTCTTGGCCTCTTGGGGTTAGTACCCGAAACATTAATACCCGCAGAAGTCCCCGCCTTATTGCAAAATTTACAAGATAAGAAAAAAATAACATTTGAAGAGTCGCTTACATTTAATTTTAACCCCGAAGAAGATATTATTTTTGATTATTCTGGCCCATTGGATGGGCATGCCAATGGTATGATTTTCTCTGCTTTTACTTTAAATGGTGAAGAGCTTTTGAAAGAAACATATTATTCCATTGGGGGTGGTTTCGTTTTGTCGGCAAAAGAACTAAAAGATTCTTTTAAAGAAGATAAAAAACAAAAAACAGATTCCAAAATTCCTTACCCTTTTTCAACAGCAGATGAAATGTTGGAAATGGGAAAAGCGTCAGGGCTTTCTATTGCCCAAATGAAAACGGAAAATGAATTATCGCTTAAAAATGCAGCAACACTAAAACGTGACGTGGAACGCATTTGGAACGTGATGGATGATTGTGTTGAGCGGGGATTAAATATTGATGGGGAATTACCAGGGTCGTTAAAAGTAAAGCGCCGCGCGCATGATATTTATACCAAACTACAAAAAGAAGAACAGAAAAACAGTGTTACACCGCATATTTGTAATGAATATTTATCTGTTTATGCGATGGCAGTAAATGAAGAAAACGCGGCGAATGGTCAGGTTGTAACTGCGCCAACAAATGGTGCGGCAGGCGTTATTCCTGCGGTTTTGAAATATTATTTAGACTTTGTTCCGGGCGCCAAAGAAGAAGATATTCATTGCTTCTTATTAACCGCATCGGCGATTGGCGGCCTTATCAAACATAATGCGTCAATTTCTGGTGCAGAAGTAGGGTGTCAAGGTGAGGTAGGCTCGGCCTCTGCAATGGCAGCAGCGGGTTTATGTGCCGTTATGGGCGGCACGAATGAACAGATTGAAAATGCAGCAGAGATAGCATTAGAACATCATTTAGGGATGACATGTGACCCTGTTGCGGGGCTTGTTCAAATTCCGTGTATTGAGCGTAATGGATTAGGCGCGGTTAAGGCCGTGACGGCGTCATCATTGGCGCTTCGCGGTGATGGAACGCATTTTGTGTCACTTGATAATTGCGTTGAAACCATGCGCCAAACGGGAGAAGATATGTCCACCCGTTATAAAGAAACAAGCCAAGGGGGCCTTGCAGTTAACATCGTGGAGTGTTAGTGAGTGCGCCTTAAAAGGTTTTTATTAAGTTCTAAAAAGATTAGATCCTGTTCCAAAAATTTCTAAAATTGATCGTGCGCTATCGCTTGCTAAGGAAAGAGCGGTTGTGCCAAGGGCGAGGCGCGTTTGACCGGCCAACAGGTTTGCCCCTTCTTCATTTTGATCGGCAATGGTCAGGTCTGTTGCACCTCCTTCATTGATCGCAATAAAGTTCCGTGTATATTCTTGGCGGATATTAATAATGCTAACATCCCTTGATAGGCTGGTGGCATATTCACGTACTTGATCAATCGCATTTCGGATATTGCGGATAGCATTTTCGACCTGTGAAGGACGTTGGAAATTAATGTCCCCCAGGCCAAGGGATTCAATGCTAAAATTATCACCATTAACCCGTAATTTGCTTTCATTCTCATCATCGAAATTAATCAAAAGATCTTCATTTCGTAAGAGGTTTATGCCCCTAAAACTTGCATCTTTTGTAACGCTTTCCACTTGTTCTAAAAATTTTACTGAATCTAAGCGGAATTTTTCAGAAAGGGGGAGGGAGGTTGCTTCATAGCGCGCTCTAAAATCATTGGTATCAAGAATTGTGTTATAAATGGCAACGTCAGATATTTGGCCGTCAAAGGCAAAGCTACCATTGCCGCGTGCAGGCGCATTTCCGGGGCCATCATCATGGAAATAAATATTGTTATTCACAGCGCCAATACCATTTTGATTGGGGTGATTTCCAATAAAGGCGCCGCCAATATCGACACTACCGAAGGATTCACCATTTAGAAAACCGGTGAATCGTGATCCTGGGCCATCTTGCGTAAAAGCGACATGATAAGAGACACCAGCCTCAATGGGAGCGCTCAGATTTATAGGGCCAAACCCACCATTGGATCTGGTGCGGCCATTAACATGCAAACGGCCTTCATCAATATAGATGTTTAAACTATTCACTGTACCGCCTTCTTCAAAGAGAACCTGCCGCCCTGAAACAGTATTCGCATTAAAAATAAGTTCTACAGTTCTTTCTGGGAAAGGGCCTGGTGTATTGATGGAGTCGTCATTAGGGATCGCAATAAATTGGTTGTTGCCATTAAATTGTGCAGGTTTTCCCCCTGCGCCAAAAAATAAGATTTCATCGCCTTGTGTGACGCCATTGGTATTAACACCATCGCCCCCTGCGCCCAATGTTCCAAGGTTCGTTGCCGTTGTAGAGGTGACATCATTAAGGCGGAAATAAGCGACAGGCTCGTCCTCTAAAATGAGATTGGTAAGAGCAGAGGATGTTTCAAGCAAGGCGTCTTGCGCCTCAAGCGCTTTAAGCTCAGCAAGATTTAAAATATTTTCAATGGTTTCTAATCCGCTAAGGGCTTCTTGGATTGTGCGCGCACCCAACTGGGATTTTTCTAAGATACTTGTAAAATTCTCATTCGTGTGGCGTAAACTGGTTGCTTGAAAGAAGTTTTGAGGTTGATCTAGAGCCGAATTTACACGGTTTCCTGTTGCCAAGCGGAGGGAGCTGATATCGATCGCATTATTGGTTCGCTTTAAACTAGTTAAAGCGTTACGCAATCCTGATCCTAATACAATGTCATTTCCCATTTATTTTCTATAAAATCCCAATGAATCCTTCATTGTTATAATGCAAGCTAAATGCCAACATTCTTAGTATTATAATAGCATGGACAGGTTAATATATTCTTTCCTATACTATGAGTATATCAAGACTAAAATTATATTAAACAACTTAAAGTTGATTTTTAGGGCCTTAAAGCCGTTTTGACGGAGGCATTTATGAAAATATAGCGGTCCGTCTTTTAATGGTTAAGCCAGTAAATAATTGCTGGAATCCAGATAAAAGATGTTGTGAGTGTGCCTTTAACTGCCTGATACGCAACCCAAGCCCAAAAAAGCTCCTTGCTGGGTTTTAGAAATTTTTTGATTTTTCCAATTTTTGTGAACATGACAGAGATATCATTATTGGCTTTTGACCCAAAATGCTATGATTTTTTGCAGCAAGATGGGGGATGTCTTTGGAAAATTTTGGTACTAATCTAAACATTGCCGTTATTGGTGCGTCTGGTGGCATTGGCGATGCGTTTTTAAAGCGCTTGATCCAATCAAATCAGGTGGAAACGCTATATGGTTTTTCACGAAAAGCACCTTTATTAACGCATAAAACCCTTATGTATCATCCCCTTGATTTAACAAATGAGTCCTCTATTAAGGCGGCGGCGCGCGCTATTCCAGATCATATTAAGTTGGATATGATTATTGTTGCAACGGGCATATTGCATGATGATGATTTACAGCCGGAAAAAGGATTGCGGGATTTATCTTTACGGCATTTTCAGGATGTTTTTGCCATTAATAGTTTTGGACCGGCACTGGTTATGAAGTATTTCTTGCCTAAATTACATAAAGATAAGCGGTCCGTTTTTGCTGCGCTATCGGCGCGGGTGGGCAGCATATCGGATAACCGGCTGGGCGGTTGGTATGCGTATCGGGCGTCAAAAGCGGCGCTTAATATGCTTATTAAAAATGCGGCGATTGAAATAGCGCGGCGCTATAAACATAGTGTGATTATTGGCCTACATCCTGGAACGGTTGATACAAATTTATCAAAACCATTCCAAGGGAGTGTCCCCCATCAAACCTTATTTTCACCAGAGTATGCAGTAGAGAAGATGCTTTCTGTTATTAATGAGATAACGGTCGAGCAGAGCGGTAAAATTTTTGATTATGCAGGTGAAGAAATTATACCTTAAGCAGAGGCTTGTGCTTTTGCGTCACGGCGCTCTTTGGCACTTTTTGCCGCTTCATCAATCAGGCTTTGTGCGGCGGCGCGCGATTCATCAGTTAATTGCGCCCCGGCTAACATACGGGATAGTTCATCAACGCGTTCCGTGCCTGTTAATTCATGTACGGAAGAAACTGTCTTATCATCATCAGATTCTTTCATAATATGCAGATGCTGTTCGCCGCGTGAGGCAACCTGCGGACTATGGGTAATGACCAAAACTTGTGTGCTGTCAGATAGCATTGCAAGGCGTTCCCCCACGGCGGCGGCGGCGTCACCACCAATCCCTGTATCGACTTCATCAAAGACAAGGGTTGGGGTCATTTGAACTTCCTGAAGGACAACTTTCAGGCCCAGGATCATCCGTGCTAATTCCCCTCCTGATGCAGTCTCAGAGATTGGTGTAAAGGGGGATCCCGGATTCATTCGTGCAGTGAAGGTAACGCTGTTAAAGCCTTTTTCTGTCCATGCCATTTTGGGGTCTTCTTTGACGTCAACCACAAATTGTGCTTTTTCTAATTTTAATGGTGGCAGTTCCGCTGTGATAATATCGCCAAGCGACTTTCCTGCTTCTTTCCTTTTTTCTGTAAGGATACCGGCATGATGACGATAATCTTCTTTGGCTTTGCGAAGTTCGGCATCTATTTCTTCTAATTTATTACGGCCATTACGGACGCGTTTTAATTTCGTGTCCATATCTACAAAAAATTTTTCGAGATTTTCAAACGGCACTTTATTTTCAACGCCGAGCGATTTTAACGTGCGCAGTACTTCTTCACATCTTTCAATCGGGTCCAGATCAATTTCATATTGGGGGACAAGGGTGTTCATCTCATCTACTGCTTTTCGGGCATTATCCAGTGCGCCGTCTAAGTACTTGTAGAGATTAACCATCTTATCTTCTTCAAGATTTTGTTGTTTGGACAATGTTTCTTTTGCACCAGATAGGGATACAACAATACCGTTGGCAGAGATTAAACGCCCTAAAATCCGCTGGAACGCCTCCATCGTGTCGCGCGCTGTAATTAATTTTGCGTATTCTTCTTTGACTTCTTCGATAAGGCCGACACGCATGTTAATTGTTTCAAATTTGGCAACAATATCTTCGATCCGTTTTAAAACGCGGCCTTTATGTTTGGCGAGGAATAATTTTTCTTCATCCAATGCGTTTTTATATTTTTTAACGCGCTCCAACGCTTCGGCAACATTGTCAAAATATTCCTTATCAAATGCGCCAAATTCATCGAGCAAGAAAAGCTGATTAGCAGGTTTTAACAGCTCTTGATTGGCAAACTGCCCATGAATTTCAACAAGGTGAATCCCCATTGCCTTTAAAAATTTTAAAGGCGCAGGTTTGTCATTAATGGTCACGATATCATTGCCGATTCCTTCATCCGGGGCGATATATGTCCGTTTGTTTTCTTTGGCCTTTTTCATGGCCTGATTTTCTTCTTCGGCCTGTTGTTCCGTTAACGGGCGCATGGTGCGTTTGATAATAAATTCATCATCCGCAGCGGCGCTATATCTTTCTTGAATCAACATATTCCAGACAGGATTGGTTTTGGGTGGGTTCATCACCGCTTCAAATTTTGATTCATCATGACCGGCGCGAATGGACTTTGGTGTGGACGGGCCGCCCAATATTAACGCCATCGCACTCAGGAGGATTGATTTACCTGCACCCGTCTGCCCGGTTAAGATCGTGAGACGGTCTTTAAAATATAGATCTTGCTGTTGAATGATAACAAATTGATCAATAGTCAGTTTTTTAAGCATGGATATGTTTCTTTAACGATAAATTACGATAATATTATATCTTACAATATCTTGATCCATAAGAACAAAATCACAAATGTTGCTTTTGATTATATTGTGTCCAAAGGGGATCATACCTATTCCCTGAATCTATTTTATAGTAGAGTTGATGCGCAAAAAGAGTCACCATAAGCAAAGAATATACCATAATGTCAAAATACGGTCTTTATAAAAACCTCCAAAACGCCAAAACCGAAGAAGATGTAAAAGATATTTACATTAAGGCTTTAGGGTTAAAAAGTTATACCAAAGGTCTGATCGACATCCGCACCGATGAAATATGGTTTGAAGCCAAAGATAAAGCCAATACGTCCAGTTATAAGATGTTCACGCAATTACTTCATTACGTGCAGGTGGCGTTAAATGCGGGTGAAAAAATTCCGCCTTTCCTTGCCGCCATTGATGCCGAAAAAGCAGCATTGATGAAAACTGAAGATGTTCTGCCTCTATTGAAGAAAAAGGACATTAAATGGGGTAAATCCGCCAGCCAATATACGCAAGAGGCACTGGATAAAGTATCCGCCTATATCGGGACGCATTTTGTGTCCTTTAAAATTGAAACCCATGAAGAAGAATTTATTAACACCGTTAAGGCGGCGATTAAATCGGGCGATATTATCCGTACGCAAATCACCCCCGATAACCTAAAACAAGTTTTCGATAAATGGGTTGAAATGATTGGACGTGAAATTCGTGATGTTGATGAGGATGATTACGCCCTGCTTTTCTTTGCTGATATTATGCATGATGGAAGTGTTTCTACCCATCAAAACTTACCTGCCGAATTGCTCCACAAAAATAACGCACCTGTTTTTATGTTGGAAGGTAAATTGTACGAGCTAAGCTCCAAAGAAGGCTATCGCCGTTTTTGGGCAATCTATCACAAACCCCCTAAAGAAGAATATCGTAACTACTTACTGGAACGCCGTGATTCATTAATTGCTACGGATGAGCGTAGCTTTAAAGGCGCCTATTACACACCGTTAAACGTGGTGGATAAGGCGTATGATAAATTAAGTGAAACATTGGGCAAAAACTGGCAGAAAAATTATGTGGTATGGGATATGTGTTGCGGCGTGGGAAATTTGGAAGTCAAACATTCAAATCACCGTAATATTTACATGTCCACCCTTGACCAAGATGACGTGGATGTGATGCGCGCCACCAAAACTTGCGTCGCGGCGGAACGCTTTCAATATGATTACCTCAATGATGATATAACCGATGAAGGAGAAATTGATTACACCCTAACCAATAAAATGCCCCAAGGTTTGCGCGATGCCATAGCCGAAGGCAAAAAACTCTTGGTATTGATTAACCCGCCTTATGCGGAGGCGCCTAATTCCCAAGGCAATGCGGGTAAAACAGATGTAGCAACGACGAAATTTGCAAGTACGGCAATGCAAGAATACGGCAAAGCAAGCAAAGAGCTATTTACGCAATTTGTCGCACGTATTGCCAAAGAAATGCCAACCGCTACATTGGCGATGTTTAGTAAATTAAAATACGTAAATGCCCCTAACTTTGAGAAGTTTAGGCAAGTTTGGAATGCTGAATTTAAAGACGGGTTTATTGTTCCGAGTAAATCTTTTGATGATTTAAAAGGCAATTTCCCGATTGGTTTTTTGATTTGGAAAACAAATCAAAATGCCAAAAAGAAAACGCCTATTACTGAAATAAGTGTTGAAATTTTAGATAAAAATGCACAAGAAATTGGTGAAAAGAAATTTTATAATATTCCCAATAATGAGTTTTTGAATAAATGGGTTAAAAGACCTAAAGCTAATAATATTGATGTTATCCCTCTAAAAAATGCAATAACTCCAACAACTTCTGCGAATCCGCGGGCTAAAACCTGGGCAGAAAACGCAATCGGTTATATTTACTGTAATAGCAATGATTTACAAAATGCAGGTAAACAAACGGCTATCTTCTCATCTGCTTTTAGTACAGCTAATGGATACCATATCACAAGAGATAATCTATGGAAAACAGGGGTTGTTTTTTCGGTACGCTTGCTAATCAAGCAAACTTGGGTCAATGACCGTGACCAATTTTTGCAACCTAATCAGGACTTACCAGACGAATTTATCAATGATTGTCTGTTATGGATGTTATTCAATGGCTCTAATCTCACCGCCAGTGCGGATGGGTTGGAATGGAATGATAAAACATGGTCAATCGTCAATCATTTTATTCCCTATACAGAAAGCGAAGTAAACGCGCCCGAACGCTTTGAATCAAACTTCATGGTGGATTATCTATCGAACAAAAAACTATCTGATGAAGCGAAGGCCGTTTTGGATGCAGGGCGTGATCTGTGGAAGGCGTATTTCACCCAAACAGACCCGCATAACATCCGTGAAGATTATAAGCTTAACCGCGCCGATGTCGGCTGGTATCAAATCCGCAATGCCTTAAAAGCACGCAACAAAGAAGGCAACGCCCCTGAAACGGACTTCACCACCTTCGAAACCGCCTATGCCCAATTAAGCGATAAACTACGCCCCCTTGTGTTTGAGTATGGCTTCCTACGTGACTAAAAAATTTAAATGGTGGGCGGTACTGGGATTGAACCAGTGACCCCTTCCGTGTCGGGGAAGTGCTCTACCGCTGAGCTAACCGCCCATTCTTTAAAATCTTGTCATGCGGGCAGGCCCGCGGACTATAGTAAAAATGCGTCATTCCCGTAAACGGGAGGGACGCTGGTTGATGTGTCTTTTCTTAAGGCAAGGCACATCCTCATACGATGAAGTCATAAGAAATAGGAATTAGCCTGCTTTTTCAAGTGTTTTTTCGGATTTCACCGTTTTTAATGTTTTGTCTAATGTTTCTTGGGATGCTTTGATGAACTGATCCATTGCCTTGTCCCAGCTATAATTCTTAATCACGTGCTGGTATCGGTCTTGGGGTGTGCCGTTGCCCGCTATGGCTGCTTGCGCTGCGCGTGATAGGTCATCGTGTAGCGCGCCTAACGAGGCGTCTGTTACCACGTCACGCGGGCCAATCACATCATGCGCGGCAATCGGCAGGCCACAGGCCAAGGCCTCAATCAGGACAATGCCAAACGTATCAGTGCGTGAAGGAAACATAAACACATCGCTGGATCTGTAATATTCAGCAAGCTCTTTTCCCGTTTTTTTACCCGCAAAAATAATGTCGGGGTATTTTTTACGCAACATGTCTGAATCAGGCCCATGGCCAACCACTACTTTACTGCCGTGCCAATCCATGCTTAAAAAATCTTCAACGCTTTTTTCAATCGCTAAACGCCCAACATAAAGCGCAATGGGGCGCGGTAAATCTTCAAATAATGTTGCTTCACCGGGATGAAATAAATTGATATCAATACCGCGGGTGAAATTTTGAATTGGTGTTTTGACACCCCATTTTTTTAATTCATCCGCCATGCTTTTGGTTGTTACCAATAATGATGTTGATGGAGCATGAAATGTTTTAATTAACCCTACGCAAATCTGATGGGTGAGTGTTTGTAAAAAAGGAAAATGATTCCCAACACGTTTTGCCGCATATTCGGGAAATTGCGTGTGGTAACTGCTGGTGAATTTAACTTTATTTTTAATGCAATATCGCCGTGCCGCCCACCCAATCGGCCCTTCGGTTGCAATATGGATGGTATCGGCATTATACCCCCTAATGATTTGTGTTAAATGCTTTTTGCACAGGGGGACAAGGTCAATTTCTTTATAACCCGGCATGGCAAAGCGTTCTGAAAAATCACGTGGACCAATGACTTTAACGTCATGGCCTGCGCGCTCTAATGTTTCCTTTAGATACTCATAGGTACGAACAACACCATTTACTTGGGGCTTCCATGCGTCGCTGATGATAAGGATTTTCATTGGGTTTTTAAGATCTATTTCTGTTCAAAAACGTGACTTTTATTGAATATCACTCTACACTTCACACTATGAACGCAAAAGCTTTATTCCTGACTTTCCTTGTTTTTTCCCTATCCCCTCTCATGGGGCAGGCACAGGCGCAAACCAATGAAGGCGCTGATCAGTGCGAGATTACGCCGACTCAGATTATCACATTAGAAGATCCTGAGTTTAAAACACCTATTATCGCCGAAGCTTCTTATAAACTGGCGGGTATTGATAATGTGATTGATGCAGATTTCGGACATGTTCGCCAAAATAGTAAGGAAAAAAGCTATGTCTTGCTCGGTAATTATAAAAATACAGCCAGCCAATCTTTTCCATTTTTGGCACACCTGACCCATAAAGGCCAAATAATCTGGCACGTGCATGAAAAAAGCCAATATCCACATCAGGCGGTTGACCTATTGAAAAATAAATATGGCTATTTGGTTTTGGGGAATATTGAACAACCGGGAAAAGGCCGTGGTTTTTATGTGGCGCAATATGATCGGAATGGAAAACGCCTTCGCCGTACGCCGTTCTTTACACCCGGATATAATTCTTTTGCTAAATCTATTGATTTTACCCGCGATAAAAAAGGGTATCTTGTTGCGGTTGATCGTATCGATAGCAAAGGAAAAAAATCTGCAACGGCCTATCAGGTGAATATTGATGGATTTTCCCCGTGGGATAAAAAATATGCGCTGGATCACGATACTATTTTTGAAAATATATTACGGCTGCCGCAAACCCTTGAAAGAGGACATATTGTCACAGGCTCTATCGAAAAAGAGGATGGACGTTACGCAGGGTGGTTGTTTAATTTAAGGGAAGATGGCAAGGCAGGGTGGCAGAAAGAATATGTGCGGGGCGTTAACGCATCGCTTAATCATACTATTGCGCTGGATGATGGGGGGTATCTGGTGGCGGGACATACGCAATCCTTTTTTGGCGATAAAAGATCCGCATGGATTATGAAAGTCAGGGCGAATGCCGCGCCACTATGGCAGCGCTTTTATACAGGAAATCATGATTATCATGTCCGTGGTTTGCGCAGGGATGAAAATGGTTTGATCTCTATTTTGATGGAAGGGCGTGCGATAAAAAATAAAAAACAATCTAAGGCACATTTACGTTTGTTGACCCTATCGCCGCGTGGTGATGTGCTTTATAAAGATAGCTTTAAGGGCGCCGATAAACTGTTTGCTAATCAATTTTTAAAGGGACCATCAGGGGAGCATGTGATTATCGGCATGAAACAATTTATCCCGCCCGCAAATATCGAAGAGGCGCGGAATATTGCGCCCATTAATGAAGGGTGGATCTTATTTTCCCCCGCATTTGAAAATTATACGGACCCGTGTGTGCCGACGAAAGAACAAAAGTAATATGGAACAAAATATCGAAATTATCTTGCCCGAAGGCTATCCATTAACGCGGCTGGATAAGGCAATCGCAGATCAGGTGCAGGATATGTCCCGCGCCCGTATTCAGGCATTGATCGAAGCGGGAAAAGTAACGCTAGCGGGTGTCGTAAAAACAACCTGTTCTTTTAAGGTAGAAGGCGGGCAAGAATTAAAAATGACTATCCCGCCTGCGGTTGATGATACGCCAAAGCCACAAGATATTCCGCTGAATATTATGTATGAAGATGATGATGTATTGGTCATCAATAAAGCTGTCGGCATGGTTGTTCACCCTGCTGTTGGAAATTTTGACGGTACATTGGTCAACGCATTGTTACATCATTGTGGTGATAGCCTGTCCGGGATAGGCGGCGTTAAACGTCCCGGTATTGTTCACCGCATTGATAAAGATACAAGCGGCCTTTTGGTTGTGGCAAAACATGATAAAGCGCATCAGGGGTTGAGCGTGCAATTACAGGATAAATCGCTTTATCGTTTATATAAATTATTTTGCTGGAAAGTGCCGACATTGATTAAGGGTAAAATTGATTTACCCGTTGGTCGTCATTCTTCAAATCGTTTGAAAATGGCAATTCAAAAAAGCAGCGGCCGTGACGCCGTTACCCATTATCAAATTGCGGAGAGTTATCATGACGCCGTCACATTGTTTGAATGCCGTTTAGAAACTGGACGTACCCATCAGATACGGGTTCATATGCAACATATCAAACACCCCTTAATAGGTGACCCGCTTTATGGATTGCCACAACAAGAAGGAAGCGCCCTTTTAAAAAGAGCAGGGTATGAAGATGGTAGTATTGCCAAAATCATGAGTTTTTCCCGCCAAGCCCTTCATGCGGCAGAAATTGGGTTTATTCACCCCATTTCTGGCGAAGAAATGCACTTTAAGTCGGATATGCCCGAAGATCTATTGAATCTAAAAAATATTTTAGAATCAATCACTTAAATAGATTATTTTTAAATTTTTGCATTTAACATAATTAATTTACTATACTTAATATATAGAAGGTTTAACGGGGTTTATTCCCACCTGCGATTTCTTTTAGGGGCATTTAAAGGCGGTCAAAGGGACGAAAGCTTAATAGATAGATAGATAGTAAAGTTTAATTAAACCGATTTAATATCCATAGTGAACTTGCCACCTGTTTTTACGAAAACGGGTGGCTTTTTTTTTGAAATTTAGCTATATCTTCCTCAATAAAAAAATAAAAAGTGGATGTGTACATGACCTACCAAGATTTGAACCCTGAAATTTTAAAAGAATTTCCTGATTATGATGATCATGAATATGTACGCCGTTTTGTGTTAGAGGATGATATTATAGCCTTCATCGCGGTACATAATACAAATCTTGGCCCGGCGCTGGGGGGATGCCGTATGCGACAATATACGAGCGAGCTGGAGGCGATTAATGACGTGATCCGCTTATCAAAAGGCATGACTTATAAAAATGCGATGGCGGGCCTTCCTCTTGGTGGGGGTAAAGCCGTTATTATTGGTGATCCACAAACACAAAAAACAGAAAAATTAATGCAATCTTTGGGTGAGGCCGTCGCTAGCTTTGATGGTGCATACGTCACTGCGGAAGATAGTGGAACGACAGAAGAAGATATGGTCGCCATTGCCACACAAACAGAATGTGTTGTGGGGCTTCCCCCTGAAGCATTAGAGGGGAATGAATATGGTGAATTAGGCGGCAATCCATCGCCAATGACGGCGCTAGGCTGTTATCACGGTATTAAGGCGGCGGTGGATTATCGCCATGATCAAAAATTCCCACTCAAAGGCTTAACGGCGGCGGTGCAAGGGGTGGGCGCAGTGGGCTATGAAATTTGTCGCTTATTACAACAAGATGGTGTTAATTTGATTGTAACAGATGTGAACCAAGAGGCGTTAGAACGCATAAAAGAAGATATCCCAACAGTGCGCGTTGTCACTCCAGATGAAATTTATGGGGTAGAGGCCGATGTGTTTGTGCCATGTGCCATGGGTGGTATTTTGAATGATGATACTATTCCACAATTAAAGGTTGGTATTGTTGCAGGTATGGCGAACAACCAATTACATTCTGCGCATCATGAAAAAATGCTGGTTGATCGTGATATTTTATATGTGCCTGACTATGTGATTAATGCGGGCGGCGTCATTTGTGTGGGGTATGAGTTTTTTAGAAAGAGCGCCTATAACCCCCAAGATTTTGAAATGACCCGTGATGCGATGGTTGCACATGTTGAAAATATTGGAAAAACTGTCATGCGTATTTTATTAGAAGCGCGCAATGCCAATCAACCAACAGGTGAAACATCAAACCAATTAGCAGAAGAAAAATTTGTGAAGGGTGAAGCGCTGGATCAAGTTAATCAAGAAGGGAATGCCAACTTTGCTGAATCCGACGCGCGGAAAGTGGTTCAGTAACTTCATATAATTGGAGTGGGCGGTCTAACACTTGTCCTGTCCCACGGGAAAAAGGTTCTGCATCAAGGCGTATTTCACTGCCATGGGGAATAAGCGGTGCATTGCCTATTGGTAGACGAAGACGGATGCCGCCAAATGTGTCACTTACATTACCCAATAATGTTAAATCTTCTTCATTCGTTTGCGTGATGAATCCTTCTAACTGCGCGCCGTTATTAAAAGTGGTTTGTAACCCCGCCGTCGCCCCATAATCACCCGCAAGAAAACGCCCAGCCTTTAGATAAAAAGTCATGTCTTTGTTGGGCGGTTCATAAAATAAGTTGAGATGCGCCGTCGTAAGGTCATCGTTTAAATTTTCTTGAACGCCAAACGCCTTGCCAGGGGTACGCTTTTGCGCTTTAAACGCTTCTACGCCAATGGCATAATTTTTATCGAAAGGACGATAAAGGATTTCACCTCCATACCCGCTAAACATTTCTTCTAAATATCCCCCCGTCAGCGCGATATGCGTATCACTATTAATGCTATGCAGCCAACCGCTATAAAATTGATCAATCGCTATGAATTGCATGGCAAAGGCTTCCTCATCACTGCGAAGATTGGATGTTTGCAAGGTTTGCACTTCGCGTAATCGCTTCAGATTATCTGCAATATTTAGGCGTGCTCTACCGCCGACTAAAAATCCATATTTAAGCGGGCGATCATATTCAGTAAGGATTGATGTGCGATAAAGCGGGGCCGTATCAAATTGTGATAAGCTTATTTGATTATGCAAGATAAGCCTTAATGATTTTTCTTTTTTACGTTCACGCTTAAAAGAAAAAATACCATCTTTATTTTTTGCAATATGTGCATCATGCCAAATTTCTTCGGGTGTTTTCGCCTTATGCAACACTGCTTTTTCTAAATCACTGCGGATCAACGTCACAACAGGGCCTTTTAGGCCTTTATGATGAAGTTTGATTGTGATGTCTTCTTGGTCGGGCTGCATTTTATCGGCATGAAGACGGGCGGTGCGGCCAATTTGATGGGAAATGGGGCTATATGCAGATAGGCCAAGCCGTGTGGGCCCTTTCTTTATTTTTCGATCCGTTGGCCGCGGGGAGCGAAGATCTACAGATTGTTGTTGGGGGGACGGACGCCCGCCCCAGTTTTGCAGCTTATTTTGAACAGAAAGCCGTGCCATTACTTGTTCCCCACCAATCACACCAATACCAAGGTCAATGCTATTCCATGGTTGATAATTTAAACCAATGGCCCATGGGTCAGGGGCGTCAAAGCCAGCGGTTAATTGCGCAGCGGTGTAATCATCTGCGCCATATTCCGCCTTTACAGATACATCTTTAAGGCGTGTGTCATATTCAACACCACCAAAAAAACCAATTTGCTCTCCTGTAAACCAATCGCTGGTATTCTGGGATGCATTGGCGCCAAGATTGCGGTCTTGATCAAAATGAGAAATAAAACTGAGCGGGTTTTTAATATGCCCCGCACTGCCCAGGCGCCCCCATGCAATACCACCTGTAAAATCAAAATTATTATAGCGTTTTGATAAGGCAATATATTCACTTCCCGTTTGGGTGTGACCAATAGCAGATTCAAATCCCAAAACAATCGCGGGGCGGTTCTTTGTTTCCTCCATCAAACGTACTTTAAGATCAAGGCCAGGGAGCAGGTTTTCCGCTGAATTGCCAAAGCCTGATCCTTCGGTGGTCTGCCGCAGGCCAGCATAAAGATAATCTGTGAATTGAAATCCGATAAATCCATGGGTGTAGGGATCGCTATATCCCACGCCAATGCGCGCTGTACCCTGTTTTTCCATACGGGCATTAGGGACGGTGATAAGTCCTAACGCACCCGTTACATTGGTTGAATTATCTGCATGCACGGTGCTGTATTGCAGGGGGCAAAGCAGAATAAGGCAAATCATTAATTTTAATCGTAAAGGCAATAGAAATTCGCCCTGTGGCTTGTTAAGGAAAACAAGAGTAAATTTTGGCAAGAGTCTTATAAAATTCAAAGAGTTAAGGTGAAATCGTCCCCATATACGATATTGCTGTTTTTGCTATGTCATGTAGAATCATATTTATGGTTGATTATGATTTATGCGTCATTGGTGGGGGAATTAACGGAGCAGGAATTGCCCGTGACGCGGCAGGGCGCGGCTTATCTGTCCTCCTGGTTGAGGCGCAGGATTTGGCCGGTGCAACATCTTCCGCTAGCACCAAACTTATTCACGGCGGTTTACGTTATTTAGAACATTATGAATTTCGCCTTGTTGATGAATCTTTGCGTGAGCGTGAAGTGCTACGTAAAAAAGCGCCCCATATTATTTGGCCAATGAAATTTATACTGCCCCATGACCAACATTTGCGCCCCTATTGGATGATTAAAGCAGGTTTAAAGCTGTATGATTTTTTAGGGGGTAAAAAAACACTTCCCAAAAGTGAGGCGCTTGATTTTGCAACCGCATCCCTTGGTGATCCATTAAAAGATAGCTACGTTCGTGGTTTTTCTTATTCTGATTGTTGGGTGGAAGATTCACGCCTTGTTGCGTTAAATACGGTGGATGCGTATGAGCGCGGCGCGGTTATTATGCCGCGCACGGCCTGCATTAACTTGACCGCGTCAGACGATAAAGCGCACTGGCAGATAAGTTTGCAAAACATGCTCAATGGTGATCAGTTTCAAGTTACGGCAAAAATGATAGTTAATGCGGGCGGCCCATGGGTTCGAAGCTTGCTGGATATGTCTGAAGTGGTGTCTGCGGCTACACCAAAGGTGCGTTTGGTAAAGGGCAGTCACATTGTTATCAATAAGCTTTATGAAAGCGATGACGCGTTTATTTTACAGCAATCTGATGGGCGCATTATTTTTACCATTCCTTATGAGGGACGTTTTACATTGGTGGGGACAACGGATGTTCCTTATGATGGCGAAGCAGATCAAGCCGTGATTAGTCAGGAAGAAATTGATTATTTACTTCACGCCGTTAATCATTCCTTCAAAAAAGAAATTTCCGCATCTGATATTGTATGGAGTTATAGCGGTGTGCGCTCTTTATTAGATGATGGTCACAAAAGCGCGTCTAAAGTGACACGGGATTATAAGCTTTATATGGATGAAAGCTTTGGCCCGCCCATTTTATCTGTTTTTGGCGGGAAAATCACAACCTACCGTAAATTAGGACAAGAAGTGGTTGATCGCTTAACCACGTTTTATCCAAACCAGAAAATGCCCGCATGGACTGAATATGTACCGCTCCCCGGTGGTGACATTGATATAGATTTTGATGAATTTATTGCGGCGAAACAAACACAATATTTATTTTTACCCAAAAATACGATTTCCCGTTATGCCCGCGCCTATGGAAGCCGTATTGAAAAATTGCTAGAAAATATTTCAAGTCTACCGCAAATGGGAACGCATTATGGTGATGGCTTGTACGAAACTGAAATACGTTATCTGATTAAATATGAATTTGCCCATACGCTTGAGGATGTTTTGTGGCGACGGTCAAAAATGGGACTGCATATTTCCCAAGAAACATTTAATGCCCTTGAACGCGCATGGCCCACATTAATGCAAATTGTTGAAACGCAGGAAGATCGATATGAAAACGCTTCTGGCCATTGATCAAGGGACAACAAGCTCCCGCGCTATTTTATTCTCAACCGCTGGTGAAATTTTAGAAACGTGCCAAAAAGAATTACAGCTTTTTTATCCTCATAAAGGTTGGGTAGAACAAGACGCTAATCAAATCTGGCATGACACAATAGGGGTTTGTGAAGAAGTTTTAAAAATTTCTGATAATGAGATTGCTGCTATTGGTATTACCAATCAACGTGAGACAAGCGTTATCTGGGATCGTGAAACGGGGGAACCTGTTTATCATGCGATCGTATGGCAAGATCGCCGTACGGCAGATTATTGCGCCGCGTTGAAAGAGCAAGGTCACGAAGCGCTGGTGCGCTCCAAAACAGGATTGCTGCTAGATCCGTATTTTTCGGCTACAAAAATAAAATGGATATTGGATAATGTTGATGGCGTAAGAGAGCGGGCGGAGAAGGGCGCGCTGCTCTTTGGTACGATTGATTGCTTTTTACTATGGCACTTAACAGGGGGCGTGAGCCATAAAACAGATGTCACAAATGCGTCCCGCACAATGCTGTATAATATCGTAGAGCAAAAATGGGATGAAGAGCTTTTAGCGCTTTTTGACATTCCGCACAGCTTACTGCCCGAAGTGTATGATAACTGCCATGACTTTGGTCATGCTACTATTGCGGGAAAAAATATCCCTATTACTGGTATGGCGGGTGATCAACAGGCGGCTTTAATTGGTCAGGCTTGCTTTGAAAAAGGGATGGTGAAATCAACATACGGAACAGGATGTTTTGCCCTGATGAATATTGGGCCTGATTATATACAATCTAAAAACCGTCTTTTAACGACCGTGGCCTATCGTTTAAATGGTGATATTACATACGCATTGGAAGGCTCTATCTTTGTTGCGGGCGCCGCTATTCAATGGCTACGTGATAATATGGGTTTTTTTGATAATGCGAAAGAGAGCGAAGCCCTTGCGCGCAGTGTGGATAGTAGTGAAGGTGTTTATTTCGTTCCGGCCTTTACAGGCTTAGGTGCGCCTTATTGGAATCCCAATGCGCATGCTGCGATTATGGGCTTAACGCGTGACAGTAATAAGGGGCATATAACCCGCGCCGCGTTAGAGGCACAGGCTTACCAAACACATGATTTAATGGATGCGTTTTTGGAGGATTCACAGATGAATATCCAAAAACTGCGCGTTGATGGCGGTCTGGTGAGCAATATCATGGTATGTCAAATGCTGGCAGATATTACTGGTGTAAAAATTGATGTTCCTAAAATAACCGAAACAACAGCGCTGGGTGCTGCTTTTTTGGCGGGGCTTCACAGGGGCATTTACAAAGATTTTGATGATATTTCAAAGGTTTGGCAACAAGATCAAAGCTATCAGCCAGAGCTAGACAAGGAAACAGCCCAAAAATGCCTGAAATACTGGAAACGGGCAGTTCAGGCGGTTACCCTTTTGTCAGAAATATAGAAAATATCCTTGATGTTGCCATATTAATTTCGTACGACTCTCTTATTCGTTTTATTGTGTGAAAATAAGGGAGAGGGACATGTTTGCCCGCCTGAGTATGATGTGTTTATGTGTATGTCTGCATGTTCCTTCGGTATATGCTGATCAAGGGCGGGTTCAAGGAAGCATGGACGCTCAAATCATCGACCCGTTAAAAATGAATCTGGAAGCGCTTCAAAAATTTTGCAAGGCAGAACCTCAAACCGTGGCATGCGAAATTTATAAGGAGCAGGTTTTAGATAAGAAAAAAGAAACACAGCATGGATACGAAGTGCTTACCGCAAACTTTCAATAATTTAAATTACGTCACTTTGTTGATTTGAAATCTCATTAAGGCGCGCCGAAGCGTTAAAATTGGCAAGTGGTTGATTGATGATCTCTTCAATTTTTTCTTCAGTTGTTGTGCTTTCAACAAATTGATCAAGTGACGCGCTGATATTATCATGCCCCTCAAGTAACGTGTTCACATCAATGCTGTCGTTTGATGACGCATTCGCAAAATGATATCCCATGCCCTTTACATCAATATTAATAAACCCATTTTCGTCGGCGTTGTTATTATTTGATACACCAAACTGTAACGTAATAGTTTCATGGAAATCTCCAGAAAGTGCCTGATCAATACTATCGAATAAATTAAATTGGTAATCACCATTTTCTTCGACTTGAATATTAAAGATTAATTTGTCACCCGTCGCACCGAAATAGATATTGGTGTCTTTATCAAATGTAACATTAATTTCTTCACCATTATGGGTCAGGATATTATTGTCATTAAATTCTTCTACTTTAAAAACACCATTTCCTTGAATATTTTCAATATTCATTGTGGCAATATCAAAGCTATCACGAATAGAAATAATATTGCGGCCTGGGTTATCTTCAAGGGCTGTTCCGCTGGTATATTTAAACCATGCGTCAACAATGCTACGCGTGGTGCCATCCACTGTTGTAAAGGTGCTGACGTCAGAAATCCAATTTCCTGCAATATAAAGGTCATCAGGCTTGGTCACGTTTAGGCTAATATCAACAATACCCGCTTCGCTCAGGGATATCATTTCATTATCATCCGAAATACCATCTTGGTTTAGATCTTGCCAAACAATCAAGTCTGCAAACAAAGCGTCTTGCGCGTCAATTTTACCATCATTATTGCTGTCTAGGCTGGCAAGATTTTGAAACCCATCATCAAATCCATCTGTATCGCCAAATAATTCACCGCGATCATTAATAATCCCATCACCATTTCGATCAAGAGCGAGCAAGGCATCATCTGCCTGTACCCATGCGGTTTGATCTGCAATACCGTCAAGATCAATATCAAATAAGACACCATCTTCACGCGTTGTAAGTTCAATGCCATCGCCATCAAGGTCAAGCACAAGCGGCGTTCCACCATCACCACCATCGCCTTGAAAAATAGGAGGAGGCGGCGGCGGGGGAGGAGGTGGGTTTGCCACAACATCAATTTTTAACGCCGCAACATCCTTGTCACCATCGGCGTCTTGTATTGTATATTTAAACACATCCGTTCCGCCGGTTACGCCATTACGGACGTAATGAAAACTACCATCTGTATTTAAATGTAACGTGCCAAACTTACCGTAAAATATTCCTGAATTCAGGACTTGCCCTGCGCCATCGGCACCAAAATCATCGTTGTTTAAGACGTTACCGCTTGTTCGGCTTTGATTTTTGCTAATGCTGGCATGGTCATTAACGGCCTTGGGGCCATCATCGCGTACATCAATAATAATCGTCCCTGTATTTTTATCGCCATCCCCATCAATGGCTGTAACGCCAAATTTAAGCCAGATAACATCGTTTGCATCATGGACGTCAGGGTGATCAAGCGTATCAAATTGCGTGAAAGTGAATTTACCTGTTGTTGGGGTGACGCTCAGATCAAAAATAATTCTATTCCCGACTGTTCCAACATAACCATCAGATGTTTTGGTGACATGAACAGGATGTCCCCCAGAAGTGAGCTGTCCGCTATATCCTTCAACCTCTGTAAGGAATGAAAATTTTCCATTGGGTTGAATGGTTGCGCCCTTATCATCGGCGCCAAAGTCAAAATGAACATTACCATGTACAGAAATTTGGTTTTTGCCATCTAGATTTGTTTCGTCAATTCCGACCGCAACATTTTTGATTGTTGGGCCATCATCACGTACATCAATAATAATTGTCCCTGTGTCTTTATCGCCGTCAAAATCAACAATATCGACATAAAATTTTAACCAAATAATATCATCTGGATCATGGGCGTCTGGATGATCTAGCGCTTCAAATTGCGTAAAGATAAAGTCCCCATTTTTTGGGTTGATATCCAGTGTAAAGACAATTTGATTTCCTATTTTACCAACATAGCCATCATTGGTGGTTGTAACAGTTACAGGGCGACCGCCAGATGTTAATTGCTCTGCTGGTCCGCCAAATTGTGGAATAAATTGAAAATTTCCATTTGCAGTAATTGCGCCAGCACCATCTTCACCAAAATCATGTGGTACCGTTCCTTTCACAGAAATTTGATCTTCCCAGCCAAAATCACTCTCATCAATGGCGCGCGCAATGTTACCAATTTGTGGGCCATCATCTTGAACGGTAACACGCACTGTTCCATTAGCCGCATCGCCATCACGATCAAGTACCGCAACGCCAAAATCCAAAAATAATGGATCATCTGGGTCAGTGGCATCGGGATGATCCAGTGGTTCAAATTGCGTATAAACATAGTCACCCGTTTGTGGATCAATCGTCAGCGTAAAAACGGTTGTTATTTCTGGTACAGCGAATGAAGCAAATCTGGTGGTTGCAGCAAAGGCAAGTGGTGCAACGGCGCTATTATTTTCAAATGTTCCAATATAGCTATTGGTGGCGGCATCAAATGTAACCGTCACAGGGCGACCGCCAGACGTTAACGCCAAATCACCAAAAGGAGAAGAGGCATTAAAATTATTATTCCCCTCAATGCGGCCTGCGCCATCTGCGCCAAAATCAGCAATAATATTGCCTTCTGTTCTTAAGCGGCCGTTGCTAAAATTTGTTTCATCAACAATCGCATTTTCAATGACCAATGAAGGTTGTCCATCAGGAGCATCAATGGGTAACAATAAGCGCTCAATAATAAACTCTGGTGCATTATAAGAAAGCTGTGTGGGACCAAGGGGACCTACATCATCAACCGCATCAAAATTAGTAACGGTAAAGTTACTGGAAAAACCAAAGCCTGTATTCCCTCCTAATGCGCCATCGCCTGCCTCTGGATTAAGATTGGCAAGCTCTTGCGCGATCAGGTTTAAGTCTGGTTCACCTGCCGCTGGTTCAAGGTTGGCGACATCGCGGGCGATGTCCAACGTTGTGGTTAGTGCCACATTTTCACCAATGGAATCTTCAACGGTCATGGCTTCTGCAATCGTGATTTCTTCCCCATCCGTTAAGGTAACAACCAAATCCCCGTCTTCATTAATCTGTGATAAGAGCGCGGGATCAATTTCACAAACGCTACTATCCAGATTAGTGTGAAGAATATCTTGTGATGGCGGCGCAGTAAGCGCAGAAAAATTAAGCAATGAATTATCCGCTAGATAAATGAACTGCCCACTATTGTTAAATTGCTCAAAATTAATCAGATTAATTTGTCCCCCATTGGTAAGCTCAATAATCAACTCACCATCATTGCCTAATGCAACGGCCTGAATATCTTTGGGATTCAAATTTAACGTGGCAGAATCATCCAACGCCAAAGCATATGTTTTGCTTTGGCCTGCTTCGGGCATGTCGATGTTTAAAATGTTGCTCATATTCTTGCCATGTTAAGGATGGGGGAATTAAACAAATTTCATTAAATATGTCAAGTCTTATACGTTATTTGGATCATTTATATTCTATGCGCCCTGTCAGGTTATCTGTAACTTCATTGTTTTTGTGACCGAATATCATTAAATGAAAAAAATATTCGCAATATTCTCTGTCTCAATTCTCTCAATATTCAGCTTTATCAATATTTTACAGGCACAGTCTGCGCCTGATGTGGCGCCGGATAACCCTGTTGTTGTGGAACTTTTTACCTCACAAAGCTGCTCTTCTTGCCCTCCTGCCGATAAAATATTAGGCGAAATAAGTGATAATCCAAACATTATCGCCCTTGGTTTTCATGTGACCTATTGGGATCATTTGCACTGGAAAGACACCTTATCGCAAGAATTTGCGACGAATCGCCAACGCGCTTACGCACATAATAAAAGCAGAGGGCGCGTTTACACACCGCAAATGATCGTGAATGGCGGCGCTCAATTCGTGGGGTCTAACCGTGGAAAGCTTCAAAACGCATTGAGTAAGGCGCACTCCATCAAATCATTACAAATTTCAAAGGCAGGCAATGATTTCACATTCGATGCTCCCGCTATGCCCGCAGGGCAATACCATGTCTGGATTTATGGGACGCAAAAAAAACATCTGCAAGATATTCCGTCTGGTGAAAATAAGGGAAGAAGTGTGACGTATAGTAATTCCGTTATGGCGCAAATTGACGGTGGGGCATGGGATGGTAAAGCCCAATCTTTCACCTTTGCCGCATTACCAAATGATCAAATTGATGACGTAATCGTTCTTATTCAAAAAGACGGGTATGGAGATATCATTGCCGCAGGAAAGCGGCGTTTTGCAGGATCTTAAAATTTAGGAAAAATGGTGCGCCTGGAGAGAGAAAGCTCGAACTCTCTTTTTGAAGTTTTAGAGGATTGGGAAGCGTATTTACAAGCGGAAAATCTTGATTTTGATGAGTTATCCCATAATGCGGATGATCTTGTTATGACTGAGCCAGATTCGAGCGAAAAAACAGTCACTTTGGATAAATTATCCGTACAAGCAAAGGTTAAATGTTCTGCTCAGAGGTTGGTGCCATGAGTGGGGCCGCACAGGATTCAAACAGGTGCAACAAGTTATGCCACGCATTCAATGTTAGCAATGCGGATTCTAGTACAGATACATACAAAGCAGGTGGCAAGAAGAAATATCCACCAAGCTAGGCGCCCCTTCTGATTTGTCATCCGTTGAAGAAACAAAGATATTCATCCAAAACCAGAATGCAAATTCTGAGGATGCTAGTCGGACTGAAAAAACAAGTCAGAAAAACCTTCAAGCAGAATATGAACGTGTCCGAAAAGCGATGA
>CALHAW010000028.1 GCA_937934135.1 uncultured Alphaproteobacteria bacterium
CTATAATAGGATTATATAAATTTATCAATAACAGGAGACATCGTGAAAAAACTTATTTTACTCGCGCTTGCTACATTTTTTATCACCAGCCCCGCTTATGCGCACATCACAGAAAAACAAGTCCGTGAGGCGCAAACCGCATGGGCGGAAGGCATCGAAAAGATTAGCAAAATATTTCTTGAAGAAGGCGATTACAGAAAAGCCGCCGAAGAACATATAGACACGCTTTATGCTTATGGCGTTTCCGAAGTATTGTTTAAGCCAACCCTTGCCTCCATGGATCAATTTCGTGAAACAAAAGAAGAGGCTCTCTCATACTTTGTTGGTGGAATTATTCCCGAAGATAAAGGATTTGCCATTAAACCATGGAAAAAAGCCCGCTTTGGTGAGCAGCAAATCATTACCCATAGTGACGGCGCGATCGCCATGGGTAATTATTACTTCACCCCCGTCAACAGCGACGAAGAAACAAAGGTCGAGTTCACTTTTGGCTATATGCTTGATAAGCATGGGAACTTACGCATTAACGCGCATCATTCCTCTTTACCCTTTACGCCTGCCAAATAAGGCTACGCTTGACGAAGTAGCGCCGAATACCTATATTTCAATTAAATCCGCGCTTTAACGCGGGTTTTTTATTTTCCCCGTCACGTCATCCCCGCGCAGGCGGGGATCTGTTTTTTAAAGGGGACCGTTAGTTGGAGAATATAACATGGATCAGGTTCCTATTACCCCTGATGGCTACAAAGCCATTACAGAAGAGCTACACCAGCGCAAAACCATTCTACGCCCTGAGATCGTGGAGTCGATTGCTGTTGCGCGTGAGCATGGCGACCTGAAAGAAAATGCCGAATATCACGCCGCAAAAGAGCAGCAAAGCTTTAATGAAGGCCGTATTGCAGAGCTGGAAGGCGCGATTGGCGCCGCGCAAATTATTGATCCCTCCACTTTTACAGGCGATACCGTCAAATTTGGCGCAAAAGTGCAGATCGTCGATGAAGAAACAGATGAAGAAAAAACCGTGGAAATTGTTGGAGAATATGAATCCAATGCCGATGAAGGCAGAATTTCAATCACCGCACCTATTGCGCGCGCGCTTATTGGTAAATCTGTCGGTGATTCCGTAAAGGTCACAACACCACGCGGTCAAATTGATTACGAAATTTTAGAAGTCACCTACGGTTAAACGTCAATCGGTACGCCTGTTAAATCTTTAATAGATCGAAGCAATGGAAGTGTCTTCACAGATTCAATATTTTCTAATGTTGTTAATCGTTCTGACAAAAATTGCTGGTAATTTTCCCAGTCCACGGCAACAACGCGCAGAATAAAATCAACATCACCAGATAACATATGGACTTCACGCACACGTGCAATCTCTGCGCATTTTTCTTCAAACTTTTTTAAATCCTCTTCCGCCTGCGATTTCAATTTAATAAGCACAAAGGCTGAAAGCGAATACCCCAAAGATGCATTATCTAATTTCGCATGATAAGACTTGATCAAGCCATGTTCTTCTAATGCTTTCACACGGCGTAAACAGGGCGGCGCAGAAATTCCTGCATGTTTTGCCAAATTCACATTTGTCATGCGGCCGTTATTTTGCAAGTTCTTTAAAATTTTTTTATCAATTTGGTCGAGCTTAATTTTCTTCATATTTTATCGCTCCCTTTGCGATACCCCCTTCAGACCCCTGTTATGATAAGATCATTTCTTTT
The DNA here is from genome assembly GCA_937934135.1 of uncultured Alphaproteobacteria bacterium. Classification (GTDB taxonomy): domain Bacteria; phylum Pseudomonadota; class Alphaproteobacteria; order Micavibrionales; family Micavibrionaceae. Next base: position 1,719 of record CALHAW010000028.1, read on the forward strand.
TTGTATATACTATATTACAACAAATAGATGAATTTATCGAGCAAAACCGAAAATTTTTCCTGCTGGGTCCTCACCGAAGGAATGGTTGGTACTGAAAATCAATGTTTGGGCGTCACTGATGCGCTTGGACTGACCCCGCATATTGTCAAAATAAAACTAAACCAACCGTGGAAATTTCTCACCCCATGGATTGGGTTCGAACAGGCCTACACGTTTGAAACACTCCTTAACGCCCCATGGCCAGACCTTCTTATTACAGCAGGACGCAAAGCTATTCCTGCGGCGCGCTATATCAAAAAGAAATCTGGTGGCAAAACATTTACTGTTCATCTTCAAGATCCTAAATGCTCACCAAAGAATTTTGACCTTGTTGCCGTGCCACACCATGATGCGTTGCGCGGAAAAAATGTGATTGTTACCGATGGGGCGTGCAACAGATTGACGGCTGAAAAACTAGCGCAAGCCAAAAAAGAATTTGCTCCTTTCGGTATTATGCCTGCGCCCCGTGTTGCTGTTTTAATTGGCGGTAATAGCCGTACACATACTTTAACCGAAGAGAAAACCAGACAGCTCTGCCAGCAATTACAAAATTTAAACGCTAGCCTAATGATCACTGCATCACGCCGCACAGGTGACAGTAATATAAAAATCTTAAAACACGAACTGACGGGCGATAATATTTATTTCTGGGATGGTGCAGGTGAGAACCCCTATCATAGCATTCTCGCCCATGCTGATTATATCATGGTGACCTCAGATAGTGTTTCGATGATTTCAGATGCTTGCACCACAGGAAAGCCTGTTTATATTATTGAATTAGACGGGCGCTCTAATCGCTTTGACCGCTTTCACAATCATCTTAAAACCCTTGGTGCAACACGCTCTTTTGACGGAAAACTTGAGGATTTCAGCTATATTGCGCTTCAAGACGCCAAAAACATAGCCAATGTGGTAAAAACAAGAATGAGAATAACTTAACGAACCCTCTTTACGTACCCCCCTAACCCCCTTAAAACAAAGGTAAATATACCTGTTTCATTTTCTTAATAGTAAACGTAAACAACCGCCTAAACACAAAAGAAAAATAACAATGACTGACACGATAAAAACAAAAATGCTTATTATTGGTTCTGGCCCTGCTGGCTATACTGCCGCCATCTATGCCGCGCGCGCCAATTTAGAACCCGTTCAAGTTTTAGGGATGGAACCAGGCGGGCAGCTCACCATCACAACCGAAGTTGAAAATTACCCCGGCTTTGCCGACTCAATCCAAGGACCATGGTTGATGGAACAAATGAAGGCACAGGCCGAAAATGTTGGCACAAAAACCATATATGACATGATCACGGAAATTGATTTTTCTTCCCAGCCCTATAAAGCCAAATCTGACGGTGGTGCAGAATTTATCGCTGACACAGTTGTAATCTGTACGGGCGCCAAAGCCAGATGGCTCGGCCTCGACAGTGAACAAACATTCCGCAATATGGGCGTAAGCGCCTGCGCAACATGTGACGGGTTTTTCTTCCGAAACAAACGCGTTGCCGTTGTTGGTGGTGGAAACAGCGCCGTAGAAGAAGCGCTCTTCCTTTCACAGCTTTGTGAAAAGGTAACACTTATTCATCGCCGTGATGAACTGCGCGCTGAAAAAATTATGCAACAACGCCTGTTTGACAATCCAAAAATTGATGTCTTATGGGATAGTGTCGTTGAAGAAATTGAAGGCATCGAAGTGGGCCAAGAAAAAAATGAAGGCGACACACCCGGCGTCACAGGTATCCGTACAAAAAACACGAAAACAGGCGAAGAAACGTTAACGGCGCTTGAAGGCGTCTTTATCGCTATCGGTCACGATCCCGCGACAGAACTTTTTAAAGGAAAGCTCGAAATGGATGATGAAGGATATTTAATCACTGCCCCTGATTCAACCGCAACCTCAATTCCTGGTATTTATGCAGCAGGGGACGTGAAAGACAAAACATATCGTCAGGCCGTTACTGCCGCAGGTATGGGCTGTATGGCCGCACTTGAGGCCGATAAATACCTCGCCGATCTAGAAGTCAATAATGAGAAAGAAGCCGCATAACCCCACGCTCCGTTACTTTGTGTGTAACAAATCATAAAAAATAACGAATATTTTGGGAGCGCAACAACGCTATCAAAAAGAAAATAAAAAGGATTTAAAAATGGATTGGGATAAACTCAGAACTTTCCACATTGTTGCCGAGGCGGGTAGCTTTACCCATGCAGGAGCAGCCCTTGACCTCAGTCAATCTGCGATCAGTCGCCAAATAAGCGGCCTTGAAGAAAGCCTTGGCGGTGTTAAGCTTTTTCATCGTCACGCACGCGGCCTTGTCCTAACCGAAGCGGGAGAACTGCTTGAAAAAACCGCCGCTGATATCTTCGGTAAACTTTCTATGGTTGAAGCCCGTCTATCAGATTCCATTTCACAACCCACAGGAACGCTGCGCATTACCGCGCCGGGGTTCTTAGGGTCAACATGGCTTGTACCTAAATTATCAGACTTGCATGAAAAATATCCTGAGCTGGAAATTCAACTCCTCCTCGATAATCGTATTTTTAATCTTGGTATGCGCGAAGCCGATGCCGCCATCCGTCTCTATAAACCAGATCAGAATGACTTACTGCATATTAAGCTTGGTGCTATTAAATTTAAAATTTGCGGCTCAAAAGATTATTTTAAAAAACATGGTATGCCTAAAAAAGTCACAGATCTTAAAAATCATCTGCTGTTAGGATATCCACCGCATGTACCCGTCCCCTTTGAAGACCAAAACTGGTTGTTTCGCACCGCAGGCGTTGATGAAGAAAGCAACACCAAGCTTATCCGTATGAACTCCCTACATGCAATATCTCAAGGGACACAGCACGGATTGGGTCTTTCTGTCCTACCAGAGTATATTATTAACAATAATGATAGTCTTGAGGGCTGCCTAAATGATGTCGTGCGCCCTCCCGTTGATGTGTATTTTGTCTATGCCGCAGAACGCAAAGACTCGAACCGTATTAAACTTTTACAAGAATTTCTCACAGATACCGCCCAAAACAGTGATTTTTAAGAAAATCGGGGATAAATAGTAAAAATATCCCTTTTAGTGCCATTTTCCACTTTACAGCATAGATTCACAACGCTATAACGCCCCCAACCTTACGTGAGTAAGGCGCGGGTTTTGCGGTCTTGTCCTGAAATCCGATGTTTTTTTCTTTACCCCGCCCCCCTGTTTACAGGCACGGCGATTTAGGAAAAAACGTGAAACCTCCCTGTTCAACTAAGCACCGGGTTCATCTTGCAAAAGGTGACCCGGTCTTTTTTTGTCTTTTACAATATGGGCTTTGGGGCGCTTCATGGTACAATATATTTCAAACTTATTTTTCCATTCTTTCAATCATCATTATGCAAGATAAATCAGATACAAGAGAACCCGTTATCGCCCTGTTTAATTGTGGCGGTGGTTTACGTGGCTTAATCCCTGCCCACATCATGACTCGCATCGAAAAGAAAACGGGTTTACGAATGAGCGAGATGGTCGATATTTTTTGCGGCCCATCAACAGGCGCAATTTTAAATGCTGCCCTCACCCTTCCCCACCCTGATCACCCGCACCGTGCAAAATATTACGCCCGTCATTTGGTACGCTTTTATGAACGTGAAGGCGCAAAAATATTCCCCCAAGATCGCTTTCGGGAACTGCGTGGCCTTCTTCATGATTTTAACAATAGATTGACTAAAATCAGTCAATTAGAGAGCGTTTTTAAACATGGAAATTATGACCCATCTTATCTCTCAAAGGCCCTACGTGCGCTTTATGGATCAGCCAAATTAACAGACAGCCTCAAAAGTCTTGTTATCCCCTTTTACAGTATCGATGGGAATAACATACCTGACGGATATTCTAATGAAACAAACTCTACCGCCGCGCGCCATTATGCGCGCTCTGGCGGTCATGCCGTCTGGCTCAGACATATGAAGCTTCATAATGAAAAGCACCAAAATGGTATAACACCTGACGTGCTTCTTCATGATGCCGTTATGGCCAGTTGCGCCGCACCCACTTATTTTCCCTGTCATAATTTAGACATTGGCTGGCCTGATCAACGCGGCATCAAAAGCTATTCTGCTATTGATGGTAATATCTTTGATAATCCAGCCGTGTCTTATTACGGCGCTATTCAAAAGCATTTAGACCCCCATCAAAAGCTCGTTATGATTGGCCTGGGGACGGGATATACAAACCGTACTTTCAAAAAAGAAAAATGGAACAAATACGGATCGCTTGGCGTGGTCGATCCTGTGAATGACCTCCCCCTCATTAATATCTTCTTCCACGCATCCGAATCCGCCTTATCCCATAGCCTCCTGCATGAGCTAGGGGGTGATTTTCACATGTTTAATAAGACATTATTGGATGATGATCCAGATAACCCCAATATCAGTATTGATGATGGATCACCTGAAAATCTCAAAAAAATGCGTCAATTCGCCGAAGCTTTAATGGAGGAATACGCAGATCAACTGGATGATGTCTGCCATATGCTGGTCAATAACCGTGACCGCAAATTCCAAAGTGAGAAATCAACAAGCTTCAAAGACAAGCTGTTTTCCTTTATTGGAAAGAAATAAACCTCCCACTTATCCACAATATGCATTTTTTGCACTTCTAATATGCTGATTCAATTCAAAGAATCTGGAACACTTATAAAAAGTAATAATAAGTGCGTTCCTTTCTATGACCTTATCCAGATTTTCTACATTTATACGTAAAGGTTTTTTATGAGCCTATTGCATGCTGTAAACAGTATAATACATTCAGGACTTGATCCTACGTCGTCTTTCCAACTAGCGAGTGCGACAAAACAATACGCAAAATATCAAATTTCAAATCAATATAAACAAGCCGTAGGCAAGTACCGTCAGCATGTTTATGCGTTCCCACCTAAAAAGCGTAACGAGCATTTTGATCAAAACCAAGAAGTTCATCGCAAAAAAATAGGCAATCGTACATTTGATTACATGCAATTTTACCCGAAAAATGCAAAGGAACTCATTCTTCTTGTAACGGGGTGCAACACAAAAACTATTCATTGGAAACCACAAATTCAACAATGGCTCGCTGAAGGGCGTGCTGTTCTATCTATCAATACTAATGTTTTAAATGTTGGCGGTGATTTATTAGATGATAACTATAAAATGTTTGCATGGCTCATGAAGGATGAAAAATCTCCATTCCACACAATGTTAAACGAATTAGGCGTTCCTGCCAAAATTGTGTCTCATTCTTTTGGCGGACAAGTCGTAATCGCAAATATGATTGCCCCCGAAACACGCGACATAATAACAAAACAAAACGCTAAACATTTTTTTATCAATCCTTTTTTAACTGCAAAAAGTCTTAACAAAGATAGAGTATTCTCACCTAGAGAGATATATCTTCACGGACACGCTAAAAGAAACGCTAACATGCTTAATTCTGAACACTTATTCGATATTATGTTTGCTCATTATTATCGCGCAATGGGTGAGCCAGCTGTTTGGGCCTCTAACGGCCCACCGAAACATACTGTGGTGGCTACAATGCAAGAAGGCGGTGATCGCATTCTGGATGATATTGCAACTTTTGGTGCGCCAGAAGCACTGCTTAATGCGGATACACATTTTTATATTGGCGCCCAAGATTATATGTCCGACGCATGGAACAATATAACATTCGCCGATAAAACAAACTCTGCAAAAAGCGTCATAAAAAACGCATGGCATTGCCCCCTTCATCAAGACGATGATAATAGAACGCTTTTCAGCCTTGTTTTAGATGAACGTGCAGATGAAATCCCAAAATATCGTCTTGCTGACCTAAGCGGCAACCTCTTGAGCAGAACCAGCGAGCGCGTCGCAAGCGATCTTAATTCTCTCACAAGCCGTTTTGAGGGTCTCTTCGGAAACGGCATAGGATATGCGGAAATGGGGGCTGAGGCCAAACGCTTCGCCGTGAACACACGCAACGCCTTGCGACTCTAACAAATAGCTCACAAAATCTTCATCCGTTTCCAGCACCTTACCTTCTGGTGTTTTCTTACCCATCAGGGCCGCACAAGATGGGTACACGTAAAATGCACCTTCGGGGTTAGGGCATTCAATCCCTTCACAGTCATTCAACAATTTCACCGTTAAATCACGACGGTCTTTAAACGCATTCACCCATTCCTTCATAAAAGATTGATCTCCATTTAACGCCGCCACCGCCGCCGCTTGGGAAATTGATGAGGGGTTTGATGTGCTTTGTCCTTGGATTTTCGACATCGCCTTAATAATTTCTTTCGGACCCGCTGCATATCCAATACGCCATCCTGTCATGGAATATGCCTTGGACACACCATTCACGGTGAGTGTGCGGTCTTTTAATTGTGGCTCAACCTGAACGGGGGTCGTAAATTCAAAACCGTCATAAACCAAATGTTCATACATATCATCAACCAAAAGCCAGACATGCGGGTGTTTCAATAAAACATCCGTCAGCGCTTTGTAATCTTCACGTGTATATCCCGCACCTGTCGGATTGGACGGAGAGTTCATGATAAGCCACTTGGTTTTAGGTGTAATGGCGGCCTCTAATTGCTCCGCTGTCATTTTAAAATTTACCTCACTAGGGCAATCCACAATCACAGGTTCCCCTTCCGCTAATAACGCCATATCAGGATAAGAAACCCAGTATGGCGCGGGAATAATTACTTCATCTCCCGAATTAACTGTTGCCATTAAGGCATTGTAAAGAACTTGCTTTCCGCCTGTTCCAACCGTGATCTCATCGCGTGTAAATTCCAACCCATTATCCCGTTTAAACTTCGCAATAATCGCGTCCTTTAACGCCGGCGTCCCATCAACATTAGTGTATTTTGTATCTCCCGCATCCATCGCGGCCTTGGCGGCATCTTTAATATGCTCTGGTGTATCAAAATCAGGCTCACCTGCACCCAAACCAATAATGTCCTTCCCAGCGGCCTTTAATTCCTTTGCTTTCGCCGTAACAGCCAGCGTGGGGGACGGTTTAATACGACCAAGACGGTTTGCAATGATAGACATGATATGATGCTCCTATAATTTTATCTCAATATTTAAATCAACCTTATGCGCTTCCATAAACTCTTTCAAGGGGGCCATGATCGGGTTTTGTAAATGCCCTTTAATATACCCCTGAAGGCGCGGAATATGTTTCAAATACTCGTCCATCCCCCGCTCCTGATACAGTTTAATAAACAAACCAATAACGCGGCAATGAAAATGGGACGATAGATACACGTACCACGCGTCAAAGCTTTCGTGCTGCGCTACGCTCATACCCGCGCAATATTGCGCCTTACAGGCCGCTTTAATGTCTTCGGGGACTGTCACCCGCGCATCTTCCAACAAATTTAATAAATCATAGGCTAGCGGCCCCCAAAAGGCATCTTGGAAATCAATAAGGCCATAGCCACTTACATGGTCAGGCCGCCACATCAAATTTTCCAAATGATAATCCGCATGGCAAAACCCCATTAATGGTTCAGGCAAGGCGTCTTCAATACGCACCATCACATCCTGAAATTCCTGATAAAGTGCGGCATTTGGGTTACTATCACTGGCCTGCGCCATATAAAATTCAACAAATTGTTCAAGGCGCTCGCGCACACGGCTCTCTTTATATTCCCCCAACCTTAAATCATTCTGGGTTAAGGATTGCCGAATATGAAACAACACATCCGTTGCCCCTTTATAAACACCCTGCTTATCTTCACCTTCCCGTAACGCATCACCAAAGCTGGTAGCGCCAAAATGCTCAATCACCGCAAGCCCCGCATCAAGGCGCACATGGTAAATCTCTGGCGTTTGAATATTGTTTTCCTTAAGGCAGCGACCAATCCGCACAAAGGCATTCAATGATGCTTCATACCCTGATCGACTCATATCCATCAATAATGCTTGCGCACCATCTGGCTTTTGAAGATGAAAATATTGACGAAAGCCGGCATCACCGCCGATCGCCATGACAGAGGCATCACCCCACCCTGCTTCATTCAAGAAGGTTGAAAAATCCGAATCTGTCATGTGTTAAAGGCTTCTTCTTATTACTTCTTGGACTCGCCGCTTTTGATTATTTGGTGAATGGCATCAATATGGCGTTGTGATGCGCCCTTCTTACCCAACGGGCGCCCATAATTTTCCTGACCAAATTGCGCAGTTTCCCCCGCCGCAATAGTTTTTAGAATATCCATACCAATAGAATCTTTTGAAATTTTCTTCTTAACGGTCTTATTATTCCCTGCATTGGGGGTATCTGCTTGATGACCTGCGGCTGGTTTTGCATCACTAACAGTTTGTGGTTTTGTTGTCCCTTGCGCCACACGGCTTATCGCATGCGCCGTAATACCCGTAATGTGTGGCTTAACCAATGCCAATAATAAATCATGATCGCGCATCGCCCAGCCAATTAAGATTTTCTGCGCTTGCGTCGTATTACCGCCCGCCTCCGCTAATGCTTCTTGGATTCTTTTTTCGGCTGTTGCCTGTGACGATGGGGTAGTCATGGCGGTCTCCTTTATTTTTTAAATATTAATAATAAACATAATTGTTCTAAACAAGCCTTCTTATTTGGAACAATAAAGGTTGTAACGACAACCTCGCCTCTTATAAGAGGTGGACTTCTTCATTAAGTATAGGGAAAATACGTTAAATTACCAATAAAAGCCGCCCCTCTATCCACCACTCAAAAAAACCTTAAAAATTTATCGTTTAATATCAGTTGGTTATCAATTAAATGGCACAAAAGTTAATATTATGTAAATATTTTCTTGACTTTATGGGAATAAACACGTAATTTAATCATCAGATCAACCAAACACGATAATAAACAAAGGAATAAAGGAATAGAGACATGAATAATTTTTCAAAGACACTAGCGAAAACCGCAATCGTAGGAATAATGGGCACAGGTGTTTTTGCTTTAGACTCCGTAACAAACGCAAAGGACGCTTTTGCAAATTGCGGTTGCCGTAAAATTTCAGAATCAAAGCTACCTTGGCTTTTAGGCGAACAGCCAAGAAATTCAAAAATGGGAACTCTGATTTTTGAAAATAAGCCTAATAGAACTTTTCCACAAGCATTTAAAAGCTGTGCCAGAAAAGCAATCAAAATACTTGATGAGCAAGACGTTCCAAAAAAAGATCAAGATTTTTTCTGCCCAGTTGAAGGCCATGGAGATTTAGGCGGGAAACATGGTACAACAGTACATCAGAATGGTAAATTTATTGGGTCATACGGTAACGTTTCGCCTTACAATAGATAAGCACTAATAATTCCGAAAAAACGCTCTGCAGGTCAGGGCGTTTTTTTGTATCTCGCAATAGGGACAAAGCAAAACCTGTTTGTTAGAAAAAAAGCGTAGCAATCTGGAAATGTGACAAATAAAAATAGATTACCGCGTCGCTTGCGCTCCTCACAATGACGTTTAAAGGCTCGTTAATTCCTTCATCAGGGACTGCACACCCTTTACCCGCTCATCGGTGGTTTCCCATTGACGCACGGCGATTAATTTTTGATCATTCGGTCTAATCTTGATACTGCCGCGTTTTTCTGCCAACCACGCCATAATCTTTTGTGGGTTTTTATGGATGTTGTTATGAAAGCCAATGACTGCGCCTTTCGGCCCTGCCTCCACATGGCTTACACCCGCTTTACGGCATAATTGTTTGATGGAAACAATATCCAATAAGTTTTCAAATTCTTCTGGGATATCCCCAAAACGATCAATCATTTCGGCGGCAAAGCGCTCAATATCATCGCGCCCTTCAAGGTCAGCCAAACGCCGATACAGGCTCATACGGATGCTTAAATCCTCAACATATGTTTCGGGGATCAAAACGGATGTACCCATATTAATTTGCGGTGACCATTGCTCCTCGGCTATATCGTTTGCATCCATATCCACACCGGCCTTCGCCATCGCCACGGCCTCCTCCAGCATTTGCTGGTACAGTTCCACGCCAATTTCCTTGATGTGGCCTGATTGTTCTTCACCAACCAAATTTCCTGCCCCGCGGATATCCATGTCATGACTGGCGAGCTGAAAACCTGCACCAAGCGTGTCCAGCGTTTCAATAACCTCAAGACGTTTTTGTCCCTGCGCCGTCAGCTTTTTCTTCGGATCATGGGTGAGATAAGCATAAGCACGCACTTTGGAGCGCCCAATACGGCCACGAATTTGATATAATTGCGCCAAACCAAACATATCCGCACGATGCACAATCATGGTGTTTGCCGTGGGAATATCAATACCGCTTTCGATGATATTGGTCGCCAAAAGTATGTCATATTGACGGTCATAAAACGCAGTCATACGGTCTTCTAAATCACCTGCCGCTAATTGCCCATGCGCAGCGATAAATTTTAATTCAGGGACAAGCTCTTTCAGCTGCTCTTCCACTTCTTTCAAATCCTTAATGCGCGGCACAACATAAAAACTCTGTCCGCCGCGGTAATGCTCGCGCATCAATGCCTCACGCAATACCATCGGATCATACGGCAACACAAACGTACGGATCGCCAAACGGTCAACCGGCGGCGTGGTGATTAGGCTCATCTCCTTTACTCCCGTTAGTGACATTTGTAATGTCCGCGGAATCGGCGTGGCCGTTAATGTTAAAACATGAACATCGCTTTTTAATTCTTTCAAGCGTTCTTTTTGTTTCACGCCAAAGCGTTGTTCTTCATCAACAATCACAAGTCCCAAATGCGCAAAATCAACATCATTGGCAAAAATTGCGTGTGTGCCAATCACAATATTGACAGAGCCATCTTTCAGGCCTGCTTTTGTTTCTGCAATGTCCTTGGCACTGGCAAGGCGTGAAAGCTGACCAACGCGTAAGCCAAACCCTTCAAAGCGTTTTACAAATCCTGCATAATGTTGCCGCGCCAATAATGTTGTGGGGACAACAACGGCAACTTGTGCGCCTGACATGCTCGCAACAAACGCGGCGCGCATCGCCACTTCGGTTTTACCAAACCCAACATCACCACATACAAGCCGATCCATCGGATGATCACCGTTCAAATCTTCAATAACCGAATTGATAGAGCGTAATTGATCATCCGTTTCATGGTACGGGAAACGCGCCGCAAACTTATTATAGATATCGGTATCAACACTCAACTTTTGTCCCTTACGCAGCACACGCGCCGCCGCAATCTTCATCAAATGATCTGCAATTCGCATCAGGTCTTTTTTGACTTTGGCTTTACGTGCCTGCCACGATGCCGAACCCAGACGATCCAGCTGCGCCGTACCTTCATCCGATCCATACCGTGAAAGCACTTCGATATTTTCAACGGGGACAAACAGGCGGTCATCACCAAAATAAGTGATCTTCAAGCAATCATATTGCCGCCCCAGCGCCGTTAGCGTTTCCAACGCTTCAAACCGCCCTACCCCGTGATCAACATGCACTACCAAATCATCAGTATTTAGGGACGAGACTTCCGTTAAAAAATTATCTGCTTTTTTACGTTTCTTTGTTTTACGGGCTAAGCGATCACCAAGAATGTCTTGCTCACTTAAAACCGCAAGATCTTCGGTTACAAAACCATTCTCAAGCGGTAAAATTGCAATGCCAATTTCGCCTTTACGGATTTTTTGAATATCAGACGCATTGTGGCAGTTTTTAATACGATCAATCCCTGCTTCTTTCAGCATAATTTTTAAACGATCACGCGCGCCTTCACTATAACTAGCAATGACTGCTTTTTTATCTTGGGATTGCAGATAGGCAATATAAGTTTTTACCTCACCCAACAAATCACCATCAGGCAAAGACCGGATATCAGAAAAATCACGACTCTTTTTTGCTTGTGGTTCCAATTCATCAGGTGATTGAAACGGAGAAAATGTAAGCGCGTTATCAATAAAAGATAAATTACTAATATACAAAGTATGCGGCGGAAGTGGGTGATAGACAGCGCCCGTCATACTTACATCACTGCCCTTCTTAGATTTTTTAACCGCCGCGCTCGCTTTTTCCAATGTCTTACGTGCCTGATAAAAATCTTCTATCTGCGCCAAACGTTCATTGGTCGCGTTTTGCACTGCACTATCAAGGATAATTTTTGCTCCTTGCGCATAATCAAAAATAGTTTCGAGCGGCGTATCATAAAAAAAGGAAAGCCAATGATCCATTCCGTTAAAGCGGCGACCGTCAGATACGGCTTCATAAAGGGGATCATCACCACGCACCGCGCCAAATGTTTCACGATAATTTTTACGAAAACGTGAAATAGAGTCTTCATCCAGAAAAAATTCTGTCACGGGTTTAAGTGAGAAGCTTTTGATTTCCTTGTCAGAGCGTTGTGTAAGCGCGTCAAAATAACGGATCTTTTCCACCTCATCACCGAATAAATCAATCCGTAAAGGTTGCTGCTGTGACGGTGGGAAAAGGTCAATAATATCCCCCCGAATAGCAAATTCACCGGTTTCGCGCACTGTATCAGTGCGTAAATAACCGTTATTAGATAAAAACTTTTGAAGCGCTTCGCTTTTTAACATTTTATCTTGTTGAATAATAAAGCTGATTTCTTTTAACGCCGATTGCGGCATTACTTTTTGAAGCGCCGCATTAACGGTCGTCAGAACAATACGCGGTAAAAATTTATCATCTGCTTGCCATGATAAAATTTGACTTAAAGCTGCAACACGATTTGCCGAAATATCCGCGCCCGGTGAAACACGGTCATAAGGTAAACAATCCCATGCGGGCATGATGGTGATGTCAATATCAGGCGCAAAGAACTCTAATAATTCCCTCATTGTTTCAAGGCGCCCATCATCCAGAGCAATATGAATCAAAACTGTCTGCGATTTTGCAGCAGCGCGTGCGTGTTCTACCAGAATGCGTGCATCCTGCCCTTCAGGCGCGCCATATAAAATATTGCTCTTCATCGGGGAATTATTTGGCTGCGACAAAGTCATGTTGAATAAATTTTTCCAAGACCGCGTTCATAATATCCGCAGGCGGCTTTTTACGCCCCGAAACCCAATCATAAAGGTCAGGGTCTGGCATTTGAAGGACATCATCATACAGCTTAATTTCTTCTTCTGTAAAATGCGCAATATTCTTATCCGCGAAAGACCCCATAATTAAGTCCATTTCACGCGTGCCGCGATGCCAAGAACGGAAAATTAGCTGTTTACGTTTATTCTCAATATTTTGATCAAGGATTTCATCTGTCATAAGATGTGTTATATAGAAATCACCATGCCGCGTCCATTTGAATTAGACCCGTTATTTCGAAATATCACGACCCTACCCGGGGTTGGACCAAAGAATGCCAAGCTTTTTGATAAATTAACGGGCGGATCGAAGATTTTAGACATCTTATTTCATAAACCCGTTGATTTTATCGATCGGCGGTTTTCTCCCGTTTTAAAAGATGCCCCCAAAGACCAAATCGCCACCATTGAAGTCCGTATCGAAAGAATAAGCCCTGCAGCGCGGCGTGGCCTGCCAACGCGGGTCAAAGCCACTGATAATACAGGGAATATTGATATTATTTTTTTTAACGCAAGCAAGGTCTGGATAGAAAAACAATTACCCGTCGGGGAAGTGCGTGTTTTAAGCGGAAAGATTGAACATTATCAGGGACAAATCCAAATGGTACACCCCGATGCGATTGCGACATCAGAAGACCGCACCAGCATTGAAACGATTGAACCCGTCTATCCGTTGACAGCAGGGTTAACCAATAAAACTTTACGCAAAGCACAAAAAGGCGCGTTAGGAACTTTACCCGCTTTATCTGAATGGTTAGATGATGCGTATAAAGTTAAGAATAAATGGCCTAACTGGCATGATGCCATGCAACATTTACACAACCCTGAAGAGGGGGAGGATTTACTGCCTACCCACCCTACACGGATGCGCTTGGCGTACGATGAATTACTGGCTAATCAGCTCTCTCTTGCGCTTGTACGGTTACATCAACGGAAACAAAATGGTCGCGCATGGCAGGTGACAGGCATATTACGGCAGAAAATTTTAAATATATTACCGTTTGACCTAACGGACGCACAGAAAAATTCTATTGCCGAAATTGATGACGATATGAAAGCACCGCTTAAGATGCTCCGCCTTTTACAGGGTGATGTAGGAAGCGGAAAAACCATTGTGGCGGCTTGCGCGATGATGAATGTGATTGAAGGCGGCGCCCAAGCGGCGATTATGGCTCCGACGGAGATTTTAGCGCGTCAGCATGAAGAAAGCTTTGCTCCGTGGCTGGATGCGGCGGGTGTTTCTTACATTACATTAACAGGACGTAATAAAGGAAAAGAACGCACCGCGATTTTAGAACAAATTGCATCAGGCGAAGCGCAAGTTGTAATTGGCACGCATGCACTTTTCCAAGATACGATTGAATTTAACAATCTTGGCATTGCAGTTATTGATGAACAACATCGTTTTGGTGTGCATCAACGCCTTGCGCTATCACAAAAATCAAAGGGAACAGACGTGTTGGTGATGACTGCCACCCCTATTCCCCGTACGCTAACCCTCACCGCTTATGGGGATATGGAAGTGAGTCGTTTAGATGAAAAACCACCGGGGCGCCAGCCGATTGATACGCTTTTATTTCCTAAAGAAAAAGTAGAGAGTATTATTGATGCCATTAAACGGCAATTAACCACAGGCGCCCGCGCCTATTGGGTTTGCCCATTGGTGGAAGAAAGTGAAAAACTAGATCTAGAAGCAGCAGAAGCACGTTATGACGTGCTGAAAGATTACTTTGGCAGCGATGTTGGGCTTATTCATGGACGTATGAAACCGCTTGAAAAAGACACCGTCATGGCGGCATTTGCCTGCGGTGACATTAAAGTTTTGGTTGCAACAACTGTGATTGAAGTCGGCGTAAATGTCCCTGAGGCCAATATCATGGTGATTGAACAAGCGGAGCGTTTCGGCCTCGCGCAACTACATCAACTACGCGGGCGTGTTGGGCGTGGCGCGGCGAAATCATTTTGCTTTTTGCTCTATGCCACAGGGTTATCACAAACCGCGAAAGAACGATTAATAGTTATGCGTGATACAGAAGACGGATTTGTCATTGCAGAAAAAGATTTAGAATTACGCGGCGGCGGCGAAATTTTAGGCACCCGCCAAAGCGGCCTGCCCACATTTAAACTTGCTGACTTAACGGCGCATGGTGAATTATTACAAACGGCGCGGGATGATACAAAATTAATTTTATCCAAAGATGAAACGTTAGAAACGGAGCGCGGAAAAGCCCTTAAAACCTTGCTCTATCTTTTTGAGCAAGATCAAGCAATTAAACGCCTTGGCGCAGGGTAAAATTATATTTTTTCCAGCGGCGTAATAATCCCACCAGAAACAATCATCTTAATCCCCTCTTCCACGGTCATATCCATATATTTCACATCTTTTTTGGGGACAAATAAAAGAAAGCCTGATGTTGGATTAGGCGTTGTGGGAAGGAAAATATTAACGGTTTCTGTGTTCGTTAATGACTGCACCTCCCCTTTTGTTTGGCCTGTTACAAACCCCATGACCCATATCCCTTTACGGGGATATTCAAACATCACCACTTCTTTGAACGCATCAGATTGTGATGCCATCACCGTTTCAAAGATTTGCTTCAATGCACCATAAACCGCATTGATTACAGGAACACGCTCCATTATGGCTTCGGACATACGCACAATAAGACGACCAAAGAAATTACGGGTTAACCACCCAATCACAATAAAAAAGATAATAGCAACGGTGAGGCCCAGACCCGGAATTTCTACGGGCAAGTAATGATTAGGGTTATATTCTGCCGGAATAAACGGCGTGATTTTATTATCAAGAAATTTTAAAACGCCCCACGTTACATAAATTGTAATAGAGATAGGCGCAGTCACCAAAATACCCGCTAGAAAATAATTTCTAAGGCGTCCAAAAAAAGTAGCTTTAGGGATTTCTATTGTTTCTTGATTATCAGTCATTATTTCAACTTCTCTCTAAGGTACTCACTTACTTTATCGAGCGGAATACGTTCTTGTGCCATGGTGTTACGTTCCCGTGCTGTGACAGTGCCATCGCTTATTGTTTCATCATCAATGGTAAAACAATAAGGTGTGCCAATTTCATCCTGACGGGCATAACGCTTCCCGATATTTTGTTTAATGTCCAAATCTACTGCAAATTCTTCACGCAGCGCCATATACAGTTTTTCTGCAATCACAGGATGTTCCCCCTTCGCCATAAGCGGTAAGATCGCGGCTTTTTTCGGTGCCATTTTCGGATCAAAATTTAAATACACCCCGCTTGGCCGGTTAGGATCAGGGGTATAAGCTTCACAAATTAACGCCAAAACACCACGCGTTAATCCCGCAGCAGGTTCAATAACATGCGGCAGATATTTTTCATTATTACGCTCAGGATCAAGATATTCCAGCTTAGTTTTTGAATGTTCTTGATGTTGCGTCAGGTCATAATCACCACGGTTAGCAATCCCTTCTAACTCCCCAAAATCAGGGGCGGTAAATGGATATTTATATTCAATATCACACGTACCTTTGGAATAAAAAACCAACTCATCCGCGGCATGATCGCGCATCAAGATATTGTCGCTATTCAGGCCAATTTTTTGCCAGAACTTCTGACGCTCTTCTTTCCAAAACTCAAACCATTTTGGCGCTTCATCAGGATGGCAGAACCATTCCATTTCCATCTGTTCAAATTCACGCGAACGGAAAATATAATTACGCGGGTTAACTTCATTACGAAAGGCTTTACCAACTTGTGCAATACCAAATGGCATTTTTACACGCGAGCTATCAAGGACGTTTTTATAATTAATGAAAATCCCCTGCGCCGTTTCACCACGTAGATACGCCGTTGTTTTATCTTGTTCAGACGCACCAACACCTGTTTCAAAAAGCAAATTAAATTCTTTGGGTTCGGTCAGCGTGCCAACTTCTTTTGCATCAGGCGCCAGTATTTTACCGTAATCAGCCAAATCAACATCCGTTAAATTCACCTGATCAAAATCAGTGATTGATTTTCCTTTCGCTGTTTTCTTTAAACGCTTTTCTAGGAACTCTTCATCATCTTCGATAATGGCAATCCATGGGCTACTCTCCTCTTTGGGTTTCAGGGCGATTAAATGATCCGCGCGATAACGTTTTTGTGTTTCTTTACAATCAACCATCGGGTCAGAAAATCCACCAACATGACCAGAGGCCACCCAGACCTCAGGATTTTGGATAATGGCACTATCCAGACCAACAATCTGCACCGGATGCCCATCTGGGCCAACAGGCGGCGTTGTAACCATCGATTTCCACCAATAATCACGTAAATTATTCTTCAATTCCGTTCCCAATGGGCCATAATCCCAGAACCCATTAATCCCGCCATAAATATCTGACGCAGGAAAGATAAAGCCACGGCGCTTACATAGCGACACGATGTCTTTCATATCAATAGGGTTTTCTTCTTGGTTTTGGTCTGTATTTTCAGCCGCTTGCATTGTTTTTCCTTACTTCATAAACACCCCTTATGGGACTTATGAACATTAAGGGATTCCCAGAAAATCACAAGACTTGACAATTTAGGAATAATATCCTATATTAGATATCAAATCACCACAATTCCGTCTATAATTTATGGAGAAACCTTATGCTAACAACCCTTGGTCGTGGCCTGCACAGCGCTGCGCATAAAACAACCCCCCAAATTATTCCAGGCTTTTTTAAGCTAACAAAAGAACTACCCATCAATACGCTGTTTTCTAGAAACAGTACCGCCACAACCTTAAATAAGGATGGCGCATTGATCCAAGTTGGTATTAATCAACCCCGCTTTGCCCATGATGAAAACGGCACGGCGTTGGGATTAAAAATTGAACCTGCCGCAACAAATTTATGCGTAGGCAACAATGTGAACCCCACCGATATGACCGGCTTCAACACATCAGGCACAGGCATATTATCTTTAGTCGATGATAGCACCGAATTAGCCGCCGCAAAGCTTCATCTCATTTGTACCAGCGGTCAGGTTTTTAAAGCGCAAGCGACAAGCGATTCGGCTTTTACCGTGTCAATCCCTGGCGCGGCAAGCAGTGGTTCACCAAAATCAATCAGCCTGTATGCACGCGGCGAAGGAATAACCAATCAAACAGCCAGCATATCATTGGGCGGCGCGACATTATCCATCGCCCCCGCGGGAGAGCCATATAAGCGATATTGCCATGAAAACCTAACCCCTGCCAGCAATGCGCAAACCTTTACTATTACGGTTGAAGGCAATGAAACGCTTTATTTTATTTTATATCAAATGGATAATATTGGACATTGCACATCGGTTATTCCCGTCAATGGTACGCCCGTTACACGCCCCACAGATCGGGCGCATATGGTTAATATCCATCGACAAGACTGGTTTAATAATGATCAGGGATTTTTAATTTGCCGTTACCGCCATGAACGGCTGGTCGATGCAGATTCTTACGTTGCGGTCATTAACAGTGGCGGCGCAGGCAACACGATTGGGTTACGGATTGCGCAATCAAACAAAAGCCTTCAAGGATATATTCGCGGCGGTAATATAAATCAATTTTCTACTGTTAATAACGACACGCAAATCACAGATATCCTACATTCTGCAGGAACACGATGGAATAGCAATGAGGCCGAATTAATATCTGGCGGTTTACGGACCAGCGTTCTTCCAAACACCATGCCCATCAATCTCAATAAATTAGAAATAGGGGCGCGAAATAGAGGGATTGCCCCGATGAATGGTTATATCGAATCCGTTTATGTTGGTACACAAGACATTACATCACAACAGCTCGCTACATTGATACAAAGGCCACAAGATTTCGCTGTGGCCTGCGGCGGACAATCTTTAATGCGCGGTCATTTTATAAGCCAACAAAGCAACAGCGATGGTGGTAAAACAGCGATGCGCCGCACCATTAATCAAGCGCAAAAAAATAGCGCCACAACATTCTTAAATGGCGCAACAGGCGGAAGCGCCGCCAATAAAACATCTGATCCACTCAGCTATTGGTGGGATTTAGATACAAACACACGCGGCCCTGCCTTTGATGTGTTCTATAATCGTATCAATGATAGTAGAGCGCGCATTACACATATTTTATGGGCGCAAGGCGAAGAAGACTCCTTCCAAATAGACACCAACACAACACGCTCACAATATAAGCAAGCCCTCGAAGCCATTTTTGCAGATATGCGTCAAACATTGGGCGTACCCCCCATTTATATTCAACGAATTGGCAGGCGCCATTCATTTTCAAATGGCGGTGGTATCCAAATTGTGCGTGATATTCAGGCGGAATTAATTACCGAACATTCATGGTGCTTCGATGCCGCAGAAATTTATGATTTAGCATTGCGTGATAATGTTCATATCGATGATGACGGGTATATCACTGCAGGAATACGCAACGGATTGACCTTAATGAATACGCCAGGAAAACGCGGTCCAGTTATTTCAAATATTATACGCAATGACGTGACCCTGTCTGTTACAATAGAGCATGATATAGGCAATGACTTTATCCCTACCGTGCATATTGATGGGTTCCGTTTCTTTGATGACAATAATGAAATCATCATTACGAACGCGGTAAAAACTAATGCGAATACTATATCTCTCACGCTCTCCACCCTACCTCATAGCGCAAATAAAATATTATATTATGCTTATGATGCGATGATAGGCCTGAACACGGCCAATCTTTTAAAGGATAATAGCTCATACGCCATGCCCCTTCGAAGCGCCAAAATTACTGTAAATTAAGTTTTTAGTTGGTAAAACAACGCTTTATAGAATATCCTGATAGCAGAATTAAATATTTAAAACTCATTATCAGGCTTTCCTATGAGCGAAGAAAACAGCGCACCCAATCAAAGTGATGCACATGTCGATAAAAAAAGACATCATACGCGCCTTAACCTTCCCGCGCAGATTAAAACAAACGGGCAAATATTTGATATCCGCGATATTTCTGCGGGGGGATTAGGGATCTATAATGCCAAAGATTATTTTGCCATTGGTAAAACATACAGCGTGTCCCTGCACTTCCCCTTTGAGGCATTTACCCTAACATTAAGCTTGGAATCACAAATCGTTCATATTGATCATGATACACAAATTACAGGATGTCGTTTTGTGAATCTAAATGAAAACCAAATTGAAATTCTCACCTACATTATTAATTCCTTTATGACTGGTGATTTAATTGATGGAAAATCTATTTTGGAAAAACAAGGGGCGCAAAACTTTGTGCATATTCAAAAAATTTCGGAAGAAAAAGAAGATGTAAATTCTTCTTCAAAGATAAAAAATATCATGGGATCTTTCTTTAAACGCAAATGAATAAAATAATCCCTGTTATTCTATGTGATCATTTATTCATAAAAAGAAAAAAAACTACTATAACGTTTTAATAATCGCTATTAATAATTTTTCTTATAATACGCTTTATAAGCTTAGCAATACGCATAGGCGCTTGAAAGCTAGCAATAAGAAAATGTATTAAAGCAGTAAAATACATATTTTGTCTAAAGGCTGTTCCCGCTTTCTCAATTTCTAATCCCGCAAGAAAAATTTTTCTACCTTTATCACCAAAATGTTTAAAAACATTCATTTCTTGTTTATCTTTTAAATTATCTGCGGATTGCACAACTACTGTATATTTTGGATAACCAGTAACACAAATTTCTGCGGTCACTTCTTCGATAATGCCTAATTGATATGCATAAATATACCGCAACAGCCAATCCCAATCTTCAAGACGACGCAAATCTTGCGCGTACAACCCTATATCACTTATATCGAACAAAGCTTTTTCGGCCATTAAGGTAGATCCTGGGCTAACGTTACACCCCCCTTGTATTTCCTGCACCCAATCCTTTGATGTTTTGAGGGTATGGTCCGTCTTATGACCATTCATACGGCGCATAACAAAGCTTGTGCAACATGCACGAATACCCGTATTTTTATTCTTTTCTAGAAAAGAAATCTGAGTTTTCAGCTTTTCTTCATGCCAAATATCATCTGAATCAAGAAATGCTATATACTCCCCTCGCGCAGACGCAATACCAGTATTACGCGCAGATGCCGCTCCTTGATTCATAGCATGCTTAATAACTGTCAAACGCGGGTCTGAAAAAGCCTTTAGTGCTTCATCAATATTATCTTGTGAAGCATCATCAATGATTAGTAACTCAATATCTGTATAGCTCTGCGATAAAACACTTTGTATAGAATTGCCAATAGTGTCAGCGGCGTTATAAGCTGGAATAATTACAGTGACGATAGGTTGTTCTGACATATTTTTTTAATTCATTAACTTATACAATACCATCGACATGGTATGCCTTGGATGAATATACATCGCTTTTAATATAAAAATCATAGATTTTGCAAAATTATTCGCTTTAAACGCTGCAAACGCTAATTTTATATGCATCCGCGCAGCAAATATCTTGGCCTGTAACGGAAGGGTCTGCGGACATTGTTGAAGTATTTCTTCAATGGCTTTGGGATCTGGACTAAGCAATAAGCTAGTGCTTAATATATCAAGCATCTCCCATTTTAATATTGCTTGGTTTACAGAAAAAAGATCCAGTGTGTCTTCAGATAATACGGTAAGCTCACGCGTCGGATCAGGATCAACTTTTGACGCGTGCCGGGCAACTACACTAATAAGAGCTTGGTCATAAGCATGTTTAACTGATATTTTATTACGATGATGACGGTACATTAATAACACTTCATTTAAATTATCGATGACACCATGTTTGTGCATCCGCAACCACAAATCATAATCTTCTGCGTGTTTATAAGCGTCCCTATACCCCCCTAAATCGATGACTGCCTCACGGCGCATCATAACAGCAGGGTGCGCAACGGGGCTACCACGTTCATAAATATATTGATCAAGCGCTGGTCCCGTACGTGGATAAGTTATTGTTTTTGATGGTTGTCCCTGCTCATCAATGACCGTCACGGCAGAACCTAATAAATCTATGTTTTTATACGAATGCATATAGTTTCGCTGCACCTCTAACCTATGAGGCAAGGCAATATCATCTGCATCCATCCGGGCAATGAGTGGTGCTTTTGCCTTTTCCAGTCCCGTATTTAAGGCCGTAATTAAACCCTTATTTTCTTGTTCTATAAGGACAATACGCGTGTCTATTGCCGCATATTGTTGAAGAATTTTTGTTGAACCATCTGTTGATCCATCATTTATAATAATAAATTCATAATTGTGAAAACTTTGATTAAGAATACTATCAACGGCTTCAGATAAAAACGGCTGTCCATTATAGACTGACATCACAACACTTATTTCAGGCACAATAATCATTATAAGCTTATCCAGCCTTCAGGACACAAATCAATAATACTCTTTTTAATTAAGGTTTGACGCGCAAACCATAATTTAGGGGCAATCACGGTTTTATCATTGCTCGCATTAAGCCATGCTCCCCACCAGCTAAACGAACTATTCGCTAAGATATGATGATCACATTTAGACATAAGCGCCATATCTTCATGTGGATGATCGCCGTTTCCTTCCACTGCATACATAACACTATTAGATTTAAAATTATTGACCACGTAATCATGATCATCAGAAAAGATAAAAAAAGTAATATTATCTTCCCCATATATTTGCCGCATTAAGTCCATAGCGTTTTGATAGTAAACTTCTGATGCTTCCCCATGTATATTCTGCGTTTGTGGATCATTCACATAGTCTCCCCGACGTATATGAAGAGAGATAGCTACATTAGAATTTTGAATTTGCGTTAGAATATCTTGCGAATTTTTACTAAGTGGTGATTTTAACGTAAAGCTCTCTCTGATAGATTTCTGACTATTTTCAAAGTACTTAGGGGATTGGAAGTACCCTTCTAAAATACGCCCATCTTTTAAATCAGTAAAACGACTCTCAAAATAATATTCTTGTTCTTTATATATTTTCGCATTTGGGATAAAGCGCTCAAATACTCTCTGCAATGGTGTTTGTACCTTATCTAATATACTTACACGTGGAGAAAGCGTGTAACAATCCAGCATGTAATTCCGCAAGTCGTAATAAGAAAATTCAGACAGATCAAGGCTTAACTCAGTATTTCTACTTTTCGCTACAGCCAATCCCGCAGCAAATTGGAACATCTGATTCCCTAATCCACCTGATAGCCGCATTGTGATCATAAATCAGCGCCTATTCTAGTAAACACATCATCACCAGAAAGCCGTGCGACATGGTTATAACCTTTAGATTTAATATATGTACGCAAGAATTGATCTCCCATATGCGTGCGGTCATTTTCAACAACAATTACATCAATTCTTACTTCTTCAAAATTAATGCCCTGAAGCACCTCATATTCATACCCCTCTACGTCTAATGACATAAAATCAACATGCGTAACGCCTTGTTCTTTCAAAATATTACCTAACGCACGTTTGGTAAGTCTCATACGTTTAGACGCCACATTTTCTATATTTTTACCTTCTTCAAGCGCAAACCCCTCAACGCCTGACAGTGCATTTTGCCATTCATTGGTATCATATTCAACAAACGTCACCTCTTCTCCTTCTGTCGCACCAAGAAGATATTCTAAACAGGGTGTTTTACGTTCTGTTTTCCATTTGTTACGAAAACGTTCTTGAGGCTCAAACGCCAAACCTGTCCAACCCTGTTCTTCAAAATATAAAGTATTACTCAATTCTTTGGGATCATTTGCACCTATGTCCAGATAAAAACCAGTAGGGCGGCCGTTAAATATTTTTTGATCTAAAAAATAATCTTGCCCTCTTTGTCCATAATATCCCCTTGTGTGTGCCACTTGGCCCAAATTATCATGGTAGTCTGTAAAAAAATTAATGTTACGATTGGCTATTTTAAAATAAATTGGCAAGTGATAATGCATATTTTTGAGGCGATTAATTACTTTAAGACCTCGTTTTAAAATACCACGAACAAATTTTTCCATTAAATTATAACGAGGCGTCTGTGGTTCAATCTTTTCCGCGCTGTTTAACATGTAATCTGAGTCTCCTTCATAATTTTCTATAATATTATTAACAACCGCAAAAAGATTATAGTCATTTAAAATTAGATTTCTTGCTTTTTCTATAAAACTTTGGCGGCTTTCATAAAAATTTGGTGTATCTAATATGTCTCGAATCTGTTGTAAAACTTTTTCTGGCTTTGACAGATCAACTTGAACGAAACTATTTTCAGGAAAATACTCTTTAATATTATCGCAGCCTGAAAAGATTGGAAAAGACCAACCCAAATAAGCATCTGCAAGCTTTTCAGTCCAAAAATGTGGGACATCGTTGTTTTCACATACAAGGTGGAACGCATAAGGCGCAATACCTTCGGCCTTATCGTCAATTTCATTATACCCCCGACCTAATAAATGAAATTCATCACCTAATTCTTGCTTAAGAAATTGAGTAGTGTGAATACGTTGTCTATGATGGTTATTCATCACTTTTGATGAAATCATTGTTGAAATTTTATTATTTTTTTTAGGAACCTGCATTGAACTCAGGCTGTCATAAGTTTCATATTCACTAAAACGGTGAGAATGCGCGACACCATAATGCCATGGCAAGCAAAGTTGCCCAATAATTTGCTTAGTATGGTTATTCAACCCTATGATTTTTTGCGGAGTGCAAACTATACCAAATTGCTCTAAATAAGTTTTTTTATATTCTTTAATACTTGGTGGCTCAGAAATAAATAATATACGCCGCTCTTTTGGAATATGCGTTAAAAAAGAACCATCTGGTTCATCATAAACAACCATAAAATCTGCATCAGTCTTTAAATCATTTAAAAAAAACTGTGTGTTTTTCCACGTCATGCTCTCTGATGGCGTTTGACGTTTATATGGCCATTTTGCATGCAATGTTAATAGGTGTGTTTTAATCATACGCATTACAAATTTATTTTTTTACACAGAAGTTTTATCTTAGTAAAATTTCTATCCGAAAGATTAGCGCGTAAAAAACTTACAAACACCTCTCTAACTCCATGATAGAAGCGATAAATTTTATATTTAAATTTATATTTAAATTTCCCCCAAACGACATGCCAAACAAAAAAATCTTTAGTCTGCAAATGCTGAATAAGAGACAAATCATATAAATCTTTCGTTGTTTTTCTATACTTTTTTAGCTTAGCAAGCGTGTTTAATCCTATAAATTTCAACCCATTCATATAAAAATGATGGCGCGGATCAGTTAGTATTTCATCGGATGTCAGACCCAATTCTTCATATTCACCCTCATGTATTGCTATATCTGAGTTACTTGCAAACAGCGCACTCTCTTTTAAAACTGTTGTAATGTAATCAAGATCATTGACATCCCTTAAGCCATGAAGCGCTAACACCCCACCTGTATCAATCGCAGTTTTTTTCTGAAGGTTATTATCGATAATAATTTTAGAATATTCTTTAAATAATTTATCAAATTTGGGTGTCTCAATATTAATTGCGTGATTAAGCCAAAAAAATGCATTCTCATTAAAAAAAACATTTGCCAAATTAACAGTCTCATCATGTGTATCTGTAGTATGAAATGCATGCTTATTCGAAACATGGTGTGTTCGCATCTTTTCCTTTACGGGCCTAACTGGCTCTGTTTCTTGAAAAAACACTAATTTAACAAACGCCATATTTTTAAAACGTGATTCAGTAAACTCATGTGCATTTCGCTCCGACCACCATTCATGATGTCCGTATAACATAGTTTGAAGACGCTTAAGCCCTTCAAAACTTAAAGGAACATCATGTTCAAAATCAATTTCAAAATTTTGAGCCAAAACATCACGCGCCAAATTGTGCGCATCCACAGAAACCGGAAACATTACGGCGCAGCGTGTTTGTGGTTTAAGCGCTACATACTCCCTCGCAACATCATGGATCACCTTTAAATCCACTCCAAAGCTTTTTAGGTCATTGAATGTAATCTTTTGGGGCGCACCCTTCATTTCAATACACGGAAGTTTTTCTGTGTTCATAGCCAACGCTATCGCTAACCTATGAGCGCCATCAATAATCGTATTTTCACATGTTGGAATAATAGACTGATTTTCTTGATAACCTTGATCTTGCATTGATTCAATCAACCGATCAAAGGATTCTAAATATTCAGGCATTGTTGAACGCCCCGGGTCCAATGCACCTTTAGTAAAGTTATTAGTTTGATTTATTATAAGCTCTTTATAGATATGCTTCGCCCATTTTATACCCTGACCTGTAAATTGAGCGCGGGCATAAATATATCTTACAACAACATCTAAGCGTTGTGCGTTTAAAAGCTGCATAGGGTTTTTAAACTCTAATTGCTCTCCTTGCGCCAAATCATAATCTTTAAAAGTATTAGGGTGAATACGTTTTCTCAAGCCCTGTTGATTATTTTTGTTTAGCACCGTCATGGTCATGCACTCTTTTTAAATTCAAAAAGACCACAAGAAAAATTACTATTCTTATAATCTGTATGCACTGCCTTATCTATATAATCGCCATCATCATTAACAACAGAGAAGCTTTCAAGAATAAATGTCGGAAATAAATCAATAATAGTTTGAACATCAAAAACACGGTGCGCATTAAATGCTAATTTTTGCTTACCAATAGGTACAGAAAGATACAGAGTTCCCCCTTTTTTTATAACGCGCGCCAATGATTGTGCAAAAACTCTATAGGCATCTGGCTGAATTGGGTCACCATAACGCCCAAGCCCAAAATGCTCCATTGCATGCAAACATGACACAGATTCAAGTTCCTGATCTTTGAACGTTGCCATTTCTGTGGCATCGTCTTGTATAAATTTCAGATTTTCATAGGGAGAAACAAGAGGACGAATATCAACAACCTCAACAGTACGGTGGGAAAGTAAAGAGGTAATAAAACCATCAATACGCGACCCTATATCGACATGACGGTTTGGTTTGGCATCATATATTTTTGTTGCCGCCCATAAATCTTGATGAACATAGTGGCCTTTTATTATTCCTGCACTCTCACGATAATCATTTAATACAGGCATAATATTTTTAAATTCTAATGGAAAGCATGCGCTTTGTTGCCTTTTATAACCACGGTAATTTTTTATAAAACGTGAAATAGAAGAACATCCTTTAATAAACTGAATAGGATTAAGACCGTGCATTTCAAAAAAACGCTTAATATTTTTAAGCATTTTTAACCTGCATTTTCTTTGCACCCACATTTTCTAAGAAGTTTTTCCCTCCGTTAACTAGAATATCATCATACGTCATCTTTAATCCTTCTTCCAAAGTATAGCTCGGGCACCAGCCTAGCGCCTTCAGCTTACTAGAATCCATCAACTTGCGCATCGTGCCATCTGGGCGTGTCGTATCTATCGTAATTTCTCCCTTATAACCAACCGTCTTTGCCACCAGATTTGCAAAATCTAAAATGGATATTTCCTTTCCTGTACCTATATTAAGAAAAGAATGGTCACTATAATTTTCCATCGTGAATATACAAGCATCCGCTAAATCATCCACATACATAAATTCACGAAGCGGCGTACCCGTTCCCCAGATAGCGACAGAACTTTTATTCGCTTCTTTAGCTTCATGAAACCGCCGAATAAATGCAGCAGGAACATGTGAATTTTCAAGGTGATAATTGTCACCAGGCCCATAAAGATTGGTTGGCATGACAGATATGAAATCAGCGCCGTGTTGCTTACGATACGCTTCACACAATTTAATACCTGCAATTTTGGCAATCGCATACCATTCGTTTGTAGGCTCTAATGCACCAGTGAGTAAGTATTCCTCCCGCATTGGTTGACTGGATTCTTTAGGATAAATGCAAGACGAGCCTAAAAACATTAATTTTTCAATTTTTTGCTGATACGCCGCGTGGATTATATTTGCTGCAATTTGTATATTATCGTACAAAAACGTTGCGGGGTATGTGCTATTCGCGTAAATACCACCCACCTTTGCCGCAGACAAAAAAACCGCTTCGGGTTTATTCTGCGCGATCCAATCATTGACTTGTGATTGATTTGTTAAATCAAGTGTGTCACGCCCTACCGTTAAAACTTCGTGACCACACTTGGTTAACTTACGCACCAATGCTGATCCGACCATGCCATTGTGACCCGCAACCCAGATACGCTTTTTATGAAGTGAATACGTCATTATTATTCTTTTCAATCAAGCTTCTTCATGATGATAATGTTCACTGCTAACACGCGCTAAATCAGAAGCCATCATATCTTGAACAAGTTCTTCAAATTTTATTTTTGGTTCCCATCCCAATTTTTCTTTTGCTTTTGTTGCATCACCAAGCAGTAAATCTACTTCCGTGGGCCGGAAATAACGTGGATCGATGGCGACAACCGTTTTACCTGTTTCTTCGCTAATACCAATTTCATCTACACCCTGCCCTTCCCATTTAATATTATGACCTATGTGCTTGAAAGAGGCTTCAACAAATTCCCGGACCGATCGCGTTTCACCTGTGGCCAAAACAAAATCATCTGGTTCATCATGTTGAACTATACGCCACATTCCCTCTACATAATCTTTTGCGTGTCCCCAATCTCTTTTAGCGTCTATATTTCCAAGGTAAATACATTCTTGTAAGCCTAAATGAATAGATGCTACGGCGCGCGTTATCTTACGCGTTACAAAAGTTTCACCGCGGATTGGGCTTTCATGATTAAATAAGATACCATTAGAAGCGTGCATCCCATAAGCCTCACGATAATTCACCGTGATCCAATAAGCATAAAGTTTAGCCGCGGCATAAGGACTCCTTGGATAAAACGGTGTCGTTTCCGTCTGTGGAGTTTCCTGTACTTTTCCATACAGTTCTGATGTTGAAGCTTGATAAAAACGCGTTTTCTTTTCCATGCCCAATATTCGAATTGCTTCAAGCATGCGTAACGCACCAACGGCATCTGCATTTGCAGTATATTCAGGTGTATCAAAACTGACCTGCACATGACTTTGCGCAGCAAGGTTATAAATTTCATCTGGTTGGGTTAATTGAATAATACGTATTAAGTTCGTAGAGTCTGTCATATCACCATAATGAAGTTTAAACCGTATATGTTGTTCATGGGGATCTTGATAGATATGATTAATACGCTCAGTATTAAACGAAGATGAGCGACGCTTTATTCCATGCACTATATACCCTTTATCCAACAGAAGATCTGCAAGATAAGCACCATCTTGGCCAGTAATACCAGTAATGAGCGCGGTCTTTTGGCTTTTTGTATCCATAATTTTAATACCTTTTTCTTTTAATCTTCAAGCCTATTATAATCATCTTCAATACGGAAGATATCATCTTCACCTAAATAATGACCTGTTTGAACTTCAATAATCTCTAATGGTTGTTCCGCTCTATTTTCAATCCGATGCACGGCACCACATGGAATATAAACAGATTCATTGACGGGAACATCGAAAACATCGTCATTACACGTTACTGTGGCAATACCGCTCACAACAACCCAATGCTCACTACGATGTTTATGTTTTTGTAAGGAAAGCCGCGCCCCTGAATCAATAGTAAGTTTTTTAACCTTAAAACCGTTTTGCTCCTCTAATATCTCATACCCTCCCCATGGACGCATGCTATATAAATTCTCATCAACCTCAACCTGTTGTGCTTCCTTTAAATCATTAACTAATTCCTTGATATCTTCCGAACGATTTTTAGGTGCAATAAAAACAGCATCCTTCATCGAAACTGCAACAATATCATCCAGACCTAAAACACCTAAAACTGGCCCCTCACTGTGTAAATATGAATTTTTAACATCACAGGCAAAGACTGCTCCCATAGAAACATTATTATTTTTGTCTTTCTCCGAAATACTCCATAATGCTTCCCAACATCCTAAATCATTCCATTCTAAATCTAACGGAATAACGGCGGAGGCATCGGTTTTTTCCATCACCGCAGTATCAAAAGCTTCTGATTGAATAGCGGCAAATGCATCATGATTAAGCAAAACATCGCCAAGATCATCTGTCGATTTTTCCCAAGCTTTCCGTGCATCCTCCAGAATATAGGGCGCATGCTTTTCAAGCTCTGCCAAAATCGTACTGGCTTTGCCCATAAAAATACCCGCATTCCAAAAGAAGTTTGAGTCCCTTAAAAAACTTTCAGCCGTTTTTTCATCAGGTTTTTCATGAAAGCTTTTAACGTTAAACCCCGTATCAATAGGGTGACTACGCTCAATATATCCAAATCCTGTATGAGGCGATGTTGGCTTAATTCCGAAAACCACTAAATGCCCTTTTTGTGATAAAGACACGCCCTGCGCCATTGCTTTCTCAAATGCCTGATGGTCAGGGATATAATGATCGGAAGGTATTATTAACAACACATCATCAATATTTTGGGCAGCAAGCGCCGCTATACATACTGCTGCCGCAGTATTACGCCCACAAGGCTCCATTATAATTTTTGTCTTTTTTGATGTGTCCGTACCCAACATTTTTTTAATTAAAAAACGATGTTTTTGTGACGTAATGATGACAGGACTACTGAAATAAGACGAAGATGAACATCGGTCTACTGTCTGCTCAAACAAACTTTTTTGTGACAACAGTGAAATAAATTGTTTTGGCTGATTAGATCGTGATAAAGGCCATAAACGCGTCCCCGAACCACCAGATAAAACAACGGGTGTTATAATTTGCTTCGTATTATCCATTGTGTTCAATTTCAATCTTATCCTTGAATGTTGCGTACTTCCCTGCAGCAACGATTAAACCATCTTCAGAAAAGCTTTCCTCTGGACTATGCTCTACTAGGATTTTATATCCATTCTCTTCTAGTAATGAAATACAAGATTGATGTTTATCATCATGAGAAGAAATGAATATATAATCGATGCTATTATTTTTTAATGCTTGCTCTCCACCAGTTAACATGGCCATCTCTGCCCCTTGAATATCGGCATGAAGAACATTAACACTTTTCAGGTTTTTGATTGTTAAATATTCGTCAATCGTGATTGGTTCAGCTAATTCAATATTTTTTTTATCTACTTCAGCACTTTGCTCTATAGAGCGTTCTGGATCTTGAATATAAAAAGCATCTGCAGCAATTTCCTTACCATTCAATGAGAAATTTAATTGTCCAATTAAACGTTTCCAATCTACTGGTTCAATTAAAAAATTTTTTCTTTTCGGTTTTTTATAAGAAAACCAAAGGGAGTAATAAGACCAAAAACTCCCAATTTCAATCATAACTCCATCGTCAGGAATATGTTGAAGAATATTATAAAATATTTTTTCCTCTTGAGGTTCGTGATGCCCTTTAAGAATTTTAATAATTTTAGTCATAGGCGCGCCATGATAGCATCCCGCGAATATTTTCACGCCATTATGCATAATCTGAACAGGCACACCTTTCCAGTTGATGACTTGCCCTGCATTTTCTACCTTAGGTATGTCAAAGCAGTCATTCGCCTTCCGTGCCAAACGGATACGTTTGCTCCATGTATCTAAGCGTAAAATATGTTTTAATGCCGTTTTATTGATCATTTTAATTTTCTTCATTAGCATGCCAATTAATAACTGGCGCCACGATTGAATGCCTCCTATTTGTCCAAAAATTTGAACGATCTCGATGCCCTTGTATAGAAATAGTAATCCCAATAGGCGAAGTATCTAACTTATAAATTGGTCTATCGTTTTGAACACCAGCAATCATAACCAAACGATAATCCCCATCATTTAAAAAATTTACTGGCAATTTTGACGATAGCGTATTCTTACCTTTAACAATCTGAACTCTCTCCCCACTTGCATCTGTTGTGTATGTCCAGTAAAGCAATGCTCCCATACTGTCAAAAAGAGCATATCCTACGGATAAGGCTTTTTCTACTTCCATCATTTCGAAGTTTATATTTACTTCAACATCCTCATCACCAGCAATCGGGCGCTTGATAATTTGAGAATCTATAGAAAGATAGAGTTTCTTAGGCTTAAAAATAAAATCTTTTGCATCATAACTATCTTCATCCGCATCCCAATAAGTTCTAGCGTCGCTCTCAATGCTCATATATTCGGCGACGACTGCATCAATATCATAACTATCTTTATAAATTGTTCCGTCCCTAAGATAAATTCCACGGTTACAAAGCTGACGAATAATATTCATGTTATGCGATACAAAAAGGATTGTGCGGCCCGTTTTTGCTACATCTTTAATAGCACCCAAACATTTCTTTTGAAATTCATAATCACCAACCGCTAACACTTCATCAATAATAAGGATTTCTGGGTCTAAATGCGCTGCAACAGAAAATGCCAATCTCGCCTTCATACCGCTCGAATAATGCTTAACAGGCGTATCAATAAAATCTCCAACCCCTGAAAATTCGATAATGTCATCAAATTTCTTTTGGATCTCCTCACGGCTCATTCCTAAAATAGCACCATTCATAAATACATTTTCACGCCCTGATAATTCAGGATGAAAACCTGTTCCCACCTCCAATAATGATCCTACACGTCCGTGCATCGTAACTTCACCAGATGTAGGAAGAGATATTTGAGATAATATTTTTAACAACGTACTTTTACCCGCGCCGTTACGACCAATCAGGCCAATAATGTCACCTTGATTGACCTCAAATGAAATATCTTTAAGCGCAGAAAAAAATTCTTGTTCTCGCTTAGGAAGCCTCCCTTTTGTAAATAGGTTTTTTACACCATTGGCTAATCCATCTCTCAATGTCCCATACCGCGCCTCACCAGGTATTTGACGGCGAAAATCTTTTCTTAAATTACATGCTTCAATAATAACACTCATATGCGATCCACCATTTTGGCCTCTAAGTTTCTAAAAACTTTAAAACCAATAATTAACAGCCCGAAAGTCACAAAACCATAAATCAGATACGCCGCCATGGGCGGTGGCGCACTGCCCAATACAGCCCACCGCATCGATTCAATGACAGTAGAGATAGGATTAAACATAAAAATCCATTGGTGCTTTTCTGGCACTGCTGACACTGGGTAAATGACCGGACTAAGAAACATTAAAATTTGCACCATGAAAGGCAATAAAATACCTACATCACGATACAGAGCATTAATGGGCGCTAAAATTAAAGAGATTCCAAATGCTAACAATCCAGCCATTAACATAAATACAGGAAGTAACATTATAGTTAGGCTTAAATCTACACCACTAATCGCTATAAAAACAACAAGCACGAAACCCGCAAACAAGAAATCTAAACCAGCACTAAAACAAATACTGAGAGGGAGCAACATACGCGGAAAATATATTTTAGTAATAACCGATGCTTGCTCGACCAATATCAAACTACCCTCCGTCACGCAACGGTTGAAATATTGCCACATGATTAATCCCGACATCACGAATATGGGATAGGGTATTTCTGTCGGAATGCGGGCGACAAAGCTGAACACAAAGCTAAATATTGCTGTCATAACAATGGGTTGAAGTATAACCCATAAAAAGCCAATGGTTGCCTGTTTGTACCTCACAGATACATCACGTTGCACGAACATTAAAAGCAATTCTCGGTTGCTCCAAATATCCTTAATTTCATCAAGCAATTTACGCGCCCGCACAGGCTTTATCACAAGCTTATAATTTTCAACGGTTTCGTCAGATATATTTGATTGCATTTTTGCTTAAGGTATCTATTTTGTACAAAGCATACTCTATATAGGGGCTATAGAAAATTACAATGTTTTTTGCTCCCCTTGGAAAAACCATTCTAGCATTATTTAAAACAATATCTTGAAATATTATGAAAAAAAATAAGAATATTATTGTATTAGGCGGTGCTGGCTATATTGGCAGCCACACCGCACAGGCGCTTCACTTATCTGGATATACACCAATCATCGTAGATAACTTATCACGCGGCCACCGTCTGTTATGCGGAGATTTCACACTCGAACAGGCTGATATTTTAGATACCAACGCGCTGATTACCATATTTGAAAGCTACACCCCATTGGCCATTATGCATTTTGCCGCATTTACAGATGTTGCAGAATCCGTTAGCAACCCCGATATCTACCATAATAATAATGTTAAGGGTACGGCTTCGGTTTTGAAAGCCATGGCAGTCGCTAACATTCCTTACATTATATTCTCAAGCACTGCAGCAGTGTATGGACAGCCTAAAAATTCTAATCCATTATTAGAGACAGATGATCTGCTACCTATCAATCCTTACGGAGAAACGAAAAAAAAGGCAGAAACTCTTATCCAAAATTCTCCTGACATTAAATCTATATGTTTACGTTATTTTAACGCCGCAGGCGCTCATGACTCAAACAATATAGGTGAATCTCATTTTCCTGAAACACACCTCATCCCTCTCATTATACAAGCAGCATTAAAATTGCGCAGCGATATTTCTATATTTGGGAATAACTACAACACCAAGGATGGAACATGTGTTCGAGATTATATACATGTTATGGATTTAGCAGATGCCCACATGAAAGCGTTAGAATATTTATTAATCAGTCAGGAAAATAATATTTTTAATTTAGGAAATGGCAGCGGGTATAGCGTACAAGAAGTGATTAATATGGTTAGCCACGTTACCAATAAATCCATAGGCGTTAAGAACGCTAAACCTCGAAAAGGTGACCCAGCAACACTTATTGCCAACGCCACTAAAGCAAATGAAATTTTAGAATGGGTCCCTAAGATAACATTACAAAATATTGTAAAAAGCGCTTACCAATGGCATCAATCAGATACATATCAAGCACTCTTAAAAAACGCCCAACGTTACTCCTAAATCTTGCGACTCTAGGTAAACGCTGAAGAACTAAAGAAAATTATAACATCCCCTCAAACCATTACGAATCAATGGATTGCGAGCTTAAATGAACTATAACGAACGATGAAAGGGGGATAAATGGTGAAACGTCTTGGTCTATCAGGCCAACCACATGTGATTATCTTTCACGAAAAACACGCACGTAGACACGCGCATCTCGTTGTTTCTCGTATTAATGCCAAGACCTTGAAAGCAATCAATTTGGTACTACGCAGTTAGCACGGATCATCAAGCATGTTCATGAACAAAAGGCCAAGCTTGTTTTAGTTGGCGATCCTGACCAATTACAACCAATACAAGCTGGTACACCATTCAGGGATATTGCCAAGCAATCTGGTCATGCCGTACTATCAGAAATACGTCGTCAA
>CALHAW010000029.1 GCA_937934135.1 uncultured Alphaproteobacteria bacterium
CCATGATCATGCC
The DNA here is from genome assembly GCA_937934135.1 of uncultured Alphaproteobacteria bacterium. Lineage (GTDB taxonomy): Bacteria > Pseudomonadota > Alphaproteobacteria > Micavibrionales > Micavibrionaceae. The sequence continues at coordinate 14 of CALHAW010000029.1, forward strand.
CCCCGCTTTGGGTTGCAATAATAGCCTTGTGCGCATAAACGTTCGGCACGCCATTGTTGTTCTTTTTCGTATTGATCCAGCGCAAACGGCAAACCAAACACGATCATTAAAAACATAATCACCAGCGCAAAAAACCATGCGATGATGTTGATTTTTGGGGGATTGCCCCGTTTTTGTATATATTCCATTGATTTTTCCTTACCCATTTAATGAAACGCGGGGGTTATCGGTTCAGCGTTTCGCATTCTCTATCCCCGCGATGTTTTAATTTATACGCACATATTGCGTGTTTGTCAAACCTTATAATGCACATATTGCACTTTTTTAAAATTTATCGGTTTCATTGCCCCACACTTCCCAGCCTTCGCGCTTTGTCCGGGCAAATAATTCCAAATATGGCCCATCAAAACAGGCTTCAATCACACCAATCATTTCATCCGGCTTGCGGCTATGTTCGCGCATTTTGGCATCCAATATGATGGAATTAAGCATTTCAATATCATCGGCTTCACCTTCCATGATGATGTTGCGCGTGTTTGAACACCCTTTGATGTTGCGTTTGGAATCACCTTTTTTCAATTTGGGTTCACCAACGGTTCCGATTAAAAATATTTCCGCGGATGATCTGACAATATACCCGGTGCCAAATTGGTTTTTACCGTGGCGCGTGCGTTTGATCCACGGCCCGCCCGTTTTATATCTAAACCCCCAATGCGCCATCAATTCCATCGCTTGATCCAAATGCGGGAATGTGGACCACATCACGCACACCGCATCGTTTTCCGTGGCCCATAAAACATCATCGCGCATGGCCTTTAATTCATCCAGCGTCATGCAATCATAATGGGCTTGCGGGCTTTTTAATTCGCCTTTTTCGCTTCGCATTTCATGCAACCACGGCGGATCGGCGTATATCACCCCATGTTTCATCATCGGAATCATCTTGTTCCACCCTTCCAGCGCGGATCATGCTTTATTCCTAATTTTCTTTTTTTGTTAATTGCATCGGCTCTATCGTCACATTTTTTACAAACCTTTACCGCATGAATGCATGAATGCATCAAAGGCGTTTCGGCGGCTTCTTTTAATTCAAAATCTTCATTGCACAATCTACATTCAATCATTGTGTGGGCCTTGGCTTTGGTTTTTCATTGTAAGATAAATATAACGGGTGTTGCGGGTGCCCGGCCTTGGTCCAGCGGAATGCCATGGGTTTTGTGTTGTATTCTTTAAATAACTGCCATATATGCGTTTCGCGGGCTTGAAATGTGCCGTGTGTTCCCCATCCGCAAATGATTTGATATTTACCGGGATCATGCGCCGCGGCTAAATCAAGATATTGTTTTATAAAACCATCGTTATATGGCCCCACCGGATCCCCAGCGGCCCGCATATCGTTTGGATCGGTTGCCCGGAATGCAAATATGTTCAATATTACTAATCCGCCATAATCGTTATTACGGGCGCGGGTTTCGCATCTTTGCACGGTTGGATCATTTTGGCGTTCCGTGGCGGTTGATGGGTTCAACATGATCATCACCAAAACGGGTTTCGTCATATCCCAATACCGGGCCAAAAAATATCGGTATTTTTCACATTTGGAATAAACTGCAAAATTTTTGGTGCCATCCAGCGCGGCAAATTCGCGGCGGATATATCTGTTTTTTCTCTTTTGGCGCGTGCGTTCTGTCATGGCATTGTTTTCCAATTCTTGCCATCCTTCATCACAATTTGCACACGGCACGCATAAAGGCTTTCAAATACACGGATGCGGAATTTACTGCCTTCATCCCTATATCCTTTGCAATCTTCAATAATTTCATCGCCTGTTTTAACATCGGTATAAACAAAATCGGCGGTATAAACTGCGGTTTTATCGCGTTTTTTACCAACCATAATTGGTGTTTTTTTATCACCGTTTAACGCTTCACCGATGCCCCCGGTGCCAACGGCGTATAATTCAAACTTCACTTGGCGGCGTATATCGCGCAATTCACCAGCGCGTTCCAATAATTTCAAATAATAATAACGGTCCATTTCCGTTTTGCTGTCATACACAAAACCATCATGCCCGGTGCGGGCGGGTTTTGGTGCAACTTTGGAATATTGGTGCCAACTGTTTTTTGCCATTGATTTTTCCTTACCCATGAATTGGTTGTTTCGGTCTATCACCGCAACATCAATTTCAATCACCATAATCGCAATCATCACACCTTGGCAAGCCCTTTTCAAATTTGTCCAGCGCCGCGGCCTATCTAATATAATATTAAGAATATATTAAAAGGTTGTTGATAGTAGTAGTGCGCGGGATAACTTTTTTGAACAAATCGTGAATCACACAACATTTTGTGTGCCGGCATTTCATCACAACCACTACATGTTGTTTTTTTGGGGTGTGAATAAGTGGTGTATAACGGTGTATAAACTGTGAATAAATGGTGGACTTTTCCACAACACCGTTTCCCACATTTTAATCAACAGGGTTTTACACATGCTTATTCACAGGGTTATGCACAAGCGGGCATGCTTTTGGCGTGTCAACGCAAATGGCTTTTATGCCTTCATTGATTAAGCATTCCAGCGCAACCATAAAATCAATGTTTTCGCGGCTTGCGTAAGTTATTACGGCGCGGCGGGTGGTTGGTGATATGGTGTTAATGTCCATCGGATTGGCTCAATAAAAAAATAATTAAAAAAAATGTGCGCAAATACTTTTAGTGTTTACTTTTACGCAATATGTGCGTATATATTACATCATTAGTAATCAAAAACCTTGGGAAAATCAAAATGAATACACAAGAAAATGCCCTTTTGCGGGGGGCGATTCGTTCTATGGATCATGCCGCGGAAATGCTTAATAAATTAGGTTTAACAGGCATGGCGGGCCATGTTCAATTTTGCGCCGATGATGCCGCCATATTGCTTGATGATCATGCAAATGATGATACGGCACCGCCTGTTTATGTGGATGCCCCTGTGGTGGTCCAGCGCGTGCCGGGCAATTGTGTTGGTGTTTGGCAAGGGGGATGCAATGTATAATAAAATAACAATCCAGCGCGGCAAACACATGAAAATATGGTCTTTTAAACCGTCCGGTGGCGTGGCGCATGTTACACAATTAAATTGCGCGAATCCTGTAATGAAATGGTTGTTTCATAACAAGCCGATTCCATCACATGAAAATGGGATTATCCCAAAATAATATATTGCATCCAGCGGGCCGGGCGTGCATATTGTCGTTAGTTCGATAGTTCTCGTCCTTACCCAAGGTTTGTAACCTTATTGAACGGCATTAACCCCATGTGCTTGCACATCGGGGTTTTTGTTTGTCTAAAATCTGCTATCATCACATTTGGTTAATGGTTCCCGCATCTCCTTTCGTGTGCTGTCATTCTATCAGTTCATAAATGTTTGCAAATCATTCCCCCTTAATGCGTGCCATGGGTTATACGGCGCAAAGGGCTATTGATAAACCCGGCGGGATTAAATCATAAACGGGAATTTGTTGAAATATAGATAAAAGAAAACCCGCATGGCTTATCACCAGCGGGTTTTCAACTTTATGGGCATTGCGTGCCCTGCGCATTCTTATTCGCCGGGCACGGGCGATATATCAATAAAATATTTTTTACCAACTTCAAAAAATCCATGGCATTTGGGGTTTGTTATTGCCATTACAAATTCACCGGATGGCGTATATTTGGCAAATTCATTATCTGAATTTTCACCATCGGGGCCAAGTTCTGTATCTGTTACGGCTTCCAATCGAATATTTTCTTGTTCAAAATCTTCGGGCTTGTCCACGCCTACACATTTAAATTTACATCTTACTTTATTAATCATTTTTTATTGCTCCTTTTTGTTGCCTTTACGATTAAATCACCACTTGATGGCCCCCATATTATATCATATTTGCCGGGCAAACCATCCACCAGCGCGTTAATTTTTTTAATCCACCAATTGGGGCGTTCTACAATCAAATGCGCATTCCTGCCATCGGGCAATATGTGTTGTGCCTTATAACACGCGATTGCCAAATATACGCCTTTTTGGGCCAATTCAAATATGCTTAACAAAACCGCATCAATGCAATCGTGTTCGACATGCTCCAAAACATCGGTGCAAACCACTAAATCGGCTTTTAAAGGCCGTGTGCTGTGTTCTTTTAATGCCGGGTCATAATTCTGCCATTGAACATCAACGGGCGGTGTGTGGTTAACCAGCGCGTGCCACAACGTGCATTTGCCGCATCCATAATCCAATATTGATGATATATGCCCCGCGGCCAAAAATGATTTGTAAATATCCGGGGCGTATAGATGCCCGCTATCACCCCAATCGGGGTGATCTTTGTGCATGTTTACCAGCGTTTTTATATATTCGGGGGTGGCGGCTATCATTTTGATTGCGCCAATTCATCGGTTTTTGCCAACGCTTTGTTGTTTTGAAGGTTTTGCCGCAATGTTTCGGTGCTATCCTGCACAATATCGACATACACCACATCGCATGCCTGTTCAGTTTGTGCATTGATCCGGGTTGCGCACCCAGCCATTGGCACACAAATCGCGCACAATATCGCGGCGTTCAAAAGATTGTGTTTCATGTTTAATCACCTTTTTAATTTTGCGGATTTTTTGGTTGGTTTCTTGTGTTTCCGCTTGCACTTCAACAATAACGGCATCCCCGCCCGCCTTACGTTCACGCGCACCATAAACATATAATGCACCCAGCGCGGCGGCTATCACCGCGGCATATATTATAAATTTAACAGGTATTCCAAACATTATGCCCCCGCATGTCGCACGATCTTAATGCGCCCCGTAAAGTATAAAAACGCCCCCAGCGCAATAACGGCGAATGCCGCGAATGCCCATGGGGAATCTATTGATGATAATACACCAAATGCACCGGATCCGGCAACGGCTGACACGGCACCAATGGTGGTGTTGTCTTTCAATAGGCTTGGTTTATCGGGTGTGCCCAATTCATCCGCATCATAATATGGTTTTTCGTCTTTTGCGGCGTGCTGTAGCGCGTCTAAAAAGGTTTTGTGATATGTGGCAATCAAATTTGCTTTATCGGTGCCATTAACGATCCTACGCGCCCCCACGGGATCATCCTTATGATCATTAAAATAATCTTCAAGGGCTTTCCCGGTAAAATCACCGCGGTTTGATTTGCCGCGCATCATGCCTTCAACCAATATGCGGGCGGAATAATCGGGATCCAATGCCAAATCCGGGTTTTGTAATAACGGAATGCCTAATATATCGCCCATGCGTTTGTAATTATCGGCCCATGTTAATTGCACATGGCCCCGCCCATAATATACATGCCCATATTGATCATTTAATGGCTTGCCGTTGCTTGTGGCATCGGGCATCGCATAGCGGCGTTTGCGGATGATGTGGCGGGCGCGGGCATCTGTTTTGGCAAATCCTTCCCGCACCGGAATCATTTTGCCGCCCGTTTCATGGAATGCGGTTGCAAGAATATATGCCAGTTTGCGCATATCTGCATCACCAGCGCGTTCAAATTCATTTATGATGGCTTCGGTGCCTTCAACTTGTGTGGCGGTTAAACGGCCCCCAAATGGCGCATTGCGCATAAATGAAAACATTTTTTTGTTATTAAATGATGTCATATTATAGCCCTTTTATTAGTTGCTTTCACGGCGCATTTCTGCGTCTTCTAATTTTCTTATACGCCCCGTTAGATTATCAATTCGCCCATCTTGTCTTTTTAACCATTGATCGTGTGCATCATCCGTTGCGCGGTAAATTCTAATTTCTGCATCAAAATCTTTTTGAGTAAACCGCGGCATTTTTGTAAAATTTTCCACCTCATGTTGTAATCCGTTCACGCTGTGTTGTAATACCGCAATTTCCGCCCTTTGTGTTGAAACGGATGTGCCCACCCATGCGATAAGTGCGGTTATAATAAAAGTTAATATAGTTTGCATATGGCGTTCCCAAATCGCTTGTGTTTTTTTTGGCTCTTGTGCCATATGTTTTCCCTTCAAAAATAACTTATTTTATAAAAATAACCAATAAATGGTTGTTATTTTTTGCACTATACTTTTTATTTAAATCAGTTCTATAGGCCATATTTTTTTTAAAACTTGCGTGATCCTATGTGTTGTCCGCCATAAAATAAACGCGGCAACGGTGTAACATCCAATGTTGAAAGGGCCAAAACAATTGTTGCAATGCCTAAAACGCTATAAACCGAAACATCGGAATATAACATCACATCGTTTAAATCGGGCCAAACTTCCATCATGTAATCATTCAAATCATCGTATTATTCTGATATATTCGCCCTTTATTATTTTTTCTTTGGCTTTGGGTAATCTTCTTTAATTTGCAAAATCACACCAAGCATGTTGCGGGCTTCCTCTGTTTGTAATCTTTCACCTTTGGTTTGCCTATAGTTCAACTCTTTCCAAATGGCATCTAATTGATCACCAACACGGGGATATGATTCCAACCTTTGTTCGGCATATGATTTTTCATCACCGCTTTGCGCCGCAATTTCATTGTGGGTTTTTTCTTCTTTTTTTGTCCACTTGCGGGTTTTTGTTTTTTTTGTTTTTACATCAATTTCATGTATCATTTTTAAATCCTATTCATAAATAATATTGATTGCGCCATTATCAAACGTATTGGTTGCGCTTCTTGTAATTCTAAGCATATCCAATTCACCGGATAATGTGACAACGCCCGTGCTTATTCCGGCTTTTGCGTTGTCCTCAACAACGCCCGCACAATTCCATTTATTGCCCGCCATTCTTGTGATAACAAATTGCCCGGTGTGCAAATAACTGGCATTGGCGTTTCGTGCAACAAAACCCGCGGTTGATGTTATTGTTGTTCCGTTTGTATCAGTAAAGCGGGAATCATAACCACTTGTTTGTGGTGATCCACCATCACCAATTTGGATTAAAAAATCATTCGTTCCGTTTAATGAAACGCGATCAAATAAAACCGTTATGCGGTTTGTGCCCGCGGGAATTGATGTAAAATCAAAGGCGGTGCCCGATGTGGTTGCAACTTCTGTGCCCAATTCAATGCCGCCGCCGCCAACAATGGCGGTGCCATCCGCCCGCATGTAATTAACCAAACGCACCACGCCCGATGCTTCACCGCGCACAATAAACACATCCCCCGCGGCGGTTGTAATATCGGCACCACTTGGCAAAATTAATGATGCGCTATTCACCAAATCAAATACGCCGGATGCACGGCATGTGCGTTCTTGCCCTTCAACCAGCGTTATTGCGGAAACATTTGTTGTGCCTGTCAATGTTACATAATCGCCCGTGGCGGCATTTAAATTTAACGTGGCGGCGGTTGCAATGCTTGTGGCTATATTATGCGGGCGGGGATTCATTAAAACAAAATCCGTGCCATCCCATAAAATACGCACGGCGGTTCCGGCAACCAATGATCCTTTTGGTGCCCCCACCTTGCCCGCACCAAGGTTTGTTTTGATTGTTTCGGGATCAAGGCCGGATATTGCCATTGTTGGTGATGCATTTGTGTTTGTGCTGTTTACAATAAAATCAAATACCATCCCAGCAGTTAGCGCGGCAATGGCGGGTGTTGGTGTCAATGTCAATGCATTGGCGGATCCGGCGGCGGTTCCTGCCCAATCACCAACATTTTCAGGAATAAAAAGGTTGTTTGTTGTGTCTATGGTTCCAATTTTTATATCTTCGGATCCATCAAATACATTCAAATCCCAATTCGCATTGGTGTTATCAATCCACATCATGCCCGCAACGGCGTATGATGGGCGTTCATCGCCGGAATGCAATGAATGCAATGCATCGCGCCATGGCTCAATATTGCTATTGATTAACGTGGTGCCCGGTAAAGGGCTTTCAAGATTTCCAAAATCAAATTGTGACATTACCCGTTTTTCCTTCCAAATCCTGATGCAATATAATCGAATGTACGTGAAACATAACCACCCGCGGTTTCATTATATACTTTGAATGAAAAACCACCACTATTTTTTGTGATGTATTCAACCTTATCATCAACCGCGCCATCCTGAATTGTAATGGCAATGGCGGGCGTTTGCTTAAACATTGGATCAAATGTAATATCCGCACCCTCAATCGGCACATGTAAATCTTCGCCGCGCTCTATTCGGTCCGGCATATCAACTTTTACGGATAATTCTGTAATTTGCGGGCTTACGTTTTCTTGCAATGACTGTAATTTAATGCGGAATTGAATGCCCCAAAACGTTATGGTTCCGGCTTCTAGCGGTGTCCAATCACTCCAAACGGGTGATGCGGTTGGATCGGTTTGTGTTGTTCTATATTCTAAACCAACGGCCCATCCATCAACGCCGATTCCAAAAACATCATCAACGGCAAACACATCATCCATCGCAAATATATCGTTTTGCCCCTGCCCAAACACATCATCCATCGCAAATATATCATCAACGGCAAATATATTATTAATAAACACACCATTGGCAACCACCGTGGCGGAAACAAATGAAGGGAATACCGCGGTTAAATCTAAATCATTATCAAAATAATAATAACCAACATCAATTTCGGGATCCGATAAAAGCACGGTGTTATTATCAACAAATGTGTTTTCGGTTGCTCCGGCAAATTCCGGGGATTCCTGCAATACGGCAACGGCATTGGCAACCACACCGGGATCATACGTTATAATTGCCGTGGCGGTATCTGATTCATTGCCTGTTAAATCAACGGCCTTAATCAAATATGTACCGCCCAAAAATGGCGCCGTATATTTGGTTTCATATATGCGTTCATCCAGCGTTTGCGCCGTGGCCCATGATGCGCCCGTGTAAACATTTGAATATTTGATATGATAATGTGAAAAATCAATATCATCGTTTTTATCCCATTTGAAAAATGAAATATTATCAACCACATTGATGTTAAATCCTGTGACTTGATCGGGCGCACCGGATGCACCGATGAATAGGTAACTATTTAATTCCAGCGGTTTTGAATATGTGTTTGTTCCAATGCGGCGATAACGGATATGAATATCATAACGCACGGCATCATCAAGGCCCGTGATCACAAGCCGTTCCGGTGTTGCTTCCAATACATTGGCATTGGTGAATGCATCGGTGCCCGCAACGCGCACTTTAACTTTGGTTTCAATCAAACCATCATTTTGATTTTCCAGCGTAAACACGGCCCGTGGCGTAAATGATCCATCTGAATTAACCAACATCACGGATTCATTACTTTGTTCATCCAACAATAGCGGCGGCACCGGGCGTATAAATTCCAGCGGGGTTGTTATATTGCTATTAAATGCCGGAATGGGTGAATTTTCTGCATCAAATATTTCGGGGGCATAATCAACGGCGGTAATCCGTGCGGTCAAATCATCTTGTGGTTCTATCCGGGTAATTACCAAATCCAATTCCCCCCCGGCTTCAACCACATAACACAAATCCCCAGCGGCGGGGGCATCAATCACATCAAATGGTTGTGCAAAATTAAACGTCTTTGTTGACAACCCCGCGTTTGTTTGGATTTCTTTATATAATTGTGTTCCATCGCCAAGGCGGATCCGTACATAATACATTCCACCATTTGGAATTGTGATTGTATCATCCAGCGTTATGCCTGTGACGGTGTTTGGTGAATCGCCGGATGTAATAACCTCTTTTATTCGTCCATCGCCAACACCAACGATTGGCGCATCATGCTCAAACTTTACGCGATCACCGCGCAACGCCACAAGGTGTTCAACATCTTGCATGAATGAATGTGTTTCCGGGCGCAATTTTATTGATGCCAAATGGCGGCGGGCGGTTTTAAAGGCCAAATCCGCATTGGTGCAACTTTGTAATTCCAGCACTTCAAACAATGTGGCGTTGCTTTCATCATAGCCATCATCATAAACAATCAATTCATCTTGAATAAATCCTTTATCTTTATTACGGAATTGCACACGCAAGGCATGCGGCGTTTCCGGGTAAAGCATTTCGCCCGAATATCCCCATGAATTGCGGGGCGTTATAACGGTTGTTATATCGTCTTTGATTTTATCTATAACAACGGTGCGTTTACCGTCTACAATCGCCGGGGATGCGGCACCAGCGGCGCAAATGTCACGGATAATATCATCAACGGATGTTTCATAATCTATCACGCGGTTATATGTGTAACCCTGCTCTACGCAATGAATGCTCCACGCTTCCAAATCTTCAATGTTTAATTGTTCATCGGTTAACGGCTTATCATTGGCTTCGCCTTGATAAACATAGCGGTAAAGGGCCGCGGGGTTCGATGTGATGCGGTCCACCCATTCATCCAAATTGGGGTCATAATCAGGGATAACGGTGCTTGCAATCACATTAAATTGTTCTAATGCACTATTTAATTGATCGGTTGCCTTGATGCGCATTGCGGTTCCGGTCAATCCAACCAAATTAACAGGCGATTCATACCGTACAGATTTAACCGCGGTCCATGCGCTTTCATCTAAAACTTGATCGGATGTTGAATTGGTTGTTAAACGGCGGATCCGAATATCATATTGCGCCCGTTCCGGGAATACTACGCGCAACGATTTTCGCAACGCTTCGGATTGATTTGCAAATATATCCAAATCATTAATTAAAATTGCACCATCGGAAATTGTGAATTGTGTTGAATTTATTTTTGAGGGCACAAAAGATGCCGAATTTTCCAGCGTTGATCCAAATAATGATGATTGGCGCACATCGGAAATTGTGAATGATGTTACCAATGCCCCGGTTGGTTGCCCAAATGCGTTTTCTTCTTTTGCGATTGTTACAACAACATTTGCAAGCCGGATGGATCCCGATGGAATAGGTTGTGCGGTTTGAAAACCGTTTTGCCCCTGCACAATGGATATGCGCCCGCTATATTTATTTACAACAACAACATCCGTGCGGGTTCCCCCGCCGCCGCGGTTGTTATAACCCCGCGCCACAACCGGTGTGATGTTATATGTGCCGCCGCTAAAATCTTTATATGCCGCCGCGCCCGGACTCCAATTTTGCGGGCTTTCGCCTGTCTTTGCGTATTGCATTTCCAGCGTAACACGCCGCCCGTTGCGGCCCCCTTGATCGTTGAATTGCGCAAGTCCGCGGGGGAATGTAATATCAACCACCGCTTCATCAACATTGGGTGCCGTGGTGCGCGTTGTAAATCCATCATCTTTATTTAAAACAATGCTTAAATCTTCTTGAAAAACATCGTTCACATATAGTTCGGATCCCTCATGTAAATCACCATCCAATTTATGTTCAATATCAAAATTATCAAATTCATCCAGCGCGGTTTCACCAATGCGCAAGTTTTCAATAACTGTTTTGTTTGCAAAACCATATGTGAATAATTGGCGCACGTATTGATCATTATTTTCGGCTTCGGTAAAGGGCCGCGCCGCCTGTAATGGAAACATGCGGTTGGTGCCCAAATTAATTGGCACCACGCCATATGGGTTTAATGAATTGCGAGCACCTTCAATAAATTGTGTTGGTGATGATGTTGGATTGTCTACCCGATTCACACCAGCGTTTGAAGGTTTTGGGGGCGGGGCCAATGCTGATATTGCCAATCTACCCAGCGCACCAATTCCGGCACCGATTAATTGGATGCCAATTGTGCTTGTAACGCCAACCGCGGCACCAATAATGGGGGCCAAATAAGGGGCCGCAATCAACACCGCAATTGATAAAAGACTTGCAATGGGGTTTTTACCGCCGCCGCCTTGCGGCACTACACGCACGTTAACCAGCGTGTTTGCTTTTGGCTTAACCTTATCCCAATGTTCAACCGGGATTATTTCACCATTGATCATAACAACGGCACCAAGGCCCGCCGCCTTATATCTTTCCGGCACCACATTATCAACGATTTGTTGCAATGATGATCCTGGCAATTGAAACGCTTGCGTTTGCAAATTGCTAAATGGCAACGGTGCCGATACTACATTGATTTTATTTTGGGCATTCTGCATGGCGGGCAAATCCTATAACCTTATTTTTCCAGCGCAATTGATTAAATTTTTCATGCGCGGTTCCTACATCTTTTGCACAATGTATCATATGCCCCTTATGTGTGACTATACCAACATGCATTGGCATCCCCGCCATATTTAAAATAATAACATCAAATGGTTGTGGTTTATCAGGATGCATCCAGCGGGAATCCCGTTCATTTTTTATTGTGGCGGCTAAAATCTCACGGTCATTGGTTGTTTCATAAACTTCTTCATAGCCCGGCAATTCAATCCCTAATTGCTCTTTATAAATTAATTTTACTAATCCCCAGCAATCACACCCATCGTGCCCGCGGCCTTTTTCTTTAAACGGTGTTTTTATATATTCATTCCACCACATTAGAACACCCCCGGAAAATCACTTGGCGTGAAACGCCGGGCCGGGAATGGTTCTAAATCATAATATTCAACCGATATATCACCCGCCACGGTCAATGCATCATATGTGACACGCTCCAATCTAAAATCAGGAATAGACACTTCCAGCGTGTCCACATCGGATGCCAACACCACTTCAATTGTGATTGATAATGCGGATGTTGCTTGTCGCACCGCGGCAACAATTTCACGGGATATATTATCAATTGATATGGATGCACGCGCCACGCCGGAATCATCTTGCATTGGCAAATTGATTGTAAAGGGTAAAAACACAAATTCATTGCCGCGTGAAACAACGCCGCGCACCCCGGCATCGGGCAATACTTCTTTTGGATCACTGGCAACACGAATAGGGGTTGTAAAATTTTCATGCTCAATCGTGACAAGCATTATAAAAACTTCATCCGTTTGTTGCGCATATAACGCTTGTTTGGCGGCGTTTGATAGATTTCTAGGCATTACGGTAAAATTTCCAATTCAATGGTTGCGTTGTATAATACACCTTCTTGTTCATCCCATGTTGGCGGGGTTTCGGGCTTAAACCGTGCGGTAACTGCCGCCCCGGTGCGCGGGTGCGTATAATCAAAATCAACGCTTCCCGAAAATGTGGTGTTATCATAAAAATCATCCAGCGTGGCAATTTGATCCGGGGTGCATTTCATTATAAATGATATGGGGCGCACATTTGCCGTGGTGCGGCGGCGCACTTTTGCCGGGCCTTTATCCATTTGCGATGCAATTGAATTGTTTGGCGGGGTTTCACGCAAGGTGTTTAATGCGGGTGCGGGTAATGATGCGGGCCATTGTGCCATGATTTGTTATCTCCGAATCCGTGATTGGTTTTGAAATGATGATAGTGCCGCATTGGTGCGGGATCCTTTTTTGGCGATGTTTCCGGCAACTGCTTCATCAATCAAAATGTTCAATTCCGTTCCGTTGCCATTATCACGCGCCGTGGCTTCAACATTTGCCCCAGCGTTATTGTTGATAATTACATTTACATTTCCACCCATTCCGCCATTGCGCATCTTTGCGGCATCGTATGCGGGCACAATCATTTCCCCGCGGTGAATCTGCGCGATCATATCTTTTGGCACTTCATTGGTGCCACGGGCAAATGGTGTAATGCCGCCAAATAATCCCCCAATGGCATCCCCTATGCCGCCAAATAATCCATCCCATTCCCCGGCAACAATGTTTGATCCACCACCACCGCCGCCGCCTAAACTTCCAATGGCACCCGTTAAAAAATCATCCAATGGTTCGGTAACAACCCGGCGCAATAAAATTCGTTGTATATCATCGGCAAGGCTTTGCAAAACATCGCTAAATTTCTTGCCTTCAATTACCGCATCTTCAAATGCGGATGTGAACGTGCGGCCCAATTCCTTAGCGTTATCAACGGCTTCTTTTTGCGCATCCGTCATTTTTTCGGTTTCTTTTGTAACCTTTTTTGTTTTTTCCGCCTTATCATCAAGAATATCATTTAAATCCAGCGCATCACGGTTTTCATCCCCTGCGCCGCGGGCTTCGGCACGCGCATTGGCTTCTGCTTGTATCTTCTCAATCTTTTTCGCCATCGTTTCAAATTTGGATGCTTCGGCATTTAAATCTTTTAATTTTTGAATGTTTGATGATGCCGACATTTGCGCCGCTTCATTCAACGTCAACATGCCTTCTTTTAATGAATCCCCCATTTCCTTAAAGCCGGGCACACGGGCAACGATTTCACCAAATTTAAACAGGCTTGTGGATGCGTCCAAAATAGCCAAATCAACCGCCAATGAAAATTCAGTCATTAACGCCTTTAATCCCAACACCGCCATGCGCACAATATCAATGGCCTTGCCCGCCACACTCATTGCGGATTTAATCGCATTGCCAAATGTTTCCGCATCAAAACCGCCTTCCAAAAACAGGTTTGAAACGTGTGTAACCAGCGGGGCCAAATATACGGCGATTTGATTGCCTAATCCCGCCACGGCTTGCCCTACACGCGCAAATGTATCATTGGCTTCCTCAACCTTTGATGCATCAATACGGGATAGGCTTATGCCCCATTTATCATTAAATTCGCGGGCCGCTTGCACGTTTTCAACATAGCCATCTAACATGTTAATCACTTGCCGCCCGGATCGGCCAAAAATTTCCAGCGCGGTTGCGGTGCGCAATGTTGGTGATTCAATTTCACTCAATGCCACGGCAATGGCATCAAATTGTTGATCGGGGCGCATGCTCATTAATTCATTCACATCCAATCCCAGCGTTTTAAATGATCGTGCGTAGGTTTCTAGCCCGCGTGATGCTTCCACAATGGATCGTTGTGATTTTGTGATCATGTTGCCTAATTGATCTTGCGTTATGCCCGCTTCGGATCCGGCAAGGGCCAAGGCTTGAAATTCACGAATGTTCACACCCAGCGCATTGGATAATTTCGCGGTTTCATCAATTACCCCGGCTTGCCGCTTTGCAAGGGCACCCAGCGCAACACCTACACCCGCCACGGCAACACCAGCGGCGGCGGTGCCTAATTTAACGGCCTTACCAAACGATTTCATTGATTTTCCGGCCCGCTTCATGCCCTTATCAAATTTCGTGGTATCGGCGTTCAAAAATGCGGTTAATGTGGTTGCGGTTGCCATGCTATTGATTCCTTTGTTGGTATCGGCTGAAAATGCCTTTTATTTCATCTTCATCAATGCGTTTATCTTGGCTTTCATTATAGCCGAATAGGAATTTTTTTAAAGGCGGGAATTTTTTGCCGCTAACACCTGTTAACATTGCGTTGGTCCACATGCCCCATGCGGTCATATTATGATCATATTGGGTTTTCTCATTATGTGCGGCGGCGCATAAATTGAATTGATACGGTGTTAAGGTCCAAAATATATCGGGGGATAAACCCATATAAAACGCGGATTTTAATGCATCCGCAATTTCATCATTGGGTTTTACTTTTTTTTCTTGCCGCTTGCCGCTTTTTTTTTCGGTGCGGCCTTTGCGGATTCGGCGGGATCTTCACCACCAAAATATGCAAATGTGATTGCGTTTTTCAAGGCTTCCACGGTCAATGCAAATGGCGGGGATGCTTCCACAATCTTTTCAACGGTAAATTCCGGGTTGTGCTTTTGAAGGCCAATGGATAACACCACCGCAATTTTGCTTAAATCACGCCCGTTAACAACGGCATCAATTTCCGTGCCGCTTAATTCGGTTTGTAGTTTACCCAGCGCATTCCAATCAAAAACAATCGTAGCATCAACGCCGCCGATTTTTAATTTTTCTTCGCCCTTATATTTATTTGCTGTCATGGTTTTTTCCTTACCCTTTCAAATTAAAATATGGCTTTTGCGGTGTGGTGCCATTAACCACTATTTTTAAATGCGGGCATTTATCAAGTCTTAAAAAACGCGGGCCATAAATGAAATTCAAATATGGCTTGCCTCTTGCCTTACCGCCACCCGCGGGATGTATTACACAATATATTATTATGCTTCGGTGATTGTCAATGCGCCTGTAATTTCCAGCGCAAATGATCCATCAACTTTGGAATCAACACCACCGCTTTGCGGGTTGCTCATAACAAACGCTTCAAATTGAACGGTTGATGTGTCCGAATATGTAAGTAAAAACAATTTTTTACCCCCGGCGGCTTTCGCGGCGCGACATTCTTTTTGCCCGGCATCGGATGGCAAATGGTTTACATCCAGCGAAAATCCGCCGTTGTCCTGTAAACCCTGCAATTTTTCTTTTGCGGTTGATTGCAAATGTGTCACATCAATAATTGCGGCTTGTCCATCAAATCCGCTAAAATTGGTGATCTCGCTAATCTCTGTTAGGGCCGCGGGGGAATCACCAACATCCCCAACTTCTAATTTAAATCCCTGTGTCGGTAATGCATCTGACATGGTGTGTTCCTTTATTGTTTAAATGTTACGATGTAATTGCCCAAACTTCTAAATAAATAAGGTTCTTCGGTTTGATCAAATGTATCAAATTCATTTTGCAACGAAACGCCAGCAATTTCAACAAACTTTTGTGGGCTATCATCACCATATTGCACGGTTCCGGCATAACCGTCCATAATTTCTTCAATTTCCGCCCCCAATTCCTTTGCCGCATAATATTCATCGGCATATGCATCAACCTGAATTGTGCATTGTGCATAGCCGGATGGCCCATTAATGGCCCGCCAGCGTTCGGAATCCACACGTTGAAAAACAATAAACGGCCCCTTTGCGTTGTCCGGGGCGCGGGCCGCATAAACCTTTTCATCCGCAAGGCTTTTTAATAATTCATATATGGCATGTTCCACTAATTTCATTTTTTCACCATCTTGTTAAATTCTTTGTCAATGCCCTTGCGCAAAACCTCTTTTAATTGATCCATCATTGGACCTTGTGAACGCTCAAATGCGGGCACAAACCACGGTTGCGCGGGAATAAACCGGGTGCCATATTCTAAAAAATAACCCCAAAATGCCTTGCCCGTTGAAACAAATGCGGCTTTGCGTGAACGCTTTGTGCGGGCTTTACCAACTTTGATGTTTTTATATAATTGCCCATATTCTTCCGATGCTTGTGAAGGCACGGCACCACGCGGCGCGGATGATTTAATTTCTTTCCGGGCCTTGCGTACCGCGGATGTTACGGCCTTTTGCAACACACGATTATGTACCTTGTCCGGCAATTGGTTTAATGCCTTGTCCAGTTCTTTCAATCCATCAACTTTTGTTGTGACTTGCATTATTCAACCCCCACGCCTTCGGCGGTTAACCACAAATAACCCATGCGGCGGGCCGTATGATCAACATAAATAACATTGTAATAATTGCCCATATATTGGATCCGGTCCGTGTTTTTTACATCATCACGATAACGGATGCGCACGCGGATTGTTTCTTGCGCGTTGTTGCGGGCGGATTCAAATGTTTCGGCACCCTTTTGGCTTATGACTTCGGCCCAAAATGGCGTTGGCGGTGAATTGCCGGATAAATCGGTATATGTTACGCGCAACGATCCCGAAACATTTGTTTCGGTTCGGCTTTCAATATAAATGTTTTTATCTAATTTTCCTGCGCTCATGGCACCATCCTATCATATAATTTCGCGTAAATTTACTTTTTTAAAGCAATTAAGGTTTGATGATGGGGATGCATTAAAAACGGGCACCGGGATCAATGGTGCGGCCTTTTCAAAATGCTTGATCCATTTATCATACTGACTTGATCGGACCACCAGCGGGGGCATATCATCATCAAAACAATGTTTTGGCCCGGCGGGTTCATGGCCCATATCGTAACCCAATAAAACAACCTTCTTTGCACCCATCATAACGGCCAAATTTAAGATTTGAAAACCTGAATTTCCACCCGTTGCCAACACGCCATTTTCGCCCCAAATTAAATCATGGTCAACCGGGATGTGTGTTAAACCCCATTTGGCGCATGTGCGCTCACATGGGCAAAATTTTGGGCCATGATACTGCGGGCATCCTCTATAGGCATCCCACCAGTTAAAATCTGCGGCATAATGCACATGCGCCCATGGTGCCATAAACACCATTTCGTTGACCACATAAACGCGGCCTTTGCCTTTGCAATAATCAATATCGGATTGTGTAACGGATGGGCCGGATGCAATGCAAATCGCTATATCATCCATTTTAATTCCTTTTAAAAAAGTACGATTGCCCAAAAACTTGCGGTTCCTGAAACAATTCTATGTTCAAATGATGTGCTATTTGATCCCATTTGCATTTTGAATGTATCACCGCTTGTGACTGCAACGGGCCTTTGAAAATCTAATTCTTCTCTATCCCCTAACCCGGTTTGCCGAGTATATCCTTCGGACCTCATGCCATTAATTTGCGTGGTTCCTTTTACCATTCTTAAACGAGGTTGCGCCCGATTGTTGCCTGTTGTTTGTTCTAATGTTGCTCCGCCGCCAATAAAAATAATCCCGGTATGATTTACGGTTAAAACGCCCGTTAATGCATTAAAAGAAAAAATTGAATCACCATCATCATTTGGTTCTTCGGTCCATCCTATTATATCGTCAAAACTTGTTGATGCGGATGTTTGTTGGCTATTGTTATAGGCGGCAAATGAAAATCCAATATTGGGATTTACACCAATATTTGCAATTTGATCTTCAATGGATTTGATTTTTTGCCCTACACGGGTAAATCCAGCATCAATATCTTCTTTTAAACCCATGCATTACACCAATGCCGCTTCAAATACCGCTACAAAATCGGCATTCAAAACATCACCCATTTCGGATTGTGAAAATACTGATATGTTGGCACGCGCATTGTCTTGTTGTGTTACCGTCAAGCCCTGTGATGCTGTATCAACGCGCAAACGCGCCGCAAGCGCGGTTAATATGCCCGTAATGTCGGCATCATTGGCATTGATCAAGTTATTTAACTCATTTAATGTGTCGGCGGCTCCGGGGGCACTATCAATCAAATCGGTTACGGCTTGCGAAATTTCTGAATTAATTTTTGTGCTGGACCATGTACTTGTTAATGCTGTTACCGCATCATTTATTGATGCACCCGCGGTGATTGATAAATTAACTTCATTAATTGCGGCAACCAAACTTGTTTTTATTGTTGTGTTTAACCCCGTTAAATCGCCTTGCTTGTCGCGCAAATCCTTAACTTCTTGCCCCGTGCGTGTAAACCCGGCATCAATATCTTCTTTTAAACCCATAATTATATCCTTTCTATAATAAAGCCTGTTCAAATGTTGCCACAAAATCGGCGGATTCAATATCTTGTAAATCATCGCCTTTTGAAAATTCTTGCGTCAAATATTGTCGCACACTTTCAATATCGTTAAAACCATTTCCATTATAATTTTGAATATTTTGCCAGCGGATTTTTACAATTTGTGTTTGTTGGTTTGCAATCCATATGCTTATTTTTTCGCCATCATCCATGTGTGTTAGGCTTCGCGCCGGGTAAACTTCCCGTGTGCCATTAATGAATAAACACCGTCTATCGTTATCAAAAAATATTCTCATGCCGCGCTCAATGGTATAAATAATAAATTAAAATCCCATAATTCGGAGTCTTGACTTGCTGTTATATATATTTGTCCTTCATTTTGTTCAAATGTATCTTTTGCAAATACTGTAAATTGCATTGAAAAATCAAGGCTAATTCCAACATCCTTATCAAATTTTACACGTTGATTTTCAATGTTTTTTTGCGTGCCGCCTATATCTATTTGTCCTAAAAGGCTTGTGTTTACAACACTTGTTTCACCTTTAAAATTCATACGGATTGAATATACGTCATCCAATGCCAATGGATCAATTTTGTTATCGGAAATAAAATTGTGTCCGGTGAAGGGATCTTGCAATTCATCAATTTGTGATGTGATGTTAAAATTTACTGCGGTGCGCACACCTGCCAATAAAACCAATGGTGATCCCTGTGAATATGAATCGCTATTTAATAATTGATAACCATAGGCACCTGATTCACCTTTTATCCCGCGTGGGCCTTTTTCGGCCAATTCTATAATTGAATTTTGCGGGTGTGGTTTTACAACTTTTGTATTGCATGCCCTTATAATTTCGGTTTCTTGTTTTGGCCTTGCAACCTCTATGCACACATTCATCATAAAGATTCCACTAATTCAATTATACCTACCATGCGGGCATTCATTTCATTGCCATCAGTTGTTTCTTTTAACTGATAATATAATTGCCCGGTTTCGGTGATGGCTTCGGTTTCAGTGCCCGGCACTTCCATCGTAATTAAATAATTATCATCGGCATCAATGGTGAACGGGGTTGGATCATCATTTGTGTTTTTTTCAATCGCGTTTGATGCGGCACCAAGTTTTGATGCGGCCTTAAAATCAAAAACATAATTTTCGGGGTCTATATATGCGCCATCAATTTTAATGCGGAATTGGATTTTAAAATCCGTGCCCTTGTATAGCGTAAAATTTTCATTAATTGGCTCTATCATATTCCTATGCTTTCACGATACGGATATAAAAGGGCTTCAACGGCATCGTTTTTATAAACTTGGCTATCCAATTGCGCGGCCCGGTGTTCATATAAATCGCCAACAATCAACAATGCCGCGGCTTTTACGGCGGCATTCGTTGGCGGTGTGGCAACGTTCAAAAATTTGGCAATATGTTCCCTAGCGGCATCAATATAAATTTGGATTGTTGAATCCTCAATATCTTGATCAACGCGTAAATGTGCTTTGGCTTCCGCTAGGGTAACAAGTGACATATTTTTTTACCTTATTCAGTTTCTTCTTGAATAGCGGCAACATATGCCGCTTCATCCGCATCATCGGCAAGTTCAATATCTAATTGGCCCGCTAACTCTTTTAATTCATCCAATGATAATTCGCTTAAATCACCTTTGAGTTTATCATCAAGTGTCAATTGTGCCGCCAAATCTTCAACGGTATCATCATCACTAAATTCAATTTCACGTTCGGTCATTTCGGCTTGTAATTCTTCAATTGTCATATCAGAATATTCTTTATCATCGCCGCTTTCATCCGCATCATCGGCTTCAAGTAATGCAATCAAACCACCTTTGTTTTCACGCGCATATTCAATTTCACGCGCATCAAGTTCGGCTTTAAGTTCTTTTACGGTCAACGCTTCATAGCCTTCATCCGCATCTTCATCGGTTGGATCTTGTGCAAGGCCGTTGGCAATCAATTTTTTTGCCTTGTCTGCGGGCACATCACGGGCAATTTTGCCGGGATAGCAATTGCCAAATGTTGTGTCTGTGAAGTGTTGTGTAAATTCAATGTCTTGTGTTTTCATGGGATTTCTCTTTCCAAGGTTTGTTTAACAAAAAAGGGGCACCGCGTGGATGCCCCTTTAATATAAATTTTATTGTGCTTTGTCGCAAGCCCTATTAGGCGGCAACTAACAATCCAGCAAATGCGGATGCAGGGCGGTAAATCGCAAGGGCTTTCCGGCCTTCGGCGCGGATCGTCAAAAGATTTTCTTGAACGTTCTTTTCATCTTGTTCAAAAAATTCAACGGTTGTGCCTTCACGGTTCCAAACCTGATATGCAACATCAAATGCCGCAACCACGAATGATCCCGCTGTCATGTTATTTGTCAACACAACAGGCAATCCCCAAATGTTTGGCCCCATCGGATTTGATGGATTACCAATAACATATGCGGCATCGCCGGATCCACGCTTGATGCGCTCAATTGCACCCCAATCCGCCGGGTTCATAATTACCGCGGTTGGTGCATAATCATTTTCATGCACCTTGTAAATCGCACGGTTGATAGAATCCAACGGATTTTCCGCGGCTGTAGGTGTGAAAACCGTGTGGTTTCCTGACTTCATAATGCCGCCAATGTTTTGCCCTGTACCATCGCCAACAAGCAATTGCTTATCCATGCGTTCTTCAACGGCATGGCGCATGCGTGTATCAAGAAATGATTGCAATTGTGGTGCATCGTCCAAAATTTGTTTGGATGCCTTCATAATTGTTGCAATCGTTTTCACCGGGGCTTGCACAAGTTCAAATCGAATATCGGATTCAGGCTTTTGCGCACCTTCGGCGGTTTCCGCGGCGTTATTTGTGAAAGATGTTTCACGGGTATATTCAACCAAATTGCCGGAAACAACACCGCTTGGCAAAATATCTTGCACACGTAACATGCGCATTGATCCACCAATAATGCCGTTCAAACGTTGTGGCGCGGCGATTGTATCAGAATTTGCGGGTGGTGATCCCTCTTGTCCTGTTACTGTGCTTGCGTGGAATTTGAAAGACTTGCCCGCGGATCCGCTTGCATATGCTTCAAAGCCAGCGGCGGCGGTAACAAGTTCACCCAATGATTTTGGTGATGCTTTGCCATCCAACACGTTATCAACTGCGCTTTGCTTGATTTCAACGATTTCGTTTGAAATGCCTTTGATTGTTTCCGCGGCTTCGGCGGCAACTTTCAACGCTTCGGTTGCATCGGCACCAGTTTTTTCAATTGATGCTTTCAAACCTTCTTCGATTTTTGAATTTGCTTTTGCAAAATCATCAACCTTATCTTCAATGGCCT
Organism: uncultured Alphaproteobacteria bacterium; assembly: GCA_937934135.1. Lineage (GTDB taxonomy): Bacteria > Pseudomonadota > Alphaproteobacteria > Micavibrionales > Micavibrionaceae. The sequence goes on from CALHAW010000029.1 coordinate 22,517, forward strand.
TTAATGCCTTTACTGTATCATCCATTTTATGTTCCTTTTTCAATGGTTAATTTTTTACTAAGTGATGCGATTGCATCGGTTAATGTTTGATCAGCGCACGGCATTTGATCGGGTTTTTGCACAACAGCGCACGGCGTGTTGGTCAAATCTTTTAAGGTTGCCCGGCGTTCGCTTCGCGTCATTCCGGCTTCCGCCAATGCGGATTCAACCTTTTTCAATGATGAATTATATTTGCTTTTCTCTGATTCATCAACATCAATGTTATCACTATCCAATAAATCCGTGGCAAAACCCATTTCAATGGCATCCGGCCCGGCAATCCACGTTTCATCGTCACACATTTTTGCAATCGCTTCGCGCTCCATGCCTGTTTTTTTAGCATAAACACCAATCATAACATCATCAAATTGAGCCAAAACATCCGCGCATTCGCGCATTTCATTTTGATTTCCAACGCAAATATACCAAGCATTATGGATCATTATAAATCCGGCTTCGGCAATTTTGATCACATCACCCGCCATCGCAACAACACTTGCGGCGGATGCCGCCATGCCAATAATGCGAATTGTTATTTCACCGTCATGTTCTTTTAAAAGGTTGTAAATTGCCAATCCTTCAAAATAATCACCGCCCGGTGAATTGATATTTACCGTGATTGGGTTGCCTTTATTTTTCCGCAATACTGAATTAACAATTTTCGCGGTCATGCCTTCGCCTGTCCACCAATCTTCACCAACAACGCCATATATGTTTATGGTTGCGGCATCATCGGAATTATCGGCGGCTTGAATATCAGGTTGCCAACGGCTTTTGATGTTGTCCGGCAAAAAACCGCGCACATCGCCTTCAATACCCGCGGCCCGCGCACGATCAATCAATGCTTGAAAATTATTGTTTTTCTTCGGATCCATTGGGTATTCCCTTTCTATCCATTGTTTCTAAAATTGTTATTGGTGCCATTTGTTGTTGCATCATTAGTGTATCACCACCCGGCAATGGTTGCCAACCCTCTGATTTACGCGCTTCATTTGGTGTTATAATGCCGCCTTGCACGCCCTCTTTATTGGCTTTAATACGTTCCGCCAAATCCGGGCGTAACAACGCATTAAAATCAAATTCAATATCCATTGTGTCGCGCTCCGCGGCGGTTAGCAAATTACAACGCATGGATGATTCATAGCGTTCTAAATATGGGCGCAACCCAAACTTATAAAAACCCTGAATAATTTGCTCAATGCCGGATCCCCATGATGTGGTGGCGTTTGTATCGTTTACTAAAACAGATGGCACACCAAAAAATCGGCAAATATCTTCAATTTGAAATTGGCGGGATCTAAGCAATTCAATATCCTGTGGCGATAAAGACACGCTTTTCCAATCCATTCCGCCTTCCAGCACAAACAAACGATCATCATTGCCTTCGGTGATTTCACTAAAATTTGTTTTGGCTTGCTTGCGTTGATCCTGCGTTAAAAATTTATCAAACATCAAAAGGCCGGATGGCTTGCCGCCGTTCCGGTAAATGTTTGTTGTGGCTTGTTCCGCCGCCTGTCCAACACCAATTGTATTGCGGGCGTGGCCCAATGGGGATAATCCAATAATCCCGTTGCCATATAGTTTGTTGTGCCAAATTTCCTTTTCGGAATATGTTTTGCGTGAACGGGATGATTGATATTTATAATCAATGCTTCCATTTTGGTTCAACTCCACTTGCATTTGTGGTGACATAAGCGGCATCAAACTAACCAAGCGGCCTTTGCTATCACGATCAATTTTTGAATAGTCATTTCCTAGCAATGCGAATTGGTAAACAAGGCTTTCAATATATTGTTGGCGGGTTTGATAACGATTGGGCTTGCCGCGCATCAATGTTGCCAATGGATGATCATAATATGGGGTGCGCACCCCGCCATCCGATAATTTATAAACGTTTAACGGCAATGATCCTATTGATTCCGTGATGATCCGTGTGCATGCCCAAACCGCGGATAATTGCATTGCGGAATCTTGTGTTACGGGTGTTGCGCTTCGTGTGGCGTATGATCCGGGGGATGATGATTGCACACCTTCGTTTCGTGTGGATCCGCCGCCCGATAAAACATTAATTACGTTACTGAATATTCCCATGAAATTTCCTATTGATCCGATGTGCGCACGTAAATATTACGTTTTTTTGGGGCCTTGCGCAACCGCATTAAATTGATATTGGATTACTTAAAAATTCATCTAGGCTTCCACCCAATTCATTATCACGTTCCGCAACACCCGCCGCCATTGCCAATGCAACCATTCCATCAATTCTGCCAGATGTTTTCGTTTTATCAAGTTTTCTATTGCCGGATGCGTCTTTTGTCACCATGGAATTTGCCATGCACATTGTCAACACGGGATTATTACCGTGCCGGATTTGTCCATTTAAAATTTTGGATTCAATGGCATCAAGGGCCGGGGCCATATCTTTAAAGCCTTGCCCCCATGCAACCAATGGCAAATCAAGGCCAATGCGCTCCAAATCTTTTTTAAAATATTCTATCCGCCAACGGTCAAATGCCAATGCAACCAAATTCACACCATCCACAATTTCACCAACTTGCCGGGCAATAAATTCATAATCAATCGTTGCGCCGGGGGTGGTGTGCAATAATCCTTTGCGTACCCATACATCATACGGTGCGCGATCTTTTTTTGATCTATCAACCAAACCAATTTCAGGTGTCCAAAAATAACAAAACACATACCACATTTTGCCAATGCGCCCGATAAAAACAAGCGCGGTTAAATCGGTGCGCATGGATAAATCTAATCCGCCGTAAACTTCTTCACACGCCGCCATTTCAACATCAACGGGTTTGCCGCATGCGGTCCAACTTAATTTATTAATAAATGGTGATTTTACCGCCACGCGCATATTTAAAACCAAATTCCGAAACGTGTTTTCAAATGATGGCATGCGCTTTGCTTTTTTCGCCTGTTTTTTTACATCCTTTAATGATCTGAATAATCCCAATGCGGGATTGGCTTTTTGCCATGTTTCAGGATCGCCAATATCATCATCCGGTTCCGCACAATACACATGGCAAACCGTGTGCAAAGGTTTGTTTTCCAATGCATCATCAATCAATATTGAAAAATAATCCGAGTCATTAGGGGCTTGCGTGCTGATATATATTAAAAGCGGGTTATCATATGCGCCTTGTGCGGTTGTGATGGCATCAACAAAATCATCTTGCGGCCCGGTGATTTGCCCCACTTCATCCAAAATGGCCAAAATTGGGGATTTACCGTGCGCGGTTTTACCATCTGCGGATATGGCTTGATATTCCACATTCATTGGCAAGCCTATTAACATTTTTTTGGATGGCACGGGTTTAATCAAATCACGCAATTGCGGTGATAATTCAACACATTTGGATGCAAGGTTGTAAACTTCGGCGGCTTGTTCCCGGCTTCGGGCACCAGATATGATCCGTGAATTTAAAACACATTCCGGCCCAACGATATGGGCCAATACAATAAACGCGATCAATCCGGTTTTGGCGTTTTTACGGGCAATGGATAATATGGCGGTATCGGTGCCATGCTTATTATCGTAAACGGCTAAAATAAATCTTTTTTGAAATGGCGCAAGCACTACGGGTTGCCCCACTTTTTCACCTTCGGGGATAACACAAAAATTTTCGATAAATGCTATGACACGTTCACCGCGTGTTAACTCCGTTTCACCCATTTCATTTTACAACTTTTGGAAACGATATAAGGCCCATCTTATCATCCGCATTTTTTATACCGTTTTCAATTTCCTTTTGTTTGCCCCTGCGCTTTTGAACATCGCGGGTTTCACCTTCGGTGGCGCGGGCGTGCAATGATAAATTGCGGCGCAAGGCAATTATGTTTTTGGTGTAAGTGTCAATTATTTGTTTGCGCGGATTAATATAGGTTGATGTTACAATCACTTCGGCTTCTTTGATTACTTGCTTTGTTTCCTTATCTTTTATCGCCGGAATGATTTGTTTGCGTTCCAATATACTTCCTTCTTTGCGCATTTTGCGTTGTTCCAAATCTAAATCATATAAATAGCGCGTCAAATACGCCGCCATTTCCAATGTGTGGTTTGTCCATTCGGTTAATGCAAATTCATCAATCACGGAATCCCAAAATGGCATTTCTGCTTTACGCAATTTTACGTGTGCGGGTGGTTCAATCTCTTTGAATGCGCCTTGCGCGGCTTCAACCGCAACCGATACGGAATCAGAACGGGCGCGTTTACTTGATTTTGATGCAATTGGTGCCTTTTTCTTGTCTGTTTTTGTTTTTTTAACGGCCTTTTTCGGCACTTTTTGCGCTTTTTTAGGGGTTTTTTGTGCAGTTTTTGCACCTTTTTTTGGTGCCTTTTTTGTTGACTTTTTGGAGTCTTTCTGCGCCTTTGGGGGGGTGTCTGTCATTTTCAAAAATTCCTCTTAAAAAACTGTGTTAGATAAAAAATAAAGGGGGGAGGGCGGTCTAGTACGGTATCGAACTATAGTTTTTTCACTCCCCCCCGGTTCTTTTTGGCCTTTTTATCCCTTTCATTCACCGGGTGGTTATCATCAATGGGCCATCCGTTTTCATCCACCGCGGTTGAATAACCCTTTTTTTCTTCGCTTTGTTTCGCACCATCATGGCAAGATTTGCATAGGCTTTGCCAATTGGTTTGATCCCAAAATAATTCATCATTGCCGCGGTGTGGTTCGATGTGATCCACTACCGTTGCCCGCACAACATATCCCGCTTCATCGCAATAACGGCACAAGGGATTGTTTAACAACCAAAGGCGGCGGGCCTTCTGCCATTTATAATTATATCCACGTTCGTTTGATGATCCACGCTTTGTCATTTGTAAATCATATCATGCACGCACTATGTGCATCAATTGCGTTCGCGGTTTTGTTCCCATTGGGCCGCAACCGTTGGCCCATCATATTCACGAATGCCCAATGCATAGGCGGCGCATGCGAGTCCAACACAAGGCCGGATCTCACCATCACCGGATTCCATCAACTGATATGCACGGATTGAAAACCCTAGAACACCAGCCATTTGCACTTGGCTTCGCTTCACCATCTTGCGGAATGCTTTTAATTCATGGGGAGTCATACGGGGGCATCCTGTAATAATTGCAAATATAAATCGGCAACCTTTTTAAATCGGTTGCCCTTGGTTGTTTTTAACGACACGGCGGATCCATCAACACAATCATGGATGAAATAGTGCCACGCGCCGCGGGGGTTGGTGTCCACATTGCATAGGCGTGACATAGCCGAAACAACATAATTGGCGTGGTTGCGCCGCCCTTCCAATTGATGGCGGTGTAACTTGTGGATGTGATCATAATAAAAATTCTTGATGCGCTTTTCCGGGTTGATGCCTTCGGCACGCAATATATAAAACGCGGTCATTAACCCTATCAGGTGTGATCCTTTATCATCCGCATAATCCAACAACCATGATGCGTTTTCCAGCATGTGCAACGCCAATTGATTATTCACATTGGATAAATCGGCACCAATGGGGATGGCAACATATGCGCGTTCGGCCCATCGTGTGTGCAATTCCTTATCATCACACAATGACAATCCGCCAAATATGGTATCAATCACGCCCGCAACATCAACCGGGATGCCATGCACGGATGGTGGATATGCGGCGCAATCTTGTTCCACCTCATCATCCTTTAAATATGGATGATACATGGCACCACTCACATTGCCTTTGCCTTCATGCCAGTAATGGCCCCATGCATAAAAATTTCCGGCATGGCGGTGATCCGCGGCGCGGGCAATGGCGGCGTTCTTATATTCCAATGTGTTGGTAAATGCTTTCATTAAAATAAATCTCTTTGATTAGGGGTGTATGATAGCCATAAAACTTCGGTCCTTTTTCCGGCACCATCGGCGCGGGCGGCGCGTTCAATAACCGTCCATCCATCATATAATTCATCGTATAATGGATGGTGATAGCCTGACAAACAAACCTTGCCTTTAAGTGATTTTAATTGTTGTGCCAATTCAATATGTTGTTGATCATCCATTTCATGTCTATATCCATGTTTTCCCTTGCCTTTTCGGGTATCAAGAACATATGGCGGATCAACATAATGCAATGTGTCCACGCTATCGTGCGCCATCATCACATCAATGGCATCCCGGTTTTCGATCACTATGCCTTGCATTCTATCAATCAACATTTCAAATGCCGGGCCATAATTTTTCCAATCATGTGCTGGGGTTGATCCTGAACGGTTTGAATTTGAACGGAATCCGGTTTTATATTTTGATGTAATACCATCGGACCCAAACCCCATAAATGATCGAATAATAGTGCGCCGTGCGCGTTCTAATTGATCATCCGTTTCTTCAAACGCTTCATTAAATTCATCACGGGCAAATGGCGTAAAAACTAGCTGCTCTTTCAATTTTTCACCATTATCGCGGGCTTGTTTAAATACATTCACAATTTCACTATCCAAATCATTATAAATTTCCGCATATGCACGTTCTTTTCTTAATAAAACGCTTGCGGCACCCCCAAACGGTTCACAATAAATTCTATGCTTTGGAAAATTACTTATAATCCATGGTGCTAAAATCCATTTTCCGCCGTGGTATCTCAATATTGGTCTTCTCATAGTCCTTACCCAATCTAAAATTTATACAAATCCAAGCCATGATCCAATGGCGGCGGATGCGGCAAGGCCAATCACACATGATATGCCCGCGCCCGCGCCCGCGCTTCCTTCGCTAACCATGTGCAAATCCCATGATGCGCCAACCAAATGGTTTTTGGCGTGGCTTCCTATCTCATATCCCAGCGGCCAAAATCCTGCCAAGGGCACACCACCAACGGGCAAACCAATCAAGAATCCTTTTACCGCGGCGAATGCCCAAACATATGCTTCGGTGTACTTTCCGCCGGATATATACGTGATCCCGGTGATACGGCACAAGAAATGCACAACGGGCGTTAATGTGTTATCGCGTGAACGGGTGGTGCGTTTGTCCACCTTATCCCATGGCAATATGGCGGCGTGCCCGGTCTGCATCCAAATATATGCCCATGCGGATCCTGCAATAAATACCCAATTCCAAACGGGGGCCGTTATTTCCAACACATAAAGGTTCAATGTCCAATCAATGGCATGTAAATCCCATGGTGTCAGATTTTGCAATACATTGGCACCACACCAACCAATCACGATTCCAAATAATAATTCCGGCAAAAACGTTAAATTCATCGGCATGATGCCGCCTTTGTCTTTGCCTTCGCTTGATAACTCACCTTTTTTATTCAATAGGTGTGATCCGGGCAATGATGCGCCGGATGCCATGGATAATATCGCCATGATAACGATGATTGATATATATAAAATCATAATGTGTTTTCCTTTATTTTCCGAATGCTTTGATATTGGCCCCGTGGCATTTGGGGCATGTGCAATTATTGCATGATTTTATAAATTCATCCATCCCGCATGGTGTTTTAATTAACACCCATTCATGCTTGCAATCTGCGCAATGTGCCCAAAAATCACCATCGTTTTTATTGGGGGCGTTATCGGCGTTGCCCTGCCCTGCCATTTGTTCCAACGGCGTGTAATTGTCGTTATTATTCATTTGGGGTTTTAACCTCTAAACATACGGGCTGTTGGTTATCACCAGCAACATATAACGTGATTGGCTTGCCAAAAATTAATTTAATTCTTTCTATCAATGTTGGTTTCCAGCACGAAACAACAAAACCATGCGCACGCGCTATTGGTAAACCTAAGCATTCACCATTTTTTTCTGCATCCCAATTTTTGGGGGCATTTAATATTGTTGTAAATCCTTTAAATTTAATCGGTAACATTTGGCATTCCTTCTTTTGTTAAATATTTTCCATCATGGCGGGGCCGCAAATGAATGTAATCATCAAGGTTTATGCCATGCACGGCACGTTCGGGCCGGATTATGATGCAATGCGCCGGATCAACCTGATATAAACGCATTAATTGTTCGGCGGATATGTGATGCCACTGCCCATCGGATCGGCTTTGTACTTTTTGCGAAAATACTGCATATTTCTTAATCATCGGGTTCCCTATCTGTTAAATCGCCCTTTATTTGGCACACTACTTTTGCCGCGGCTTGGCGGGCGGTGTTGCCATATTGGGTTGTGCCTTGAAATTGGCCCTTTATTTTTTCACTCCATGCCATGGAATATCGTTGCGCCGGATCCGGGTTGTCTGTCTTTTGCAACGTCCAATTGCCCGTGATTGGCAATGTGTCCAATAACGTTTCCAATGGTAATGATATTGTTTCAATTTCTACATCCATATGATGATCCCCGCGGTTATGATTAAGATTATCACCACGATAAACACAATGATGCCATAAAGATATGGCGGTTCTATCGGACTTGCCAATTCATCGTGTTCATTCATGATCTTTTATATTCCCCGTGGTGGACCATATCAGGCACCACAACCATCCAAGGCCAGTCCAGCCAAATAACAAGCACACCAAAAATATGGGTGTTGAATTGCGGTGCCCGCGTTTCGCAGCAATGATTACGGGCAAAAAATACCCAATCACTACCAGCGCAAGAATTACATATTCATTCATTTTAAACTTTCCCTTCATCAATCCAGCGTTTTAATTCTGCCCGCCGTTGTTGCGCATTATAGCGTTCACATTTCAATCCATCGGCATTTACTGCCTTATATTTTAAATCATGGTCGATGCGTGATAATTGATCATCTAGCGCGGCAATTTCCTTCATAACATCGTCTAATGTTGTTCCCGGCGGCGGCATATCATCAAATAAATTTTCCATGATTTATGCCTTTTGAATTATATATAATTCTGTAACGGCGCGGCGATCACGTTTGCGCGGGGCCGTATCAACAATTGTTTTTCCTTCGGCATCTGCCAATAAAACGTGCCCTTTAATTCCAATTAAAAAACCAATGGTGTTTTCATCTGCGATTTGTGCCATTTTTGTACGGGCTTTACCAATTGATTTTGATTTACCTAATTTGCTTAATCGGCTTCGTGTTGTGTATTTGGTGCGGGCGGCACGCACAATATCATCCATCGTATGTAAATAATTTACATTGTTTGCAACGCCTAGTGCGGTTGCAACGGCTAATCCACAAATGTTTTTATTGGCGTTGGCGGTGTTATTGCTTGTGCTTCTATATTTTGCGCGATTTGTCATTTTTTGTTCCTTACCCTTACTTAAAAGTTAATATTTACAAAATATTCTGCCGAATGCTTTGCTTCTGAAAGCCTTTTAAATCCATCTTCAATATTATCGGCTTTACCCAAATGATCTGAATACCATTGTGCAACTGAATATGTTTTATCATTGGCAAACTTGGTAATTACTGCCTTGCGCCCTTCGTGATCCCCTGTGACGGTAATTTGATAACTATTATCAATGCTTGATATTGAATGTTTTTTTGAAAAATTTGTCATTTGATTTGCCTTACCCGTTTTGTTTATATCTATTTTTATACGCACATATTGCGTGTTTGTCCAGCGTTATAATGCAAATAATGCACCTTTTTATGAAATAATTTAATCCGGCGCATAAAAAAACCCCGCCGGGGAATGGCGGGGCGTTAGTTAACAGGGAATATGCACTATCTCATGCATTTATTAACATATGGTTAATTGGGTTTTGGCTTTTTTGCCGTGGGCACCTCTATGCCGTTAATATAAAGGCGATCCGCATACATTGGCGGTTTTTTAACAATAATTGGCAACCCAGCGGGAATCACGAAATGTGGTTTTTTGCGTTTAAATGGGTGCGCGGGCATTATGTCACCATAAATCCACTAATTGATGTTCTTTAATATCTGACTCTACGCCTTGTTCCTTACAAATGCGTAAATGATTGGCCCATGCGGTTGCGGCTTGTTTTTTGCGTATCTTGCGCAATTTTGCACCTGTATATTTGCCTTGGTTAATATACGTTCCTCCGGATGTTGGAAAATTCCCCTTGCGTTTTTTAACTTTCTTGCGGGTTTCAATGCGAGTTTCCTGCACTGTGGCTTTTGGTTGTGATTGTAATGGTGCCGGGTTCATCCCCATCATAGCAACGGATGCCAGCGCAAGCCCTAGCCCTTTATTCATTGATTTCATTTTCTAATCTTTCTATTTCGTTGTTTAAGTAAAATTGGGCTTTTTTCAAATCTTCAATTTGATTGGCTTTGTGATCTGCCCGCCAAATATATTTCATTACGTTTCCGATGTTAAATGTCATATGCCGGGCAATGGTGATGCACTCAACGCCGGATGGATGGTTGTTGTAATGCTTTGGGTGGTTAACCGCATCGTTATCCGGCACCACCGCGGCGGATTCATCAAAAGGCACCGGGCCGCGTTCCCCGCCAGATGGAATATGCCCGCCTTGTGCGTATGGCTTTAATATTCCGCGGGTTTTCTTGTAATCATCACCGGGCATCAATGCATTCCAATGGCTGTTTTGTATAAATCCAACATTTCATCCGCTTCATTGCGCTTTTCTGCGTCCATCTTTTCCAGCGCGATCAATTTGCGAATGGTTTTGGTGCATAGTCCAATGCCCTTGGCTTCGGCGTAAACCTCTTTTATATCAACGCCCAAGGCTTGTTTTTCTTCTTCAAGGCGTTGTATGCGGTCCATAACGGATCGAATGCGCTTGCCGCCAACACCACCAACATCACGGCATTCACCTTTAATTGCGGCCTTAGTAACGGATGTGTGTGGCGCATCCTTCATTTCATCGGCTGTTATATCAACCACATTGTTTTTACTGTTATCGCCCATGCCGCGCACCTCTCTAATTGAATGAATGTTGATTGTCATTTTACCCCCAGCGCGTCAATTTTCCAATGCTTTTGTGATTATATCCATCAATGGTTGGTGTTCCGCGCCATATCCGGTGATTGCCAATTGTTGTTTGGCATCCTGCAATGCCTTTTGATATTTCAATTCATTGGTGCCGCGTTGTGGCTTGGCATGCACATATTCGGGTTCTATCATCCCTTGTGCCGCAAAATGCATGCGGTGTGCCGCCAAAACATAAACATGGGCTTCTTTCCCGCTATCGGTTTTGCGTTTCAATGATGTTTTGATCACCTTTTTTTGTTTCCACAATTTGGATAAATTTGCATTGGCGGATCCGTTGTGAAAATTGGGGTGTTTTTCGTTTATCACCTTGCGGCATTCTTCGGCGGTGCCGCCCGCGGTGCCCCAGCGTTCCAAAATGTCTATAAACATTTCATCATATTTTTTGGCTTGCCCGGATGCGTCCAGCGCGGCGGCGGATGCCCTTGATGTTGTTGAATGTTTAACGAATCCCGTTGAATGTGGATATGTCATGTGTTTTGCTCCTTACCCTATGCAAATAATTTTATTTCAATGTTTTCAATATGTTTACCGCCAAATGTTGCGTGAAATTTTGCAACCCTTTTTGTGTATCGGTGGCGTTTTTAAACTCTTTTGATTCCGTTCCCATGATGCCCGGTTCAAATGATAAATTAATATCAACATCGGTTGTTGCACCCTCTTCGGCTTCAATCGTTATGATTAATTGTTGTTTATGTTTCATGGATTTTCCTTACCCTTTTCAAATGTTTTGGCGTTATTGCCGTTTTGGGAATTTAACCACTTTCCCATGTGGTTTGGCCTTGTGCTTTACGTTCACATCGTATCGGCCTAATTCATTTTCCATCACAAATGTTAATTCATCGGTTTTGTGGTGATCCCTTATGTTGTCGCAATGCACTTGTAAACATTGCAATGTTTGTAAAATGCTTGTGCGGGCGTATTCGCGCACCAATTTATCATTATCCTTACGATTAAAAAATGCATCCGATACGTCCGGGATCATAAAGCCAATATAACATCCCAGCGGCAATGAAATTAAATGCACCCATTGCCCAATATAGGGTTCCAACAAATCGTTGATTTGCCAATATGCCAACACCCAAACGCCAAGCAATGCCAATCCCAGCGCAATGCGCTTTAATCTATCATTTTTCGCCATAACCGGGTTCCCTCGCTATCTTTATCAAACATCAATCCCACGGTTAACACCAGCGCAACCGCGGCCCATAATCTAAACCAAAACAAATCCGGCAACGCAAATTCCCACATCACAAATTGGGCAATACCAATGCCAACGGCGGCTATGATCCCGGTGATAATAGCAATGCATAAATACGCAAACACCAGCGCGGCAATAAATTTTAATATTTTGTAAATGGCTTTCATATCTATCCCTTCAATGATATTGCAAAAACTTCAACCGGATCCGGGCCAAAATGCGGATGCGTCCGGGTTTCTATTGTGTAGCCCATATATTTAATGATTTTGATTTTACTATCATCCCCGCGTTTTGGATAGCCCGATTTATAATGGATCTTATCATAAGATTTACCAACAAGGCGTTTACGCCAATATGGGTTGTTCAAACGATATTCAAAATCTTTATCACCAGCGCAATGCGCATCAAAATATTCGGCTTTTACGTTTAAATGTAAATCCATAGTCAACCCCTATATTCCGTGCGGTGCTTGCCCGGTCTCCATGATAATATTGGCTTTTCTTTCAATATTAATTCGTTTAATTCTTCGGCTTTCGCGGCAATATCCGGCGCAACATCTGAAACATATTGATCTTCTGGTAATTCATCAGCGTACATATCATCAATTTCAAAACATCGCATGTAGTTTGGTTCACACACCACCAATTCCAGCGCGGCAAAATCAATCTCATTATCACGCGCATAATCTTCTATATCTTCTTCACTAAAAAAATATATATCGGATTGAAAAATGCACACGGGTTCCCCGTTATATTCTTGAAACGGCATTGCACCATAACGTTCTTTTGCTTTTTTGTTGCGGCACGCGGTGCAAATTGTGTAGTGCTTTTCATGCTCATTACCACATTCACATATTTTATGTGTGCAACCACCCCAGCGTGCATGATGTTCCGCAAACTTTGGATCATCTTTGTTTGGCCAAAAATGCCCGTCCGCACTTAGCCATCCATCCATTGTCTTTGGTTTTGCGGCTTCTTTTGAATTGTATAAAATTTTATTTTGCATGGTTTTTAATCCTCAATCCAGCGTTATGCGTTTCAACAAATTGTTTGGCCCAATGCGCGGCAATATACTTTATGCGTTCATATTCTGCGCGGGTATCGGCTTTGGTAAATAATTTGCAAACATCAAATAATTCGCGCCCGCCGCCTTCACAACGGATTGCAACAATGTGTTGCCCATATTTTGAATATGAATACTCGTATAATTCACCAGCGCGTTCATGCGCATTTGTTTCGTGCGGTTCTTCTTTTACCATGATCATGCCCCCCGCTTTGGGTTGCAATAATAGCCTTGTGCGCATAAACGTTCGGCACGCCATTGTTGTTCTTTTTCGTATTGATCCAGCGCAAACGGCAAACCAAACACGATCATTAAAAACATAATCACCAGCGC
>CALHAW010000030.1 GCA_937934135.1 uncultured Alphaproteobacteria bacterium
TTAAAGCGTTCCGTATGCTTTCATCGCGTCTACGACTTTCTTAAATCCGGCTATATTGGCGCCTTGGGCGTAATCTATGCCTGTTTTGGCGAGGGAATGTTCTACGCAATTATCGTGGATATTTTGCATGATATCTTTGAGTTTTTGGTCAACTTCCTCACTCGTCCAGCTTAAATATTGACTATTTTGCGCCATTTCAAGGCCAGAAACACTCACGCCGCCCGCATTAACCGCCTTCGCGGGTAGAAGGACAACGCCGCCTTCTTTGAGCGCTTTCACACCTTTTGCCGTGGTAGGCATATTAGCGGCCTCGGCAACCCATTTAACGCCATTCTTCGCCAAAGATTGCGCTTCGGCGGCATCAATTTCGTTTTGTGTTGCGGCAGGAACGGCGATATCGGCTTCGATATCCCATGGTTCTTGCCCTGCGCGATATTCACCGACATTTTGTTGTTCATGATATTGATTGAGCGAACCACGGTTAATTTCTTTTTCCGTTATAATTTCCACAAGCTGTTCTTGGGTCAGGCCCTCTTTGATATAAAGTGATCCTTTACTATCCGACAGGCTGATAACTTTTGCACCTTTTTGGATGAGTTTTTCTGCGGTATAAAGCGCGACATTCCCCGCCCCTGAAATAATACAGCGTTTATTGTGGAGATTATCACCCGCATGATGCAGCGCATTTTCAAGGAAGTAGACAGTGCCATATCCCGTGGCTTCTTTACGGATAAGGCTGCCGCCAGAAATAGGGTTTTTGCCTGTTAGCACGCCTTCAAAGCGCCCCGTTATTTTCTTATACGCGCCAAACATATAGCCAATTTCACGCGCACCCACACCAATATCCCCTGCGGGAACGTCCGTGTTGGGGCCAATATGACGATAAAGCTCCATCATGAAAGCCTGACAGAATGACATGACATCCGCGTCACTACGGCCTTTAGGATTAAAATCTGCGCCGCCTTTTCCGCCGCCCATATTCAAACCCGTCAGGGCATTTTTAAAAGTTTGTTCAAAACCAAGGAATTTTAGCGTATCTAATTTCACGCTTGGATGAAAACGAAGGCCGCCTTTATAAGGGCCGAGCGCGTTATTATATTGCACGCGCCATCCACGGTTCACTTCAATGTCGCCTTTTTGGTTTTGCCATGTCACACGAAATTGAATAATGCGGTCTGGTTCTGACAGGCGTTCTAAAATATTAAAGTTTTGAATATCGTCATTCCCATCGATAAACGGGATAACATCTTCAAAGACTTCGGTCACAGATTGATGAAATTCTTTTTCATTCGGATATTTTTCTGACAGGGCGTTCAGAACATCTTGAACTTGTTGCATTACTTTTTTTCTTTCTTTGATTAAGACGCCAAACTGGCGCTAATTTTACTCACAGCATCATTGGCGGCATCGGGGTTTGATCCGCCGGCTTGTGCCATATCAGGGCGGCCACCACCGCCTTTTCCACCCAGCGCTTCTGCGCCAAGCTTAACAAGGTCAACCGCGTTAATGCGGTCTGTTAAATCAGACGTCACAGCCACCACAATCGATGCTTTTCCTGCATCCGTCGCAATCAATGCCACAACGCCAGAACCAATTTTTTGTTTAAAATCATCGGCCATAGATTTTAAATCTTTGGCAGGGAAATTTTCCAAAACCTTGCCCACAAATTTCACACCATTAACATCGGTAATATCATCATTAGACGACGCACCCGCACCCCCTGTAACCAGTTGTTTGCGCAAGGTGGAGACTTCTTGTTCCAAGCGTTTTTTCTCATCTGTTAAGGTTTGAATACGCTCTGTCACTTCGGCAGGGGATGATTTCAAAATCTGCGCTGCTTGCATTAAATTGGCTTCTTGGTTTTCCAAATATGCCAACGCGTTCACACCCGTTAACGCTTCGACACGGCGGATACCTGATGATACCGCGCTTTCAGATATAATTTTGAACAAGCCAATATCCCCTGTGCGCTTCACATGCGTTCCCCCACACAGCTCAACAGAATAGCGTTTTGTATCGCCTTGTGTTCCCATTGATACAACGCGCACCTCATCTTCATATTTTTCACCGAACAATGCTTGTGCGCCTGTTTCACGGGCTTCTTCCAAGGGCATAACGCGTGTGACCACTTCGGTATTGGCGCGAATTTCGTTATTCACTTCTTCTTCAATTTTTTTCAAGGTTTCTGAATCAATCGCCGTGGGCTGTGAAATATCAAAACGGGTACGTTGTTCATCCTGAAGTGATCCTTTTTGTGCTACATGATCCCCAAGGTGATTGCGAAGCGCCTCATGCAATAAATGTGTTGCCGAATGGTTTGAACGGATGGAGGCACGGCGGTTGTGGTCAACTTGCATTTCTAAGCTATCCTCTTTTGCAATGACGCCATTATTAACCTGTATATGATGAACAAATAACTGCCCCAGCACTTTCTTCGTATCCGTAACCAGCGCATCCGCATTATCATTTTTCACGCGCCCTTGGTCGCCAACTTGCCCCCCACTTTCGGCATAAAATGGTGTTTGATTGGTGATGATAGCACCAGTTTCACCTGCCTTAAGGCTCTCAACTTCCTTACCATCTTTTACGATAGCCAAGACCTGCCCTTCGGCTTGCTCACCCTTATAACCCAAAAATTCTGTCGCCCCGACACGATCCAAAATTTCAAACCAAAGCTTTTCTGTTCCAGTATCACCAGAGCCTGACCACGCGGCGCGGGCAGCTTTTTTCTGTTCATCCATGGCGGCGTTAAAACCCTCCATATCCACATCAATCCCCTTGGTACGCAAGGCATCTTGGGTTAGATCAACGGGGAAACCGTACGTATCGTAAAGCTTAAATGCGACATCACCAGCGAGCGTGTTATCACGCACTTTCGTTGCTTCTTCATCAAGCATCTTCAACCCACGATCCAGCGTTTGTTTAAACCGTGTTTCTTCATTTTTCAATGTTTCAGAGATCAAGCTTTCTGCCCGTTTTAATTCAGGGAACGCCTCACCCATGCTCGACACCAAAGTCGGTAAAAGTTTATACATGAGCGGTTCATTCGCCCCCAATAAATGGGCGTGGCGCATGCCACGACGCATAATACGGCGTAGCACATAACCACGCCCTTCATTGGATGGCATCACGCCATCCGCCAGTAAGAATGACGCACAACGCAAATGATCTGCGATAACGCGGTGGCTGGCGGCTTGGTCGCCCCCATACGCAACGCCTGTCAAATCAGCGCTGTGATCAATGATTGAGCGCAGCAGGTCAATATCATAGTTAGTCACTTTGCCTTGCATTAAGGCCGCCATACGTTCTAACCCCATGCCTGTATCAATAGAGGGCTTGGGTAAGGGACGGCGGATAGGTTTACCATCCTCGCCAGGTTCTTGTTCATATTGCATGAAAACCAAATTCCAAAATTCAAGAAATCGATCGCCATCTTCATCAGGGGACCCTGGTGGGCCGCCTGCTAATTCTTCACCCTGATCATAGAAAATTTCAGAACATGGACCACACGGCCCTGTATCACCCATCTGCCAGAAATTATCATCGGTTGGAATGCGAATAATGCGATCGTCACTAAATCCTGCGATTTTCTTCCAAAGGCCAGCGGCTTCTTCATCTGTAGAATGTACCGTGATAAGCAATTTATCCTTGGGCATTTCAAAATTTTTGGAGACTAACTCCCACGCGTAACTAATCGCTTCTTCCTTAAAATAATCACCAAATGAAAAATTGCCGAGCATTTCAAAAAAAGTATGGTGACGCGCCGTATAGCCTACATTATCAAGGTCATTATGTTTACCCCCAGCGCGGACACATTTTTGCGATGTGGTGGCGCGGCTGTAATCACGGCTTTCAACGCCGGTAAACACGTTTTTAAATTGCACCATCCCTGAATTGGCGAACATGAGGGTTGGGTCATTTTCAGGCACAAGATTTGAAGACGCCACCTGTGTATGGCCATTATTCTCATAAAATCCTAAAAATTCACTACGGATGTCATTTACTGTTTTCATGTTTCGCTCTATGCTTAAAATTAAGCTCTCATAATGCGAAACTATTGAAAATATGCAAGATTTTATTACTTCTATACTGCCTTTAGCCACCCAAATGGCCGATGAAGCGGGTGAGATTATCCGTCCTTATTTCCGCAGTAATATCAACGTAGAGGCCAAAGGGGATGCCAGCCCCGTCACCATAGCCGATAAAAGCGTTGAGCAACGCCTGCGCGCCATAATTGAAGAACATCGCCCTGATGACGGTATTATTGGTGAAGAATTTGGTATAAAAGAAAGTAAAAACCAGTATGACTGGGTGTTAGATCCGATTGATGGCACAAAATCCTTTATCGTGGGTCGCCCAACCTTTGGAACGCTTATTGCGCTTTGTAAGGATGGCGTCCCTATCCTTGGCATTATTGACCAACCCATTTTGAATGAGCGTTGGATCGGCGCAAAGGGGCAAGTCACGACTTTTAACGGAACAGCCGTCAAAACAGCGGCTTGTAAATCTTTAAAAACTGCCATGCTTTCCTGCACAAGCCCTAGTCAATTAGAAGCGCAATGGATTACATTGAGAGATAAAAGTAATTTTTTTGTTTGGGGGGGAGATTGTTATTCTTACGGCTTGCTTGCAAATGGGGGATTAGACGCCGTTATAGAAACGCAATTAGGAACATATGATTACTGCGCGTTACCGCCTATCATTGATGGCGCAGGAGGGCATATGTGCGATTGGAATGGTAAGCCATTAACGCTGGATTCTGATGGAAGAATCCTCGCACTTGGCGATATCGCCCTCAAAGACCAATTATTAAAAATTCTTAATTCTTAAACGCGACTTTACGGACATCTTTATCTTGGGGTTGATACGGCGCCCAACGCCCTTCGGCAAGCGCCTTTAAGGATAGTGTGTCTTGATTAAGGCGTATTTGATAAATCCAATAATTTGCCATTACGCGTTCAACAAAGGCACGTGTTTCTGTAAACGGAATGGTTTCAATAAACAAAAGCGGGTCTTTAATATTATTTTTTTGACGCTTCCATTTAGACAAATTCCCCGGTCCCGCATTATACGCCATAATTAAAGACAGCAGATCATTTTTAACAGTAGGATGACGCAATAATTGTTCAATATATTTTTGTCCAATTTGTAAATTGGCCGCAGGCTTTTTTAATTGGTACTGACCAACGGCTTTATCATAAATATTTTTTCCAGAAATATAATTAGCAGTGGCGGGCATCAGCTGCATCAATCCTGTCGCACCGCTAGGGTTTTGTGCCAACGTATTAAAGCGTGACTCTTGACGGGCAATCGCATAAATAAGCGCACGATCAACCCGAAAGCCATTCCCCGGCGCCCACGAAGGAAGCGGATAAAGCGCAGAATTATAAAGCGAACCTTGCGGTTGGTAAAAGGCATTACCCAACCGCATGAGAATAGATGGAAGATTATAATGACTAGCAAAGGCCATAAGAGAGTTCTGCCCGGCCTCTAAATTCCCAACAACAAGCGTTTGCAATTCTTGCTCTGCAAGGTCTTTTTTCTGTGCTTTAATCAACGCAATCGCACGCTTACCTTTTGGTAGTTGATCTAAAAAATTTAAATGGGATTGCTGTAAGGACGGTGCCGACCAATTAAAATTACTGACGCGACCCAAAGATTGCGCCGCCAAAAGCCCATAAAATGTCCGCGGATAATTCGCCGCAATGTTCAACCATTTTGATACTTGTTTATTATTACGGCTGCGCAAGTGGGCGCGTGACGCCCAATAAGCCGATGCCGACACCAACCAGCCAGAGGCATATGTTGATGAAGCAGGAACTTCGAATGCACGCGCCGCAGATCGAAAATTACCATTTTGCCAATCGACCAATCCCTTAACCCAACCAGCCAAGGGGACATATTCCTTTGATCGTTTTAAAGAATCTGTTGCTAACTTATACGCCAAGTTTGATTTGCCAGAGAAGAGATACCCTGCCGCAATATCAGCGCGTAAGCGGTCATATTCTACATCATCCATAAAACGCAACGCGTAATCATTATTTAAGATATTAAAAGATAAAGTTGGCTGTTCTTTACCCAAATGACGGCGGATATCACGCTTTAATTTCTGCACACGTTTTTCTTGCGCCGCATCACGGCGCTTGGTTGATTTATAGGGTTTAGCGCGCTTCGAAAGACTACCCAAATTACCAGAAATTTTCTTGGCTTTTCGGGGTTTAGGAAGCGTATTTTGCGTATTGCCATTCTTCATCAACGCCAATTTATAAATCACATCTGCCTGCGGATGATCTGCATAATGTTGCAACCATTTTTCAAGCTCTTTGTAAGTAGAACGATATGCCGTTGGGTGCAAATAACGCTCCGCCAGCACATGCCCCATTAATAAGGATGAGCTTAATTTTGTAATTTGTTTATTGGCTTCGGTAATTTTTCCCTGTTCTTGAAGACGAAAAATTTCACGATAGAGCGCGGCTTGGCGATCCGTAAACGTACCCTCTTTTTTTGAAAAAATCGGCGCTTCCGAAGAAGCAGTATCAATTTTAATCTCTGGTTTACGGGAAGGAAAAATAGACCAAAAGCTTTTTGTCTTTTCCTTCTTCTCAATTACTGGCTTTGCAGCAGGAAGAGGAACATCATTACTATTGGCAAGCGCGTGTGGCATAAACACCAACGCGCAAATAACAAAGCAGCCAATAGCAAAACAACGAAGGGAAATAAAAGCGCGCATATGAGATTATAAGTGACTCTCAATATAGTCTTGTAACATAAGCATGTCCGCCCAGACCGCTTTTTTCTGCGCGGGTGTCCGCAATAAATAAGCGGGATGATAGGTCGTGACCGCCTGTAATATATCACCACTTGGCGTTTGATAGTCTCTCAATGTACCGCGAAGCTTAGAGATTGATTCATTACGCCGCATCAACGCCTTGCCTGCCACACCGCCACATAAAACCAATATTTTTGGCTTTACCAACGCAATGTGGCGCTCGATAAAAGGTAAAGTAATGGCAATTTCTGAATCTGTCGGCGTGCGGTTGCCCGGAGGACGCCAATTCAACATATTCGTGAGATAAGCGCCCCGTTGATCGTTCTGTGGTTTACGCGCCAATCCAATGCTCGCCAGAATTTTATCAAGTAATTGCCCATCTGCATCCATAAAAGGAATCCCTTGAATATCATCAGCGGCGGCAGGCGCATCGCCAATGACCATAATATCACTGTCTGGGGAGCCATCCGCAAACACCATATGAGTAGCAGTTTTTTTCAAAGCCAAGCCATCAAAAGCAGAAATTGTTGCTGAGAGTTCTTCTAATGTATTGCATGCTCCTGCCAATTTTTGCGCCTGAATAATTGCATCCGCAGCGCCCATAAGCGGTTTTACTTCCGCTTTATGGCTTAAATTGTGGTTAAGGGGGATTGCTAATGCTTCTTTGGTAGGCAGCGCTGGCGGTGCTATTTTATCAATAGGCGTATCCAAAACAATAACATCAATGCCTTGATCCACCTGCCACTGCAAAGCATGTGTTAAGGCATGGATCTGTGCTTGTCTTTCTGGTTCGTTTTGTGACATCATTTTATTAAATCGATATACTTCAATTTCGTGAGTTATTCTGTAATATAGTGAGATGATATTGAATTTAAAAGGAAAGTTTTTCTCTTATGCCTGATCCAATCCGCCCCGACCGCGAATCCATGGAATATGACGTTATTATTGTAGGCGGCGGCCCTGCGGGCCTCTCTGCCGCGATCCGCCTCAAACAGCTCTGTCAGGAGACTAATTTAAACTTTTCTGTTTGTGTGTTAGAAAAAGGATCTGAAATTGGCGCTCACCTTCTATCTGGCGCTGTTTTTGAGACACGCGCCTTGGATGAGCTTATCCCCGATTGGAAAGAAAAAGGCGCACCGCTTACCTGTGAGGCCAAAAAAGATAAATTCCTGTTTATGACGGAAAAATTATCTTTTCGTCTACCAAACCCACCTCAAATGCATAATCACGGCAATTACATCATTTCCCTTGGGGAATTAGGTCGCTGGCTGGCAGAACAAGCAGAAGCGCTGGGTGTTGAAATATTCCCAGGTTTTGCAGCGGCAGAAGTACTTTATGATGATAAAGGCGCCGTTATTGGCGTCGCCACAGGGGATATGGGCATTAATAAAGAGGGCGAAAAAACAGACGCCTTCGAACCCGGGATGGAATTGCACGCCAGACAAACCATGTTCACCGAAGGCTGTCATGGATCGCTCAGTAAAGAATTAATCGACAAATATGACCTGCGTGCTAATTCACAGCCACAAACCTATGGATTGGGCATTAAAGAAGTATGGGAAGTCAAACCAGAAAATCATGACCAAGGCAGCATTACCCACACTGTAGGCTGGCCGATGGACAATAAAACCTATGGCGGGTCATGGATTTATCATATGAAAGATAACCTCGTTTCATTGGGTTATGTTGTGGGATTAGATTACCAAAATCCTTATCTATCGCCCTATGAAGAAATGCAGCGTTTTAAAACACATCCGCAAATTGTCCGTTTATTAGACGGTGCAAAGCGTGTTTCATACGGCGCCCGTGCCTTGGTTGAAGGGGGATTACAATCCTTGCCGCAACTTACTTTCCCCGGCGGGGTTTTAGCAGGCGATAGCGCAGGGTTTTTAAACGTGCCTAAAATTAAAGGCAATCATGCCGCAATTAAATCAGGCATGATTGCCGCGGAATCAGTTTTCACCTGCTTAAATCTTCCCGAAACGCCACAATATGGGTGGGAATGTGACCGCTATAAAGCCAATTTTGAATCATCATGGCTGCATAAAGAACTGTATAAAGTGCGAAATATTCGCCCCGCTTTCCGTTGGGGGTTATGGGCCGGCATGGCACACGCGGCTTTCCAAACATTTGGTGGATGGATGCTACCTTACACCATGAAACATCATGCAGATCATGCACAGCTTACAAAAGCAGATAAATGCACGCCCATCGACTACCCTAAACCAGATGGCGTCTTAACATTTGACCGCCTAACAAGCGTCCAACTAACCAATACGTATCATGCCGAGGACCAACCTAGTCATTTAGTACTAAATGATCCAAATGTACCGATTGCGCATAATTTACCGAACTATGCAGAACCCGCGCAACGATACTGCCCCGCCGCGGTCTATGAGATTATTGAAGAGAACGGTGAAAAGAAATTTCAAATTAATGCGCAAAACTGTATCCATTGTAAAACTTGTGATATCAAAGACCCTTCACAAAACATCAAATGGACCGTTCCCCAAGGGGGCGGTGGCCCCAATTATGGAAGTATGTAATTTATAATGAAAACAGCAAAAAAAGTTATTACCATTATTGGCGCCTGCGCCGTAGGCCTTTTGGGTGGATACATTTTATCAGAAAAATTTATTACGCCTGCCGATACAACATCCCCCAACAGCGCCACACAATTTACCATTGCCCAAAATTATGCGCAGCAATGGAATCAATCCGCAGGCAATTTTGTCCGTGCCACATCATACGGTAATTTTTTAATTGGCAATTTCGCGCAAACAGAAAAAGATTGGGACACCGCCAGTGATCATATTAATCTTGTTCTTAAAAAAGATAAAACAGACGGTCTGTTAAAACATGCCATGGTTTTGGCCATGGGCGCAGGCGATTATCCCAAAGCCATCGCACTTTCTGATCAAGTGCTGGAAGAAAGCCCTGGTGACTTGCTCGCTACTTTATTTAAGGTTGCGTATCTTTTTAAAAAAGAAGATTACAATAACATTCCCGAAGTCATTCAGACATTAAAAGAAGATTCTATTGCTGGCTTCATTGTGCCAGTTCTTCATCTTTGGAATAATGCCCGAAACGGCGAATTTGATACCAGTCAACTAAGTGGCAATAGCTTTTTTGTCTATCAAGCGATGTTAATTGGGGATTATGCGGGTAAACCTGACGAAGCACTCAATTTCGCAAAGCAATATTTCTCTCTCACCGAAACAGATTTGCGTGATTTTGAAAAAATGGCAGATTACTTCGCCAAGCTGGGCCATACGACAAAAGCCATTGATCTGTATGAATTGCTGGCCAAGGAAGAATTTGCCAATGACACAATCCGCGATAAATTGGCGGCGCTTAAAAACAATACAGATATTGCAGACTTACTGGAAACACCCGTGATTAAAACACCAAAAGACGGCGTGGCGCAGGTCTTTTTGGGTATGGCAAAAATCTTAACCCGTGAACAAAGTTTGGATAGTGGTATTATATTTTCTCAACTGTCACTTTTTCTTAATCCTGAACTCAATAATAGCAAAATTTTATTGGCGCAGATCTTAAGCACGCAAGAACAAGTTGACGATTCTATTGCGGTTTACAAAACCATTCCCAAAGGAAATAGTGATCATATTTTAGCGCAACGCAATATCGCCAATCTTTTGGTTGAAAAAGAAAAAATTGAAGATGCGATTGAAATTCTAGAGGGGATTTATACAGAATATAATGATCTTGATGCACTTATTCAGGTGGGTGATATTCACCGATATGAAGAAAACTATCAAAATGCGGTAAAAGCATATAATCGCGTTGTCAGTGATTTAAATAATAAAGTGACAAAAGAATATTGGCATGTCTTATATGCCCGCGGCATGGCGTATGAGCGTTTAAAAAAGTTTGAGCAATCCGAAGATGATTTACTCCAAGCTTTAGAGTTTCAACCAGAGCATCCTTTTTTATTAAATTATTTAGGGTATAGCTGGGCGGATCAAGAAAAGAACTTAGATCAAGCCATGGACATGATCCTAAAAGCCTTCACCATCAAGCCAGATGATGGGTATATTGCCGATTCTGTGGGATGGGTACATTATCGCCTGAAAGATTACGATGAAGCCATTGATTATCTGGAACGCGCCGTTGAATTACTTCCCTATGACGCCACGATCAATGACCATTTAGGTGATGCTTATTGGCAAGTAGGTCGGAAAACAGAAGCAAAATTTCAGTGGGAACGCGCGCTCAATAACGCCGAAGAAAACGAAGCAGAGCTGAAAGACAAAATCGACCTTAAGCTTGTTTACGGATATTTAGAAGAAAAAGAAATCACAAAGCGTCTCAATAATCAGACAAAAGAATAAATGACCTTTTCTGTTCTTGCGCCCTTTAAAGTTAATCTTTTCCTGCATGTAACGGGGCAAAAACCAAACGGTTATCACACGCTTCAATCTCATGTTATGTTTGCGGATTATGGTGATGAAATCATCTTAGAAAAAAGTGATCAATATATTCTGATTGTAAAAGGCGCATTTGCAAAAACATTAGATGTTGAAAATAATTTAGTGACCAAGGCCGTTAACGGCCTTACTGCGCTCATCAATAAAACCCCTTCCATCGCAATCACCCTTATTAAAAACACCCCTGTCGGCGCAGGTTTAGGCGGGGGGTCAAGCGATGTGGCGGCCATTATCAAGGCGCTGATTAAATTTTGGGATGTGACCCCCGATCCAAAGGCATTAAACGCCCTTTTGCTATCCCTTGGCGCGGACGTTCCCGCATGTTTTCATGGCGCCAGCTGTTGGGTGGAAGAGATTGGGGAGGATATAACCCCCCTGCCCTGTTCCGCCTATCCAGCGGTTATTATTTTTCCAAATATGCCATGTCATACGGCCTCTATTTTTAAAGATTTTAAAGAAGAATTTTCTGATGATATTGCCACCCCTGAAATGATTGATTTAAATTTCATCAAGGCGCAAAAAAATGATTTAACACAAGCTGCCATTCAATCAGCACCGTCTATTCAACAAGCATTAGAGACCTTAAATAAAGAAGAAAATATTGCATTTAACCGTATGAGCGGAAGCGGATCTGCTTGTTTTGGCGTGTGCGACACAATAGACAACGCGCAATCCATTGCGGGTAAAATTGGTAACATCCATCCTGAATGGTGGGTTAAGGCCGTAACTTTATCTTAGAGTAAAAAGCGTTTTAACTATTTGAACCCGAAGCGCCGCCAATCATATAGGTGAGTAGAGATTTTGTTGCCTTACCATCAATCGGCAATTTATTTACGCGCTGATAAGATTTAATTGCGGACGCGGTGTTTGGGCCATAAATGCCATCTGCAGGCCCCGCATAATCACCCGTTACCATTAGAAATTCTTGAATTTGCGCAATAATGGCTTGTCCTGCTGTTACGTTCCCTGTGGCGGCGCGTGATGGCCCGACACGATATCCTTTAACAGATTGATTGATTTGCTGCATGCGCTCCACAAGGTTATCGACATCTTTGCTATCAATTTGAAGCGTGCGCATAAGCCCTTCCATGGCAGGTTTTGCATCTGTTACGCCTTGGTCAGCTGCTATTTTATACCAAAGCAATGCTTCATTCGGCTTTGCTTCACCAAGCAAACCATTTTCAAAAATAAGGCCTAAATTATATGCGGCTTCCATCACACCATTATTCGCAGCACGCTCAAAGAACGCTGCAGCAAGGGGGGGATTATAATCCGTACCAATACCTTCAATATGGGCAATCCCTAAATTATATTGCGCTTCGGCATGGTCAACGCGCGCGGCTTCACGATACCAATAGAGCGCACGGTCAAGATCACGATCTTGTCCTAACCCTTGATGATAAAGAACACCAAGATTATAGCGTGCATTGCCTATTTTATTATCGGCTGCTTCACGAAACCAAAGCGCTGCACGTTCAAAATTTTGTTCAACGCCACCATGACCTGCTGTATAAATCGCTGCTAAATCATGTTGCGCTTCGCCATTACCGGCAAAGGCTTGTGTTTCAATATCGCGTACCAAAGTAGGAAGTGATTTATCAATCGTAATCCGTTCAACCAAACGGCCATTATCTTTTTCCGCTTTAATCTTTTTGCTTAAAGAAGGGTCTTGGTTAAAAGCAATAGAATCAAAGTTATTTAAAAATGGTGTAATAGACGGCGCACCTGATACTGGATTTACATCATCTTGTGTTTTTGCTGTTGGCGCTTCGACAGGTTTTTGTGCCTCTGTCGCGCCAGGTTCTAATGCGTTCAATTCTGACGCTAAACCTTCTGGATTTGCCTCTAATGCTTCGAGCAGTTGATCATCATTCAGATCAAGCACGCCTGCATTTGTTTCTTGTGATTGAATCTCATTCAATGGTGCTTCTTCTTGGCTTGTTGTGAATGGCTGGGCTTCTTGTAGATCGCCCTGATTAAGGCTTTCTGCACCACTTGCAGGGATAATATTATTGGCTTGTTCTGCGCTACCAACTGCTTCCCAGCGATTTTCAGATAGATTAAGGCGCGCCAAACCACCATTTTCTAAGACTGCAATTTGTGGCACTTGCGGTTGTTGCACTTGATTAATTGCCCATCCGCCTAGCAATGCCGCAATAATCATAGAGGCCATACCCAATGTCTGCATATTTAAAAAACGCACCAAGAACGGCTTATCTGATCCTGATTCATTATCACTTAATGTCGGGGCAGATAATGCAATCTGTCCTGCCGCGCCGCGATCTGTCAAAAGAACCATCGCCTTAGAGTTAAGTGCATTCTTGGTATCTGACATCATTTCTTCAAGGCGTTCTAACTTACGCACTAAACGTGAACGATCCTGCGAAGATAATTCAAGCTGGCGATCAATACGCGCTTGCTCTGTCACTGATTCATCAAGACGTTGATCAATCATAGATTGTTTGTCTTCTGTCTCTTTGAGACGACGATCCAACACCGCTTGCCCTGCAACGGCCGTGACTAGTTTTTGTTCTGTTGATTTAATGGTGCGTTCAAGGCGCGCTTGGCGCTCTAGGCTTTCAGTATCAATGTTGCCCTTAGTGCTTAATTTATTTTCAATCGCAAGGAATGCTTTTTCAGAATTATCGGACTTATCTTCCAGCTCTCTCAATGATTTACGGTATTCACGCAGCTCTCTTAACAGCTCATAACGCTCTGCTTCACTGCGTTTTAATTTATCGCCGATTTGTGCCAGCATGCGGATAATATCATTACCGCGCGGTGCATTATATGTGTCTTGTTCTGGTGGTCTTACCACATGAACTCTATCTGGTGTGCGCTTTGATTTCATCGCCAATATCCTTATTTATGCTTTTAATATCCATAACTTAGCCGTTTACCCCCCTAAAACTCAAGAGAAATAAGTAAAATACAGCTTTTATACCCAATTAATATGAGGAAAAAGGGGCTGAAACCGAAGTAATTAGAGGCTTTAAAGGGAATAAGTCATTGTGAAAATACGTGAAATTTGCATTGATTTACATAAAACAGGTAGAATAATAATTAAGTTCACCGAATTAGGTCGGTTTTTTTTAATTTTAAATGTCCGTGAGTATTGTCTTTAAATCCTCACTTTTTGTTAAGAACTTTTCTGTATCTTGATAATCAGGGCATTATTTAACACTTTTAAGGGGCATACAGCATGACTTGCGAACTCTATCTCATCGGACAACCTGAAAACGCGGCAAGCGATTCACACACTATTCCAGCAGGCAGTACGGCCAAGCTTGAATTTGGCGCAGCTGATATTGCAGGTATGCAGCTTAATGGTGATGGTGGCTTAATTGTTACACTTGAAGATGGCGGGCAAGTTATCATTGATAATTACGAATCATTCGCGTGTGATGAACACCAACTGACAATGAACGATGGAACAGTCGTTGACCTGGATGTGCTTTCAACATCTTTCCAAACAGCCGATGCGTTGTTCGGTTCTTTTGATGTGCAACCGCCCCTTGATAATATCATTGATAAACCATCAGAAAATGAAATTGCAGAAATCGCACTGAATAGTGGCGAGAAATATATTTGTAACTTTGATCCCGCAACAATGAATCAAGCAATGGTTGATGTTGTTGATGGCAACATGGTTTTGAACTTTGCAGACGGTTCACAAATTATCTTTTCTGATTATGTTGAACTTGTGGAAGGCGAACTTCCACCAGAACTCACTTTGGCCGATGGCACAGTAATTGACGGAAACGAGCTTTTAACAGAAGTCACAGATTTAGTAGCAGGTATTGAACCTGCCGCGGGTGAGGAAGAGCCTTCCGCAGAAGATTTAGCCGCCCTTGCAGAAGGGTTAGCAAATATTGAAACAGCTGCCGGTGAATCCAGCGCAGGCAATAGTGGTTTTGGCTTTGGTAGTACATTTAGCACCACTGACTTTAACGCGCCAGATGACATTGGCGCCCTTGGCGCAACATCATTAAATTATGTTGCTCCGGGTTCAGGGCCACAAAACGCTCTAATCGATGAAGATACACGACCAATATTATCAACAGAAAGTGAATTTTTAGATGAAACATCACTTCTTCTTGGCTCTGTTGAAAGAACAGGGCAGGTAACTGTTGATTTTGGTGCAGATGGGCCAGGCGCAGTAACAAGCAATGGGTCATTCTCGTTTAATGGGTCTGTCCTTAATAATCAGCTTTCTTCACAAGGGGCGCCAATTACAATTATCCGCACTGCGAATGGGTATGAAGGTGTTGCCAATGGCGAAGCTGTTTTTGAATTTACGATTGAAACAAATGGTGAATACACATTTACACAACATGCATCTATTGATCATGGTGATCCAGATAATGCCAATGAAACAGTAACATTAAACTTTGGTGTGCGTGCAACAGATTCAGATGGTGATGTTGCCAATACAGGGGTATCTGTAACAATCGCAGATGATGCCCCTATCGTTCTTTCACAGGTGGCCACAGTTGTTGATGAAACAAATCTTGACGGCGGTGGCCTATTTGCGATTGGCCAATTCCATACTGATATGGGCCAAGACGTCAATGAAACAGGCGCTTTTGGAACAACGGGTGAATTTATTGCGAGTGGTTCTGTTGATAATAACCAACTGACGTCTAATGGTGTTGCTATTGTTGTGACTGCGACAGACACAGGTTATGTGGGTATGGCTGGTAGTGCTGTTGTTTTTGAACTTAATATTGACCCAGATACTGGATCATATGGTTATCAGCAATTTGGTGGAATTGATCACGCAGATGCTGCAGATGCAGATGATGTTCTAAACTTACATTTTGGCCTACAAGTCACTGATGTCGACGGTGATACAGCAGAAGGTTTTGTGACAGTAAACGTCCATGACGATGGCGCGAGCATTGGTAACGGCGCAAGTACCGTTGATGAAACAGGTGGGTTTGATACCGTTACTGGTTCAATCTCTGTTGATGCTGGCGCAGATGGCAGCGCAGATGGCGTTGTTGGAAACGGCGTCTTTAGTGCCTCTGATCCAAGCTTAACATCCAACGGACAAGCCGTAAATGTCAGTTACGACGCAAGTAACAACACATATACGGGAACAGCCGGTGGTCGTACAATCTTCACATTGAATATTGAAGCAGATGGCGAGTATAGCTTTACACAGCTTGATACACTCGACCATGCAGACACCACAAATGCCAATGACGCTATCGCGCTTAAATTCGGTGTTGCGATTACTGATAATGATGGAGACAGCGATAATGCCAGCATTACAATCAATGTTCGTGACGATGGCGCCGTAGCAAGAAATGACTCTAACAGCGTTGCACGAAATCAAACAAGAGAAACAGGAAATGTTTTAAACAATGATGATTTTGGCGCTGATAGCGATGGTACACTTCTTACAACAGGCACATTCGTCGGTAATTTTGGAACACTCACATTAAACGCAAATGGATCTTACTCTTATGTTGTAACAGATCAAACTGGTGTTAGAAGTGCGGGAACAGATGTGTTCTCATACCAAATTGAAGATGCAGACGGAGATGTGGATACAGCGCAACTTACAATTAATGTTGCGGCTATTTTACCACCCCCTCCTCCTCCACCCCCTCCACCGCGCGCTTTCGAAGGCGGAGACGGCAACGGTGACGGTGCAGGAGCTTCCGCTTCACCACTCGTATTAGATTTAAATGGCGATGGAATTGGGCTTACGAATGAAGTCACCGGCGTAATGTTTGACATCGATAATGATGGTGAGAAAGAGCAAACTGGCTGGATTGATGCAAATGATGGATTACTTACATTAGATAGAGATGGCGATGGTCAAATTACGGATCGGTCAGAATTATTTGGTGACACGGATGGATTTGATGATGGATTCTCACGGCTTGCAAGCTTTGACAGTAACGAAGATGGAAAAATCACAGCCGGTGACGAAATATGGTCAGATTTAAATGTATGGCAAGACGCTAACCAAGATGGTATTTCTGATGCAGACGAGCTTTTATCACTCGATCAAATTGGTATCGTTAGTATTAATTTAAATGCGGAAACACCAAAAGACCTATATATTGAAGGGAATTGGATTTCACATGTTAGTGACTTCACATTTGCCGATGGTTCAACAGGTGAGATTGTTGATGCTTGGTTTGAGTATGACGAAGTCTTCAATTACCAAGGTGTCGAAAACCTTACAAGCTTCGGTCAAGAGATCAACGTAGTCTATGATGAGGCGACAGGTATTTATCAAGGTATTGCGGGCGAAGATATCGTGTTTAACATTCAGGTTTCCGAAGATGGGACACATGACTTTAACCTCTTTTCCCCGATCGATAATAATGGAAACGAAATTGATCTTCGATTTGGAACAGGCGCAGATACCGTACAAGTCACCGTAACGCAAGATGATATAGATGAAGTGCTGGCGGATACTGACCCAAGTGTTTGGATGGATGCCATTGAAGAAAGTGCGGAATCTATCACTCATATGTCAGAAGGTGACGGCGCAACGGACTTCTCCCTTGTTGTTGATCACGGTGATGATGTCACAGAAAGCATTGAAGAATGGGTGCATAGCGATGAAGGCGTTGAATCTGCACCAGTTATTAACAATGAAGACGCATCAGCAATAAACGAGCAAGCCATGTTTGACGTGGCATCCGCAGAGATGCCAACCTTGGTTGAAGATAATGGCGGCGGCATCATCTAAGACGTTCAAAACTCAATAAATACCAAAATAAAAAAAACCCGCAGTGACATAAATCACTGCGGGTTCTATGGTGGGGAAACTTTTTTATGTACCTACTAATTTCAAACCATTCGATCCGGATGGTTTTGAAACTGCATTTCCTAAAGTAAAAGAACTAGAATTTTTGGATCCAAATTTTTTATTAACAGCCTGCGATACGATATGCTTAAATTCATCTCTATGCGGATTTACTCTTGGAACAAAAATTTGAGCTAAAAACACTTCCATTTTATGACGCGGTTCAACTAAAGCACCACCCTTTGCATTAAACTCATCGGTAAGCGCCACCTCAGGATAGCTGTAGTAATTTCCCTTTGAGGTGTTTTGAACATATCTTTCTATTGGGATATCATTCAGAACACTTTGCATATGTCCTAAAACCATAGCCGCTACATTATCAGCATTAGTATTATAATGCCAAAAAACACTCATTTTAGGATTAACTTTTTGTGATGTTGTTGCGTGCTTTGCCCCTGTATCGAAACCTTTATCAACAGTGTGAAGAGTCCATTGAAGACTTTTAGCTCCATCAAGCATTGCACGAAAAACTGGAATAACACCTCTATAATTTGGTAACCCGCCTGGATGCGCATTCCAGAAAAAACCTTTAGAATGAATAGCATCTCGAACTTCTTGTTCGAAGTATTGCATGCAGCGAACAGATAACGCACCCAATATAGTTTCATCGTTTTTAATGCTATTAACGTGGCTCTTTGAGTTAACTGAATTTAAATGCTGAATTTTTAAATCAAAATGCTCTGCTAATTGTTGTGCAGTATAACAAGTGCCTTCCTTTAAGTTCCCATTACTATCTAACACTATTTTTTTTGAATTTAAATATGGTACGATTGTATCCTGAACAATATCATGCTGATAGAAACCATATTCTTGAACAGCTGGGTTAGATAAATTTGGACTGGTTAGCTTAGGTTTTTTAGGAAAGATGATAGTTGGTTTCAGTCCCATTTCCACCATTTCAGGCACTAGCTTATTCAATACGAGAAGATCAACAAGATCTTCACCTGCATATAATAACACGTTATTTTTTTCTGAAATTTTACTCATAATTTTTTAACTTGGTTGCTCCGCTACATGTTCCCATGCAATATTGAATAATATTCTAAAGCCACTAGCGAAGTCAGAATGCTTAAGCACTAAAATACGGGACTTTAATATGTCATTATCATCAAAACTCATAAAAGCAATTTTATCGTCAAATACATAAAAGGATTTTGCATTAAACATTTCTTCAGGAACCCATCTATACTCTGCAAAAGCCTTAGAAATAAAGTTTTTATTCCCTTTTTTTGATGTGATTTTGACCTTTATTTTATCTCCTAGTTTTTCCATTCTATTGGAATGTGCTTTATATTTTTCTTCACCCATCATTTTAATCCAATTACCTGGCTGCACATTAAACACACAAAATTCACCCCCTACGGTTCTAGCGCTTTCATAAACGTCGTCCATAAATGCACAAAAATCATCAGTTCCTTGATATATACGTATTTCTTCTTGTGACCACTTCACCCCATCATTCTCGGTAAATGCAATTCCTTCGCGTTCGTAGAATTTTTGGATATCGGCGTTACGGGACACAGAAACGTCGCTTTGACCGCTTTCAATTTTTGAAAGCGTGTTCGCAGCAATACCCAGATGTTCCGCAACGACTCCTTGCGAAATATCTAACATGGCCCTTGCGGCCCGCATCTGGGTTGGTGTAATCATTTTTTTGTTATATCTCTTTCCCCAAAGGTAAACAAACTTTTTAATATGTCATAATGTTATATAGAGGAAAAAATATCATTGCAAGGGAATTTTTCCATATTATTTAATTTATTATGTATAGAATATCCTTTTTACGGAAAATATTCACTTTTTTAACCTTCTGTTAATAAAATTCCTTTACTTTTACGTTTTATGGAGATAGATTATGACAATAAATAAAACGAATTATAACCAAAATATACCCCAAGCGACCATCATACCGATGTTTGCCAGTGTATATAAAGACAAGAAAATGACGACAGAGCCGCTAAATACAGAAATCTCAGTCTTTGATGTGAAGGCGCTATATGACCTTGCCTATACAAAGCAGAGCGACAGCGAGGAGTTCAGAACCATCATGGCACAGGCCGTGAAAATGGATATGGCCTATCGTCATCAACTGAAAAACAAGGATTATAGCGGCCCTTTCGGGACATACCGCGCGCCCATTACGGCAACAAAAAAAATAAATACTGGTGAGGTCGCTTAAACACCATTCTTTATTTTTATTGTTTCTGTTATGACTAAATCGCCCTTGCATTCCCCTTGCGAGGGCTTTTTGGTTAAGCGGCTTTTAAAACCTTAAAATTTGATCTAAATTTGAATAGAAAACAGGTGTCTCACCGCCCAATACGGGATATACTGTAAGAGTGAAATTATTCTTTACACTCTTATTGTTCTCCTTCTTATCTCATAGTTCTCTCGCACAAGAGACAATGGATATGCCACTGGCATCCGCTTCCATGGAAGAAATAGAAACGACGCATCCTATTTTACGCCTGAGCCAGGATAAATCCGAACTCATTACCTTAAAAGAAGAAGCGGCGAGCGTCATTGTGGGAAACCCTACACATGTTAGTGTTCTGCTTGATACATCAAAAACTTTAATTATTGTACCCCGCCAAGCGGGCGCCAGCCACTTCACTGTCATTGGAAAAGATGGAAGCACATTAATGCAACGTCATGTGATTGTCGGTGGGCCAAAGAAAAAATATATCCGTATCCGCAGAAGTTGTGATGCAAATGACCGCTCTTGTCAGGCAACCAGCACTTATTTCTGTCCTGATGTCTGCCACGAAGTCAGCGATAATGCAGGCGGCACAAACCGCCGCTAATAACATAAGACATAAGCGCTATCTTTAATATTGCCCTCCTCTCAAAGCTTGGTACACTGTGCTTATGAATAAACATTTTCCCCTTCTTATTATCTCCGTGCTGATTTTATCCGCTTGCGCGGCGTCTTCCCCTAAGACCACATCACAAGATACAATGCGGCCCAAATTTAAGACGGGCGCGATTGATAAGGCGATTGATAAAGCACTTCAGCAGGCCGAAGCCAATGGCAACACACAAGAAGTCCTGACATTATTGGCACAAACCCATAATCGCGCGCCAGAAGACGCAAAGCTTGCCGCACGCTATGCCAATGCATTACGCCAAGATGAACAAATAGAAAAAGCAATCAAGGTACTATCCCCTTTTACATTTGGTGACAATAAAGACATTGATGCCATCACTGAAAGCGCCATGGCACATTTATCAATCGGCGATTTTAAAATTGCAGAAACATTGGCTACCGATGCAATTGAAATGGATAAGAAAAATGCCCGCGCTTACCTCGCCCTTGGTACGGCGCAAGATGCGCAAAGCAAACACCAAGATGCAGAAATATCATTCCGTGAAGGAATTAAATATTGGAGCGGAAACCCCGCCCCTATCCTCAATAACCTCGCTCTAAATCTGGCATCACAAGGGCATTTGGAAGAGGCCTTATCGCTTATTCAAAAGGCGCAAAAAGAAGCACCGAGAAATATGGAGCTAGAGCGTAATAAACGCATTATTTCAACATTACTGGAAACATCAGGCCCCCGCCCGCCCACGCCATCAAAAAAACCCGCCGCTTAATCCAGCGTTTGACTCTATCCATTAACCACCACCAACACCTGCGGCAGAAGCTTGTATTCCCGCAGGACCCAAAATCACGATAAACAGCGCCGGTAAGAAGAATAAAATCATTGGTACGGTCAATTTCGGTGGTAAAGACGCTGCTTTTTGTTCTGCATTTGCCATACGGATATCCCGCAATTCTGTCGACATCACACGCAATGCCTGCGAAACAGACGTTCCATATTGTTCTGCTTGTATAAGGGCGCTCGCAAATGATTTACCAAACCCGCCAACACGGCGGCCAAAATCAGATAAGGCAGAACGCCTATCATTTAACATGGCCATTTCTGCGCTTAAAATTCCTAATTCTTCCGCAAGAACCGGAGAATGTTCTGCCACTTCTTCGGCCACACGCTCAACCGTTTGTTCCAAACCAATCCCCCCTTGCACACAAATAAGCATCATATCCAGCGCATCAGGAAATGTAAGACCTAATTCTTGTTGGCGTTTATCTGCTTTATTTTTAATTAAGATGCGCGGCAAGAAAAATCCCACCCCCGCAAGCCCAAGGATAATAAAAAATTTCATACCACTCTCTATTTCCTTTTCCCCGGCAGACATAATCATCATGGCAAACAAAACAAAACCAACAGGCAATAAAACTTGCGCCAAGATATATTTAAGCGGCGCTACTGGATCACGAATACCTGCCTGTAACAGTTGAACACGTATTTTTTCACCCATCTTACCTGCAATATTTTGTACTTTAAAAAAGCTCGCAACATTATCTTTGGCAGAAATTGTTTTTGTACCTCTATTCGTTACTTCTTCTTTAGCCGCTTCAAAAAGCACCTTTTTCTTCTTCTCAATCACATTACGATAGCGCTCTTTCTTTTCCGTACGGTTCAAAAAAGGTAACGCAAAAGCGGCAAAAGAAAGCGCGGCCACAAGCGCCGCAACGATGATAATGACAAGGTCATAATTTATTTCCATTCTCTACTTTCCTATACTCTAAAATTAATCATTTGGCGCATAATAAGCACACCGATTGCCATCCAAAAGGCCGCCGCCATTAACAAGGTGTTACCCGTAGGTTCTTCAAATAAAATCATAATATATTCACGGTTCACCAAATACAGCCCGCCCATTACAAAAAGTGGGAGCGCGCCAATAATCATCGCAGAAGCTTTGGCTTCAGAAGACAGCGCCTTAATTTTACGCTTTAATTGAAAACGCGAGCGGATAACAGTTGATAAATTTTGAAGCACTTCAGAAAGGCTCGATCCTGTTTGGGTTTGAATGGCGATTGCTGTGGCAAACATTTGCACTTCTGTTAATGGTATCCGCCGCGCAGATTCTAAAACCGCTTCGGGAAGAGGCACGCCAATTTTTTGTTGATCGTAAACACGGCTCATCTCTTCACCAATCGGACCTGTAAATTCTTTAGCGACCATTTTAATCGCTTCACTCACTGGCATACCGGCTTTTAAAAGGCGCATCATTGATTCCAACGCATCTGGAAAATCAATCATAAATTCTTTTTGACGTTTATTGGCTTTCATTTTTAAATAAAAACGCGGCAAACCAAAAAAACCAATAATGGCCGACATCAACACCACAAAATCTGCAAAACCAAACAGCTTCATCACCCCTGTTAATATAATACAAGACACAACAGAGAAGATCCAAAATTGCTTAACAGAGATTTGCAAACCTGCCTGCATTATTTTTTCACTGATTGATGTTCCATTTTTGGGCTTTCCATTCCCGGCCTCTTTCAGTTTTTTGGCAAGGTCGGTTCGTCGTTGATCTTGGGTGTTTAAATTAGTTTTTTTATTAATATTTAAGCCAGTCTGCCCCTGTACAACGGCGATTAATCGTTGCTGGCGCTTTGATCTACCGTTGAGAATAAAGGCGCTGATAAAACAGCCAAAAATAAAAAAAATACCAAGGGAAATGAAAAAGGGGAGCATTTTATCCGTAAGCCTCTTCCATCGCATCCAATACAAGGTTTTCTACACCAAACTGACGCGCATTATCCCAAAATTTGGGGCGCAACCCTGATGATTTTAAAGATGTAATTAATTTACCATCTTCATCTTCACCTTCATATTCTAATTTAAAAAGGTCTTGCATCGTCACAACATCCCCTTCCATTCCTGTAATTTCAGAAATATGTGTTACCTTACGTGATCCATCCCGCAAGCGTTGTACCTGAATAATAACATTCACGGCAGAGGCAATTTGTTCACGTACTGCAACCGTGGGCAGGTTTAATCCCCCCATTGCTATCATATTTTCCATACGCGAAATGGCTTCGCGTGGGTTGTTGGCATGGACTGTTCCCATTGATCCATCATGACCAGTATTCATCGCTTGCAATAAATCAAATGCTTCTGGGCCACGCACCTCCCCCACAATAATCCGTTCTGGGCGCATCCGCAGGCAGTTTTTAACAAGGTCGCGCATTGTCACTTCCCCTACCCCTTCAAGGTTAGGGGGACGTGTTTCAAGGCGCACAACATGGGGTTGTTGCAGTTGCAATTCACAGGCATCTTCACAGGTGATAATACGTTCCCCCTGTTCAATATAACGTGTGAGGCAGTTTAACATGGTTGTTTTACCTGAACCCGTCCCACCAGAAACCAGAATATTCACGCGGCAACGACCAATCGCCATAATCAACTTCGCGGCGCTTGGTGTCATCGCTCCAAATTCAAGTAATTTTTCTAACGTCAGCTTATCTTTCGTAAATTTACGAATGGTCATGCATGCCCCATCCACCGCCAATGGAGGGATAATAACGTTCACACGTGATCCATCGGGTAAGCGCGCATCACAAATGGGTGAACTTTCATCAACACGCCGTCCAATCGCGCCCACAATCCGCTGACAGATTGTCACCAAATGTTGGTTATCACGGAATTTTACATGGGATTGTTCAATCTTACCGCCCAATTCAATATAAATTGTTTCGGGGCCATTAATCATGATATCGGCAATGCCATCCATCTCCAACAATTCTTCAAGCGGGCCAAAACCAAGCATATCATCGGCGCATTCTTTGGCTATGCCTTTTAATTCTGACGGTGTTAAATCAAGATTACGAAAGCGCGCAATTTCCTCAACCGCGCTATTTACTTCTTCACGCGCTTCGTCTGATTTCATCCGCGCTAATGCTTTAAGATCAATACCATCACGCAGATCCAGCCAAATACGGCTTCGCGCCCGTTGCAAACGGATCGATGTCATTGTGTCATTGGTATCAGGTAATTTTTCTTCCTCTGCATTAACATCAGGAATCATTAAATCATCATCCGACATATTTTTGACGGATTTTGACTCATCTTGCTCTATGTTTTTTTCTGCATTGGTATCATTTATTTTTATAGACGGTTCTACTGTTACTGTTTTTGTATCAATCACGTTTTCCGTGATTGGTGGATCGATTTTTTTCTTTTCGGCAGGCGCCGTTTTATCGTCACCTTGTTTTTTTCCAAACATATTTATCCTTTTCCTTTTAAGGCATGCATAAACTTATCAAGTAAACTCTGGTTATTCGTATTTTTTACTTCTAAATCACCGCCAATAACACGGTTCACAATAGGCAAAAGCTTCGTCACTATTTCCGCACCCGCTGTCACACTTGATAATTTCTTTCCTTCATTTTCAGACGTCATGAACAGCTTTGAATCGAAGGGAAGCGTTAAAGATGGTTTATGCCCCAATGCTGCTTCTATATCCTTATGTGGAACTTCTTTTCCTGCGGCAATACCGGCCATGTTCACAATTAAATCAACGGAAGATAAATCCCCATCATGCAAAAGTTTTATTTCCTGAAGCAGTGAGCGGGCCAAACGAAGTGATCCCAATGTCGGTGTTGTCACCATAATAATTTCATGCGATTGATTAAGCACAGTGCGCTTCAACGATGGAATAGCCGCCGATAAATCAACCACCACCACGGGATGGCTTTTCATCATCTCTGTAATCAGCTCCTCGTAATCCATTGCCTGAATAGAAGTTTCCAACATTGTGTCTGATCCTGATGCCAACACGGAAAGCTTTTCATGGGGCTTAAACAGCATACGGTTTAACGAATCTGAATCGCCACCTTCATTGGCTTTGATCGCTTCATGAAGCGTCGTAAGCGGTTCAAACCCCATACCCACACTTAATGATGACCACCCACCAGCCGCGTCCATAAGAAATGTTTTTTGATCCATTTTATCAACCAAACCCCATGCCAAAGCTTGCGTAATGGCAGAAACACCAACACCGCCTTTTGATCCAATCACACTGATCAATCGGCTTTTAGACGTTCCCAGACTCTTAATAAGCGTTTTAGAAATCACGTCACTTAAAATTTCAACGCTGACTGATTTCACCAAATAATCACTCACCCCCATAGAGGTTAAATCACGATATAAATTCACATCATTCACAGGACCAATCACGATGGCATTTGTTCCTTCGTGACAACTGCTTGATAATTCACCTAATTGAACAATAAAACTTTCCTCTGTTGTTGCCGTTTCAACCAAAACAAGATTGGGCGATTTATTATTTTTATAAAACTCTATCGCATTTTCAACGTAACCTTGCTGTACGTTTACTTTGACACGGGCAAAGCGCCAATCATTTTGTAACTGCCTTGCGGCGCGTAATGTTTCTTCGTCATTTACAAAAATGTCAATGGCGGCGGAAGGAAGAAGGATGTTTGTTTCAGTGTTCACGTGCGATAAGCCCTTAATATTATTTACACTATTATAGCGCTTAATTACCGGATGTTAAATCCTCACGTTCAATGCCGTCCAATGGCTCTCTTGGAACGCCAGAGGCGTAATCACTCAAAACACCCACTTCACGCTTTGCGCCGCGCTTACCAAGGCCGTCATTGCCTTCTAAATCAGCCGGACGGGCAATTTGCTGCGCTAACATGCTTTCAACACCACATCCAAATTTATATTGTCCTAAATCACGTCCCGTCAGATTATTCGCCAAGCCAGGCATTGCAACACAATCAGGCGGCGCATGCGCCAAAACCGTGTCATAGGACACCATTAAAGAAGGACGCCCATCAGGCACCGCCAATGTTTGTGTAATCACATTTTTTACACCTTTATAGCGAAGCGCCTGACTAATTTCTTTTAACTCATTAACCGCACCCATCGCCGTAAAACTACGTGATGTTGGATCATACGTCATGGTTAGCTCCAACGGTCCACTACCTGTCGATGCATAATGTGATGCCAGCGTGCTTAAAAGGCCATCATTAATATTATCCAGCGCCACTTGCTCCACTACTGTTTCACGGGACAGCGCAACAGATGATGTGTTCATCATAGAAGGCGTTGTTTGCGTACAGGCCATTATCAAAAACGGTAAGAGAAGAATAAAATTTTTCATCTGTTCAATCCTTTAATCCAATATGTACCCGCCACGCTTTGCGGCAAGAAGGGTTTCTGGGGCATCATCGCCATAAACACGGCGGATATTGGCGGCAAATAAATCTGAAATATGATTTTCTTGGCGCACTGGCTCCCTTTGTGGTTCAAGCGATCCATAAGCACTACTTCCGTTATCTTGAATATCAGAAAGCGAAGTGACAGATTGTGCTTGCGAGCGGTTTTGTGCAAAAGGTTTCACCAAATATGGGGTAATCATTACAACAACCTCTGATTCATTACGGCTAAACGTATCTGATTTCACCAAATCCCCAACGATTGGGATATCTCCCACCCCTGGAAGCTGCGTTAGGCCAGAAATAGAATCAGATTGTAAAAGCCCGGCAATCATTAATGTACCACCACTTGGCAATTCCACCGTTGTTTCAGCGCGGCGAACGTTAAAGGTTGGAATATTAATACCGTTTAATTGTAAGCTTTCATCAAAAGACGTTGTTGACACTTCAGTCGTTAATTGCAGGCTAATGCGTTCTTCAGACATCACAATCGGTTTGAAATTTAAAGAAACACCAAAAGGACGAAATTCAAATACTAAATTTCCATTCTCATCAATTTGCGTTGGAATTGGAAATTCACCCCCCGCCAAAAACCCGGCCTGTTCACCAGAGATAGACGTTAGATTTGGTTCTGCTAATGTATTAATAATACCTTCTTCTTCCAAGGCACGCGCAAGGAAGTTTAAATTCCCAAAGTCACCAGAACTATAATTAAGCGCGGCGACGCCCAACTGCACCGGGTTCGCCAACCCCAAGGCGGGGGACGTGTTAAATGTAGCACCTAAATCACCAATACCGCCGCCAGATAGACTATTGCTTTCAATCCCTAAATCTTTCAAAGCACTTCTGGAAGCCTCAACAATTTTAACGCGCAGCATGACTTGCTGTTCGCCGCGCACCGCCATCATGTTCACAATAGGGCTTTCATCCCCTGTTGCATTGGTTGCGTCGGCCGTATAACGACTCACAAGCTCCGTAATTTTTGCCGCGACAGAGGGGGTAGACACATCGCCCGTTAAAAGCACTTGGTCATTTAAGGTACGGATTGACACAGCTTCATCTGGATATAATTCCATCACAACAGATTGTAATTGTTCTGTGTCTAAATTGACGTGGACATTAAATTTTTTCAAAATATTCCCTTGATCATCCAAGGCCATAATATTCGTATCACCCAATGCAGAGCCGACTAAATAAAGCCGGTTTGATTTAACCGCCATCACATCCACAACGGATGGATCCGCAACCAAAACATCCGCAATATCGCCTGAAATATTAATAATATCAGCCTTACCCAGCATTAATTCAACATCGGGTGTTTTTTGAAACCCTAAAGGTGAAATATTGGCTTTATTTGCGGTTGCCATTGTTGTCGACCCAACCATAAAGGCCAGCGCACACGCGAATGTTAAAAAGCCATAACTTAAAAATTGAATTAATTTATTCTTCACGGTTTAATCCTCCTATAGCTGCCGGATCAATCAAAATTGTTTGTGTCGGCAGCGGTGCATCTTCAACATTAAAGTCAACACGGTTATCTTCATCACTCAGCACATTGCGTCCCCGCACTTCGCTCATATTATCGCCGCTATACATTCGAATAGCAGATGACGTTGCATTTAATTTTGAAAGACTATTTAAAACCTTGCTCATACCCACATCAGTTGTTTTCTTATCATGTACGATATTATTTTCATCCCCTAAACCACGTAAGGCAAAACCAATATCACCGACCTTATCGGCCAAAACTAATTTCTCTGAATTTTCTTGATCCACCTCTAACGTTACAATCGCATTACGGCTGGTTTTTTTCTTCTTCTTTTTGCCATCACTTTCTGCTTCGTCAACGGCCTTAATATCATTGCTATCAATGGCTAAAATACGGACATTTTCTATTACTGTTTCACTGGCATAACGGTTTACTATTGATTGCGCATCAGGATTACCGCGCGTATTCACGCGCACACGATATGTTAAAATTACATCAACATAATCCCCCGGCTTAAAAAGGCGGTCGGCAACAACATATTTTTTTACTTCAACACCAACGGCGCGCATTCCTTTACCCACATTGGCAGAAAGAAAAGCACCTTTATTTTCTTTTGTTAAAATATTGCTATGGATAGGTTGTCCTTCAACCAGCGAGCGTAATAATTTACCATTCATCGCATCCATTGTTTTTTGTTCACCGTCACGAATGATTGCACCAATAAACATGTTATCTTCTGGCCATGTTTGCCATTTTAAATCACCAGCCTGCAGCTCTTTTCCAACTGCCAAGTCTTTTGCAGCAACCAAAATCTGAACTGTTTCTATACCCACATCAGATTTTTTATTTTTACCGCTTAACGCTGCATTGACCATAAGAGCCACAAGAATGGCAATTAAAAAACCGCCTGCTAAAACAATGATAATATTTTTATTCATGTTATTCCCTTTATCCTCCGGCTAATTTAATCAGCTCAGAGGGTTGTAAATACCCAACAGACCAAAATGCCACCAATGCACCAGCGAAAATGGCAATGCCGTATGGCACTTCTTGTGTGCCAGACTGCGCCTTCGCAATCCAACTTCCTTCAACTGGTGTTGCAGTAAGTTTCTTTTTATTAAGCAACAGCGTTGCAACGCCTAGAACACCACCAACAACAGCCATA
This sequence comes from uncultured Alphaproteobacteria bacterium, assembly GCA_937934135.1. Taxonomy (GTDB): domain Bacteria; phylum Pseudomonadota; class Alphaproteobacteria; order Micavibrionales; family Micavibrionaceae. Next base: position 29,744 of record CALHAW010000030.1, read on the forward strand.
AAGAAAAACAGCGGCATCAACCCCGATAAACCAACCCAAAGAGCATAAACGCTCAATAATTTTGAATCGCCACCACCAATGATTTTAAAATGAAAGAGGCCATACGTAATAATAAAAGTAAGCCCACCAGAAAGAAGATGATTTTTCCAAGAGGAAAAAAACGTTGTATCTGATGCAAAAATAAGAAAAGTAATGAAAGCCAACACAAAAGAACCCGTAATAAACATCACAAAATTATTTGGAATGATAAGGCGATTATAGTCCGACAGCGCAGCGGCCGCCCCGAATCCGAGCGCAATAATCGTGCAAAAACTGATGATAAGAACTGAAATCATATCCCTGTGACTGTTTGAAAGTTATTAGATGTGTTTTAAGAAAGAAAAAGAAAAGCCTGTTTATTTTTATTATTTTTTTAGGTCAGGCTTTTCTGAATTATTATTTAAATGTATTTACTCTTATTCAGGGGCGTCTAATGACCCTGATAGACCTTCAAACAACGCATTCAGTTCGCCACCAAACGCAAATACCGCAGCAGAAATAACAACAGCAATACCCGCTGCAATTAAACCATATTCAATCGCTGTCGCGCCGTTTTCGTCTTTTTTATAAGTTTCTAAGAAAGCTAGTAATTTTACCATGTGAAATCTCCTTAATAGATAATAGATAGTATAAGTTAATTTTGGTTACCCATTTTTTCCAAGAACCCTCTCTTTAAAACTGTCAAGAGGTTGGAACAAATGAACCCACAGATATTATAATATATCATACCTTTTTAAGGGGTAGTTAAGAAAACTTTGCATTTTATGTTTTTCATAAATTTATCACACAATTACTTATTGTCTAATATGTAAATTACTAAGCTCGCGCGCAATCTTTTCAAACACCTCTTCCAACTTTTCTTGTGATGGCGCATCATTATAATTAGCCGTTGTTGTTGCACAATCACGATATAAGTCCTTCGTATCATCATCAACGCCGCTATCAAAAGTAACCGTATAAATTAAAATATTATTTTCTTTCATCGCGTCACATACCTCAGAAAAGCGATCATCCAAATCATCTGCATCAATAGAATGCGCGTTAGAGCGTCCATAAGCGGAATAAACATTACTCATCGTATTCACACCATCTGTCATCACCACAACAACCTTATCCCATTGGTCGTTATCATATTCTGCACCTTCAATGAAAGGTTCTTCTGGTGAAAGAACACGCCACCCCCACACCATGCCAAAATTACCTAAGGTCGCGCCACTCGCGGTCATATTATCGGCAGAATCAATCAAAAATTGTTCATCACTGGTTAGTGGAACAATAGGCTGTTGCGGGCAGTAAATATTTGGCCCCCGCAATGCATTATACCCATCACCCAACGTACCGTTAAAATAAATATTATTAAGATAATAATTATTCCCGTTAAAATCATGACGATACATTTCCCATGGCCCTGCATGGTCTTCCGTATCTAATGTATATTCTTCTGCCAAAACACAACCATGCCACTGGCCTTTTAAGGATAAATCATATTCTAAATCATCTTCATCAATACCGTAATCATCACCAGTTAAGGGGTTTAGGGAACTATCATAAGACGCATAAATATCGTCCTCAGGCGGAATCACAAACGGTTCACCGTAAGAATCACTATCCAGATCCATCCCTAATCCATAAGGCCCAACATTGACTGAACTTGCATAAGGGACAAGCCCTACTTTGACCAACTCAGGGTCGCTCACGCTTTCAAATAAAATAGTAACAAAACTCTCCGTCGCTGTTCTTAAAGTCCCGATATTATCATTGGTCGCCATAGAACCAGTATTATCTAAAACCATCACAACTTCTAACCCGCGCACTTCACGTTGCACCGTTGTCGAGGCCGCGACATCTAAAAAATCAAAGCCAAAAATACGCATAAAACTTGTATTAAGCTCCGCCGATGCAGATACCGTCAATTCATCACCATTTAAAATAGTTGTAACAAGTATATTCGTTCCTATTTTGTCAGACGGGTAATTTGCCTCAACAAAATCCTCAACACGTTGTTCAAGAAATGCTTCATCATCTGATCCTGTGGCTGCCGCCGCCAATGCCGCCGCATCCAACGCGCTCGCCAAACGGGCACGTACTAAATATCCTTGTGACATATCAATAAAAACGCCTGTTGCAGATACCACAACAGGAATAAGCAAACCAAAAGCCGCCGCAATGGCGCCAATATCGTTTTTTAAAAAATTTTTTATACGCATTAACATGACCAAAAGCCTTTCTGATTAACAATCATCGCAAATCACTGTTGCGCTTTTTCGTCCCCTTAAAAATGCTCGCTCATTCATTCTTATTTCATCAAAAACAAAATTACTAAAAAACGGAATATAACGGTAATTGACGCCTACCACGACAACTCCTTCCCCTTCATCACCCAGGCCTCTTGCGGCCTCAATCGCATTTTCATCCGCTTCCATATTGACGGTAACACGCCATAAAATAATGGGATCACCCACATCATCAAACTCCACGCTGGCAATATCGTAACCAAATTCCGCTGTTGAATAGGGCTGTAAAGACAACTCACCTGCCGTTGCAATATCATTGACTGTTGCCGCGTCTATCACCTCATAACGTGCGACAAGATCCGCAATGACCTGTGACGCCAAAACTGTTTTTTGGTTTACAATCACACCCTGTCCTAAATCGTAAACTGCCATGATTAAGGACAACAAAATAGGAAATAAAATCGCCGCTTCTGTAAATGACATCCCTTTTTCATCTTGAATAAAATTTTTGATCATTACTCATCCTCAAATTCATAAGGCTCTGACTGCAAGACCATTGTTGATAAAAGAATACGGTTAAAATCACCGTTATTCGTTAATAAGGGCTGCATGAGAGGGGTTTTAATGGGGTAACGATAAGCAACCCGCATCATCACCACGTCACTTACACCGCCCGCGTCAAATTGTTGATCTTCAAGGTTTCCATCATCATCAAATGTTGCTTCTGGGAAATCACTTGCATCGGAAAAATCCTCCAAGGAAACAACTTGATATTGCAAATCATCACATGGGATTAAAATTGCGGCGCTCTCGCATAATATATTTTGAAATAACTCCTGCCCCGCGCCTAATTGTACCGCGCCGGTCCTAATCTGCCGACCAGCCTGCGATAGGGATGCCTCTAATAAACTATGGGTTGTAAACATCAACGCCATTTCAATAATACCAATAATCATAAAAATAAACGGAATCCCAACAATCGCAAATTCAACTGCGGTTGATCCTTCTTCATTTTTTCGTATTTTACCGTTTAAGATATATTTCATATTTTATTAAAATACTTTCTTTAACCCAAAAATGAAAAAGCACGTCTTTTTCTCAAAGACATGCCCTATTCATACTGTTATACCTTATCATAACAGGCCTTAAATAAAGGTTAAGCTGGTGCTTTGCTAGTGCTTTCCTCATCATCATTATCTTCTTCTATGGTTTTATCTTTTCCTGTTGGAAAGCCTTTTTCATCTAACACTGTTTTTCCATTTACTTTTTTACCCCATCTTTGTTCTAAAGCCTTTTTTTCTTTATCAATTTTTAATATTTGATCTTTGGCGCGTTGCACCGCATAGGCAGAAAATCCAGAAACAGAAAGATAATTAATCACATACCCGACAAAAGCCGCCCCATAAATCACAATAATAGTCAGCGGATCATCCAGATATCGCGCAGACAGAACCGCAGGATCAAACGCCATCCAGATACTCATTAAATAAGGAAAACAACCCGCAAAATTCATTGCACCAACGGTAAGTGTCTTACTTTTTTGCCTACTGCGATCAATGATCCAGGCAACACCCGTAGGCAACATGCCAATCCAAAATAAAGATGCGCTTTCCCAAAACAAGAACGAGACAATAACCAACATAAAGGCTATCAAGATAAAACGAATAGACAGCCCAATCTTACTAGATTTCCGTTTTTTCTGCGTTTTATTAGATTTTTTATTGCTCATTTTTTATCCTGTAAAATTCGTATAAATTGAAATCACAACGATAAACATCGCAATCACAAGGGATATAAGCGACGCAATCTGATTCCCCGTTTCAAAACCAACCTGATTCTTTGCAATACGTGTTTTAATTTCCAGTTTTTCTTTTTCAAGTTGCTTGTAATATCGCATTGCTTGATAAAAATTATTCATATCTGATTGATATAATTTAGGATCATCGAATAAAGCCGATATTTTTGAAAGATTTCCTTCTGTTTTAAAATCATTAACAGCATTTTTTAATTTTTCTTTTTTCACATTATCATGAAACTGCGCATAGACTTGGTTAAGATTAGACGCCAACCAGTTTGCAATATTCGGAAAACCCTTTAAATTACCGCGTTTTTGAATCGCCGCCAAAACACGCATTTGCCCCAAAACGCGACGATGGGATTCAGGCGCTCTTAAATCTGGAAGATACGCATCAATATTCTTCCGATCTTTTACCGACAAGAAAGAAACCGTATGACGGTCAAATAAAGTGATATTTGAATTACCTTCACACAGCATTTCAAAAATATTCATCATTTCTTCTGGAGAACGCACATAATACGATTCCAAAATCGGACTAAGACAATGGCTTTCAGGGTTTAAAAGATAAAGACATCGCTCTAACCCACTGCCCAATAAGGCCTGTGACAATAATGTTCGCGCCGCATCAAAACGCGACCGCAATGTTGATAAAATAGGATTCATCTTCATATTTTGTATAATTTGAAGAATAAACCCTCCCTTTAATATCTCCGTAAAGGGTTGAATATCTTTTTCCATTAAATAAGCATGCGTTAGCATCTTACCAAATCCACCCAAATGAAAATGATTGTTTTTATAGCTTATCGGCGCTTCCGGATAAAGCGTTACACCCAGCATTGCCGTTAATTGATCATTGTAAAAATGATTACGGTCAATAAGTTCTAAATTTTTAAAAAGCTGTTCAACGCGTACCTTAATTGTTTTATCTTCAATCGCACGATCAATCCATTGTGCTAAATCTTCATTTTCAACCAAATAAGAAACGCTTGTTGGCTTTTCATGTAAATCTTTGGCAAGCAATTCTGGGCGGTTATATTTTTTGTCATTAAATAAAATGGGCCGCGATGATGTAACACGCTTTGTTGATTGCTTGGGGCTTAAACGGCGGCCATCACGCCATTCTAATATATCATCCAACGTCCAACGCTGAACTGGATCATCATAAAGCAAGCCACGCAATAACTCCAAAATCGCACCATTAAAACGGTCTTTACCAATAAGCGTGCTATAGGTTCCCTTTTCAATTTTATGCGTTATGATTTCGCCTTTTGATGCCCCTTGCATCGGGTCAGAGGTGCGCAAAATCATCGCCAAGGACACCCCAAACGCATATAAATCATCAGATATATCACCCGCACCACGCCCTATTGGATCCGCCAAGGCACGCCCAACAGGCTCATAAATAAATGGTAAATTATAAGAATGTGGTAATGACAAACAATCACCCAAGATAATTTGTTTTGACGAAGCAACGCTATCAACCAGCATATTGCCTGTCCAAATTTCACCATGCACAATGTCCTTATTGCGCAGCTCCGTTAAGGCAGAAACAATCGGGTTCACGACCCCATTCATCACCTCATCAGGTTTCCATCCTAATGCCGAGGCCGCCTCAACCGAAAGAGCCTTTTGATAGGAACCGCTATAAAAATAAACATATTTCCGCCCCTCTTCTGGCCAATCCACAACGTCCGTTGCAACAAGCTTTAAGAGATGTGGATTATTTATTTTTGAATATTTTGCTTCAATTAAATGGCGCGGCGTTAAGGAACGGTCACACACATAAGCCATTAACTGTTCGCCAACACCATTTGTGCGCTGCGCCTTACAAACACGAATTGATCCCTTATGCAAACCCGCATACACAGCATCCATAAGCAAAGAGATATCCCCGCCCAGGCATGAAATGATTGGGTCGTTTGAAGGGGTATGTAAATTTGGTTGTAACTCTTCTTGTGACATCAGCAGACAATTAATGAAAAGATATTATCCCAACATAATAGTCTGCTTTGCTACATAAGTAAATTCGGGCTTTTTGCCTGATATATCTACGCGCTAAAAAGATCCTGCATCACAATCGTATCATCACGATCTGGACTAACGGACAAAATAGCCACAGGCGCTTCGATCAGTTCTTCGATGTATTTGACATACTTTACGGCCTCTGCCGGTAAATCGGCAAAACTACGGGCTTTTTGCGTGTCTTCTTTCCACCCTTTCATGGTTTCATAAACTGGTTTTGCATTGGCCTGATGTACGGCGCTGGCAGGATAATGATCATAACGCTCGCCATTAATGTCATAGCCAACACAAATTTTAAGCTCATCAAAGCCATCTAAAACATCAAGCTTTGTCAGCGCAATACCATCAATGCCCCCTGTTTTTACAGATTGCCGTACCAGCGCGGCATCAAACCAACCACAACGACGCTTACGTCCCGTGGTCGTGCCAAATTCATGCCCGCGTTGCCCCAATAATTCACCTTCGGCATTATCAAGCTCCGTCGGGAAAGGGCCTGTTCCAACGCGTGTTGTGTACGCCTTAGTAATACCAAGAACATACCCAATTTCTTTCGCACCAACACCCGACCCCGCGGCGGCCTGCGCCGCCACAGTATTTGAAGAGGTAACAAAAGGATATGTGCCATGATCCACATCCAGCATATGCCCTTGCGCGCCTTCAAAAAGAATCTTCTCTCCTTTTTTATGTGCTTCATCAAGGCGCTTCCACGCCACCCCTACATAAGGAAGAAGTTTTTCTGCACTCTTCATTAACTCATCATAAACATCCGTGACATTTAACGTGTCCGCACCAAAACCCTTAAGCAAGACATTGTGGTGCGACAGCATATTTTCAAGACGTTCTTTCAAATAATCAGAATGTTCCAAATCACAAATACGGATACCACGGCGCGCCACTTTATCTTCATAACAAAGACCAATACCGCGCCCTGTTGTTCCTAATTTCTTCGCGCCACGTGCCTCTTCCATTGCATTATCAAGCACGGAATGCGCCGGCAAAATAAGATTTGTATTTTCGGCGAGCAATAAATTATCAGGCGTAATATCAACCCCTTGAGATTTTACATTTTCAATTTCACCCAATAAGGCCTCTGGATTAACCACAACACCATTGCCGATGATAGAGAGTTTATTCGGGCGCACAATCCCTGAGGGTAGCAAGTGAAGCTTATACGTCTTACCATCAATAACCAATGTATGACCGGCATTATGCCCCCCTTGAAAACGCACAACAACGTCTGCTTCTTTCGACAGAACATCAACAATTTTCCCTTTTCCTTCATCGCCCCATTGGGAACCTACTACCGCCACATTTGTCATTCTTTATTCCTTTTCTTTAGTTTCTTGAAACCAATTTCCCTTGGTCTTGTAATTTTTTAATATCATCCCATGGCGTATCTTGTGTTACTTGTTCTACGGCATCATTTTTAGGGAACGTGACGGCCTGCATCACGCTGTCCATATAGAGCGTAAAGCCGCTTGCCTCTTCTGTGTCATTCACGGCATAGCGCCCACCACGTCCCAATTCCCCGCGCACAGACGGGGAAAACAACGTATAGCTGACGCCCTTTTGATAGGCAAATCCACGGCGTTCAATCAGGTCAATCGTGATTTGGATATCCAGTTTGTAAACCGCTAATGCGTCTTTTAAACCCTGTATCATGTCCGATAAAATTTGGATTTTTTCCGCAACGGGTGCAGGCATGTCTGTTTTTATTAATGCTGGTAAACATTCATCGACCAAGCCAGAACAGTCTTGTAATTGATTTAATATTTTCGAAACCGCATGATCTATATTTGCAATACCATCCCTATCCCGTTTTTGTAACAATGTTTCAAAATTTTTCCGCTCTTCTTCAGGCAAATTAAACGCATCATAAACGGCAGAAATTAAAGACGGAATTGTCAGGTCAATCGACAGATTTGGCACTTTATTACCGTTCAACGATTTTAACGCCACCAACGCCATTTCAATATCATCCCGATAATCACGCGCACCAATAAGTTCACACCCGACTTGGCAAAATTGTCGTTCAGGGCGTAATTGTGACCCATTCACGCGCAAAACATCTGCCGCATAAGACAAGCGGAGCGGCCGCGATTCTGACGCCAAGCGTGATCCCGCAATACGGGCAATCTGCGCCGTAACATCCGCGCGCACACCCATCATATGTTGGGACACCGGATCCATCAGGCGGAAAGTATGACGCGCCAAGGATTTACCCGGACCAGATAGCAGGCTTTCTTCAAATTCTACGAGAGGGGGTTTAATTTGCTGAAACCCAAATTGCGCAAAACTGCCTAGCAAATTATTGATGATCGACGTTTCTTGCGCTGCCTGAGGCATCAGCAAGTCTTTGAGGCCATTAGGCAGTAAAGAAGGCGTTTGGGTCATTTATTAAGTCTTTGATTATGCTTCTTACTTTTGCGCAGAATCGTCAAGAAATCAAGCTACCTTTAAGCAACAGAGGCAATTACATCACAGACTTTTTCAACGATGTTGTAAACAAAATCTGTATCATCGCCTTCAGCCATCACACGAATAAGTGGTTCTGTCCCAGAAGCCCTAACAAGCAAGCGTCCCTTGCCTTCTAGCTCTTTTTCCGTTTCTGCAATTATGGATTTCACTTTATCATTTTCAAGCGGGCTTTTGCCGCTATAACGCACATTTTTAAGGCGTTGAGGCAATGGGTCAAAGACATGGCAGACTTCACTCACGGGTTTTTGATATTGATAGACCGTATTTAAGACCTGAAGCGCGGCCAAAAGACCATCGCCTGTGGTGCTAAAATCGCTCAATACAATATGGCCAGATTGTTCGCCGCCTAGATTATAGTTATTCTCCCGCATTGCCTCAACCACATGACGGTCACCAACGGCAGTACGAATAAAGGGAATATTTTCACGCTCAAACAGGCGCTCCAACCCTAAATTAGACATGACAGTCGCCACCACGCCGCCATTCAATTCTTTACGCTCACGCATGGACAGCGCCAAAAGACCGAGGATTTGGTCACCATCTATAATCGCCCCCATTTCATCAATAATGATCAAGCGATCCGCATCCCCATCCAGTGCAATGCCAATATCGGCTTTATGTTCCAGCACTGCATCTTGTAAATTCTCAAGCGCGGTTGCGCCATATTTATCATTAATATTACGGCCATCTGGCGTATCGCCAATGGTGATCACATCTGCCTCTAGCTCCCATAAAACTTGGGGTGCGACTTTATAAGCAGAGCCATGGGCGCAATCAACAACGATTTTCATGACTTCTAAATTTTGTCCCCGCGGGAAGCTGCGTTTAATATATTCAACGTAACGTCCGCCCGCATCATTCATTTGCGTGGCTTTACCAATTTGATCAGGGGAGGGTAAAAATTCTTCCATATCTTGATCCAATAATGCTTCGATTTTGGATTCAATATCATCAGAAAGTTTAAAACCATCTGCGCCAAAAAGCTTTATGCCATTATCCTGGTATGGGTTATGGGAGGCGGAAATCATCACCCCAATATCCGCGCGAAGGGAGCTGACGAGGCGGGCAACCGCCGGCGTAGGAATAGGCCCAGTGCGGATCACATCCATGCCCATAGAGACAAAACCCGCCGCCATGGATTGTTCCAACATATAGCCCGAAAGGCGGGTGTCTTTCCCAATCACAACGCGGTTTTTCTCTGGGCCAACTTCCTGTTTTAAAACATGCGCCGTTGCCATGGCCACTTTTAACGCCATATCTGCCGTCATAGGAAAACTGTTGGCTTTGCCACGAATACCGTCTGTACCGAAATATTTTTTATGCTTTTTCTGTGTCATGGTTACTTATAGCGGATATTGCCCCAGCCACCATATAAAATTTTGTAGCGTTTTGTATCAGTTCGTGACCCAAGGGGGGTGGGGGTATTTTAAGCTAAACCATTGATTTAAAACGAAATTGATATCAGTTCGTTTAGGGGTGACCTTTATAAAACCTGATTGATCCTTACGATATCTCCCGCAAGCTTTCTGCTGTTATGAACAGAAATGCCATGCGCGTAAGCACGAGGGCAGATCAAACAGACATTAAAGAGAGCATAACATAAATAGGACTAAAATCCTAGTTTTTTAATTTAAAAAACGCGCCACACAGCATATAAATTATTTATCATGAATCTCACTATATTCCGCATCGATTACATTATTAGCATTATTTTTTCTATCAATTTCTTCTATTATAAATCCGGCAAATGTTCCACCTGCTCCAAATACAACCCATAAAGGCACCCCGATAGCACCACCTAATGCTGCAATCCCTGCACCTTGTCCTGCGAAAAAGGTCGCCCCTATACCAAGACCAAGCATTCCTAAACGACTTTTTTTATCACGGTCATCCCATATATGCTTTTTTAAAAACCTATATATAATATTGATCAAAGGAAAAATGGCTTGTTGATTAAGCGTAACTTTAACCGTTTTTTTAATTTTTGCTAACTTGGTTAACTCTGATTTTTTTATAGCAAGGAGATCTTGCAACCATAAATTAAGAGAGTTTCTTTCATCAATATTACATTCATCTACCAACGTGACTGCAAATTCTTCTTCTGTATGTCTCTTCATTTATTTAACCATTTATTAGACTAAGCCCCTTGCGGTTCTATACTTACGGAAGTGGGGACAGATGATTTGGGGCCTTTATCGGCAGGTTTATCATCTTCATCATCTTGGCGGATGATTGTTTTTCCAGCCAGTAAATCTTTGATTTCATCACCGCTAAGGAGTTCATATTCAAGCAAACCTTTTGCCAAAGTATGAAGTTCATCAAGATGTTTGGTCAGGATTTCTTGCGCCCGTGTATAGGCATTTTCAACAATAATCCGGGTTTCGGAATCAACAATCGCCGCGGTATCATCAGAAATATTTTTAACCGCCCCGCCTGTTTGACCCAAGAAAAGCTCTTCTTGATTACTAGTATAACGCAGTGGTCCTAATTTATCAGACATGCCCCATTCAGTCACCATACGGCGCGCCGTGTCAGTCGCCATTTGGATATCGCTGGACGCGCCAGTGGTGACGGCTTCATCCCCAAAGATCATTTCTTCGGCAATACGCCCGCCCATGGCAACGGATAAATCCGCTTTTAATTTTGCCTTCGACATAGAAATGCGATCTCCTTCAGGAAGACGCATCACAAGGCCAAGCGCACGGCCACGCGGAATAATTGTTGCCTTATGAATCGGATCAGATTCAGGTTCATGAATAGCAACGATGGCATGCCCTGCTTCGTGATAGGCGGTAAGCTTTTTCTCTTCTTCTGTCATGACCATCGATTTGCGCTCCGCGCCCATCATGATTTTGTCTTTTGCGCCTTCAAATTCATCCATGTTAACGGTACGTTTATCACGGCGCGCCGCCAGCAGGGCCGCCTCATTCACAAGGTTAGCAAGGTCTGCGCCAGAAAAACCCGGTGTCCCACGCGCCAATACTTTGGCATCAACGCTCGCCCCCAAAGGTACTTTTTTCATATGTACTTTTAAAATTTTTTCACGCCCGACAATATCAGGCAATGGCACCACGATCTGACGGTCAAAGCGCCCCGGACGAAGAAGCGCAGGATCAAGAACATCCGGACGGTTTGTGGCCGCAATAAGGATGACGCCTTCATTGGCTTCAAATCCATCCATCTCAACAAGGAGCTGGTTTAAGGTTTGCTCACGTTCATCATTACCGCCGCCATGGCCAGCGCCACGGTGACGCCCAACGGCATCAATTTCATCAATAAAGATAATACAAGGTGCGTTTTTCTTAGCTTGTTCAAACATATCACGCACGCGCGACGCCCCAACACCCACAAACATTTCAACAAAGTCAGAGCCAGAAATTGTAAAGAAAGGCACTTCAGCTTCCCCCGCCACAGCGCGCGCAGTCAATGTTTTACCAGTTCCTGGTGGGCCAACAAGCAACGCGCCCTTTGGAATTTTACCGCCAAGGCGCTGGAATTTTTGTGGATCTTTTAAAAATTCAACCACTTCTTGTAAATCAGTTTTGGCTTCTTCAATACCGGCAACATCATCAAACGTCACACGGCCATGTTTTTCAGTCAAAAGGCGCGCGCGGGATTTACCAAAGCCCATCGCGCCGCCACCGCCGCCCTTACCCTGCATTTGGCGCATGAAAAAAATCCACACCCCAATAAGAAGAAGCATAGGAAACCAAGAAAGCAGGATTGAAAACGCGCTTATTTTTTCACCATCTGGTTCAAGCGCAGAAATACGGATACCGCTTCCGTCCAAACGCTCAACAATGTTTTCACCATTAGGGATTGTGACGGTAATGGCTTCATCATTTGTGCTTTTACCTGTCAGTTTTTGTCCCTGAATTGTGATTTCAGAAACATTGCCTGCCTTCGCATCAGCAATAAAATCACTATAGGCCGTCTCATTATTTTTATTAAGGGCGTTAAACGATCCCCCCTGAATAGCGTTCATCGCCACAACAAGCATGATACCTACAGCTAACCAAAATATGACATTACGTCCCATATTATTCACTTTTTCATTCCTTTATAAATTTAACGTTACTCTAAGTGTTTTGCGCTAAAAAGCAAGCGATTCAGAGGTTAATGACGCCAATGTAATGCGCAATTCAGACAGAATTAGGGCGCAGGATATAAATAAGATATAAAAAAGTATGGAAGAAGCGGTTAATTAAAAAGATTCTTCGAGTCTGCCCCGCTTTTACCGTCCAAGCGAGTGTAGGTCACGTTCAATTCTGGGGCTTCAATACGGGGATTTAATTTTTGTTTTGCCCCTAAAAAAGCTACAACTTCGGTTTCAGTATTCCGAAATACGATACGCATCATAAGCTCTCCTCGTAAAATAGCCCACCCCCATGCCTCTGGCCAGTTACGTTCTTTATTATCATGCCACACCATCGTTTCATCGACGGGGTCACCAAAGCGTTTCACAAGGTCTTTGCTAATGGTCATCAAATCTTCAATGCGTTCTTGTGGGTTTGTGTATTGCTTCTCAATAAAAATACGGGCGCGGGACAATTTATTATTTTCAAAATCATAACCAATGGTACTGCGCATGCCTTTAATATAATCTAGATAAAAGAGGCGGGCGTTGCCTTCACCTATTTCTTCTTGCCCAACAAATGTGCCGCGTTCATTTTCAAGGATAACAGTTGGCGGCAACCCCCAAACAAAGCCACGTAACACACCATCAAGATTTTTACCGCGTAATTCAGTTTTTTCTTTTTCGTACAAAGCTTGTTGGTTCGGCTTTTGACGTTCCTGTGCATCACCTGCCACAGGAAGCGTAAACACAAACAGCGTTATAATAAGAAAGCGTAGAATTATTTTATTTCCTTTTCGATTAAAAGTGTAGTGCCTTTATCCCTTAATGAAATACAACATCCCCCAAGAGTACGGGGTTTAAAATGTTGTGGATCAGTGGTTAGGCTTTCAAACAAATCTTCCAGCTTTTCCATCCGCACCCCGTAATTATACCCTTCTCTATAAGACTCAATCAAATTTTGAAGGAGGCGGAGACCTGTTTCTGCAGGTGCGGTTTGAAGTTTTTTAAAATTTAACAGCATGCTTTTCTCATCTTGTTCGACAATAACAACGCCGCGCAATTCTTGCATGTAATAAGCCAACGCATCACTTGCGCGGGCTAATCTTTTTGCTGTGACCGAAAGGCGCTTATCCGTTAACCCTTCCTTTTCCAAAATTTCTTTTGATTGACGCAAACGCGGGCGTAAATATTTTTCATTTTCATTGCTGGGATCATCGATGTAATCAATTTTTTGTTCTTCACAATAAGAAATTAAATCTTCTTTTTCTAAATTTAAAAAGGGGCGCGCCAAAGATATATATTTTTGTTTTATCAGCGGACGCATAGAGGCCAAACCATCCAAGCCACTGCCCTTGGCAAGGCGAATAAAAAAAGTTTCTGCCTGATCTGCGCGGTGATGGGCAATAAATAATGTTTTGATTTGATGAGAGGCACAATAGTCATGCATTAAGTCATAGCGCGCCTTGCGGGCGGCTTCCATCACTGCGTTTTCTGGTTTATTCCCTTGCCATGTCAAAATATGATGCACGGCATTTTTATAGGACTTAAAAACAGCCCCTACCCGCGCAGATTCATCACTTGATTGCGCACGCAAGCCATGATCAACGCTTAAAAGATGGATTTTTTTATCAGCCGCATAATGGATAAGCGCCAAAGCCAAAGCCATGCTGTCTGGCCCACCAGAAACAGCCACGGCATAGTCTGTTTCATTTTCTAAAAAGAGGTTTTTCGCAAAAAAATCTGAAAGCGCTTCTTTCAACATCAAGAATTAAGACTCGCATTCTAATTTTTGGCGTTCAATTTCCCCACGTTGCAACACCCCTTCTGGTCCAGCAGGAAATTTAACAGGGATTTGCCCCAATGCCACACAGGCATCGCCATTTTTACCTAATTGCGCCAAAGACATGCCTAATTTCAAAAGAATATCTGGTGATTTTGCGCTTTGGGGAAAAGCTTGAAATCCTTCCGCAAAAACACGCGCTGCGGTTTTGTATTCCCCTTGTGCGTAATAAGTTTCGCCCAACCAATAACGTGCATTCGGCGCCAAGGAATGATCTGGTGTTTCTTTCAAGAATTTTTCAAATCCTATTTTTGCACCTTCAAAATCATCATTTTTTAAGTGCGCAAAAGCTTGTTCATATTGTGACGTAACGGCAAGCTTCCCACCCCCCGGTACAACTGTTTTAATACCTGTTGCCTGCGGCGGTGTTAGATTTAATTTTAACGCAGACGTATCTATTGGTTCAGATGGCAATGTAGATTGAGACGCCGGCGCCGTCATAGAAGAAGGGGAAGCCGCATTTTCTTCTAAGATTCTTTTTTGTGTTTTAAGACGGTTAATCTCATAGCTCTGTTCTTCAACGCGCCCTGTTAAATCACGGATTTGCCGCTCCATTTCTTGCAAACGCACTTCGGTCTGGGCAGCCACGCTTTCATTCGCGGAAGGACGGGCGGCATAAAGCGGGGTGGGTTGCGCGTTGGCAGTTACCGTCACAGAAACCAAGACCATAAAAGAAAGGCACAGGATTTTTAGCCCCTGCGCCCCTTTTAAAATTTTATCAGACTTTTTATTGAACACGTGTTCTCGCTCTTCTATTTTGTGACCAGCTTTGACCGCCATTGCCAACGACAAGCGGTTGTTCTTTACCATAGCTAACCGTATCAATACGGCGTGGGTCAACCCCAACAGCAATAAGGTAATTCTTCGCAGAGATTGCACGGCGTTCTCCCAAGGCAAGATTATATTCACGTGTTCCACGCTCATCCGCATGGCCTTCGATGACAACATTGACGTTCGGGTAATTATTCAACCATTGTGCCTGCGCATCCAAAACATTGCGTCCTTGTGATGTCAAACCATGTTGATCTGTTTCAAAGAAAACAATATCACCTGCCTGCGCAACAAGATCAGATTGTGATCCACCAATAACGGAACTATCGACGCCATCAAGGGGCGCTGCATTATAATCATCGGCTGTTGCGCCGCCAGTATATTCACCGCTTGGTAAAGATTCTGGCTCACCGATTGTAATACCATCTGAATCCCCTAAATCTTTATTAGAGGAACAAGCCGTTAGGCCAAAAGGCATCACGAAAAGAGCCAGTAATGTAAGAATGATGTGTCTGCGCATGGTAAATCCTTCAGTTAGCATATTTAATATCTATGAAAATGTAAGCTGATCCCCTGTCCTTGACAAGGGGCATCACAAGATTACCTCTGATTTTCCCCTATTTCGTCTTAATTCAAAAAACAGCAACAACGATATATGTTATATGGAAAGCGCAATGTTTTATAAAAAATCTTAATAAAAAATAAACGTTCCTGTGATATCCTTTAAAGTAAGGTAAGTCATTCATATTATTGGAAAATTAGAGCGTTATGCCAAATTATGCGTTAGAGTTAGAGTTGTATAGCGTTTTGAACGCAAGTACGTCGGCGTTTGAGATTATTGCCGATGGATCGCAGCTTGGCCCTGATTATGTGGTGAGTTCTTCTGGGACGAGTATATCTGTTTCTGTT
>CALHAW010000031.1 GCA_937934135.1 uncultured Alphaproteobacteria bacterium
AAATACTTAACTGGATTCAACGCTGTTGACCCGCGTCTTATTTCGAAATGAAGCTGCGGGCTATCGACTTGGCCAGATGATCCGACAGTACCGATTGACTGCCCCTGCTTCACGGTGACGCCGCGGCGGATTAATGTTTTATCCAAATGCGCATAGGCCGTCATCATGCCATTTTGATGGCGTACCAAAATCAAATTTCCATACCCTGCCAAATCATCCCCCGTATAAACCACCACGCCATTTTGCGCGGCGCGTACAGGTGTGCCTTTGGGCGCACGGATATTAATGCCGTCATTATGAAGCCCGCCATCCTTTGGCCCAAAGCCCGAAATCACACGCCCTTCTATGGGGCGCATATAACTGCCATTGCCTGATAATTTGGGCGTTGTTTTTGATACATTGGCCCGTTGCGTGGCGGATGCTTGCTTCACACTCGGTTTTTGCTTGGGCTTCATCACATTTCCATCGGGTGCAATTTCCACCCGCGCAACTGATGCATTCGGCGCCGTTGCTGACGCGGCCACGGGCGGCGGTGTATTGCCCAATAAACTAGGTAAGCGAAGCACCTGCCCTACATTTAATCTGTACGGTGGTTGCAAACCATTAAGGCGTACAATCTGACTGGGGCTTACCTCATAAAGGCGCGCTATCCCCGTCACACTATCGCCTGTCCGCACGCGGTAATTATTGGGCGGTGGCAATTTCATCCGATATCCCACATTTAAAACATAAGGCGCCTGAATATTATTTAACGTGATAATTTCACGAATAGGAAGCTGATAATTGCGCGCCACCTGATACACCGTATCTCCTTTTAACACCGTATGAATCCCCGTACTGCCTGCTCCCGTTTTTGTTCCATAAACATTCACTGATGCCGGGTCCTGTGTGCCACATCCCACAATCATTGGTGCCATAGCCGTTAACAACAAACAAAAAAGCAGTGTGTTTTTCATGCTCCCTGCACCCGCTTATCATTTCTAATTGCCGTTTCATCAATATCAGGCAATAACGGTACAAAACGCACCGGCATGATATCTTGAATAGAATAGGTATCATCAGATTCCTTTTTAAACCGCTTTAAAATTTGGCTTCCCGGCTTACCCACAGGGATCATCATAATGCCCCCCACATGTAATTGATCAATCAAGGCGCGTGGTGGCTTTTCCCGCGCCGCAGCGGTTACGATAATACGGTCAAATGGTGCTTGGTCATTGCCATTTATTGTTGGCCACCCCTTCATACCATCACCATATAATGTGGTAACATTACGAATATGCAACGCCTTAAAATTTTCTTCCGCCACATCATGAAGCGGCCTGTGCCGTTCAATCGTATAAACCCGCCGCGCCACTTTGGACAGGACACAGGCCTGATACCCTGTACCCGTTCCAATTTCTAAAACCTTGTGACGGTCTGTCACTTCTAACGCTTCAGTCATTTTTGCCACCACGAAAGGCTGACTTATGGTTTGCCCCAACCCAATCGGCACCGCAATATCTTCATAGGCCTGATCCATCATTTCTTCGGGAATAAAATGCTCCCGCGGGATCACCTCTAACGCGTTCAAGACATTCATATCCTGAATCCCCGCACTGCGAAGCGCCATAATAAGCTTAATTTTCTGGTTCTGGTATGTGTTCATAAAAAAAGAATAGATTAAAGATCAAGAAGCATGAAGAAAGAGGCATCAGTAACCTCATAATTATCATCCTTAACTGTGCCAGATATTTGCTTAAAAACCAAGCGTATCTTCATTCCTTGCCCTAATCCATCAAGGGAAAGCGCCTTCACATCTTTATGGTGATTTTCTTTGGCCAACGCCGCCACATCAAAGGCAATATTTTTATGTCCTTCAACCCTGACCATTAACAGACCATTCTCATTAAATTCCCATGTGATTTTTGGCAATGCCTGATCCGTTTCGCTTGCAAACGCATTCCGATTAATGTCTTTTGTATCTAAACGCGCATATAAATTGGACAATATATAATCAAACCCCTGCACCTTAATGTTGCGCAAATCATGGATATTGGCGTTCACATGAAAACGTTCTTTGTTTCCCGCGGCTGCATATCTATTCACAAAATCAAATCCCATTTGATTGGTCACCGCGGCAGGGCTTAACCCCTCGCCTTTACTTGCGCTTTCATTTTCGCTTTCGGGCAACCATGCTTTAATCGTTTCTTTATAGGGTGTACGGCTTAAATATTGCACGATTGACGAAATATTCTTGCGATCAACAAATGGAATCTCTTTCTTTGCCTTTACAATTTTACCTTCTTCTATCAAGCCATACTGATCAATTAATTTTTCAAGGCGTGAAAACTGGCTCTGCTGTGACACTTGCGTCATCCCCCACGGCCCACATGCCCCCAGAAACAAAATCACCGCAAATGATAACCCAATATGCTTTAACTGTAATTTTTTAAACGTAAATCCCGCCGCCAAAAATAAAAACCATAGCGCGGCCAAGGCCACAACATACCGTTTTTCTGTGACCCCATATTCATCAATGCGGATCATAATCGCAACAATCATCACAATAATGGGTAAGACCAAAACCGGAAATAAAAACCGCATTAAAAACCGCAATAAACGGTTTGCATGGCCACTACGGACAAACGGCCAGGACACCTGATACGTTATAATTCCCGCCAACGCAAAACCAGCAATCATATAGGCTAATTGGTTTTTTGGGATATCAAACGTTACACCAATCTTAATAAAATACGCGTATAAAATCGCAATATAAACCGCCACTAACGGCGCCAAAATCCAATTCGCAATAAAGCCAACTTGTGACGGCATATGGCATTCTTGTTCGCTCACATCAAATTGCCGCGGCACAAATGATAACGCATAAAGTGGCGCTACCAATGATGCTCCAAAAACCCATAGGGTGCTGTAAACATCACCATGAATTTTTATTTCAAACAAATACCCAATGCTTGCCAACGCACCCGATGCACCCGCAAATAAAATCAACGCCGCAATAAACGATATAGCGCCGCCAAAAACCACTTGGCGGTTAAATGACCAAATGGACACATCGTTACTTTTTCTAAAAATAAACGCCCCCACACTCACCATCGCTAGGGCAGATAAAATCAACGCCGCAAACCGTTCTTCTGCCCCCTGTGGGGTCATTAAAACCAACACCGCTAATATAATAAGCGCCATAAGACTGGCAATCCTACCCTTACCATCCGCAACCATACAGGCTTCACAATAAAGTTTTATTGCACCGCCTAAGAAAAAACCCGCAATACAAATCACAATAATCTTAAACGACATTTCTGGTGAAAAATTTGTCAGGTCGTTTATTTCCGCAAAACTAAACGCAAATAAAAACACACTACACATCACCGGAAACGGAAACCGCTTTATGGTCGTTTTTAATTCATTCAATAAAAATAATAGCGAAAATAATGATGTTAGTTTTTTTATTAATGTCACTTAACAATCTTCTCCAACCCGCCCATATACGGTTTTAAAACATCAGGGACAAAAACACCGCCATCCGCCGGATCATAATAATTTTCCATCACCGCAATTAAGGTGCGCCCAACGGCCAGACCAGATCCATTTAATGTATGGACAAATTGCGCTTTCTTTTCACCCTTATCTTTAAAACGCGCATTCATGCGCCGTGCCTGAAAATCCCCACAATTAGAACAGCTAGAAATCTCACGATACGCATTTTGCCCCGGAAGCCACACTTCCAAATCATATGTTTTCTTCGCGCCAAAGCCCGTATCACCAGAACAAAGAACAACCGTGCGATACGCCAATCCTAATTTTTCTAACACCCCTTCGGCGCATTGACGCATGCGTTCATGCTCTGCCGCGCTTTCATCCGGATGTGTAATGGATACCATTTCTACTTTATAAAATTGATGTTGACGCAACATGCCGCGCGTATCCTTCCCCGCGCTCCCCGCTTCACTGCGAAAACACGGCGTATAGGCCGTATAACGACGAGGCAGGCTTTCCCCTTCCACAATGTCATCTGCAACAATATTGGTCAACGGCACTTCCGCCGTCGGGATCAACCAATAATCCTCTGATGTATCAGCATCCTCTAAAACTTTTCCCAGAATTTCGGTTGGTTTTTCGCCTGCTTTCAAACCAGAATCCATGAGTTCATCAAAACCTCCATCTTCTAATGTTTTTTCAAGGAGCTTAGTTCTCGAGGTCATACTGGCAGATAAAAACAAATCCTCCCCAAATTTCGGCAGTTGCCCTGTACCATACATTGTTTGGTCATTCACCAATAAGGGCGGTGAACATTCCGTATACCCATTTTCATCTGTTTGCGTATCCAGCATGAATTGCGCCAAGGCACGCTCCATTCGTGCTAACTTCCCGCTTAATAAGACAAAACGTGATCCACTCAACTTTGCTGCCGTATCAAAACTCATCATGCCCAGATTTTCACCAATCTCATAATGTTCTAACGCGCCATCGGGTGTTTTAATTTCACCCCATTTATGCACTTCAACATTATCCGCTTCATCCGCACCATCAGGCACATCATCAAACATAATATTGGGCAGACCAGAAAGAATATCCTTCATTGCGGCGCTCTGCTCCCGTTCTTGCTCTTCCAACGCGCTCATTTTTTCTTTTAACGCGCTGACCGCATCCATCGCTTCTTGCGCATCCCCG
>CALHAW010000032.1 GCA_937934135.1 uncultured Alphaproteobacteria bacterium
CACATGTATATGCGTGCTGTCGCGCAAATCCTCCCCGCGCACAATATCGCTTACCCCCTGCAAAGCATCGTCATGGGTCACCGCCAAATGATAAGACGCCGGCGTGTCCTTGCGCGCGAGCACCACATCGCCATGCAACTCGGCCCGCACCGGCACAAACCCCGCGCCCGTCTCGCCCAGTTCCTCATAGCCCAGCCGATCATACGCCGCCCCCAGCGCCTCCCGCGCCCGCGCCAGAGACAGCCGCCACGCAAACGCCTCCCCCGCGCCAATCCGCGCCGCTTCCTCCTCCGCGCCGAGCGGTCCGCCCGTAAAAGCTGCAACCGCTCCATGCGGCGCACGGCCAATCTCCGCCATCACTTCCTTGCGCGTGCGAAAACACCTGTACAGCAGCCCCCGCCCCCGCAAATCATCGAGCACCCTCTGATAGTCCGCAAAATGCTCCGACTGCCGCCGCACCGCGCCATCCCAAACAAGCCCGAGCCACGCCAGATCCTCAACAATCCCTACCTCGAACTCAGGCTTGCACCGCGTCAGATCAATATCCTCAATCCGCAGCAAGACCTCGCCACCGGCCGCCTCTGCCGCCGCCCAAACCGCCAGCGCCGACCCCGCATGCCCCAAATGCAAATACCCCGTCGGCGACGGCGCAAAACGGCTCCGAAACATCCAAACCGCCTCCTACGCCAGCCAAACGCTAAACCTATCAGCCGACCAGATACCAAACAATAGAGGACGGGGGCGGCAGGCTATCCAGCTTGCATTTACGCCGTCAGTTTACGAAGAAAAGACCTGCCCCAAACTCGGTTTATTTTCAGCACATACAAAGCCGCGTATAGTGGCCTCAAGCCGATAGAGGAAAATCCTGATGCTCACCCCTCAGCAACAAGCAGAGTTTGAAACCTCCGGCGTGGTGAAAGTCAGGTCCGTGTTTTCCAAACCAGAAATATCACGCGCACGCACCGCCATTCTCGCCAGATTTGAAGCTCTGAACTTGTCGCGGAATGGGCAATGGCAACTCGATCAAAGGCCGCCCACAAATTGGCCCGACAAAGGCTACAGCGCAAAGCAGATTGGCAACAAAATCGCAGAAGTCGAATGTCTTCTCAACGCCCCTCCCGTCAAGCAGATTACCGATAATGTCCTGGCCCATTCTAAGCTCGATACGCAGATCTTCAAACGCCCACAAATACTTGTGACGCTACCAAATCGGGGCGCATGGCATATGCCCCATGATGGGTGGCATGTCGACATTCCGCGCCTGCCCAGCGGGCAACGGCCCGGCGTTCAAATTTTTATCATACTCAGTGAAATCCAGCCGCAGGGCGGCGGCACACTCATCGTGTCCGGTTCGCATCGGCTCCTAAATAATGGCGAGTTCATTCGCAGTCGCGATGTCACCAAGCGGCTTCCGCAATATTCGTTCTTCCGCAAACTCATGGCAACACCGCATCCCGCTCCTGATCAGTATCAGCACACCGAAAGCGACACAAAATCACAAGCAGACATTCCTCTTGATATTGTCGAACTCACGGGCGCGCCCGGTGATCTATATCTGATGGATATGCGCGCGCTTCACAGTGCTGCACCAAATGCGAGCCACCGACCAAGAATGATGGCAACCCACAGATTTCTACGGGCTGAGACAGCCGTGGAGATCGCCAGACCCTCATAATCCAGAGCGCACCCGCGGGACGTGGGAGCCGGTGTTGCGGCCAAAATGCGCGACAAAACGCGCTCCAGCCTGCCGAAGCCCCCCCCCCGAGCCGCGCTTATAGAGCCAAATCAAGACCCGCCATTCTCCCGAAAACCGCTGTTTTCAAACACTTTTCCCTAAACGCCCACCAACCTCACCAGCCCCCTTAATAGACCCGTCCCCCCACCAACAAGACCCATTTTACGTCCCCAAACCAAAGCAGATCCCCCGCCCTATCCCCCCAAAACTCGCAAGCCAAAAAACATCAAACCCCAAACGCAAAAAACCCCCGAAATCCGAAAAGGAAATCGAGGGTTCATTTGGGTGCGGGAGTAGGATTTGAACCTACGACCTTCAGGTTATGAGCCTGACGAGCTACCGGACTGCTCCATCCCGCGACAAGAGATGAGGAGTTATAACGGGCTATCTTCGGTAAATCAACCCCATGATTGGGCATAAATGATGTTTTAAGGGGGGATACGCGCTTATCTGCTTTCTTTTTTTGCGATTTCTTATATTTTAAATGCCATGAAACAAAATCACCACCATGAAGAACGCCGCCAAACGCTCATTAAGAAAATTAATGAAATATCCCTAACCTTTGCCAGTGATGAGCAAAAAATCATGTCTCCCAGCGGCGCCAAGCAAAAATGGCTGATTGATCTACGCCCTTTGCTTCTTGATATCGAAAGCCTGGATCTGATTACCGATATATTTTGGGATGAATATGAAGCAAAACTCCCCTTCCAGATCGGTGGGATGGAGGTTGCCGCCGTTCCCCTTGTCACTGCAATTTTAATGAAGGCACATCAACGCGGCTTAAACGTCTCTGGCTTTATTATCCGTAAAGAACGCAAAAAAAGCGGCCTCGGCAAAATCATTGAAGGCCCCTTAACCGATGATCCGATTATCTTAGTCGATGATATTATCAATAGCGGCGCAAGCCTTGAAAAATCGCGCGTGGCCTTGGAACAAATGGGCAAAACACCAAAAGAAGTGTTTGTTATTTTAAATTTCGAAAGCCAACAAGGAAAACAATGGGCTAATCTTTATGACATTAAAATTGACCAACTCTTAACTCTTGAACCCTTCGATGTTGAGCTTTCGCGCTCCACCCCAAAACCACAAACATTAAATTATAAAGTCCAATGGCGCTTTTTTGAAAAGGGCGCATTCCCTTTTCACATTGTCCCTAAATCCACACCGTTACTTGTTGATGACCATCTTTATATGGGAACAGAATCTGGTAAAATGTTCTGCATTAACCGCCATAATGGTGATGCTGTCTGGTCCTATGACATTAAAACCCACCACCCAAAGGGGATATGGTCTTCCCCCGCACACCATGATGGACAGATATTTTTTGGCGGCTATAACGGCATTGTTTATTGCCTTGATGCCAAAACAGGGGAGGAAATTTGGAAAAATGCCTGCTGTGAATTTATCGGCTCTTCGCCCCTTATTGTCCCCGAACATGGCTTAATGTATTTGGGGTTAGAACATCAACGCCCCCGCCAAATGGGCAGTAACGCCGCCTTTAACCTCAAAACAAGCGAGCGTGTCTGGGAACGCGCCCAGCGAAAATACCAACATGGTTCTGGGGCATATTACGCACCAAAAGATTTTGTTATTTTCGGCAATGCCGATCACGACGTCACCGCTTATGAAGCCAAAACAGGCAAGACCGTTTGGAAACATGAAACCGAACGCTCCCATAAATATCCCCCTACCGTGAATGAAGACCTTGGGATTGTTGTCTCCACTTCTTTTGATGGCAATATTTATATTCTGGATGTGGAAACAGGCGAACGTAAAGCCGCCATTCAAACCAATGATATTTGCTACACCACACCGCTTATTACTCATGGTAAAATATTTGCGGGTTCTGGTGATCGTCACATGTATGTGATTGATGCAAATACATATGAACTTTTACAAAAGATCGACTGCCATGCACGGGTTTACTCCTCCCCCCGCCTAATTGATAACCACGTTATTTTTGGGACAGGCGGCGGTAAAATCATCGAACTGCATCCCGATACGTTAGAGATCGAAGGACAAGCACAATTACCCGATGCCATCACCAACGCCCTTTCTGCTTCGGAAGATAACAAAACCCTCTACGTCTCCACCTGCATGAATGAACTCTACGCGATTGACCGTATAAAGCTTTAAACATATAGCATTAAAAATAAATTAGGAATAAATTCATATTTATGCTATACTTATTCAATGCGAAAAAACACAGCCTATTCCCCTAAATTGCCCGCCCCGTCTTTCTCTGCTGATAAACAGATAATAGGCAAACAGCAGGGATATTTATTATTTAATAAAAACAATAACTTACCAAAGAACAAAAGAAACGTACCCCCTCCCCCCTGCCTTCTACGAACAAACAAACTGAGTTTTGGATAAGATGAGAACGCCGCTTCCCTCCCTCCAAAGAATCGCCTTATGTTTTTGTGTAACAGCGCCCCGCCGCCCTAAAAAGAAAAAAGGCAACAACCAGAAGGACACCAGATGCAAGAATATCACGACCTAATGCAGCATGTATTGGAGAACGGAACCAAAAAAGAAGACCGTACCGGTACAGGCACATTAAGTGTTTTTGGACACCAAATGCGCTTTGACCTGTCAAAGGGGTTTCCCATGGTCACAACAAAAAAACTGCATCTAAAATCTATTATCCATGAACTTATCTGGTTTTTGGATG
Organism: uncultured Alphaproteobacteria bacterium; assembly: GCA_937934135.1. GTDB lineage: Bacteria > Pseudomonadota > Alphaproteobacteria > Micavibrionales > Micavibrionaceae. Next base: position 4,410 of record CALHAW010000032.1, read on the forward strand.
GCGATACTAATATCAAATATCTAAACGATAACGGCGTACGTATCTGGAATGAATGGGCCGATGAAAACGGTAACCTTGGCCCCGTTTATGGCCATCAATGGCGCAGCTGGCCAACCCCAAACGGTGACACCATTGATCAAATCACACATTTGGTTGATCAAATTAAAAACAACCCTGACTCCCGTCGTCATATTATTTCGGCGTGGAATGTCAGTGAAGTTAACAAAATGGCACTGCCCCCTTGCCACACGCTTTTCCAATTTTATGTGGCAGACGGAAAACTTTCCTGCCAACTTTATCAACGCTCTGCGGATATCTTTTTGGGCGTGCCTTTTAACATTGCCTCTTACTCACTTCTGACCTTAATGATGGCACAAGTTTGCGGCCTCGAAGTCGGAGATTTCGTTCACACTTTTGGGGATGCGCATATCTATAGCAATCATATAGATCAAGTAAAAGAACAGCTTTCACGTGACCATTACCCCTTGCCTGAAATGCGCTTAAACCCTGATGTGAAATCAATTTTTGACTTTAAATTCGAAGATTTTGAACTTGTCGGATACGAAGCCCATCCCACCATCAAAGCCCCGATTGCCGTATGACCCTCATCTCTCTCATCGTTGCCGTTGCTGATAATAATGTGATTGGCATGGACAACAAAATGCCGTGGCACATCCCCGAAGACTTCAAACATTTCAAAGAAATCACACTCGGTAAACCTTGTATTATGGGGCGTAAAACCTATGAAAGCATTTTGGATCAACTTGGTAAGCCACTCCCCGGTAGAATATCTGTGGTGGTAAGCCGTTCAGGCTATGAACATGCTGGCGCAGTATCGGCCAGCTCACTCGAAGAAGCTATTAATAAAGCGAGCACAGAAAACACGGATGAAATCATGGTGATTGGCGGTGCACAAATTTACAAAGAAGCCCTCAATAGGAATCTTGCGGATCGCATTTACTTGACCCGCGTCCACCAAGAACCAAAAGGCGACGCCTTCTTCCCCGAATTTGGGGCGCATTGGGTCGAAAAAGACTTCGAAGCGCATGATGGTTTTTCATTTGTGACGTTAGAAAAGTGATGCCACAAAAGTGACGCTACAAAAAATGCAAGTGACCCTACAAAAGCGATTTTGCAATCTTATCAAAAACATCCAGATCAGAAATTTTCCCCTGATCAGAATCTTGCCGGAGCGTTAGACTTAATGGAATTTCACCAAGGAAATTAATGCCTTGTTTTTCCGCCGCATCCTTCACGCCGCCATGACCGAAAATAGGCTCTTCATGGCCACAATTCGTGCAAATATGGGTGTTCATATTCTCAATCAGGCCCAAAATCGGCACATTGGTCGTGCGGAACATCTCAATCGCCTTCACCGCATCAATCAACGCAATATCTTGGGGCGTAGAGACAATAATCGCACCATCAACATCCACTTTCTGCGCCAGCGTCAGTTGCGCGTCACCGGTGCCGGGCGGCATATCAATCACAAGTATATCAAGCGGATTATCTTCCGTTGCCCATTCAACATCACGCAGCATTTGATAAATCGCCGATTGCACCATTGGGCCGCGCCAAATCATGGCTTTGTCTGGTTCAACCATAAATCCCATCGACATAACTTTCATACCGTGCGCTTCAAAGGGAATAATTTTCTTACCGTTCTTAAAGTCAGGTTTCTGATAAGGCAGACCTGTTAGCTTCGGCACACTTGGCCCGTAAATATCTGCATCAAGCAAGCCAACGGATTGACCATTGCTTGCCAGCGCCGCCGCAAGGTTGACCGCTACGGTCGATTTTCCTACGCCGCCTTTGCCCGAAGCCACCGCAATAATTTTCTTAATCGGTAATTTAAGACGCGGATTCTTGCCCATACCGTGTGGATCAGAGGACTCAATAATTTTTTCTGGTGCTTTTTCCGCCGTAAGAATAGCGGTCACCGCCGTAACACCATCTATGGCCAAAACGGCGTTTTCGGCCTGTTGGCGCATTTCTTCCATCTGCGTTCCTTGCGCGGGATCTACCATAATAGAAAATAAGACAGAACCATCCGCCTCAACCGATAAACCTTTAATTTTATCCGCAGGGACAATCCCTTCTAATGCTGTGTAAATATGGGTGTTCATGCCTTAAAAATGCCTTTTATTTGCCGCGACAATTCCCTTGCGATCGCGCCTGATTTCGCTATGGTATAAACCATTATTACATTGAAAAACAAGGATAAGGCTCAAATGGCGGATAAAAATAATCCCTGGGGAAACAATAAGGGGAATAACAAGGGAAACAACAGAGGAAGCGGCAAAAAAACTTCCAATCCCACCAATATCAATGATGCGCGTAAAAAACGCGATGAACCCAACCTTGATGATCTACTGCGCCATGCGCAAAATAACTTAAATGATATGATCCCCGGTAATTTTGGCGGTGGCGCGATTGGTATTGGGCTGGGCGTTCTGCTGCTTGTTCTTTTCGTTACGCTTTGCACTTATATCGTCAAACCCGGTGAACAGGCCGTCGTCCAACAATTTGGCGCATGGGAGCGGACAAAATCCCAAGAAGGGTTAAGCTTTAAGCTTCCTTGGCCGATCGAAACGGTAACAACGGTGAACGTGAATGAAATTCGCCGTATGAATATTGGCTTCCTTGAGGGCTTTCGCGGCAGTAATCAGGTACGTGATATTGCAGAAGAAAGCCTGATGTTGACGTCAGACCGTAACATTGTTGATATTGATTTGGTTATTCAGTGGAATATTAAATCCGCCGAAGATTTCTTGTTTAATATTAAAGACCAAGAAGCCACCATCAAAAAAGTTGCTGAAAGCGCGATCCGTGAGGAAGTGGGTAAAACAAATATGTTCCCTATCATCACAACAGACCGTGGCGCGGTTGCCGATGAAGCAAAAAAGATCATTCAGGACAATCTGGATGAATATAATTCTGGCGTAAACATCACGCAGGTGTTGATCCAAACAGCGGAAGTTCACCCCGATGTTCAACAAGCGTTCCAAGACGTGCAATCTGCGAAGCAAGATGCCGAAGACACGCAAAACCGTGCCAGAGCATACCGTGAAGATATCTTACCCAAAGCGCGCGGTGCGGCGAAACAGCTGATCCAACAGGCAAAAGCCTATGAGGAATCAACCGTTGCCAAATCAACCGGGGACGCAGACCGTTTTAACTCCATCTACCAAGCTTATTTAGGTGGGCAGGACGTCACGAAGAAACGTATCTATCTGGAAACAATGGAAGAAGTGTTAAAAAACGCACAGAAAATTATTCTGGATAGTAACGGGAATGGTTCTGGCGTTGTACCGTATCTTCCCCTGAATGAATTAAAACCAGCGGCACAATCTTCATCCGCACCCCGTAAGTAAATAGGAATTTAATACAATGAATCAGAACACACTTAACATCGTTGCCATTATCCTTATTCTTGGCGTTGTCATTATCTCACAATCTGTCTTCACCGTAGAACAACGCCAACAAGCATTGGTACTGCAATTAGGGAATCCTGTTGGAGAGCCGCGCAAACCCGGTCTTCATTTCAAAATTCCGTTGATCCAAGAAGTTAAAATCTTTGACGGGCGCGTTCTGTCCGTTGATCCTGCGCCCGCGCAGGTGGTTATCTCCAGCTCAACCATTATCAAAGAAAAAGCAGAAGCCGATAAAACCGAAGCAGAAAAAAATGATCTGACTGCGCCCTCTATCCAAAATGTGAGTGGAGAGCCAATTATCGTTGATAGCTTTGCGCGATATAAAATCGTTGACCCGCTTCAATTCTTAAAAACATTGGGAACAATTAATATTGCCAATTCGCGCCTTGAAAATATTTTAAATGATGCGACGCGTGCGGTGCTTGGTAAAACATCCTTAAAAGAGCTTCTCTCTGCCGAAAGACGTTTTGTAATGAATGATATTCGCCAGCGCGTGAATAGAAAAATTCAACAAGACAAGTTAGGTATTGAAATTGTTGATGTGCGTATTGTACGCGCCGATTTAACAAAAGAGCTGCGCACGTCAACCGTCCGTCGTATGATTTCAGAACTGCAAGAACGGGCGACGGAGACCCGCGCCAAAGGGGAAGAACAAGCCAAAGAGATCCGTGCAACAGCGGAGAAAGAGCGTACCGTTCTTTTGGCCAATGCAGGGCGTGATTCACAAATTCTTCGTGGTAATGGCGATAAACAAGCCATTAAAATTTATGCAGATGCGTTTAACAAAGACAAAGAATTTTATGGATTTTTGCGTTCTATGGAAGCGTATAAAAATACACTGGCTGATCCAGACACCCGTTTAATCCTTTCTCCTGATAGTGATTTCTTCAAATATTTTGAAAATGGGAAATAATAAACTGCGTCACCAATGAATAAATTGCCGAACATAAACTGCCAAACAAGGACTGTAAAAAATGAAATCTAAGTTTTTCTTCTATGTCATCTTCTTGATTACACTCTTACCGCTTTATGTTATGGCGCAAGAGCCAGCCACCGCCCCTTACAGCTTTGCTGATTTGGCAGAGCGTCTCTCTCCTGCCGTGGTGAATGTTTCTTCGACGCAAAAAACTGACAGTGATGAACCATCAGGATTAGAAGGATTACAAGACATTCCGCAATTTCCGCCCGGGTCGCCTTTTGAAGATTTCTTTGAAGATTTCTTGAATAAGCGTGGCGGCAATAATGGATTAGGGGGTGGTCCTACGTTGCCTGCTGCATCGCTTGGTTCTGGTTTTATCATTGATGCAGAAAATGGATATATCATCACCAATAATCATGTGATTAAAGATGCCGAAGAAGTGCGGATCACCTTGCATGATGACAGCACAATCCCTGCAGAAATTATTGGTCGTGATGAAAAAATTGATATTGCGGTGCTTAAAGTTGACACCAAGAAAACGCTGACGGCTGTTCCCTTTGGCGATAGCAAACGCATGCGCGTTGGGGATTGGATTTTGGCGATTGGAAATCCGTTCGGCCTTGGCGGCACGGTAACCTCTGGCATTATTTCAGCGCGCCAGCGTGACATTAATTCTGGCCCGTATGATGATTACATCCAGACCGATGCATCGATTAATCGTGGAAATTCTGGCGGCCCTATGTTTGATTTAAAAGGGAATGTAATTGGCATTAACACGGCAATTTATTCTCCTTCTGGTGGGTCCGTTGGAATTGGTTTTGCTATTCCGTCAAACTTGGCAAAGCCTGTTATTGATCAACTGATCCAATATGGCCGCACCCGTCGCGGGTGGCTGGGTGTGCGTATTCAAAGCGTCACCGATGAAATTGCGGAAAGCCTCGGCCTTGATACAGCGCGCGGCGCCTTGGTTGCCAGTGTAACCGAAGGCGGCCCTGCAGAAAAAGCAAAATTCCAGGCGGGCGACATTATTCTAACATTTGATAGCAAGGATGTTGAAGATATGCGCGCCCTGCCCCGTATTGTTGCAGAAACACCGATTGAAAAAGAAGTAACCGTCACATTTTGGCGTGATGGAAAAGAACGCAAAGCCCGCGTTAGTATTGGCGAGCTTGAAAAAGCAGAAGAAGATGGGTTGCTCGCAAATGTCAATTCAGACGCTCCTGAAACAGCAGAAAAGCAAGATACTGAAATTGATATTTTGGGGCTGTCCCTCACAACGCTCAATGATGATATCCGCGAAGGGTATAATGTGCCTTCGACCCTTGAAGGGGTGATTGTCACACAAATTGCTCCCCGCGGCGAAGCGGCAGAAAAAGGCCTGCGTCCGGGTGATGTGATTGTAGAAATGAACCAACAACTGGTAACCGACCCCGCCGAAGCGCAAAAGCTGATTGAACGCGCCGTGAAAGACAAGAAGCCTTCTATCTTGCTTCTCATCAACCGCGAAGGCGATGTGCGCTTTGAAGCGTTAAAGCTCGAAGCCAAAAAGGCTCAATGAGCCAAATCCACGTCATAGGCGGGCCGACGGCGAGTGGGAAATCTGCGCAGGCGATGAAATTGGCGGCGCAATATGACGGTATCATTATTAATGCGGATTCAATGCAGGTCTATGACGGTTTGCCGATGTTAACCGCGCAACCGTCTGAAGCGGATAAAGCCGCGCAGCCACATGAATTTTATGGCTACCTCCATCCAAATGAAGATTGCTCTGCAGGGAATTGGCGGGAACATGTTGCGCCACGCATTCAAGAGATTTTGGACGCTGGAAAATCCCCTATCATTGTTGGGGGGTCTGGCCTTTACATTAATGCGCTTATCTATGGGTTATCCCCTATTCCTGATATGCCCGAAGATATCCGCGCGGCGGCCTCTGCCAAACAAAAAGAAATGGGGAATCCAGCCTTTCATGCCGCGCTGGCGGAGCGGGATGCTGTCATGGCGGCGCGCCTTGATGAATTTAATACGGCACGGCTCGTAAGGGCATGGGAGGTATTAGAAGCCACGGGCAAGAGTCTATCAGAATGGCAAGATCAACCGCTCCTCGGCCCACCTGATGAGTGGGAGTTTAACGTGACGCTTGTTATGCCAGAGCGAGAAATCCTTTATGATCGCTGTAATCAACGCCTTGAATGGATGGTCGATAATGGCGCATTAGAGGAGTTAGAGGCCTTTAACCAACAAATTACAAATGGTGAGATCAAGCCGAAAGCGCTTCTTGCGCATGCGCTGGGTGTCAGACCGCTCACAGCTTATCTTAAGGGGGATTTGAGTAAGGCAGAAGCGATTGAACGCGCGCAAGGGGAAACCCGCCGCTACGCCAAACGCCAAGTCACATGGTTTAGGCATCAGGTAAAGGAAAGCAACCGCGTTATTTTAAGAGTGATTTAATCCTAAACGATTTCTCACTTCCAGATTTTTTAAATATATGCTCATCGTTTGATTTAATGATATGACGCTATTTAAATCAAACAAACCATCTTTAGATAACCCAGCATGTTGGTCCGTTAATGAAAACCACGCATTCTCAGGCTCTATTTGTGATACTTCCAATGCCTGCGCTAATAGCTTTTCATCGTTATCTGATAGCTGTTTTTCTTTTCTAACCTGCACGATACCATTATATAATAATGATAAGTCACGAGGAAGCGCGCCTATACGCGGCCAAAATGTTACACCATCATTCATAATTGATTTCACATAGAGCGCTGAAATATTTTCTGCATCGCACGCTTTTGCTACATCTTTAAAAACATTCAATCCGATGCCTTTACCGCGGCATTCTTTTTTTACAGAAAAACGCTTTATTTCTGCAACACCCAAACTTTGATACGTCACCATATCAAGGTCGAAGGTATGATCTGAATATTCCAGCCGTGGATTTTGAGAAAAAGACATAGTAAGACAATTAGTTTTAACATAATTGAAAATCAACTATTTTTTCGAATATTAACAAAAACGTTGCAAAAATGAGTGTGCTGTCATAACAATATGGTCATGGATTTGAATTTAAACCTTGTTGTGATCAGCCTTGTGGTGCTTCTGAGCGGAGCGCTAATGATCTGATATTGTCCATAAATTCAGAAAGTTAAGCGCCCCGACATTAAAATCGGGGCTTTTTTTTAACCAAAATCAAAC
>CALHAW010000033.1 GCA_937934135.1 uncultured Alphaproteobacteria bacterium
AAAACATGTAAAAACTTACGCATTGATATAACCCAACATCATATTTTATCTATTCTGCATTTCCTTAAGTATTTACAATAAACTAATATAATCAATTTAAAATATCGTTTTTGTATATTTTATTTTTTCTTCCCACAAAACAGAGGGCGTGTCATGTCTGCAAAAAAAGAATTTATTCCACAATTAACAGGAATAAGAATTTTCCTTTCTTTTGCTGTTATCCTCTCCAACATGATGCTTTATCATTCTATAGATCCGGGCTTTATCCAGAACATGAATTGGCCGGCTCTAAAACTAATATCTGTAACCCCTATACGAGTTGACATTTTTTTTATGTTAACAGGGTTTTTGCTCTTCTATGTCTATGCACCTTATTTTTGTGAAAAAGTAACCGCAAAAGAATATGGCCGCTTCATTCTTATCCGTCTTGGGCGGATTTATCCTGTCCATTTCGCAACCATGGCACTTATATTAATTTTATTTTTTGTCGGTATATGGCAAAAATTTGATTTTCATTCTGCAACGCGTGTCGCAGAAACAGGAAATTGGCTTTTAAACTTAACATTGACCAACGCATGGGGTTTTAATCAGAAATTAGCTTCATGGAACGGCCCAGCATGGTCTGTAAGTGCAGAATTTTTTAATTACCTTATATTTCCAATCCTTGCACTTATGGTCTCCTCTATTAAAACGCTAAGGGTAAAAATCATTTCATTACTTTTTTGCCTTGGTCTATATGGGTATATACAGGAAGTTTCTATTAAGAATTTATATGTAGATTATGGATCTGGTGGTTTATTGCGCGCTGCGACAGGTATGGTAGTCGGTATTTTTTTGGCCCAAGTTTATTTAACCAAAAGACTCAATCATTTACCTTGGGATTATATAACCGTTCTTATTTTTGCTTTTATGGTCGGCGCTCTTATTTATAATGCGTCTAATGACATCACTTTCAAATATTTATTTTATATTCCACTACCACTTTTTGTTTTTGCTATAGCTTCGTCAAAAGGATTTATAAAAAAAATCTTCTCAATAAAACCGCTTCTCTATCTAGGGAATATCTCTTTTTGTGTGTACATGCTGCACCAACCTATCATCCGAATTTTAGGATTTTTTTTCCACGATTATTATCTGCAAATCACAGGGTTTGAGGCTGTTATAAACTTAATTTTGATCCTAACTATCATCACCTCGACCTCCGCTTTATTCTATCACATCATTGAAACTCCCGTACGTAAGGCCATTAACAAGAAATATAAACTTCATAAAAAAAACGCCCCATAACATAGGGCGTTTTTTGTTTGTTCATTGTGAAGTTCTGGGCTATTCGCGCTGCCCCATAAATTGCATCAAGAATTGGAAGAGCATGATGAAGTTAATATACAACCCCAATGCTCCCATAATCGCCATCTTTTTGTTATTTTCTACGCCGTACGCCGCATTATAACTTTGCTTAATTTTATGTGTGTCATACGCAATCATCAAGGTATAGATCACCACACCCGCCCCTGAAATCACATACATCATGATGGGGGACTGCATAAACATATTCACCACGATCGCAATGATTAAGCCAATCACTGCCATCATTAAAAATGATCCCATTTTGGATAAATCTTTTTTCGAAGTATATCCCCAAATGCTCATCGCGGCGAAAGTCATGGCGGTGATAAAGAACACGCGCGTAATGCTTGTCGCTGTATAGGCAATAAACATTGTTGACATTAACCAACCGAAATAAACCGAGAACGCAAAAAAGATCATTCCCAAAACAGGGGCGGATAATTTGCGCATTGTATACGGGTTAAACGCCATCATAATTATGATCATCGGTGAAAAAGCAATAAGCATGCGCATCATTGTGTTGCCTTGTGCATTCACAAGCAGGCTCAACATGGCTTGGTTTCCTGATGTAATATATGCCATCACACCCGTGATTAATAAACCAAGCGCCATGGTGGCATAAACCTGATTAAAGTGACTGCGAAGGCCAACATCAATTTGACGTGCCGCAGTTTGTGTTGCTCCGAATGGGTTTGTATTCATTTGTTTTAAGCTCCTTATGTCTTAAAGTTTTTACTAACGATAAATAACTGCTACTTTTATAATATCAAATGAAGCCAAACTCAACCAAAACAGGACTATATTGGTCCATATTAAGAAAATGTCACAAATAGAACAAAATTTAAAAAATATTTCCCTAAAAATAAGCGCCGCCTGTACGTTAAATGGCCAAAAAATACGCGATGCGGGCGATGTTAATGTGGTCGCTGTCAGTAAAAAACAACCTATTGAACGGGTGCGTACCATGCTGGACGCTGGTCATCGTCTCTATGGAGAAAACCGCGTTCAAGATGCCATGCAAACATGGGGGATATTAAAACCAAATTACCCTGATATATGCCTGCACTTAATTGGCCCCCTTCAAACCAATAAAGTTAAAGAAGCCGTTTCATTTTTTGATGTCATCGAAACAGTAGATCGGCCAAAGCTTGTCAAAGAACTCGCCAAAGAAATGCAAAAACAAGAACGCCACATTCCTTGCTTTATTCAGGTAAATACAGGGGAAGAAAAACAAAAATCTGGTATACTTCCGGCTGATCTCCCCGCCCTCTTAACCCTCGCAAATGAAGAGGAGCTGCGTATTACAGGGCTTATGTGCATTCCTCCTGCCGATGAACCGCCCGCATTACATTTTGCCTTTTTAAAAAAATTAGCCGATGAAAATAACCTCAAAGAACTGAGCATGGGCATGAGCCATGACTTTGAAAAAGCTATCCCTTTGGGGGCAAGCTATATACGCGTTGGTACTGCTTTATTTGGGGAACGCCCACATAACTTACCGCCAAGGACACTTTAAGAATTAAGCTTTAATGTTTGAATTTTTTCAGGCTTGGGCATGCTCTCTAAACTGACTTTTTCGTAACGGGAAATCACATCATCCAAATTTCTCTCCGTTTTTAGACCTGCAAAACCCATAACATGGTCACCCACATCCTGACCTGTTTGCATTTTGGTGACGGCGTTGACTGTTCCCGCCACTGCGCCAATCGGCCCGCCATAAACCGCGCCGCCGATAATCTGCGCCATAGGGCCAATTTTATCGTCGGTTAAACCGCGATAAACCATGCCAACAACTGGCAAATGGTGAAGGGGGTTCACCATATCAACCAAATCACCAAATTTAAAACTGCCACTCGCCCCCGTTAAAACCGCAGCTTGGGGCGCATAAGCGCGTGCCGCCTTATTCACATCATTATCAAAACGGCCAATTTTGCCTTTTTGCGCTTTTTCCAAATTGGCAAGGATCTCATTTTGTGACGCAGGAAGCGGGGCAGCCTTTTTAGTCTTCCATCCCTGAATCGTGTTTAATTGGGGTCCTCGCCCTGCTGTTCGGCTTTGATAATCATTGTAAGGCGCATAATCCATAGGCTTTTCATTGCAATGACCATGCCATTTTTAAGGATTTTTGCGCCTATCTCTTTGAATATCTTAGAAAATCTTGCGGTTTTTCAACAATTTGGTACTGTTCAGATATGCCCATCCTTATTTTAAGCGAAAACACCGCCACTTTGCGCCTTTTGCGCGAAGCCGTGCTTCAGGCTGGGTTTGAAAGCACAGATCAACCAGATCAGGCAATCTATGCTTTGCTGTATAGGAAATCCACAGCAAAAGACTTAAAATTAACCTGTCCCTTTATTGATATAACAAATAAACGTCCCCTTCGGCTGGGTCAGTTAATAGATCAGGTAAAAAATCACCTTAAAGTCATCGAAAATGGCCAAAACACCGCCCCCATTAATATCGGGGACATGATTTTAAGCCCCTCTGATGCCACACTCACCAAAAAAGGGAGCGCGCCCATTACATTGACGGAAAAAGAAGTAATGATCTTATCCTTTATCTTCCAAAATCACCCGCAACCGGTCTCCCGTCAGGCATTATTGGATGGGGTTTGGGGATATGCCGAAAATGTCGAAACCCATACTTTGGAAACCCATATATACCGGCTAAGACAAAAGATCGAAAGCAATCCAGCGCATCCTAAAATACTGACTACAACAGAAAATGGATATTGTTTAAATTTCTGATTTCAACAATGCCACCGCATTTTGAAGGGCGGCGATAAAGCTATCTGCTTTTTTAATATGAACCTGTTCAATACCGCGCCGCCGCAAAATTTCTAAATCGTCAATCAATGCATAAATATCTCGCAGCTCTTTTGATTGTAATAATCCGGCATGCTCTTCCTGCCGAACAGGCTGCTCAGACGGTTCTAAACTGTCCCTTTTTTCTTCGACCTTGGCCGCTATTGATTGATAAGCGCGTACTGCCTTTGCATTATGCGTGCTGGTAGGGCGGGATGATTCCTTTGGACGGTGATGGGATAAACGCTCTTCCTGCTTTTGCGTTTCGGCCTTTGCCAAATCTTCACCGCCTGGCAATGTTTTCATGAAATTAATCAAAAAGCTCCGCAATGCTTCAAGGGATACCAGCGTATCATCTTCCCAAACGGGCGCTTCGCGTTCTTGCTCTGCCTCCCCTCGGCGACGGCCTTGTTGGTCACGTTCCTCATGCGGAATATGCTGGCGCGCATCATTGCTTTCGGCCTGGCGAAAAGTTGTCTTAAAAAGCGGGCCTAAATTTGAAAAAATAGTCTTTCTCCTTTAACGGGCGGTGCTTATTGCATATCTGCTGGCGCGCGATAAATCAATCGGCGCAGTATAATCCCAAAGCACGTCTCCCTCTTGGGTATAAAGCGTCATGTTTAATAGTTTTGTCTCAAAAACCCATTGTTGTAAATCATCAATATTATACGGGCGGTCACTCTTTGCTTTCTCCCCCTCTAACACCATAACCACAAACGGTTTAGCGGTGATGGTGTTTAGGTGTTTTAACCGCGCATACAGCGCCGCATCAATAACACTATCCATTTGGCGGTCTAAACCACTGGGGAAGAGGGCAATATTTTCTTCCATAAATTGATAGGTCACATAATGCGCCTGATGTAATCCCCTCACCGTTAACCCCATATGATATTGGGGGCTTGCACTATTTAAACCGCTTTTACGCGGATTAATATCAACGGGAATCTTCACCACCAGACGGTCACGGCGTTTATTAAAAATCTGATATGCCGTTTGCAGGCGCGTCATTTCTTCTTCAAATACACCAGCGCGCCGCGCCAACGGCGTGAACTTATACGGCGCACGCCCCCATATCCATGTTTTGAAATCAGGAAAAACCCCTGCGGTACGGTAAAACGCAATCGCAATATCTTCCGCCGAAGAAATCTTTAAGCGTTCCGTCTGCGCTGCCCCTTGATGGGGGAGCAAGAAACAAATCCCAACAATTAAAATTATTATTTTTCTCATTCTTCTCCTATTATGACAGAGAAAGGGTTTTAAGAGAAATATGACCGATAAATTAAGCGATAAAGATAAGAAATTATGGTTGGATCACATGAAACAACCTAACAAGTCACCCCCCCAAGAAATCGAAGACTTCGCCGCTTTATTAGACAACACAAAAATAAACAATGACGATGGATTACAACCCACAAAGAAAACACCATTGCCCATCATTCCTAACACAAAGAACAAACATGATAATAATGAACCTCTCGATACCTCTATCGCCCGTAAATTATCACAAGGAAAAATAAAACCTGAAGGTAAACTTGATTTACATGGTTTAACCCAACAAGAAGCCTATATAATGCTTTGTGATTATATTGAACATTCTTACAATCAAAATAAAAAATACGTTCTGATTGTAACAGGAAAAGGAAAAAACATTAAACAACCCCAAGATTGGTTCACGCCGCGCATTGGTGTTTTAAAACAAAAACTACCTCATTGGATTAAAACAAGACCCCTACAACATTATGTGATTGATGCTATCACCGCCCATCCTAAACATGGCGGCGGCGCATTCTACGTTATTTTAAAAAAGAAAAAATAATTTATTGCGTGACCAAAATTGCTGCATTTTTTGACCAGTTTTGATCACCGCGCGATATCTTAACAGACGCCGTATAGGCGCCCTCTAAAGTATTTTCAATGCTCACACGCTTCCCAACAAAATAATATTGGCGGGCGCGGTTTCGTTCTTGGGTTATATCACGCGCGGCAAATTCTTTGCCATTTGGATCAAGAATTTCCATTTGAATTTTATCCCCCTCACGTGCGCCCAATATCGTCACCCAAAATGTCAAGGCACCCTGTTTTAAGGATATGGTATTTGGGGTTGGGGCTTCACGCTCTATCTCTTCAAAATCAGGCGCTTTGTTTAAAAATCCTGCCGCCTGTAAAATCAAGGGTTGGTATTTTATATTAACATTTTTATCCCATAAAGAGCGCTCTCCCCTTGCTTTTGTTTCCATACCGCACTCATCTTCATTATCCTTTCCTGTAAACGGGTCAAGGATTTGACCCCCTTTAATAATACCAAAATGAAGATGGGGAAATTCTGTCATACCAGATTGTCCCACTTGCGCAATTTTATCTCCTTTTTTAACGCGCTGATCTTTTTTGACTGTAATGGAATTGAATTTTAAATGACAATAAACCGTTTCCACCCCATCGCCATGATCAATAAAAATGCCATTGCCGCATTCTTTACGGCTCTCTTTTATCGCTTCTAACTCATCTTTAGTATGCCAACCATCTTTTTCGCTATTCCTTAAACGGGCTACCGTACCATCTGCCGCGGCCAAAACGTTCACGCCGCGCCCCATCGCCGCCCCATCCAATAACGCAAAATCTGTTCCCTTATGCCCATCATAGGTCCGCGCACCGCAGTTTGAATCCGTCTTTTTTTGATCATTCACACCATAATCGACATAACTCATCACCCAACAATCTTCCCCCACAACACAATCAATCGGCAACCCAAAAACAGGGGTGCGTTTTATCGCCATAATCGGACTTTGCGCCATCGCAGGCAGCGCAACAACAAGGAGTAGAACAAGAATCTTAAGCATGTTTGACATAATTTATTGATTTTTTCCGTTTTTTATATTATTTATATGCCATGAAAACTATCAGAGCTTTTGATAAGAAAACAGATCAATTTGTTGGAAGGCAATCGGCCGACAATAAAAGTGAGGCAACCCGCTATTCGCATAACTATTTATGCCTAAATAAAGCCTGCGATTGCACATTCCACTTCCGCCGCGCTGTGCGTGTAAAAGAAAACACAGATCACCGCCCACCAACCTTTGTTAAAAACCGATCAAGCAAACATCAAACAGACTGCCCTTATGATTATAGCGCCTTTGCGGAAAAGCATCGTGATGTTATTTCTTTTGACAATGATAGCCTACATTTTAGAATCCAATTTCCTTTAGGGGGGCATGCCTTCGACCAACGCCCATGGGAAAAAGGGGCATTAACACAAGCGCAAATTAAAGCTGCGCATAACAATATCGATAAGCGTGGCTTCGCAACCTTAAGAGAGTTTGTCGATTTCATCGAAAATAAGTTTGACGGCGGGTTAAATGATCCAGTCATGCAAGATGTTTATTTATCATATCAAGGGGAATCTTTTAAATGGAATGATTTATGGATTTCTTCTGATAATTACATTGGCCTACTAAAAAAAGCGAAAGATGTGGATCAAAAATACAGAAGCCACCCTGTTTTTTCAGTAATCAAACCTGATCACGCAACACGGTCAGAAGGGTTACCTAAAATTGTCTGCCGTCCCCAATATGCAAAAAAGGGCTATAAGACGCTCTCCATAAAACCAGTTATCATTTGTAAGGACAATATAATGGCCGAGCATTTTTTAAAGATCGCTCAAAAAGAAGGAAATGTACTGGTTGCATCGCGGCCTTTCATCCCTGAAAAACAATATGGTAATGATACTATATTATATTTTAACACACCTAGCATCGCTCAATTAGCCCAGGTTGCGCCAGAAAAATATTGGCATAGAATTTCTGGCCCAAGACATCAAGAGAGCTTTAACTTTTAACTTTTACAAAATAAACTTACTTAAATCTGTGTTCTCTGCCAATTCGGCAACACTCTCGATAACATCCTTACCCGTGATAGTAATTGTTTCACCGCCTCGATCAGACGCGGTGAAGGATATATCATCCAGCAATTTTTCCATCACGGTTAATAAACGCCGTGCGCCAATATTCTCAACGGTTTCATTGACTTCAAAGGCCACGCGGGCAATCTCGGCAATGGCCTCATCGGTGAAATTTAATATGACTTCTTCGGCACCAATTAACGCCGTATATTGTTTAATCAGGCAATTTTCTGTTTCTGTTAAAATACGGATAAAATCTTTTTCCGTCAACGCCCGAAGCTCTACACGGATAGGCAACCGCCCCTGAAGCTCCGCCAATAAATCGGATGGCTTCGCATAATGAAATGCGCCGGATGCAATGAACAAAATATGATCTGTTTTGATAGATCCATGCTTTGTGCTAACCGTTGTTCCTTCAATCAACGGCAACAAATCACGTTGCACCCCTTCGCGCGATACATCACCACCACGCGCATCGGCGCGCACCGCAATTTTATCTACCTCATCAAGGAAAACGATTCCATTTTGCTGCACCAATGTTAAGGCATTTTGAATAACTTTATCTTCATCCAATAATTTATCCGCTTCTTCCGCCATCAGAATATCATACGACTCTGATACTTTCATTTTCTTACGCTTGGTTTTTTCCATGCCCTTGCCAAACAAATCACCAATACCCATCATGCTGACAGAACCACCCGGCATGCCTGGAATATCCATCATATTGGCCAACGGGTTGGAATGATCTTGTAAATCCAGTTCAATTTCCTTGTCATTCATCTCACCTGTACGAAGCTTCTCTCGAAAAGATTCCCGCGTTGCATCGCCCGCTTCTTCACCAACCAGCGCATCCAGCACGCGCTCCTCGGCGTAAATTTCGGCCTGCGCCATCACGGTTTTACGCATTTTGCTCCGTACCATATGAATGGCATTTTCAACCAAATCCCGCACGATTGATTCAACATCTTTACCAACATAACCAACTTCGGTAAATTTTGTCGCCTCTACCTTCACGAACGGCGCATGCGCCAGCTTTGCAAGGCGGCGCGCAATTTCCGTTTTACCCACGCCCGTTGGGCCAATCATTAAAATATTTTTAGGATACACTTCTTCTTGCATCGCAGGGTCAAGCTGCATGCGGCGCCAACGATTTCGAAGCGCAATAGAAACCGCGCGCTTGGCATCTTGTTGGCCAATAATATTACGGTCTAATTCATGCACAATTTCCCGCGGCGTAAAAGAAGGCGGTGCAAAAGGATCTTCGGTTTTTTCAAAGGTTTTTGGTGTAGTTATCATAAGCGATAGATTTAAACGCTCTTGATAAGTTTTTCAATACCACAAAAAATTAAACATCTAATGATTCTAGCTTTTTCCTTTTTGCTGGAAGTTGGGGCGCTGAGGAATTGGCTTTTCTTTTCTTAAACTCTAAAATAGCGTCTGTTGCGTTTTGATGAGACTTAAACACTACATGCCCCAATGGAGCGATATCTCCCATTTTACGAAAAGAAACAACGCCTTTTTCAAAGGCCTTCGTGTATACCTCCATTTGACCGGGGCTATAATTTTGCCCATCTTCGTCTTTAATAGCTGCAATTTGCTCCCACAGAGTCTTTTTATTAAAAGCTTGCTTCATAGAATATACCTTATTTTTATTATGGAATTAATTTAGAGTTTTTCTATCACAAGATTATGGTTTGTGTAAACACAAATATCGGCCGCAATGGCCAAAGCTTTGGTGGCTATAGCTTCTGCGTCTAAATTTTCTTGGTCTCTCAGCGCCCGCGCCGCCGCTAACGCATAATTTCCACCTGATCCAATACCGATAATGCCATCTTCTGGCTCTACCACATCGCCTGTACCTGAAAGAATAAGGGATGTCTCTTTATCACAAACTGCCATCAATGCCTCTAAACGGCGCAAATACTTGTCTGTGCGCCAATCTTTGGCCAATTCCACACAGGCGCGGGTCAACTGCCCTGGATGCGCTTCTAATTTCGCCTCTAAGCGCTCAAACAGCGTAAAAGCATCCGCCGTTGCCCCTGCAAAGCCCGCAATGATCTGCCCTTCTTTGCCTAAACGGCGCACTTTACGTGCATTGGATTTCATAACGGTCTGACCAAGGGAGACTTGACCATCCCCCGCCACAACCACTTCATCATTTTTTCGAATTGCCAATATTGTTGTCATGTCTTACTAATTGCCCTGAACAATGCCATTCGTCAAGCTAAAGAGGTAAATATGACCCGCACCGCCACCATTAACCGCAACACCAAGGAAACAAAAATCCGCGTAGAACTGGATTTAGACGGGTCGGGCAATGCTGATATTAAAACAGGCTTGGCGTTCTTTGACCATATGATTGATCAAATTGCCAAACATGGTCTGATGGATTTAACCCTTCATTGCGATGGGGATTTAGAAATTGACGCCCATCACACGGTGGAAGATTGCGGTCTTGCCCTTGGCGATGCCATTAAAGAAGCGCTCGATGACAAAATAGGCGTGCGCCGTTTTGGTCATGCTTATGTTCCCATGGATGAATGTTTAAGCCGCGTGACAATGGATCTTTCAAATCGGCCTTATTGCATTTGGAATGTGGATTTCACGATTGATCGATTAGGAGAGAATATGGAGACAGAATTATTCGGCCACTTCTTTCACTCCCTTGCCCAAAATGCGGGCATGACATTGCACTGCGATAATCTCTATGGTGAAAACAACCACCACATCATTGAAAGTGTTTATAAAGCCTTCGCCCGCGCCCTTAAAATGGCAGTCGAACATGATCCACGCGCAAAAGGTATATTACCAAGCACCAAAGGCGCACTTTAATATAAAACGCTCATGAAAAAATCACTGACGGATAAATCCGTTAAGGTCATCTTTTTATGGGGGGAGCAGCGAATATCATCAAAGAAATAAGATGGTGGAGCCTAGCGGGATCGAACCGCTGACCTCTTCACTGCCAGCGAAGCGCTCTCCCAGCTGAGCTAAGGCCCCATCAAGGTAAACAAAGTGATAAAGAAAAATTTTACATTTTTCAAGCAATAAAAAACGCGCCCC
>CALHAW010000034.1 GCA_937934135.1 uncultured Alphaproteobacteria bacterium
AGACCAATAATGATCATAACGATGGCAAGTTCAACCAGTGTAAAACCTGATTGTTTATTTTTTGTAATGTGACGGGATGTCATGAGTTTCTCCTTTTGGAATTAAATACCCATTATTGTATCACTTTTTGATTGAATTACAAAATGGCGGGACGGGTTCTTCGGGGATATCAGGTAATAACTCAAGGCAAATATAGTCTTTAATAAAGTAAAGTTCGTTCGGGTGCAGTTTTTCTGCTTCGCTAATCAGCATATTAAGCATAATTTCATAAGCCGCCCGCGGCTTACCCTGCCCCGCCAACACAAAGGCTGGCATTTGTTTGGCCCAGTCAGCCAAATCAGGGTTTTTATTTCCCGCAAGCAAATATGAAAGCGCAAGCGCTTTATCCATATCTTCCATCTCATAACGCGCCAAAAAGACGGCACGGGCCAACCAACGCCATTTTTCTTTTACAGGGCGTTGCCCAACATGGGATAAATAATCGACAATATATGTCATTCTCGCTTTATCATCGACTGCGCCATAATAATACGCCGCCAAAAAAGGGGTTGTATCCGATACAGGATCAAGAAAATCTTGAAGAAAGAACCATTGCTTTAATTTAGTGTAATCATAATGATCAAAAGATAAGTCATTCGCTAATCCATAACCTAAATTTTGAAGCATTAAGCTATTGGCACGGTACGCAAATTGCACGTCCCCTAAAAATAAAGATGCAGCGCGCTGTTTTGAGGGTGGTGGTGGCACATTACTCCATTGTGTTTGTATATCCTTAAGGAAAAACCACATCACGATACTGAGAAGTATGAAAGAATAAAGAGCCATGCGGGAGCCGTGACGCGCAATCATTGTTAAAATTCTTTTCTGCACAAATCAAAATAAGCGGCCGATAAAATAAGTCCCGTAAAAGTCACAAAATGAAATGGAATATAATAAGAAATAGAAGCAGTTCCTTGATCATATAAAAGCCAATGACTTTGCACAAAAAGATCAAAACGCGGCACGAAAATGAGGATAATCTCTACAATGCTCTCCCCCAGAGAACCAACGATACTCGTTTTATCTGTCGATTGTGTGATGAGTAAAAAACTCCCCGATAATCTACCCAAAATATAAAGCCCGACAGAGGCAATCCCTCCCCAAAAACCATGTGGCAAGAGCAACGCAAAGAATAAAGCAATAAGAGCCATAAGAGAAAGCTCCGCCCAAAACCCTACAATCCAGAACAGAAAATCATTCAATCCTGATTGAAAAAATAGGGTAAAAAGCGCCGCCACCGTGAGCGTAAATAATAATATAATGATTTGAAACGCTGCATAATGCCCTAAAAGATAATCTAGGCGTGTAAACGGTTTTGTTAGCATTGCGCTAATTTCTTGTGTTTGGAAAGCACGTGTAAAATAATGGTGAACATAAAAAATAGTAAGCAACACACCCAATAAACGAAAGCTGTTCGCGGCAAAAGTCAGTACAAATTGATCTTGCTCCGTCACCGCGCCCCCTCCCATAAAGAGCGCTCCACTTAAAGAAACAGCAACCACAACAACAAAAATTAAAGGCAACTTATCTGTATAAGCCGCCTTTAAAACATATTGGATCAAAGTCCAGATCATAACATCACTTTAAAATCTTAAAGGACGACGATCGCTGGAGAAAGTACGATAGAGATCTTTATCCGTTGGCGTCACACTATTACCACCTTGAACAATGGTCGCCTTCAAAAACACAACAAGCTCTGTTTTTTGGATGCTGTCTTGTTGGTTTCTGAACAAACCGCCAAAGAGTGGCACTTCACCAAGCACAGGCACACCATTACGTGTAGATTGTACCCTGTCTTGAATAAGTCCACCCAAGATAACAGCCTGACCGTTATTCATTTGAATAACAGAATCAAATTCTTGAACATTAACGACAGGAACAGGTGATTCAACATTTGCCGCGGCCAATGCTGGGTTTGGATCATTCGTAAATCCTTCAATCGACGTAATTGTAGGGCGAATAGCCATAGAGATTTGCGCCGTATCTAAATCAATCGCAGGCTGCACATTAATAAGAACACCTTCTGGTACGGTACGGGCATTGGTATCAAAGCTTTGAACAGGTGGCGCGCCATTATCAGACGTCGCCAATTCCGTTTCAACTTCAAAATAAACAACATTACGCGCAACATTTAAGGCCGCAGATTGATTGTTTAAAACAGTAAGGCGTGGACTGGCAAGAGCCTGAACAGTTCCAAAGCGTGATAAGGCATCCACCGCAGCGCCAAAGTCACCACGTTGAAAATTAATCTGTGAATTAGAAGCAAGAGAGCCATCCACATCTAAAATACCACGAACAAACCCACCAGCAGCTTGCGAGCCAAAACCAACGCCGCCAAAATCATCAAAGGCCACAGACCAATCAATTCCCGCAGAAAATTCATCTGTAAGAGAGACTTCTAAGACTTTTGCTTCAACGAGGACTTGGGAACTAACCGAACGCTTAAGCGCCGTCATGTAATCATTAACTTTGCTATGCAGGCGTTCTGGTGCGAACACAGAGACCAAACCCGCTTGACGATTAACCGAGAAACGTGCGGCAAATGGGTCATCTTCTCTATTGTTCGCTTGTGTCTCATCCACAGGCAGTGATTCAACATTCAAAACAGCATCTGGTGCCTGTACTCGTACATTCGGACCAGAATCCACAATATTACCATTTTCATCGATGGATAATGCCTGAACAGGAGCGGGATTAGAATCTGCGACCGTCACATTCGGCGTTAACGATGTTGCCAAACGGTTCGCATCACGGTTTGACGTTAAAATTTGTGTTAGATTGGTTTCAAGCTCCCCCCAAAAGTCTATCACGCTTTCGTTGCTCGCAGAAAAAGATGAACCTGTTGAGGTATCGCCACCCCCAATATCGCCACCACTACCACCGCCAGATACAACAGACACATCGTTGCTAATAGAGCTGCTATTTGTACGGGTAAGTGCGAGGTAATTGATTTTATAAATTTCATGGTATGGCGTATCAATTTCAACGCGCAGCATATCATTTCTAAATTCATAGCGCAGACCCGCAATTTCAGAAATACGGTCAATGACTAAATCTAAGGGCCGGTTACGGGCAGAGAAAATAATAGAACCTTCAATACGCGGATCAAGCTCAACATCATATTCTGCTTGTTCAGCTATTTCATAAATCACATCACGTAAAGGAATCGTTTGATTAACTGAGATTGAAACGAGAGGGAAAGCTTTTTGGCTATTTCCACTTTGGGCAACGTAAGGTTGTAAAGCAGGAATTTTACCCCCAGCATGGCGCGCGCCACTATCAGTATCAGTTTTGGTTACACGCGGCGCAAGCGCATCGCGGTAATCTTGTGGTTCAAAATTATTTTCTCGGTCTTGCTTTAGGTGGTTTTGTGTCAGTTCACATGCGGGCAAGAAAACAACAGACACGCTCACAAGAGCCATCAGAATAATATTTTTTAAAGGTCGGTAAGACATAAAGATAATCCCCAAATAAGAATCTACATAATAAGATAACGGATTTACACGCTTTGCACCAGTTTTTCTAACGCTCTATCCGCATGATAAACAATCTAGGACTCTGAAACGGACAAAAAGGACGTATCAATATTATGAAGGCTCCCTTTTTCTTCACCCATTTCAATTCTTTGAACTTTAATTTTCATATCACTTGCTCTGTCCGATTGATTAATAACAGTATCTTCAGAAATTAACCCCGCTTCTAATAAGGCAAGTAAGGATTGATCAAAAGTACACATGCCCATCGGATTGTTTTGTTCCATCACATCGGTGATTTTATCGTATTGCCCTTTGACTATTAGTTCCCGCACAAGCGCTTCGTTCAACATAACCTCAAGCGCGGGCACTAATCCCCCTTGTGTAGAAGGCAAAAGACGTTGCGACACAATCGCGTTTAAATTCATGGACAGATTAAGGCGGACTTGCCCATGCTGATCCTCTGGAAAGAAATTCACAATCCGTTCAATCGCTTGATAGGCGTTATTTGTATGAAGCGTTGCCAAGCAAAGATGGCCTGTTTCGGCGATAGAGAGCGCTTGCTCCATCACTTGTTTATTCCGTATTTCTCCAATCAAAATCACATCAGGGCGTTGCCGCAGGGCATTTTGAAGCGCCGTTGAAAAGGATTCCGTATCCACACCAACTTCACGTTGGGTGACAACACTTTTCTTATGATTGTGATAATATTCAATAGGGTCTTCTATCGTTAAAATATGACCTGATTTATTTTGATTACGGTAATCAATCATTGACGCCAAAGTCGTCGATTTACCCGACCCTGTCATTCCTGTAACCAACACAAGGCCGCGCTTTTTTAACGCTAAATTTTCTAAAATTGGTGGCAATCGTAAATCACGAATGGCCGGAATTTTAGAAACAATACGGCGAATAACAAGGCCGGGGCATTGGCGTTGCTTCATGATATTTACCCGAAAGCGGCCATGTTGCCCCATATCAAGGGAAGAATTTAATTCCCAATTCATTTCAAAATCGCGTTTTTGTTTTGTTGTCAGGATACTATGAATAATATCATTCACATCTTCCACTTTTAAAACATCAGGTGATAAATTACGAAGCTCATCATTCACACGAATGGCGGGGGGATGACCAACGGTCAGATATAAATCACTCGCTTTTTGTTCATTCATCGCGGTGAGGTAGGAAAAAGCAATAGGCGCACTCAAAAGCTGTACCCCGCTTTGTCTTTACTCGTTTCTTCTGCTTGCGCTTGCGGTGTGGGCTCTTCTTTAGAAACATCTTCAAAACCTTCATCACTGGCTTTCATCATAAAGGTTCGTCCCTCTTCTTTTGTCACAACGCCTTGTTCTACAAGATTTGAAATATATTCTTCCATCGTGATCATGCCGTAACGCGACCCCGTTTGCATCATAGAGAAGATTTGCGGGACTTGGTTTTCACGGATCAAGTTACGAACCGCGTTCGTTCCAACCAACACCTCAAACGCCCCAATACGGCCATTACCATCTGCGCGTTGTAAAAGGGTTTGAGCAATCACGCCCTCTAATGAATTGGACAACATGGCACGCACCATGTCTTTATCACTGCCCGGAAACACATCAATAATACGATCAACTGTTTTACTAGCAGAGTTCGCATGTAAAGTTCCCAGAACCAAATGCCCTGTTTCCGCTGCTGTTAAGGCCAAAGAAATCGTTTCATAATCACGCATCTCCCCCACCAAAATAACATCTGGATCTTCGCGCAACGCACTTCGCAGGGCGGATTTAAAGGATTTTGTATCACGGCCAATTTCACGATGATTAATTAAACTTTTTTGCGACTCATGAAAAAATTCAACCGGGTCCTCAATCGTAAGAATATGCTTGCTCTTAGTCATGTTAATATGATTAATAATCGCCGCCAGCGTGGTTGATTTACCACTTCCCGTCGCACCGGTAATTAAAACAAGCCCCTTATCCAGCTCTGCAAATTTACGGATCGTTTTTGGTAAATCCAAATCTTCCATCGTTGGGATTTCTGACGGAATTGTTCTGAATACGGCCGCAGCGCCTTGGCGCGTATTAAACGCGTTTACACGAAAACGTGTTTTTTCACCAAAGGAAATAGCCAAATCAATTTCCATCTCACGCTCATACACGGCACGTTGATCTTCTGACATGACAGAATAAAGCATGGATCGGATTTCATCGCTTGAGAGCGGGTCCGCTTTCACTTTCTTCATATCGCCGCTCACACGGATGATAGGCTGATTATTCGCGCTCAGATGCAAATCTGAAGCATTGTTTTTCATTGAAAAAGCAAGAAGTTGTGTTAAATCCAAAATAAGCCTCCCTTAAAGCAAATGATCGTGCGTAGGCAAAGATAATGATGTTGGAATTTGATCATTCCGTCAATATTTTACCCCATAATAGGGTAAATTAAAAACATTAAGGCAATACTAAGACTTAGAAGCGTTAAAAGCACCCAAAACAGGCGCTTTGAAAAAACATCATCGCGCTGCAAAAGCACCCCAAATGACAGCAAGAACGGGCAAAAGATCGCCAGCACTAATGTGACAAATAAATTGCCTAAAACCACGTAAATCCCCATTAAGACTACACCCGAAAATAACTCCAACAAAATGTAGAAAAACGGAATGGGTGCTTTACAATAACGACACACCCCCCTTTGAAAAACCCAAGAAAATAAGGGGATTAGGTCTTTTACTTGAAGTGTTATCTTACATTTTGGGCAAAAAGAACGAGACAAATTCCCTGTCATTGCTATCCACGATAATTTATTTTTCTCACGATAAATAATTGCCGAAGCAAAACTGCCTAAAATAACACCAAGAATGAATAGAAAAAAGAGCGTGAGTAAAAACAAATCTTACTTAAAGACGCCGCAAGAAAGACAAACGATCATACACATCTTCACGCGGGATCGAACGACCACCAGCATAAGTCACATCAACCTCTAATGCCTTTTGATAAAAATTAATCGCATCGTGTGTTGCCCCTGCTTGATCAGACAGAACCGCCATATTGTAAAAATGAGATGCATTATGTGGCTCAAGACTTGCCGCAATACCAAGGTAACGAAGCGCATCAGGTACATTCCCCGAAGACGCGCTGGTTAAACCAAGTTGCGCAGCGATAGATGCGCTTTGTGGGTTTTTATCCCATAGTTCTTTCAGTCGGCGAAACGCAACAGCAGGATAGCGTACTTTTATAAGCCCCAACATATTGACTGACGCTTCAATATTGTTGGGATCAATCTCTAACAGCTCTTCATACGTTGCAATCGCAGATTCAGTGAAGCCATTATTTTGTTGGGATATCGCCAGCCCTAATAAAACCTGACGACTGCTCGGCGCTCTTTCATAAAGACCTTCAAAAATTTCTAACGCAGAACTGTGACGCCCTAAAGAAATAGCCCGCTTACCTGCAACAATTTGTGCTTGTAGCGTTCCACTTCCCGCTCCTTTTTGAACAACAACAAACCGTGAACCAGGCTCATATTTGGGGTCAACTTCGCGGGGAACTTTATTCGCCGTTAACGGATTAGGGCCAAGCGAATCGGCATCATAATATAAGCCAGAATGCGGAATAGCCCGCACTTCGGGTTCTGCTTGTTGCACAGGAGCAGACTCAGCTGCTTGCTCTTCGGCAACAGGTTCATTTAAAGATGTTTCAGGGGCGGCAACCGTACCTTCTGTTAAACGCGGGGGCGCGGCATCTTCTATTGAATTAACGATGACATCTTCAAAAGGTAAGGGTGTATCCTCTTGCGCCAACACAATGGTCGGCGTTAAAAAGCTACAACATAAAAGAGTGAGTATTGATTTATTCATTCTATTTTTTTAATCCCTTAGAATCCTTCCAAATTATACACAAATTGTGCCTTTAACAAAAGCGCTATAACAAGCGAGCCAATCACGTTAATGCCCAAGAATGCTTAAAAATGCCTTTTCAATGTCCTGATCTCCACCTTTATCAAGCATATCAGACACACGCCCCTTAAAACAAACATGTCCTTGCTCAATAAAAATCACCTCATCACACAACTCTTTAAGGTCATTCAAGTTATGAACGCTCATAAAAATTGACAATCCTTCTGCCCTTACTCTTTTTATAAGTGATTTCACTTCAACATGGGCTTTAGGATCAAGGCCACTCATCGGCTCATCCAACACAATGAGCTTGCAACCTGTAAAATAAGTCGCCAGCACGCCAAGCTTTTGGCGCATACCTTTTGAATAGGTTTTAATCCGTTGCGACAGCACCGCAGGCGCCAAAGAAATAAGTTCACACGCATCTTTTATTTGCTCATCACTAACGTTGTCACGCTTATAGGTCTTAAGACAAAAATAAATATATTCTCGCCCCGTTAAGAAAAAAGGAGGTTCAAAATTCTCTGGTAAATATGCAAGATGTGGCTCTTGCTTCACAATCTCACCCGCAAAAGGATGAACCAAGCCTGTTATCGCTTTGATAAGTGTTGTTTTCCCCGCACCGTTCAATCCAATTAGACCGACAGTGCGCCCTTCAGAAATTGAAAAATCAATATCATGAATGATTGTTTTTTTCTTATAACCCGCACTGAGCGAGCGAACAGTTAAGATATCAGCCATTAGCCCGGAAGAAAGATGCGCGTATCAATATTGAAACGTTGATGCGGTTTTAATTTAATTGGGAAAATTTGATTTGTGTAAGAGTCAAACCACCGGATACGGATATGGTCCTTACGCACACGAATATCTAAAACCTCTGGCGGGATACGTTTCGGAGTAATTTTTTGACCGTTAATCCATACGACCCAATCAGATGATGATTTATAAATAATACCGCCCAGTGCCAGTTCACGTGGTCCACGAACGCGTGAATCTTCATCTTTTTGTGAACGATCAACTTCACTTTCTGTTGGTGGGCGGGCGATAATACCGCCACGAACGGACGCAATTAACGCAGCTTCATCTGCGGTAAACATTAAAGACGGGATTTGATCCGCGCGCGTTGATGGTTGTTTAGATTCCGCACGCTCAATAAGCTCTGCAGCTATCGCACGTTCTGATTGTTGCGCCATGACAGGCGTGACAAACACGACAGACGCTCCACAAAAAATAAAGAATAAGACAATATTTTTAATCATTATTGTCCCTCCTCTTCAATGCTTATGCTTGGGTCGGGGACAACGGTGCGCCATGATGTTTTCACAGTCGCCGTCACGAGCGCGCGAATATCTTCACGCCCCGTTCCAATGTCACGCAATAAAGGCTGTGTCACTTCTTCATCACGAGAGATTGAAATTTCATCAATGATTAACATGCCAGGGAAGCTAAAATTCAAATGATAAAGATACGTATAAATATCCTTATCCTCAATGGCCTTTAATGTAAATTCAATCGGCGTGCTTAATAATTTATAACCCGCGTCGCGCAAAGATTGTTTTTCCTCCGTTACCGCAGGGCGAATATTATATTGTGCCGAAGTCACACGACTTAAATCACGAATAACATTTAATTGGCGCCGCGCCTGAACACGATCTTGCGGGTTGAAGAAATCATATTGGTCTTTAAGCGCCAAAAATTCATCCTGACGGCCTTTAAATTCTTCCATTCCGTTTTTTAGCTCATCTAAATCATTTGAAATGTTCGAAATTTCACTGTTATTTTTACGCAATTCTTTACTGACATCACTTAACACAGGAACAGCAGAGAAATGATAATAAACCACCAAAAGCGCTAGCAGCAAACCCAGGCTTATAATAATAAAAAGACGACCTATTCCGATTAATTTAATCATTGCACGGGCCCCTGAATTTGTATTTCAGCAAAGTAATCTTCATTTTGCTGCCCCCGATCTTCTCCCCCAACAAAATTTCCCGTGTAACTAAGGTCCGCAACCTGACGGGTGATGTCAACGCTGTAACCAGACGGTAAGTTTTGCTGTAATCGAGACGCCAAACTATCAATAACACGTACCCCTAAATCGGGATCAATACTATTTGGAAAGGAAAGATTAAGAACCGCGTTCAGCGTGTAATTTGATTGCCCCTCAGAATCGCCATCACTATCAAATCGATATTGATCACCCTCAATCGGTTTTTGTTCATCGACAGCAACCAGAATATTATCCAAGCGTAAATCCGCCCCTAAAGAGCGCCCAATCTCACGGAAAAGAGGGAGCGGTTCAATTTTACGTTTTTGTAATTCATCGAATAAATCAAGCGCACTATTAACCAGGGCAAAATCAAAGCCAAGCTCTTTTTTAATGGCAATTTCACGATCATATTCTTCTTGGAGAGCATTTCGTTTTTGTATCGCAATTTGAAGTTGGTCTTGTTGTTTTGACTGTTCGGCAAAAGAGCTAAAAGATTTATAACCGTAAAAAACCGTCACCAAAAGAAGACCCGCAATAATTCCCCCTGTTATCTTTCGCGGCATCGTCAGCCTTGAAATCAAATGAGAGTTCATCGGCAATAAGAATTTTTTCGCCTTCGATAAATAAGAAACATAGATTGGATCGGCATAGCGCTGCTCTGCCATTTTATTAAGGCGCATCCCTAACATTTTAGATGCTTGCGCCGCCGTCATAATATTTAGTTTACCTTTTTCTTGATTAAGCTGTGTCAGTGCATCAAAGGCTTTTTCATCAGAAATAATAATAATGCGCAGACCGTCCGTTTCTTTATATCCAAAACGCGACAGATAACTCATAGTAGCAGAAAGTTCAGTTGATAATTCTTTCGCCCATAAATCAGGCTCTACATCTGTATCAACAATAGGCGTCATACGGGTTAAAGCAAGCTCACCATTACGGATAACAACCTGACGCAGGCCTCCATTATGATGTTGACCCGCGAAAATAGTCCACATGGCTTTTTCACGGTCTTTTTTATTTAGCTGCACTGATAAATTACGCACCATCGAAGAGGCTTCAACAGGCAATAGGTAAACACCATCTAATGGTGCGCCAGATTTTTGTATGGCATCCATCGTTGAACGGAACATGTTAGAGCTGGGCATCGCCGCAAATAAATACGGAAGCCCCTTTTGTGCGTCCTCAATACCACTAGCATTTTTTAACTTAAGCGCAGCATGAATTTTATGGTTAGGGAAAGCAATATTCAGACGGCGTTCAAGCACATTACCCCGATCAAGCAAATTAACCTTTGGGACTTGCTCTTTACGATAATGCTGCTCAACCATGTCATTTAAGACAATGACGGGTTTCTTTTTTGCCTTTTTAATGATCAGCCGTGAAACAACCTCAACAAATCCATCTGTTTCCCACGGAATAAAATCAATAAAACGCGACGAATTGGCCCCTGCAGCATGAACTTGCAAGCCTTCATCGCTCATAATAAGCGCACATTTTGAAGAAGAAAGAAGAGCCAAAAATAATTCCTTATTGTTTAAAAGTCGATATTTTCAAAACTTGAATAGATAGGGCCAAAGACTCCAACCGCAATCCACAGAATAATAACACCAAGAACTGCTGTGAGTACAGGCTCAATCATCGCAATGATTTTTTGAACCTCTTCATCTACATCTCTAGTATAAAATTCAGAGACTTGATCCAACACACTGC
The DNA here is from genome assembly GCA_937934135.1 of uncultured Alphaproteobacteria bacterium. Lineage (GTDB taxonomy): Bacteria > Pseudomonadota > Alphaproteobacteria > Micavibrionales > Micavibrionaceae. The sequence continues at coordinate 11,090 of CALHAW010000034.1, forward strand.
CTAAATTACCTGATTCTTCACCAACACGAACCATCCGCACAACCAAAGACGGAAATTGTTGGCTTTTATTCAGAGATTGAGAGAGCGGCTCCCCTTCCTTCACATAGTCAGAAACCCGACTAATCCCATCAATTAAAACACGATTAGACACCGTACTGGAGGCAACATTAAGCGCCTTAAGAATATCAATACCACCAGAATAAAGAGAACTGAACGTATTACTAAAACGTGCAATGTTAATTTTACGAACAAGATCGCCCATCAATGGTAAAGATAAAATGATACCATCAATCTTATAGGCAACACCGCTTGAGACACGCGCCAGCATAATTGTTCCAAACACTAAAATCGCGGGAACACCTAAAACAACATACCAATAAGAAACAAAGAAATCTGACACTGCAACAAGCGAGACCGTCGCAAAAGGAAGATCCATATCCAATGTTTTAATAAACCCAACAATTTGCGGCACAACAAACGCCATCATCACCGTCACGGTCACTAAAACTGCGACAAGAAGGATCATCGGGTAACGTGTCGCTTTACGTACATTACTTTGCATTTCATCTTGCCATTTTAAATACGTAATCAAGCGCAGACAGGATGCCTGAATATTCCCATTTTCTTCACCCGCCGCAATTAAAGATACATGAAGATTAGTAAATGCCTTAGGCTGCGCCGCCATTGATTCAGAAAGGGTGTTGCCTTCCGAAACACCACGCCGCATTTCAGAAACCATGTCTCTAAATCTTGTGTTATCCGATGTATCGGCAATATCCGTTAGGCAATCTAATATTGAAATACCCGCGCCCTGCATTTGTTCCAGATGTACAAAAAATTGAATAAGGTCACGAATTTTAACTTGCCCCGTCAGACCAGCAAGAAGTGATTTTTTATCTTCAATGGCAGAGCATGTAACAAGCTCCAGCCCAACTTCTTGAAGCCTACCAAATAAATCTTTTTCATTGGCAGCGGCAAGAACACCTTTTTCTTGTTTTCCAGATTGAGCAATCGCTCTATATTTATATTTCTTCATTTATTTCCGCTTACTTTGTTATGCCCTAATAGACAATAAGAGTGAAAGACACAGATAAAATGGAAGGTCAGAATGACCCACCTGAATAATCTTACCTAGAATAATAATGCTATTCGTGTATATCGACAACCTTTGATATGGCTTGCAGGCTGGTTTTACCCGCCAACACTTTTTCAATGGCATCTTCACGTAAAGTTCTAAAGCCATTATTGGTCGCCGCTTTCTTCACCTCGCCCTTCGTGGCACCAGCAGATAACAAATCATCCAATTTTTCATCAAATAGGACAATCTCTACGATCGCTGTTCGACCTTTATACCCCTGCCCCATACATGCTTCGCACCCACCCTGCTTTGCTTTAAACAGATTAGCGCTTGAAACACCTAAGATTTCAAGCTCTTCTGCAGTTGGGGTGTGTTCTTCTTTACATGAATTACAAAGCAAGCGCGCCAAACGTTGTGCAAAAATAGCCGTGATGCTTCCCGCCAACATACCTGGCTGCATCCCCAAATCATAAAGACGCGGTAAAGCGCTGAGGGAATCGTTGGTATGAAGCGTTGTATAAACTTGGTGACCTGTCATAGATGCCTGCAGCGCCATACCGGCCGTTATTTTATCACGGATCTCACCAATCAAAATAACATCCGGATCCTGACGCAAAATCGCCCGAATACCATCGGCAAACTCCAACACGCCTTCGCGTACTTGGGTCTGACGGATCATCGGTAAGTTATATTCAACTGGATCCTCTAATGTCTGAATATTCACGTCTACCGTATTGATTTCATTAAGCATTGAGTAAAGAGACGTCGTCTTACCGCTCCCCGTTGGCCCTGTAACAATAATAATGCCTTCTGGTCTTTTTTGCGCCTTTTCAATCAACTTCAAGTTATGTTCGCTAAAGCCCAAATCAGCCAAAGGCAAAATACCTGCCTGCTTATCCAAAACACGCATCACGATATTCTCGCCATAAACGGTTGGCAAGGTCGACACACGAAAATCAATGCCCCGCCCCATAAGCGTCATCGGAAAACGCCCATCTTGCGGAGATAATTTATCGGCAATGTTAAGCTTAGCAAGCAATTTAAGTCGCTGGGAAATCCCTTTCCAATGCTGCTTATGAAGGATTTGCGAGGTAACCAGCACTCCATCAAGCCTATAACGCAGTCGTGCAAAATTTTCTTCTGGCTCAAAGTGCAGATCAGAGGCACCAATTTTTACAGCCTCAAAGATAAGCGCGTTTACCAAACGCACCAAAGGATGACTATAAGCTTGCTCCTCGTCGAGCGTACTCACATCTTCCAAATCATCTTCATTTGTGCCTTCAAGTTCTTTTAAAATCGCCTCAACAGAGCTGGCATAACCATACGCCGTTTCAATAGCATCATTTAAAACCTTTGGCGTCGTAATGCTGGGCTTGATCTTAATCCCTTTAGGAATTTTATTACGCAATGTGTCCAAGGCCATAACGTCATACGGATCAACCATTGCAATTTCTAGCGTTTCATCTGCCAGCGCAAAGGGGAGAACCATAAATTTTGTTGCCGTGTTTTTATCAATCAACGCCAACGCATCTGCATCCATAATGGTAGATTTAGGATCAAACACCGTGATACCAGAAGACACTGCCAAAAAGTCACTTAAAACATTTGAATCAATAAAGCCCAGATCAACCAGCGTTTCACCAAGCATCTTGCCATTAATTTTCTTTTCCTGAAGCGCCACATTTAATTGATCTGGCGTGATCAAGCCCATATGGATCAACTCATCTCCAATACGGCGTCCCCCTGCGGTTTGCGTTTCTTGAGCAGGAGGCATTGAAGGCGCCATATCAGGCGCGTGTTGAACAACATTATCAGACGGCGCAAGATCGACGGCATTATCCGCATTTGCTGAAGGAGTCATGCTGTCTTCCAGCACAAGACCTGGCTCACTTTCTAGCACCAATCCTGGCTCATTTTTCATTATATCATTATCCATTTTGACCCCATCATACGCGAAAACGTATAAAATTAAAAAAGTGACGAATTTATGCCGTAAGAACACGACATCCCTACCCACAATGATAAGAAAAAAAGATTAACAAAAAGATAGGACGTTATGGGAATAAAATCACTCACAAACAGTCAAATTACAAAAAGGGAAAAAGCGATAGAAAAAAGAGAAATGGTGCGCCTAGGCGGAGAAAGTTCAAACACTCTGGCCGATGATTTATTTGAGACTTTGGAAGATTGGAACACCTACCTTAAACTTGAAAACATTGATCTCTCTGAACTTCCCGAATCGCTCCCCGAGGCTCAAAAAGAGCAAACAGATCTTGTAACTCAGACCCGAAAACAGATTCGAAGGCCACAGCCATGAGCGGAGCCGTATCAGTAAACCCGAGCACATCGATCAGGGCAGATTTTTACAATTCAGCACAATCAAGGGATAAGAAGCCTAAAAGTGGGCGCAAATCTACGCCGCGTATTACACTTCGTCTCACCGAAGACGAGAATAATAATTTGCGTGAACGCGCAGGCGACTTGTCTGTAAGCAGTTATGTTCGTGAAAACGCCTGCACGTAAGGACATTAGTTCAGATTTCCCACTACGTGGCTTTGTAACTTGCGGGGATTGTGAAAAGCCTCTAACCGCTTGTTGGTCAACCAGCAAGTCCGGCAAGAAGCATCCCTACTACATGTGCTACAAC
>CALHAW010000035.1 GCA_937934135.1 uncultured Alphaproteobacteria bacterium
TAAAATTAATAAATTTTGTGTAATTTGTAATTTATATTTTTATTAGGGGCAAAATATGACGAAGAAACCATCTGCAAAAAAAGCGTTCACGCCGAAACAAAAGGCAGATGCTTTAAAAGAGCGTAAACAGGATTTAAAAGATCTGAAAAAAGAAGTTGTTGATGCAAAAGATAAAAGCAATCAGCAACATTTTGGCTTTGCTACTGCTGTTGTTGCTGGTGGCGGTGTCGCCAACTTCATCGCTTTTCAAGGAGCTAGTAATTTAGATTTAGCATCAAAGTTGTTAACAACTGCTGTTGTGGGTGGGATATTATTAGGACTTAACAAGGATTTCTTTTTCATTAATGGTGTTTACAAAGAAATGCTGCGTCATATTAATAAAGAAATAAATGAAAATAATGAATTTGAGACGGCTAAAAAAGTTCCAGACTTTAAAAAGCTTTTTGATGAATCTTATGAGGCAAGAGAAACGAAGGTTGGTAGAAGAAGTAAAAGAAAACCCACCAAAGTGAATAGCACATCAAATGTTCGAACAGCGAACGCCGCTATTATATTAATTTCTGGTATCGCCCTAGCTAACCTAAGTTATGGTTTACTCGAAAATGAAGGGATTAAAAAACTTAGAAACTTTTTTTCAAACGAAGAAAATTTTAAAGAACAAAAAGGCACTAATCAGGAGAAACGTCTTGAGAAATCGAAACATTATGAGCCTGCACCCTAGGCGTATCATCACTTGAATTACCATATGTGTGCGCGGCATAAGCAAACAAAGATGATATCACAACTGTGCCAGCCATAGTTTTCCATCCAGCATTCAAAGCATAATAACTAATCTCGTCAAGAGGACCTGTAAATTCTGAGTCTTCATAGTTTTTTGACATTCTCATTTTTTAAACCATTTGTAGATTATTGTCAAGTAAAGCATTATGTCAAACACTCAAGTCTGCCAGCTTCGCTGCTTGATCATCAGCGATAAGCGCTTCTACGACTTCATCCAGACCGTCGCCTGTTAAAATCCCATCCAGATTATGGGACGTGAGGTTAATGCGGTGGTCGGACACGCGGGATTGCGGGTAGTTATAGGTTCTGATCCGTTCTGATCTGTCGCCTGAACCCACTTGACCTTTACGGTCGGCGGCGCGTTCATCATCGAGCGCTTGGCGTTCCATATCATAGAGCTTGGTTTTAATTAGGCTCATGGCGCGGGCTTTGTTTTTATGTTGGGATTTATTTTCCTGAATAGCCACCGCAATCCCCGTGGGAATGTGGGTCACACGTACGGCGGAATCCGTGGTGTTCACATGTTGCCCCCCTGCCCCTTGGGAGCGGAAAGTATCAATGCGGAGATCCCCATCATTAATGACAATATCGACATCTTCGGCTTCTGGCAGAACCGCGACCGTCACGGCCGACGTATGCACGCGCCCCTGTGTTTCAGTTTTTGGTACACGTTGCACGCGATGCACGCCAGATTCAAATTTAAGACGGGAGAACACAGACGCGCCAGAGACTTCGGCGATGATTTCTTTATAGCCGCCAATATCACTTTCAGAGGCTTCGACAACTTCGAGCTTCCATTTTTGTTTGGAGGCATAGCCCTTATACATAGTGAACAGGTCAGCGACAAAAAGTGCGGCTTCATCCCCGCCCGTCCCCGCGCGGATTTCAAGGATGGCATTTTTCTCATCGGCACTGTCTTTGGGAATAAGCGCAAGTTGGATTTTTTCTTCTAATGTAGGAATTTCCTTATCAAGGCGCAGCGCATCTTCTTGCGCCATTTCCTTCATATCTGGATCCACGAGCATTTCGGCAAGGTCTTCGCGCTCTGCCAGCGCTGATTCATAGGCATTTACCGTGTCCACAACGGGGCTAAGGTCTGCATATTCCTTAGACAGTTTGACCATTTCTTTGCCGTCAATACCAGGTTGCCCCATAAGCTGCGCCAACTCTTCATGACGGCGTTTTATAGTTTGTAGTTTATCGACAAGGGACATGGTTCGATTTCATAAAAAATTAACTATTCAAGCGCATAGTAATAGCAGGGAATAAAGCATTTCAAAAGGGTTTAAAAAGCATGGATAGTATTTTTATATATGCGCAGATAGCGGGTTTTATCGCCATGTGTTTCAGCATCGCGGCCTGGCAGTTTAAAAAGCAAGAGCATATTTTACTATGTTATGTCCCTTCGGGTTTTTTCTGGTGCGTACAATATCTTTTGCTGGGTGCCTATAATGGCGCATTATTTAGTTTTGTTGCCATGTTCAAAGATACCGCACTCGCCAAATCAGGTAGGGCTTATTTAAAATATATTGTTGGCGCGTTTATTGTTTTTAATATTGGATTAGTCAGTGTTTTTTACAAATCAGCATTCGATGTATTACCGCTTGTGATTTGTTTGTTAGTAAATCTTCCTCTTTTGAAAAAAGACAACCGTTATTGGATGACACGATGCAATATTTTGGCGCAAATCTGCTGGATGGCGTTTAATCTGCATGCCCATGCCTATATGGGCGTGATGTGTTCAACGCTTATTATTACCTCAACATTCCTTGGCATGGCACGCCATGAAAAATGGGAATTGGGGAAATGTTATAAGAGTTTTCTACCCAGTCTTGGGCGGTCTTTGTTTAATTTTAATACACCGCAGACATATCCTTAATAAATTCTCTTTAGCTAACCGCAGGCTGGCAATATTCTTGGTGTGTGTCTTTAAGAAAATTTTGAACCTGCATTGCGCCATTAACAATATCCGTATTATTAAAAATTTCTATTTTTTTAAACTCTTCAATTAAAGCGGGCATACCCGCGATTTGTTCTGTTATATCCAGACAAGACACATGCCAAAGCTTTGATTCACGGCAAGCATAAAAATTTAATGGCTTATCGGATGCTTCTTCTTTTTGGGTGACGTGGTATTCAGGTCTTTCGGAAGTATTACAATATTTTTTAAAATCTTCATCTGAAATAAAATCAAACGGTGCGTTTTGTTCCTGTGCCAATGATACTGTTGGCGTCAATATAAGGGCAGCAGATAAAAATATATTGTTTAAGGCATTCATAACACAATAAGTGCCACAAACAGTGGCGTTATGTCAATAAATTATTCAGCAGCGATACTCTGTTTATTAATCTCCGCCGCTTTTTCTTCTACCATCTTCACAATATGATCGACGATATCGGCATCGCCTTCGTGGAAGCGGTGGGCTTTGTCGCCGCCAATATAAATCTGGTGATTGCCGTTGCCACCGCCTGTTAAACCAACATCCGTCATTAACGCTTCGCCGGGGCCGTTCACGACACAACCTATAATCGACAGCGTCATGGGGGTGGTAATATGAGCAAGGCGCTCTTCCAGTTTTTGCACTGTATCAATGACCTGAAATTGTTGACGCGCACAAGAGGGGCAGGAAATAACATTCACGCCACGATGGCGCAATCCAAGTGATTTTAGGATATCAAAGCCCGCTTTAATTTCTTCAACAGGATCAGCGGAAAGCGACACGCGGATGGTGTCACCAATCCCCGCCCATAATAAATTTCCCATCCCAATCGATGATTTAATTGTGCCAGAGCGCAAGCCCCCCGCCTCGGTAATGCCAACATGAAGGGGATAATCGCAGGCTTCGGCCAGTTGTTGGTATGCAGCGCAGGCCATGAAAACATCAGATGCCTTGCACGAGATCTTGAAATTATAAAAATCATGATCTTCAAGGATTTGTATATGGCGCATGGCGCTTTCGACCATCGCATCGGGGCATGGCTCTCCATATTTTTCAAGCAAGTCGCGTTCGAGCGAGCCTGCATTGACGCCAATACGGATCGAACAGTTATTGTCTTTGGCGGCGTCAATGACTTCTTTCACGCGATCGGCAGAGCCGATATTACCAGGATTAATCCGCAAGCAAGCCGCGCCGTTTTTGGCGGCCTCGATCCCGCGTTTATAATGAAAATGAATATCGGCAACAATCGGCACAGTGACCTCAGGAACGATTTCTTTTAAGGCCGCGCTGGAGGCTTCATCAGGACAAGACACCCGCACGATATCAGCGCCCGCTACTTCCAGTTCACGGATCTGTGCAATCGTTGCCTTCACATCATGGGTCAACGTGTTGGTCATGGATTGCACCGTGATTGGTGCATCCCCCCCGACAGGTACATCCCCCACCCAGATTTTTCTGGATTTACGCCGCTCAATAGAGCGCCAAGGACGAATGGAGTTATGATCGGTTGTCATGAAAGTGTTTTAGCGTTTACAGACTCAAAATGCCAAGACTTTTCGCAATGGAGAGAAATATAACTGCATCGGTCTACCATAAAATTTAATTGACAAAGCTCTCTGCTTTTAACGCAATGCCGCGGCGGACTTGGGCGGTTTTGCCGAGGGTGCTGATTTTTTTACCATCAATAAAGACCGAGAGGCCACCCGCATTCCCCGTTGCAAGGGTGAGGTTTTGATCATCCGGCACGATAAAGACGGCGCCCGGTTTTAAAATTTGACGAACAACAACGGCGCCTGCTTCATTGGTTATTTCAACCCAGCTTTCTTCACTCACACGAAGCTCCATTGTTGCGGATAAGCCATCAAGGCTGGGTGCGGCACTTTGCGTTTTTACTTTTGCGCGTTCTTCGGCGGCACGCTTGGCGGGTTCAAACATAGAAATGGTTTTTTCTTTAATCGCCTCAGGTACAGGTGGGATAGTCGCAGGCGCGCGCGCGGGTGCATGGAAAATAGAAAGATAAGCGATAAATAAAATAATGCCCGTGAGAGAGAAAATAATCATGTGAATGTTCGGATCATTACCTTCATGGGCAAGAACGGGAAAGCTGAGGCTCGGCTTTACACGTTTACCGACAGATTGCGCCTTGAAAATATGCACCATCTTATCGCCATCAAGACCAAGATATTCAGAATAGCTGCGCACAAAGCCAATGGCATAAACGCGCCCAGGAATTTGATCCAGATGCCCCTGCTCTAATGCATTTAATTGTTGTGGGCGGATATTAAGGTTCATGGCCACGTCATTAATGCTCTGCCCGTAATGCTCCCGCGTTTTGCGCAAGATTTCACCAACGCTCATGGCGTTATAGGAGTCGAGATCTATGGTTGCCTCTGGTGCATTATTTGGTTGCGCGTTTTGCATGATTGCAGTTTTACCGCAAAACGCCACGTTCTTAAAGGATTGATTTAGGTTTTATGGAATTTATTATTGGCATAATGTTTTTAAATTAATAATGTGACACCAATAGGCTTACAAGGATAATAAAATGAATAGCAGTGAGGCATATTACTTTGGCTTAAAAAAGTTTCAGCAAGGCGATCACAAAGCTTTTATTGTGATCAATATTGATTCAAGAGACGTTGAAAAACTAACAAAAATTTTCAATGCTGTTTCTAATGAAGATTTTATAAAATACGATATGAATCTATTAGAAATGTCGCTTTCAACATCAGAACATAAGCACAGAAACGTCTTTTCTAAAAACGAACAATACTCAGGCCCTTCTTTTTTAACTATCTACTTAAGCGCCAAAGATAAAGACATAAACTATTCAACAGTTTTGGGTAACTTAGATAATGCTTTTAAAATGGCTGGATCAGAAGAAAATGAAATCCCCAAAGACGGTTCTTATAAAAGTCGCGTTACAAATCCAAATAAAGAAGATAGTAAATCATATGTGATCAATCTCACTGTTTAGACGGCGTCCAATCCGTAGGCGGTGTGGAGCGCCCTAACGGCGAGTTCTAAATATTCTTTTTCGATGATTACGGAGATTTTAATTTCTGAGGTTGCAATCACTTGGATATTAATACCTTTATCCGCCAGCGCCTTAAACATGGTTTGCGCCACGCCCGTATGGGAGACCATACCGATCCCCACGACAGAAATTTTTACAACATTCTTATCAGACAAAATTTCAACGTCTTTTAGCTTTGTATTTTTTTTGACGCATTCAATCGCCATATCCAGTTCTTCTTCGGGAACGGTGAAGGTCATATCTGTCATTTTGCCATCTGGGGCAACATTTTGAACGATCATATCCACGTTGACGTTACCGCCAGTAAGCGGGCCAAAAATTTCTGCCGCAACGCCCGGAATATCTGGTACATCCAACAAAGTAACCTTCGCGGTGTTTTTTTCATAGGCGACGCCATTTACAACATGTTTTTCCATTATATCTTCCTCTCTGGTTACGAGTGTTCCGGGCAGGTCACTGCCGATGGTATCTTCAAAGCTGGATAGAACCTGTAACGGGATATCGCGCTTATAGGCCATTTCGACGGAGCGTGTTTGTAGGACTTTTGTACCCAACGATGCAAGCTCCAGCATTTCTTCATAAGAAATTTTATCAATTTTCTGGGCGGATTTTACGATGCGTGGATCGGTCGTATAAACACCATCCACATCCGTATAAATATCACAACGCTCTGCGCCCAATGCCGCGGCAAGGGCAACCGCCGTGGTATCAGACCCGCCGCGCCCCAAGGTTGCGATACGGTTATTTGCCGTGACCCCTTGAAATCCCGCCAGTACGGCCACCTGCCCGCCCTGTAAATGTTCTAACATTTTTGAAGAATCGATATCTTCTATACGCGCTTTACCGTGAACATCAGAACATAAAATGGGCACTTGCCAGCCCAGCCAGCTGCGGGCATCAATATCTAATTTTTGAAGGGCGATGGCCATCAGACCTGCGGTCACTTGTTCCCCGCTGGAAACCACCGCGTCATATTCACGCGCATCATGGGTTGAGGAAATATCATTGCAATATTCAACCAGTTGATTGGTCACACCAGACATGGCAGACACAATCACCGCAACCTGATTACCGCGTTTAACTTCCTGTGCAATTTTACCTGCGGCGCGTTCAATACGGCATGTATCACCCACAGACGTCCCACCAAATTTTAATACGATTAAAGCCATGGAAAGTTTTTACCGTGAAGCCGTGCAGGACGTAAAGGATTATTTATCGAAACGCAGTGCGGGACGGTTTGGTTTTGATTCCCCGCCCATTATTTGGTTCAGGATTTTATTTTCTGAAAGATCAAATGGGCCTTTAACAGAGATATCGAATGTATCACACAGCGCACCCACCCCCATAAAAAGAGCCGTTACAATAACGCCCGTTGATATCTCTGCGGCGTATTTGTGATTTACGAAATTTTGTAAATGTGAATTATCCATGAGCAAAGATTAATTGGCTTAAAAAATTATGTCAATAAATAAATGCGTGATCTTTATAATATGAGTGTTAAAACATTTTGTATGAATACCGTTGACGCACAAGAAATTGAGAATTTTGCCAAAGACTCTACCAAATGGTGGGATGCTAATGGTCCGTTTAAGCCACTGCACCGGCTTAACCCTGTGCGCTTATCATATTTTAAAGAGCAGATTTGCGGGCATTTTGACCGTGATGTGGACGGATTTAAAAGCTATGAGGAATTATCGATCCTCGATATTGGGTGTGGCGGTGGATTGGTGTGTGAACCGATGGCGCGTTTAGGCGCAACGGTCACAGGATTGGATGCAGATAATAATGCGATTGAAACCGCGATTGATCATGCGGCGCAAGGCGGTTTGAAGATTGAATATCAAAATAAATCAACAAGCGACCTTCTGAAAGACACAAAAGGCCAACAATATGATGTTGTGCTGGCCTTAGAGATTATTGAGCATGTGGCGGATCTGGATTTATTTGTAAAAGAAGTCACGGCGCTATGTAAGCCTAATGGTTTGATTATTTTCTCAACGCTTAATCGAACACCGCAATCTTATGCGCTGGGTATTATTGCAGCGGAGTATGTTTTGCGCTGGGTACCGTATGGTACACATAATTGGAAGAAATTTGTGAAGCCCTCAGAACTCGCCCGTATGGTCCGCCATAATGGCGCCACACCAAAAGATGTAAGGGGCATGGTGTTTAAACCGCTTAAGAAACGCTTTGCGCTATCAAAAAATGATACAGCCGTGAATTATTTTATGAGTGTTAACGCCCAAGCTTAAAAGTATGCGCTTTATAAGCGGACCTTCTTTCAATCACCCCCACAAACGCCTTACGCGCATAGCTAGCGGCGTTAAAGATTTTACTGCTTATTTTTGATACGGCGTCGCCGCAGGAAAAGTATCAACAACATACTGTTCTCCTGAGAGAGAGTGCATGGCTTTAGATGAGAAGCTTGTTTGAAAAGGGCTATGCTTTGTCATTGATTTTTCCTTTATTGTGAATGATAGGCCATGATAAGAATCTTATTTTCAATAATCAAGTGAAAAATGGTTATTTATTCACCCTAGCCACAGCTTTTTAAATCAATTATAATCTGAGTCATGTCAAAATTCTTTTTCATTTTAATGGCTGTTGCCATGGTTCTGGTTCTTATCTCCCTAATCGCGGGATTGGTCGGCATGGTTAAGGGCGGTGAATTTAATAAGAAATACGGCAATAAGTTAATGCGGATGCGGGTCACGCTTCAGGGTGCGGCGCTTGCGATGTTCGTTCTGGCCGTATGGTCGCAAAATTCAGAGTAAATATATAAAAGGTAGATTTCATGAAAGTTCTTGTTCCTGTAAAACGTGCCGTTGATTACAACGTCAAAATTCGTGTTAAAAGCGACAATAGCGGCGTTGAATTAAACAATGTTAAAATGTCGATGAATCCGTTTGATGAAATTGCGATTGAAGAGGCGGTGAAGTTAAAAGAAGCTGGCAAAATCACAGAAATTATTGCGGTAACGATTGGCCCCGATAAGGCACAAGAAACATTGCGCACCGCCATGGCGGTTGGTGCAGATCGTGGGATTTTGGTGGAGACCGATGCCCCAACCGATATTGGCGGAGTTGAACCCCTTGCCGTTGCAAAAACGCTTAAAGCGATTGTTGAAAAAGAAAGCCCTGATTTTATTATCATGGGCAAACAATCGATTGATGATGACAGCAACCAAACAGGGCAGATGTTATCCGCACTCCTTGGTTGGTCACAGGGAACTTTTGCATCGGAATTAGATCTGGGTGATGGTGTTGCCACTGTCACGCGTGAAATTGATGGCGGTTTAGAAACCATTGAAATTAAACTACCTGCGGTGATCACGACAGATTTACGGTTGAATGAGCCACGTTATGCATCCCTTCCAAATATTATGAAAGCGAAGAAGAAGCCATTGGATGTAATGAAGCCCGAAGATTTAGAGATCGACTTCACGCCGCGCTTAAGCGTTGTAAGCGTCAAAGAACCAGAAGAACGTAAAGGTGGCGGTAAAGTCGCTGACATTGATGAATTAATCGAGAAATTAAAAAATGAAGCAAAGGTGATTTAAGATGAGCGTTTTAGTATTAGCAGAACATGATCATAAATCGATCAAGCCCGTCACGTTAAATGTGATTGCAGCAGCAAGAAAGATTGACAGCGATGTGCATTTGTTGGTCGCAGGCAATGATTGCGGTGGCGTGATTGAAGAAGCCGGAAAAATTCATGGTATTGCCAAAGTTTTAACCTGTGACGCGCCAGAATATCAAAAGCGTTTAGCAGAAAATATGGCGCCACTTATTGTTGCGCTCGCGGATGGGTATTCCCACATCCTTGCCCCTGCATCGACCTTTGGTAAAAATGTTATGCCGCGTGCGGCGGCGTTGTTGGACATTCAACAAATCTCTGACATTATTGCCGTTGAAGATGCGGATACCTTTACGCGTCCTGTTTATGCAGGAAATGCGATTGCGACGGTAAAATCATCTGATACAAAAAAAATTATCACAGTACGCGGCACGGCGTTTGATCCTGTCAATGCCGAAGGCGGCGCGGCCACCGTTGAATCCATTGAAGCCAAAGGCGATAGCGGGTTGTCAAAATTTGTGAAACAAGAGCTATCAGAATCTGACCGCCCTGAATTAACAGCAGCCAAGATTGTTGTGTCTGGTGGGCGCGGCGTTGGATCAGAAGATAATTTTGTACTTATCGAAGCGCTGGCTGATAAATTAGGCGCGGCGATTGGTGCATCACGGGCGGCCGTAGATGCAGGATATGTTCCCAATGATTATCAAGTCGGGCAGACCGGTAAAGTGGTAGCCCCGGATTTATATATTGCCGTAGGCATTTCTGGTGCAATCCAACATTTAGCAGGTATGAAGGGTGCAAAAACTATCGTCGCTATTAATAAAGATGAAGAAGCGCCCATCTTTAATGTTGCCGATTACGGTCTGGTTGCTGATTTATTTGAAGCCGTGCCTGAGTTGACAGAAAAGCTTTAAATCCTTTTAAATCAGGCCTTTATTATAGTAATAAATTATTAATGCACCCTGTGATATAATACGGGGTGAGATTATAATGTGAGGGCAAAAATGATCAAAAAATCAAATCAAAACGGTTTTACACTGATTGAATTGTCAGTGGTGATGGTAATTATTGGGTTAATTACTGCGGGTTTTTTTGCGATTTTAGTTCAGCAAAAAGAAAAAGAAAGACTGGTTGAAGTCAGTGATAAAATGTCACTTATTCGGGAGAGATTGGCAGAATATGTCGAGGACATCCCAGATCAAAGCAACACAGCCACAGAAAACTTTGACCATACACGATGGAATGTATCGGCGGCGTTTGAGGATGATGCCGTCCATTACCCCTGCCCCGCTCCCTTAAGAGCCGTTTTTGGTGATGCCGATTTTGGTCAAGAATCACGCAACACCACAACAGGGCGATGCCAAGAAAATAGTGCGCGTGGCGTCTATAGAAGCATCAGCCCATCTGGCCAGCCTGTGTTTATTGGTACGGTCCCCACAGCGACCTTATCCATTGGAAGTGATTACATGGAAGATTCCTATGGTTTTAAATTTACCTATGCTGTTGCTGATTTAGTAGCGCGTGATTTAGCACTGCAAAATGCCAATCCACCAGGGGCGATTGAGATCAATGACAACTCAAGCACGGCCAGTGTCACAACAGCAGATTTTCTTATTTTTTCCCATGGGGAAGACGGTAAAGGAGCCTATCCGATAAGTTCTTCTGAGGTTTTTAAAGCCTGTACGGGGAGTGATGCCGATGTCGAAAATTGTAATTTGGACTATAAATTCACATTGGAACAATATTCAGAGTCAACGGGAACAAATTTTTATGATGATACAGCTGCCTATACGTTATTGGAGCGGGAAAATAATTTCTTCTGGGCGGAAACACCTGCCAATCAAGATGATATTTATAATTTAAATGCAGGAAATATTGGCGTCGGCACAGACACCCCCCAAGCAACAATAGATGTGGCTGGTGAAGTGCGTATTGGCAATACAGGCATTGCGTGCGCCACCAATAATGAAGGCGCAATGCGATATAATACAACAGATAAAAGATTAGAATATTGTGATGCGACAGAGTGGCTTCCGATTGGTACAAGCGGAACCTTAAACGGCAATAGCTTTTATTTCGGTGATGGTTTTGGCATGCAATGGGGACGCATTGAAAATGCTGGATTAAATCAGCAATATTATAGCCAGACATTCCCAATCGCATTTAATGCAGCGCCTGTTCATGTTAATGTCCAATTTGTTGATTATACGATTGTGAATGGAGCCATTGCCAATATGACCCGTAATGTGACTGCAACAGGGTTTGAGTATGGCGGCGACCATAGTAGACAAACACAAACAGCCGATATTTTCTGGGTTGCATTTGGATTAATGGACCCACCATAGGGTTTAAGATCACTGCCCTTGGGATAAGTTTTAAAAGTTATTTGATCAATTCTCTGACCTGATATGTAATCATAACATATCAAAAAGGAGTATGATTATGGCTGGAAAACACTTTAAAACCCCCGAATTAACGATGGCCTTTAAACGCTTGCCCACGAGTTGGGGGTCTGTAGATAAACTCTCTAGTAAACCGCCGGAGAAAGGCGTGATATATGACCGGAGTGGATTGCCGCACCGCAAAAGCCGATTCAGATCACAACATACCCATCAAGCCAAACTGGCCTAACTTTCCTTCAACTTAAAAATACGACCCGCAGGTTTCATGATAGAATCGTTTAGATTTGCGTCGTCAAATTTTGCGTTTTCGATTTTTGCGCCCGTAAAGTTAGCTTCCCGCAAGTCTGCGCCCGTAAAATTGGCGAAAGTTAAGTCTGCGTCCCGAAAATTAGCGGATTTTAATTTACAGTTTGAAAAATCAGCATAAGAAAGCGATGCGCCTTCAAAATCAGAGGGATTAAATTTTTTATCAGCTAGCGCATTCCCAAATAAAAGCGGATCAAAGTTTGACCCCTGAAGTTTAGCATGATTAAAGCGTGCGCGTTTAAAGGTAGAACCACGTAAATCCGCTTCTTCCATATCACAGCGGCGAAAATCACATTCATCGAGCGATGCGCTTTGTAATTCAACTTTATAAAGGTTCATCCCAAAGAAACGCGCACCGATGGCCTTAATCGCAGTGAGTGTTACCATTTTCAAAGTTTCGAGGGGACGCATATCAACGCCCGCTAAATCCAGCTGCCTGCCTTCCTGTCCTTTGGTTTCAACCCATATTTTATGTTGTTCAATCATATTGACCAACGGGGTTTCCATGTCATGGACAGACACCCCAATATTATCATCGGTGATCGCTTCGGAGAAATTAGCGTCCCGTTCGGACATACCCGCCAAATCAACCCCTGCAAGGATTGTGTCTTTAAGACTTGCACCAACAAGATTCGCACCAACAACTTTTGCACCTGATAAATCTGCGCCCTCAAAGCTGGCATCGCGTAAATCTGCACCCGTAATATTAGCGCCCATCATAATCGCATCAGAAAAATCTGCCTTACCGCCTAACGCGCCTGTGACCTGTGCATTACTGAGATTTGCGCCTTTAAAGTTCACCCCTTTTACTGCGCCGTAACCATCACCGTCTTTGGCAATACCACCAACGCGAAGGTCGGCACGGTCAAGATTTGCACCTTTAAGATTTGCAAACTCAATGCGTGAACCGCGTAAATCTGCGCGGACGAAATTACAGGCAGTCAAGTCTGATCCTGAAAGATCACAAGCATAGAGCTTTGCTTCTTGGAAATTTGTTTGTGCCAAATCCATATCAAGCAAAGAACATCCGGTAAAATCAACCTGACGTAAATCTTTACCCGCCAAGGATAATCCAGAGATATTCATATTTTGTAAGATTGCACGACGCCCGCCAAGGCGCCCTTGAAGAAAGCGACCATGAAGTTCAACCATGGCATCTAACTGATCCTGATTAAGGGACGATTGTTCGTGTAATTTATGAAGCGTTTGTTCAGTTTGCATGATTTTCTATTCTAAGAAAAGGATTCCATGGAGAGGATATTGCGGAAATATTTCCTTGCTGGTGGGCTATCCCAATCCGCATCCCCTTCAAATATTGTAAGGATATTCCCCTGTGGATCAAGCAAATAGCTGGTGGGAATACCGCGCAGCCCTAATTGACGCTCCATCATGCCAGAATGATCAAAATGCGCAGCGAAATCACCAATACCGCGATGCAGCAAGAAGGCCTTGATTTGATCATGAGTGCGTTGTTTATCAAGGGAGATAGCGATAACTTTCAGGCCGTTATCTTCAAAGCGATCTTTGAGCTTATTTAAGGAAGGAAGCTCTAACACACACGGGGCGCACCATGTCGCCCAGAAATTGACCAAAACATGTTGTCCTTCAAAGTCTTGCCAGAAAAGCTCTTGCTTGCCTGGATCATGAAAAGAGATATCAGGCAAAGCAGTGGCACGGTTTAAAACGCGGACAGAGCCAAATTGACGGGAGAAATCATGCGGAACTTCTATTTTCTCTGCAATGACCTCTCCACGGTTACTCATAGAGACCATGGTGGTGATGATAAGGAATACAATAAAGAGCGCGCCCAGCACGGCGAGCGCGCTATAGAGCTTTTCTTTTGTTATTTTGCGGGTCATGGCTTGCCTTATTAGTTGCCTTTATGGGTAAAAAATGGTCTTAAATAATGACATGAAACGTCATTTTATAAAAATATTGATTATAAGCGCCCTCATGGTCACAGGAACCATGGGTTTAAATGCATGCGGTGTGAAGCCCAGCCACGTGGATGCGCCATCAACAGTAACAAATGATTCTTTCCCCAAACAATACCCTTCCAAATAACTATAAAAATAAGAAAGTTTAGCCATGTCCGGTTATAAAGAGAAAAATAATGTATTGCACATTGATGGTGTGTCCTTACAAGAAATAGCAGCAACGCATGGCACGCCCGCCTATGTTTATTCTGCCGATGTGATAAAAACGCAATATGATGCGCTGGCGGGTGCAATGCAACGCGCATTGCCTGCAAATCAGCAACCAATGCTTTGTTATGCCTGTAAAGCCAACAGCAATATTGCGATTTTGTCTTACCTAAAATCATTGGGTGCGTCTTTGGAGATTGTATCCGAAGGGGAATTACGCCGTGGTTTAAAGGCCGGATTTAAAGCAGAGCAAATTGTTTCCACAGGTGTGGGGAAAAGCGATAGTGAAATCACGGCTTGTTTAAAAGCGGGTATTCATCAGTTTAATGTTGAATCAATTCCTGAATTAGAAAATATCAACCGCATTGCGGGTGGGATGGGCATGGTTGCAACCGTCGTATTTCGTTTTAATCCGAATGTATCTGGCGGTGGGCATCATAAAATCTCAACGGGGCGTAAGCGCGACAAATTTGGGATTGGTGAAGATAGTATCTATAGCACCTATCAAATGGCCGCAGATATGGAACATATAAACCCCGTTGGTATTTCAATGCATATTGGATCACAAGTTTGCACCGTTGAAACATTCAAAACCGCGTTTGAAACATTACCGCGTATTGTGAACACCATAAGGGAACAAGGGCATAAAGTGGTGCGCCTTGATATTGGCGGTGGCTTTCCAATTATTTATAAAGATGAAAAGCTCCTTGATCTGGATCATTATGCCGAATGGGTACGCGATATTATCCTTCCCCTTAACGCAGAGATCATCATGGAACCCGGGCGTTATTTGGTCGGTAATGCGGGAACAATCCTGACAGAAGTGGTCTATGTTAAAGAAACAAGTGACCGTAATTTCCTTGTGGTAGATACCGCGATGAATGATCTGATCCGCCCAACGCTTTATGATGCGTATCATGGGATTGAAGCGGTACAAAACCGTGATGCCCCAATCACCAAATATGATGTTGTTGGCCCAATCTGTGAGACAGGCGATACCTTTACAACCGATAGAGAGTTACCCAAAATGGAGCGCGGTGATTTGGCAGTAATACAATCTGCGGGAGCGTATGGATTTTGTATGGCATCTAATTATAACACGCGCCCTATGCCACCAGAAATTCTGGTAAAAGATGGCACAGCGCATGTGATCACACCGCGCCAAACTTATGATGATTTATTAGGACGCGAAGTTATTCCTGATTTTTTGAAATAACATTCTTTCTAAATTATTATTTCAAGATTGGAATAAACATTAAATTGACCGAGCCAACATCCGCGGGGACATTGGGGTATTCTGAGGTGAAGGCAAAGGACTCCCCTGCCTCTACACGCTCAACAGCTGCATCAATAATCCATTGTTCAATATTACGTCCTTCAAGAGAACGTAAGCGCGCTTGAATTTTCGGAACATCAATCGCATCTGCCGTGAGATTCACAACACGCCCTTTCACGATCAAAACTTCCTGATTTTTTTTATTGTTTAAGATCGTAGCAGATAGGCTTTCAACGATAAGCCCCTCACCTTTAAACTGCACAGGCGATCCCGCCATTTCATAAAATAACGCAGCGGGTGGCCATGCGGTGATGACTTTATTCTGATTTATAAAAACCGCAACAATCAGCGCACCAAATAAAAGCAATGCCAAGCAATAGCCTGCCATTTTTTCAGGCAAGCTTTTGGGCGTTGAAAGTGAGGCGACTTCTTCCCTATCTGTTGGTGGTTTGACCGCATCAGGTATATCAACAGCTTCTTCATCTTTTGGAGCTGTATTTTTTTGAACTTCGTCCTTTTCAGTTTCTACCTCTACTTCTAAGAGCTTACCAAGCTTATCTAAGGTGGTGCCTTGTTCTTCTTGAATTTCATCTTGTGCTGGCAAGTCGTCTAGGGGCGCAGATATGTCATTTTTTCCACTTTCAGAATCACCATCAGGGCGCGCAAGCCATGTCTCTTTGCATTTGGCGCATTTGACCTCCCGCCCTTTGTCACCGAGAGCGGTTTTTAAAATATCATACTCACTGTTACAGTTTGGACATGTGATAATCATAGATTTAAAATTCCCTTTTGGCGCAAATAGCCCTATAAGAATGGTATAAATATAAGGATTACCGTATGAAAATCATAGTCTTTCCCCAATTTTTTACATGCTTTTTTATAAGTATATTTATTTTCAACATCACACCCGTAAAAGCCGCCTGTAATGTGAGTGACAAGCTGTGCGTTATGGCGGAGATCAAACAGAATACGGATTTGATTGAGAATAAGAATTGGAGAGACAAGGCATTACGGGAATTAGCTAAAGCATACACCCATGAAGGATATGAGGATAAAGCCATAGCGTTAATCGCCGAAATTCAAACTCCCGACACAAAAGCCATGACCATCCGTGGCATTGGTATGGCGGCGGCGGATAATGAATGGAACGATAAAGCGCGTTATGCCAAGCTATTTAAAGCATTAGGCGTGCAGGCAGAAAAGATTGAACATGCCCCCTCCCACGCGATTGCGTACACCTATATTGCCATGTCACAGGCCTTTGCACGGGATAATGAGGGCGCGATGGCCACCGCGCGGAGCATGAAAAATGATGCCTTGCGGCATAAAGCCTTTGGTGAGACCGCTGAAATTCAGGCCGAATATGGTGATTTTGAAGCCGCGATGATGAGCATTAATGCGATTGAAAGCGAAGCCTTCCGCAATAAAGCCTATGGCACGGTCGCAAAAATCTTTATCCGCGAAGGAAAATTAAAAGAAGCCTATGAAGCGGGGCAGAAAATCACAAATTCTTATGCACGAACACAAGTCCTGCAAAGTGTTGTGAACTATGACAATGAAGAAGAAAATCTATCACAATCAACGCAACGTCATAAATAAGGGGTGTCTTTGTGATTAAGTTTGAACATGTAGGATTACGATATGGGGTTGGGCCAGAGGTTTTAACCGATGTGAACTTTAAGCTGGAGCCGGGTTCATTTCATTTCCTTTCTGGCCCCAGTGGCGCGGGTAAAACCTCGCTTCTTTCTTTACTCTATCTAGGTCGTCGGCCAACACGCGGGTTAATCAGCATGTTTGGCCGTGATGTAGGGCAGTTAAGCCGTACGGAATTAAAAGATATTCGTCAGAATATTGGTGTGGTGTTTCAAGATTTTAGATTACTGAATCATATGTCTGCCTTTGACAATATTGCCCTGCCGTTACGGATTATGGGGCATTCAGAACATGAAATTCAGGAAAATGTTGGGGAATTGATGGAATGGGTTGGTCTGGGCGATCATACGCAAATGTTACCGCCTACCCTATCAGGGGGACAGCAACAGCGTGTTGCCATTGCCCGCGCCGTGATTACACGCCCGCGCCTATTGGTGGCGGACGAACCAACAGGGAATTTAGATGATGAAGCTGGCTTACGCCTTTTAACCCTGTTTGATCAGCTAAATCGTATGGGGACAAGCGTTATTATTGCGTCACATAATATGCCGTTAATGGAAAAGTTCAGTCAACATCGCCGCTTGCTCTTAAATAATGGAAAAGTTGACATTGTTACCCCTAATATTGAAATAAAACAAAAGCTTGAGGGGATGTTCTGATGTTTAGATTAAAGAAAAGAGAGAGCTTTTTGGGGGTTTCTGTCGGCAAACGGCAATATGATCTCCCTTTAAATAAAGATAAAGGAAATAACTTCCTGATTTTATTAATCGCCTTAATGAGTGTGATGGGTGTTTTGGCGTTATGTGGGTCTTTTGCGTTATCTGAAATGAAAACACGCTGGACATCGGGGTTAGAGAATAAAGCCACGATTGAAATTCCGGCGCAAGATGAAAATGGCGTGTTATTAAGTAATGCCATAATAGAAGACATAGCCATCACCGTAACAGATTTGTTGGAAACACAGCCCAATATTGAAAATGTGGAACGCCTGTCTGATGGGGAAATTGCCGCGCTTATATCACCATGGTTGGGCGATAGTGATAAGGCATTAGAGCAATTCCCTATTCCCGCGCTAATCACGGTGCATTTTGCCAAGGGCGCAGACAGTGATTTAATTGCCGAACGGATCAAGAATGTTGCACCCACAGCAATTTTGGACAGGCATGAAAGCTGGCTAGCAGATGTGTTAGAATTTACAGGCACGCTAAAAGCCGTTGCCATTGGGGTGACCTTTATTGTGTTATTCACCACAATCGTCAGTGTCGCAGGCGCGGTTCAGTCAAGAATGGCGGTCTATCATGAAGAATTAGAGCTGCTACATATTATGGGCGCAGCGGATTCCTATATTACCCGCCAAATCCAACGATATATGATGGGAATTTGCTTAAAAGGAGCGGTTATAGGGACATTCACAGGTATTACCATGGTATTAATCGGCACATGGTTGGCGGGAAGTGGTGAAAGCGCGCTGATCCCCCGTTTTACCTTGTCTGGTGTACAATGGATTATCTTATTGTTGCTTCCTTGCTTTATTGGAATTATTGGCATGGGGACGGCGCGGCATACGACCTTGCGTAACCTTCGGCAAATGGCCTAAAATCAGCGCATTATGATCAAGCAAATGTTCAACTTTGTCGCTGTCACCTTATTGACGCTCTTTATCCTGTGGAGCTTAGGTTGGCTTTGGTTTGCAACCAATATTGCGCTATCTACACCAGATAAGATTGAAGACACGCCTTATGAGGCGATTGTGGTGCTGACGGGGGGAACAAATCGCGTCAACACAGGTATGCACCTATTGGCAGAGGGTGTTTCAGATAAATTATTCATTTCTGGCGTCAATGAAGGCACGCATAAAGAAGATATATTGGCCGGCTGGAAAAGCCGTACAAAAGATAAGGACGACCGCCCCCCTTGTTGTTTCTTTTTAGGGCACAAGGCCACAGATACGATGGGAAACGCCGCAGAGATTAAGGAATGGGTCACAGAACAAAAAATCACCAAGTTCTTATTGGTCACATCCAGTTATCATATGGTGCGCGCCGTTTTGGAGGTGCAAAAAGTCCTTCCCAGTGCGGATATTATCCCTTATCCTGTGCTGACGAATGATTTTGAAGCATGGAAGGGCCGTTTTTGGTTCTTAAGTTTTAGTGAATATAATAAAACACTCATACGCTGGCTTCAGCTCACCTTTTCTTAAACGGTTTTTATGATTTTTTTGCGTTCTTTTATTTTTAATATTTTGTTTTATGGCTGGACAGCCATTAGCTGCATTTTATTACTTCCAACCTTATTATTCCCTCGGACAGT
Source organism: uncultured Alphaproteobacteria bacterium (assembly GCA_937934135.1). GTDB lineage: Bacteria > Pseudomonadota > Alphaproteobacteria > Micavibrionales > Micavibrionaceae. The sequence continues at coordinate 19,425 of CALHAW010000035.1, forward strand.
TGTGTTGGCAGGAACACGGACTTACCTTTTTTTCGTATTATTATTTGAAAAATATATTATGGGTTTGACGTATGAAGTAAGGGGCAAAGAATTTTTACCCAAAAGTGGAATCTATATCGTTGCAGCGAAACATCAATCTGCGTACGAGACTTTAAAGTTGCATGCGTTATTTGGCGATCCGACAATTATTTTAAAACAAGAATTAATGAAAATTCCGCTATTTGGAATCTTCCTCAAAAAAATTGACGTCATTCCGATTAACCGTAAAAGCAAAGAAGCGTCCATCCGTGCGATTGTTGATGGGGCGCAACGCATGGCAAAGAACAACCGTCCGATTGTGATTTTCCCGCAAGGGACGCGCGTGCCTGTCGATGTGACCACAAAGAAGCGTCCTTATAAAGGTGGCATTGTAAAAATGTATAGTAACACTGACATTCCGATCATCCCGATGGCATTAAATAGTGGTTTATTTTGGGGACGTAAAAGTTTTATCAAACGCCCTGGCCGCGTGGTATTTGAATTTTTACCCCCCATTGAACCTGGCTTGCCCGATAAGAAAGTCATGAAAGCATTGGAAGACCGTATTGAAGAAAAGACCAATGCCTTAATGGTCGAGGCCAAATCAATCAATAAGAATGTTGCCGCCATTAAAATTGCAGATTTAGACCACGCGTCAATTTAAGTGTGTTTTTAGGATTCATCAGGATAGACATAGTCTGCCTGCCCTACTTCAATAATTTTCTGACGAACATCGCGTGTATCAGTGAAATAATTATAAAGATAATCCTGATCACCTTTACGGATCGCTTTTTGAAGGGCAGAGAGGTCTTCATTAAAACGTTGTAGCATTTCAAGCACAGCATCTTTATTGTGAATCATAATATCACGCCACATAGTTGGATCAGACGAGGCCAAGCGCGTAAAATCCCGGAAGCCCGAAGCAGAATATTTAATCACTTCTGATTTAATATCATCTTCCAAATCTGTGGCCGTACCTACAATACTAAATGCGATTAAGTGTGGCAGATGTGAGGTGATACCAAGAACCAAGTCATGTTGTTCTGCCTTCATGATCTCAACCTTTGAGCCGAACGCTTCCCACAATTTAGTCACGCGTTCTATCGCTTTTAATTCAGTTTGTTGTAAAGGTGTTACAATGCACCAACGGTTAATAAATAGCTCTGCAAAGCCATGTTCTGGTCCTGAAAATTCCGTCCCTGCAATGGGATGTGCAGGGACGATATGAACAGCCGCAGGTAAGCGTGGTTGAAGCGCCGCGATCACGGATTCTTTCACTGAACCGACATCAGTGATAATAGCGCCCTCTTCCAGATGATCAGCAATTTGATCCGCAATAGTTGCCATCGCCCCGACAGGCACGCAAAGAATGACCAAATCACTGCCTGGTACACCTAAGGCAGGGTCAGTCGTTGCATCATCTGCCAGACCAAGAGATAGCACTTTATTACACGTGTCCTTACTTTGATCCACGCAGATAATGGAATCAGCCAGTTTATGTTCAATGACGGCGCGCGCGATAGATGAGCCAATAAGGCCGAATCCGATAATTGTAATTTGTTTAAACATAGGAAAAACCCTCTTATAAATAAGAAATATAAATTAATTGAGATGAAAGGTAAGCAATAAAATATGTCCCGCCTAAACGGGATACACGTATGAAGAAACGGCAGAGACGTTTTGAGTGATATTTGAGCGTTGAAAAAACATTATGCGTTTATGTAATCATTTATGGCAGAAATTGCAATATCCATCTGTTCCGTTGTGCCAATAGAAATGCGTAAACATGTCGGCAGGCCATAACCACCCATCTGACGGATAAAGATATTGCGAGATTTTAAAGCCGCGCAAATGGCATCGGCCTTATCGACAGCATCGCATTCCACCAATAGGAAGTTGGCGGCGCTGGGATAAACTGTAAACCCCATACCCTCCAGCTTTGTTGTGCAAGCTGCGGCGCATATTTTATTATGCGAGAGAGCGCGCGTGATAAAATCATCATCGCTTAAAGCGGCCAAACCCGCAATTTGTGCGATTGAACTGACATTAAAAGGGCCACGGACACGGTTCAGCACGTCAATCACATGCGCAGGACCATGCCCCCAGCCTAAGCGTAGACCGCCAAGGCCATATATTTTTGAAAATGTGCGGGTTACAATAATATTATTGCTTTGCTCCACCCATTCATGGCCATCAGTATAATCAACATCATCAACATATTCAGTATAGGCCGCATCAATCACCAACAATATATCATCAGGCAAGCCCGCATGCAGGCGTTTAACCTCATCACGTTTAAGGTAGCTACCTGTGGGGTTATTGGGATTGGCAATAAACACAATTTTGGTTTTTGATGTAACAGCGGCAAGCAACGCATCAACACTGGCCGTTAAGTTTTCTTCAGGCGCGGTAACGGGTGTCCCGCCCGCAGCCTTTGTACTGATAGCATACATCAAGAAGCCGTGTTGTGAATAGAGAACTTCATCCCCTTCTCCCACATACGCCTGACAGAGAAGCGCAATAATTTCATCTGACCCCGCGCCACAGACAATGTTATCGGCAGAAATATTATTTTTGATGGCGAGCGCCGCGCGTAATTGCGTGCAACCACCGTCAGGATAAATATGGAGATCAGACGCAGCGTTTTTCACAGCCTCTATCGCTTTTGGTGGAGGGCCAAAGGGGCCTTCATTGGAAGAAAGCTTGATAACATTTGATTGATCACCACTTTCGCCACCAATATAGGGGGAAATATCGTAAATGCTGGGGCGTGCTTTGATCATGAAGGGCTTGCCTGTTTTAAGATTTTTCTTTGGGCGCGGTGAGAAGTTTTTCATTACGGGCGCGCACCGTTTTAGAATAAATGGGCGGCACAGGAAAACCACCGGCGCAGTAAACTTTTGCCCCATCTCCCAATGCATCTTGCAATTTTTTGATTGCTTTGTCTTTATCTTCAAAAAAACCTTCTATCTCCATGAAATGCTTACGCATGGCAGGGTCTAATGATTTTTGATTTGACGAGAGACCAACAGGTTTTAAGCCTGCTTCTTCCGAAAAAGAAATAATTTTTGCGCGGCTGAACGCGGCATCACATTGAAGGAAAATAAAGCTGTGATCATCATCTGACACATCAAATCCTGTTTTGGCAACCACCACAGCCTTTACGCTTTGATTTTTATCTTCTGGATCATCACCATGCGGCAGGCGGACAATCACACGCAACGGATGCGCTCCATCAAGTTCCAAATTCTCCCACCATGGATTATCTTCTTCACAGGCTGGTTCATGATTTGGATATGGTAAAACAGCAAATGTTGCTTGTTCTTCACGAACGGCCTTAAGCGCGGCCAAGCAAGAAACAGATTTATTCATGGGTAAGCAAGAGCCAAAATAATCCCGTGCCAAATCCCAATATGCCGTGGTTTCAACGGCGGCTTTATCCGCACAAGAGACTGTGACATGTAAACCGGTTTGCAAGAGAGAGACCGCGCCAACCAATTCACGCCAGATACGCACCACTGCCATTTGCGGCAAAACACCTGTTTCCTTTGAAAGCAAGCGGCGGATCATGCGGGCTTCGCGGGCAGGTTGTACAATTTCAATATTATTTTTACGTTTTTCTTCACCAATTTTCAAAACCAGTTCCGCCCGCTCCACAAGGGTTTCATGAAGGCGTGTATCGAGCGCATCAATTTTTTTACGAATTTCGTCAAGCTGAGGGGAGTTATAAGGTTTTTGCGACATATTTTTTCTTTGGAATATTCTTGGAAAGTTACTCAATTTAAATACAATGGAAACATGCCTCTTGTCAAAAGCTCTAATTTACCGACTTATGATCGCTTAATTGCGGAAAATCGTCCGATCCTGCCCGAAGGACGTGCCATCACACAAGATATCCGCGAATTGCATATTGGTTTTTTAAATATGATGCCTGACGCGGCGATGGAGGCAACGGAACGCCAGTGGTTTCGCCTGATTGGGGAGAGCAACCGCGTAGCACAGATTTATATCCACCCATTTAATATTCCTGTCGTGCCGCGCGGCGAAGACGCACAGCAGCACATTGACAAATTTTATGAAGATTTTGATGATCTGAAAAAAGCAGGATTAGATGCGTTGATCATTACGGGTGCCAATGAAGAAACCAATCCCCATGTCAGTGATTTGGGGAATTGGGCGCCGTTAAAGGAAGTGATTGATTGGGCGTATGGAAATGTTGCCTCTACCATTTTTGCATGCTTCGCATCGCATTTTTTAATGACTCATTATCACGGACAAGAGCCAGAATGGCGTAAGGAAAAAAGATTAGGTGTATTCCCACACCGTGTCTTAAACCGCAAACATCCCTTGGTCAATGCAATGAACACCAAGCATGATGTGATTTATTCCCGTTATAGTGAGATATCCCGCGCACAATTTGATATAGCCGGTTTACAAACATTAGTTGAAAGTAAAGATGCAGGGGTACATATGGCGGTGAGCAAAGATGGATTTCGTCAAATTTGTTTTCAGGGACATCCAGAATATGACATATTTAGCTTATTAAAAGAATATAAACGCGATGTGGCATGGTTTCAGAATGGCACAGTAAAAGATTTCCCCGCCTCGCCACTTCATTATTTTGAAGAAGGCGCACAAGCGATTTTAGATGATTTAAAAAATAAAATTATTGCGGGAAAAACGGTTGCGTTCCCCGAAGAAGAGTTAATGAATTTCATTGAAAACACATGGGCAGATAGTGCGCGCTCCATTATTTCTGGGTGGATTGGTCATGTCTATCAAGTGACGAATGTAAAGCGCCACAAGCAGTTCATGGATGGAATTGACCCCGAGAACCCTTTAAGTATCTAATTTCTTACGCGGAGTTGTGGCAGGTTTAACGGGATTAGAACGTAGGCCCTTACGCGCCTTAACTGGCGCGGCGGT
>CALHAW010000036.1 GCA_937934135.1 uncultured Alphaproteobacteria bacterium
CTACAAAGATACACAGCTAATCCGCGCCCAAATGGAAGTCACCCCCAAAGGGCGCCTTAAAATAATAAACCAAAAAATGATCCCTCTGGGCATGATAAGCCCCGAAGAATCATCCGTTATGATGTAATTAAAGGGAAAAAAATAGGGAAAAATGAACACAGACACAGAAAACGGCGAAAATAAACTCGGCTCCGCCTTCGGCGACCGCGGCACAAACGTGAATGCGATAGCTTATGGGCATCCACATGCTCATAAAATCATTGAAGAAGCGATAGACGTTATCAAAGAATCAGAGACAGGCGCACACTTAACCAAGATAAATACTGTTCACAATATCCCTATTCACGTTATTAAAGGAATGGGAGCATCAGGCTTTAATCCTCAAGCAAAGGTAATTTATCTTCAAGTTTCTGGCAAAACTGATCAAGCTTCACCCAATATTATTTTAGAGCTTGTAAAGGGATTAAGGGAGGCAGATCAACATCTTATAGGCTATATTGCTCCTGACCCAACAAAGGATATTACAGAATATGCCGCTACGATGCATGCTAAAGCACTTGATTCCATAATATATGTTTGCAGAGTTCTTAAAGAATTAACTAATTCTTCATACTTTTCTGTTTTAATTGACGAAATGAAGAAGTTAGGGCATCATAGTTTATATACAGCATATGTAAACGAAGCCTCAGAACAAGAACTTTACGATGTATATGCTGGGAAATAGAAGAAGGAGTGTAAAAAATGAATAAAAAAACCTTTAACAAGTTAGCAGGTGCCGTAATGCTCGCAGCTAGCACACTAGCAGGAAACGCCGCCGAGGCAGCAAATCCGGCAGTTGAAGCAAAGGCAGTACCGACATTTGCGCAAAATCTTAATGCAAGCGCAGTCGTTCCGACTGGTCCAGCCCTGCAAGCAAATAAAGGATTTTCGCCAATAGCGCCTTAATCTAGAATATATTGAAAACTTAAAGTAGAAGGCCCTTTTGGGGCCTTTTGTTGTTTCTGGGAGGAATTTCCTTATTCTGGTCGCTCAACCGTGAAGCTTTCACCACAGCCGCATCGCCCTGCTTCGTTGGGATTGGTGAAGACAAAACCGCTTTTGAGATTATCTTCTTCATAATCCACAACCGTCCCAAATAACATCCAGCTATGAATTTTCGGGATAAAAAGCACCGCGCCGCCTTGTTCAAACTTATCATCCTTCACGGAATCCTCAATCAGCACATGCTCCATCTTATAGCTATTGCCGGAACAGCCCGTTGTGGCAATCGTCAGGCGCACGCCAATGGCGTCCTTATTCAGATTCGTTTTTTCAATAATCTTCTCAATCGCAGTGTCTGTTATTTGTACTGGGGCTTTTATCATCAGTAGTCCTTCTGGCGCCGTAGCGTGTTTACACGCCTGAGGCCCTAAAAATTAAGTAAACATATTTAATTGCAATTTCGCGGTTTCCGCCATCATCGATGGGTCCCATGTTGGATCCCACACAATCTCCACATCCACGTGCCTGACGCCTTCAAGCGGCAGAATGGCACTTTGCACCCATCCGGGCATTTCCTGCGCCACAGGGCATGCAGGGGACGTTAACGTCATCTCCACGAACACATCCATGTCTTTATTCACATCCACCTTATAAATAAGGCCCAATTCATATATATTAACGGGAATTTCAGGATCAAAAATCTCCTGCAACGCCCCAACAATCTTGGGCGTTAAATCATGATCGCTCAATTCAACATTGGGCGGCATCGCCAATTCATCATAGGCTTCCTCATCCCCACCAACAGAATTTTTAATCATGTCTGCATCTGCTACTTGTTCCATTTTCGTCATGCCTTTTCCTTTTAATCGAGCATCTCTTTGGCTTTTTTTAATCCTCTGACGAGCGCTTGAATATCAGCCTCATTTGAATAAAGCCCCAATGACGCGCGCACCGTTGCATCCACGCCAAAGCGTGCCATTAATGGCATACAACAATGATGTCCCGTGCGCACCGCAACGCCCTGTTGATCCAGAATCATCGCAATATCGCTCGCATGCGCCCACTCTGCAGTGAAGGATACAACGCCTGCTTTCGCCTGCGCTGTTCCATAAAAAGTCAGCCCTTCAACCGCCGATAAATCACGCATCATAATATCTAGCAGGCGTTTTTCATGCGCCGCAATCTTATCCATGCCAATAGTTCGTAAATAATCAATCGCCGCACCCAATGCGATCACTTCGGCAATCGCTGGCGTTCCTGCCTCGAACCGCGCCGCGCCAGATTTATAGGTTGTGCCATCAATAAAGCTTACCGTTTCAATCATGTCACCACCACCTTGATAGGGCGGCATATTCGCCAAGATATCACGACGCACCCAAAGCACCCCTACTCCATTCGGTCCATAAAGCTTATGTCCCGTAAAACAGAAAAAATCACAACCGATTGATTGCACATCCACCGTGCCATGCACCACAGATTGTGATCCATCAATCAATACTTTTATCTCACGATAAAAATCTTTCGCTGCTGTTACAAATTTCTCAACCGGGTTAATCGTGCCAAGCGCGTTAGAGATATGAACCATGCTTAAAAATTTTGTATTGGGCGTTAATAATTTTAAGAACGCATCAAAATCTAATTCACCTGTGTCCGTGACAGGAATAGTTTTGATTTTAAATCCTATTTCTTCGGATAACATTTGCCACGGTACAATATTGGCGTGATGTTCCATCTCCGTCAGGATAATTTCATCCTCAGCCGTTAAATTTGTTGCCCCCCAACTCTGTGCGACCAAATTAATGGCTTCGGTTGAATTGCGCGTGAAGATCACGTCTTCGGCGCCCGGCGCGTTAATAAAATCCGCAACCTTACTGCGTACCGATTCAAACGCCAATGTAGTCTCTTGAGAAAATTGATACAGCCCCCGATGAATATTCGCATAATGCGTTTCATAAAGGTTTTTTAAGCTATCAAGGACAGCTTGCGGTTTTTGCGCGCTAGATGCGCTATCTAAATACGCCATCGGCTTGTCGTTCATCGTATTCGACAAGATCGGGAAATCTGCTCGATAATCAAAAATATCGTCTTGTTTTATTGGTGTTATTTTCATGGCATCGCTCATAATGCGGTTAACCATTTTTCTATAATGGCGGTTGCTTGCTCACGTATGTCATCATGGGTGATTTGCTCTGTTACCTCAGAAATAAATGCTTGAATCAATAACGCACGCGCTTGTGCCTTTGGAATGCCGCGCGCTTGTAAGTAAAATAATGCGTCCTTATCCAACATGCCTGATGTTGTCCCATGCGAACATTTCACATCATCTGCATAAATTTCCAGTTCAGGCTTGGTATTCATCGTCGCCTGTTGGGAGAGTAACAAGGAATTTGACAGCTGATACCCATCCGTCTGTTGCGCGATTTGATGCACATGCACTTTGCCTTGGAAAACACCCGTCGCCTGATCACCCACCACAGAACGATAATCTTGGCGAGACTCACAATGGGGCGCTTGATGCTCTACTGTGATGGTCGTATCACCAAGGCGTTTACCGTCCAATAAATTTACCCCGTTTAAATAACAGGCCGCGCCCTCACCCTTTAAATCCGCATGGATTTGGTTACGGCTCATGCTTGCGCCTGTTGTCAGGGTAAACGCATTATACTGACCATTGCGTGCAATTTGGGCGTGGGTGTTTACCGTCATGACGGCATCATGTGAATTATCTTGAAAACGGTAATGATTAAAAATAGCGCCGTCGCCAATTTCAATTTGCATGACGGCGTTATTCCAATACGCACCCTCACCCGTTTGATGTTCAATTAAGGTCAATTCTGCGCCACGTGCCAGACGAATGATAAAGCGTGGACTAACCTGCTCTGCATTACCTCCCGTCATTATCATGGTTAAGGGTTTGCCTGTTTGATAGTTGACAGGCACATCAATAATATAACCATCTTGGGGCGCATCATTCGCCGCCGTCCACAGCGCCATATCTTTATATTGCGCTTCCCCCGCAGGGCTACGACTCGTGATTTCATTCACCCAGTCTGGATTATCATTTGTGTAGGGCATGATTAAATCATTCAAACCATCAAACGTGATCTCTGCTGTCGCAATTTCACGCTCAAATTTCTTCAGGCGCGCCGGCAGGTTGGTATATTTCCACCGCTCTAATTTCTGGGTCGGCAAGGATTTCATGAGAGTCATTTACGCCGCTTCCTTTTCGTACGTACTTAAAATCTCAGCATAACCTTTTTCTTCCAGTTCATGCGCCAATTCAGGGCCGCCAGATTTAATGATTTTACCGTCCGCCAATACATGAACATAGTCAGGCTTAATATAATCAAGCAAACGTTGGTAATGCGTAATGACAAGGAAAGAACGCTCCTTCGCCCGCAATGCATTCACACCATCGGCCACAATTCTAAGTGCATCAATATCCAGCCCAGAATCCGTTTCATCCAACACCGCAAATTTCGGCTCTAACATTGCCATTTGCAGAACTTCGTTCCGCTTTTTCTCTCCACCAGAAAAGCCAACATTAACCGCACGCTTCATCATTTCATCTGAAATACCCAGATTTTTACAAGTGGACTTCATCAATTTAAGTAAGCCAATCGCATCCAGCTCCTCTTCACCCCGCGCCTGACGCACCGCGTTCAAAGCCGTCTTAAGGAAGGTTGTCATCTGCACACCTGGAATTTCCACAGGGTATTGAAACGCAAGGAACAAACCCGCCGCGGCGCGTTCTTCTGCTTCCATCTCAAGAATGTTTTCACCATCCAGCTCTGCGCTACCGGCCGTAACTTCGTACCCATCACGTCCCGCCAGCACATAAGACAGCGTTGATTTACCCGCACCGTTTGGCCCCATGACCGCATGCACTTCGCCATTATTAATGGTAAGATCTAATCCTTTAAGGATTTCTGTGCCGTCAATTTCTGCTTTTAAATTTTCAATTTTGATCATTATTCTTGTTCTTGTAATTTTTGTAAGATTTTCAGGTTATTATTCGTTGAGCTTTTCAATGAATCTTGCGCTTCATTTAATTTCGTAATTAAGTTTTTATCAACCTGACGGAACTCATTAATACGGTTATGAAACTCCGCTGCAGCAATTTCATAGGCTTCAATCGCGGCTTCTTTATTCATTTCATTTGTTGAAAAAGTTGTTCCATCATTGGTCGCAACCGAAGCACTCTCCGCCTCAATCAATTCACAAAGACCATTTGTTAATTTAATCATTTCTTCCACGGCTTGGCGTGGATCATCATTTAATAATTTTGTCATGTTTCTTTCTCCTTTAAAAAATATTTCACGCAAAGAGCGCAAAGTTAATAATAAATCTTATATGTTCCTTGCAAAGCCTTTGCACGCTTCGCGTGAACGAATTTACCCAACACTTCCTTCCAAGCTAATCCCCACCAACTTTTGCGCCTCAACGGCAAACTCCATCGGTAAATTTTGCATTACTTCGCGGCAGAAACCATTCACAATTAACGCCAACGCTTCTTCTTCGGATATTCCGCGTTGCTTACAATAAAACAGCTGATCTTCGCCGACTTTACTGGTGGTTGCTTCATGTTCCAACTGCGATGTTGGGTTTTTATTATCAATGTACGGTACGGTATGCGCACCACATTGATTGCCAATAAGCAGCGAGTCACATTGCGTAAAATTCCGCGCACCTTCCGCGCCCGCCATAATTTTAACCTGCCCACGATACGTTTGATCGGAACGCCCCGCACTAATCCCTTTTGAGATAATACGGCTTTTTGTATTTTTTCCCATATGGATCATTTTTGTGCCTGTATCGGCCTGCTGTTTATTATTGGTGATCGCCACAGAATAAAACTCCCCTTGGCTATTATCCCCCTTCAAAATACAGGATGGATATTTCCATGTAATGGCAGAACCTGTTTCAACTTGAGTCCATGAAATTTTTGAATTAACGCCCTCACATAATCCACGCTTCGTCACGAAGTTATAAATACCGCCTGTGCCGTTTTCATCGCCGGGATACCAGTTTTGAACAGTTGAATATTTAATTTCCGCATCATCATGTGTAATTAATTCTACCACCGCCGCATGCAGTTGATTTTCATCCCGCATTGGCGCGGTACACCCCTCAAGGTACGAGACATAAGCGCCCTTATCCGCAATAATTAATGTGCGTTCAAACTGCCCCGTATTAATCGCATTCATGCGGAAATAAGTCGATAGCTCCATCGGGCATTTCACGCCGGGGGGAATGTAAACGAATGATCCATCCGTAAAACACGCCGTGTTCAAACAAGCATGTTTATTATCCGCCATCGGCACGACAGAGCAGAGATATTTTTTCACCAGCTCTGGATGGTCTTGAATAGCCTCACTAATTGAACAAAAGATAACGCCTACATCACTCAATGCTTTTTTAAACGTCGTCCCTACAGACACACTATCGAAAACCGCGTCCACCGCGACTTGCGCCGCACCTTCAACACCCGCCAGCACTTCTTGTTCTTTCAAAGAAATCCCCAGCTTCGCATAGGTTTCTAACAATTTTGGGTCGACTTCATCCAAAGATTTTGGCTTTGCGTCAAAGTTTTTTGGCTGCGCGTAATAATATGCATCCTGATAATCCATTTCGGGAAAATCGACCTTTGCCCATTTCGGTTCTGGCATTGTCAACCAATGTGCATACGCTTTTAACCGCAGGTCGAGCATCCATTGCGGCTCTTCCTTTTTCTTTGAAATAAGGCGAATAATATCTTCATTCAACCCCTTTGGCGCATATTCCATTTCAATGTCAGTTTCAAAACCCGCCTCATACGTGCTGAGTGATTTGACCGCATCCAATGTATCTTGATCAATTTCAGTATTTGCAATTATTTCTTGTGCTTCACTCATCGTGTGCCTCTCATCATTTCAGAAAGTGAAACATTCTCTAACGCGCTGATCATTGCGCGGTTTAATGGGTTCCACTGTCCTTTAATTGAACAATTTTGCGCACGGTCACAACATTCCGTGCTTTCATCCACGCATGCCGTCAATGCAATCGGACCATCCGTTGCCGTGATAACATGCGCCATATTAATTTGATCTGGTGCTTTATTCAGGCTGTAACCGCCCGCTGCGCCGCGCGTAGAATTAATAATATTTTGCCGCGCCAAAAGTTTCAAAACCTTGGACACTGTCGGTTCAGGCAATTTTGTGCTTTGCGCAATTACAGTCGCGCTGGTTTGCTCTATTTTCTCTGCATTCTGGCGCTCTGCCATATCGGCCAAAATCACCACCGCATAATCTGTCATTTTTGATAACTTAATCATGTTTCTACTTACAAACCATTGCCAATTCGTACTCTTTTGGTACTATATAAGAAGTGTTTTGCCTTGTTTTGGGCTAAAAATCAAGGAGAAATGCCTTAAAAACTTCGTAACCTTTCCCCAGTCATAACAGAATACAGCCTTATAAGAGCCATTAAGCTTTTATAAATATAATAAGTACATACTAAAAAAACAGAAACAAGGAGCAAATATTATGAGTGAATTAAGCACAAAAGAATTTATCAAAGCAGCACAGCCAGACACATCGATTGAGACGCTTGTGGCGGCCGTTGAAAGAAAAGCTAACCCGGGCCTTCACGCTTAGTCTTGAAACGGATTATTCATTTTGGGGTCTTCAACCTCAATAACCCATTGGTCGGGGTCATGCCCTATTGAGCGTTTTATATATTCGTCAGCTTTTTGTTCGGAAATTATTTCATCGCTAAATATATTCACCCACCCCAGCACGCCATCAATACCGCGCTGCTGTGTCAATAATTTACAATTTCCTTTTAAATCACTGAGCTTTAACAGCACAAGCCCGTCATTGCGTTCGCCCTTATTGGTGACATAAACGCCAATATTTTGGGCCGATAACTCTCTGATTTTTGCTTCAACCCAAATATGGGTCGGCATGCGCTGCTGAACGGCAAAGGGGTCTAGTGTCACTTTTTCAGTTTACGGCCATACAGCTCTAAACGGCATTCCACCAATTCATACCCCATATCTTCGGCAATTTTTTGTTTCATTTTTTCAATTTGCGGGTTTTCAAATTCCAAAACCTTGCCCGTATCCAAATCAATCAAATGATGGTGATGCGTGTCATTCAGCTCATATCGCGCATGGTCACTATCTGTAAATTCATGACGGTACACCAAACCTAATTCATCCAAAAGACCCAACGTCCGGTAAACCGTGGCGATTGAAATTGACGGATCTTCTTTCTTTGCACGGTCATACACGTCCTCAACCGATGGGTGATCTTCTGCATGTGCCAATACGTTCAACACGGCGCGGCGCGGCGCTGTCATTTTCAGCCCCGCTTCAATACATTTATTCTCAAGCTCTTTTGCTGTCATCGTCATTGTTCTTCCTACAGTTGTGCCGCATAACGCTCTAACGCGCTTACTTCCGTTAATTCCAGTATTATATTGCCTTCATTCATATGATCAATCAAATCCTGACGCATATTCGTAAGAAGGTCTGAAATAGTATCACCCACGCAGGGTTCACACAGACAAAAAGACATTGTCATTTCTTGCGCTTTGTCTTCATCTTCTATCACAGCGGCCTGAATGCGGTTAATCGCCGCCTGCCCGCCAATTTTATCAGCATGTTTTAAGCTCAGCAGAAATTCTCCCTGCCCCCAATAATATGCATCATCAAAAGACCGCATGCATTGCTTGATATTCTTAACGACTGTTTGGATCGATTTCTCTTGATCTTGATGCCCTGCAAAAAAATCTATGCGGCAAATCACCAGCGTGAACGGGTTGCCATGGCGGCCCAAACGCTCCATTTCCTCTTTTAAATCATCCTGCATCACGGCCGCAGCGCGCAGCCCCGTATCAGGGTCAATACCGCTCCCCTCTTGTGCGCTGTCTTTTTCAACACGGCGCAAACGCATTAAGAACGCATTATAAAGATTTTTAAAATCCTCAAAATCCTTACGGGATGGTTTTTTCTTATCCTTCAAGGCCGTAACAAGCATCCCGCCCACGCGCACTAAATCCTCATGCACTTTGTTCATATCATTTAAGATAAAAGAGCCAAGGCTTTCTTGTGTTTCCAGCCATACTTTAAAGCTATAAGGGACGGAAATAAGCGGTGCTTCTACGCCATCATCATCCAGATAAGCCACAGACAGCGCAATATCACCAAACCACCCCGCATATTCTTCCAATATGGGCGCGAGGGCTTCAAATTTCGTATGTGCTTTATATTCCAAGGCCATGGCATCTATTTTATAGAATTTTGGCTAGTGCCGCCACACTTAATCGACCAGCCATTCTTTTTCGAGGGTATCGAGCGTATCCGTCTTAATTGCCTCACGTACTTCACGCATCAATTTATTGATAATCGCCACATTATGCTGGGACACTAATTGATAGCCCAGCATCTCTTTCGCTTTGAGCAAATGATGAATATATGCCTTTGAATAATCACGCGAACACGCAATATCCAATGACGCATCCAACGGCTCAGGATCTTCTTTATATTTGGTATTCATCAGATTAATACGCTCATTCGCGCATCCTTTTAACAACGCCATACCGTGACGCGCAATCCGCGTCGGCATGACACAATCAAACGTATCAATGCCGCACCGCACAGATTTAAACACATCTTTAATACGGCCAATTCCCAGAAAATGAATCGGGCGGTTCGGATGGTTATAGGGTTGCGTCGCTTCTAAAATACCGTACATTTCTCCATCTGTGCCACCAAGGCAACCGCCAATCGCCGTGCCAAAGAACGGACGACTGGCAATATATTGCGCGCTTTCGATCCGTAAATCATCATAAACGCCACCTTGCACAATCCCATACAGCCCTTGCGCGTTATTATGCGTCTTTTCAAATGCGATGAGCGAGCGATCACCCCAGCGCAAACTCATTTGCATGGATTTTGCGGTGTAGTCCCGCGTCACCTGATAGGCCGTGCATTCATCCATCTGCATAATTAAATCCGCGCCTAATTGACGTTGCAACTCCATCGAAATTTCAGGATTAAGCTTTAAGACTTCACCTGTCCGGTACGATTTAAAATAAGCCGCCTCTTCATCAATTCCCTTCAAGCCATGTTTTTTAACACCTGCATTGCGCCCTTTAATTTCATCCGCGCATGATCCATGCCCCATAGAGAAAACTTGAAATCCCCCGCTATCGGTTAGCATTGGCCCATGCCAATTCATAAATTTATGAAGGCCGCCCATTTTTTCAACAAGATCTGCCCCCGGTTGAATCATAAGATGATACGTATTAGCGAGGATAATATCCGTTTGCGCTTCAATCATTTGCGCAGGTGATAGATTTTTGATTGATGCTTTTGTACCGCAGAAAATATAGTTCGGCGTTTCAATCGTCCCGTGCGGGGTTTTAAGCTTCCCCACCCGCGCGCCAGATTTACTGGCACGATGGGTAATATCAAACCCATGATCGGGGTATTCAATAGTCACACTATCAGGAAGTGGTTTTTGTTGTGCTTCGCTCATAAAGGGCGTTATGCCAGAAATATTTTAAAATTCATAGAGGCACAGTTAGAATTTCATCTCTTTGGGTATATTTTGGGCATACCAAAGGATAAAACATTTTCCTGCTCTATTGGTTTATTGATGTCGATCAACTCTAAAACTCTCTGATTCAAATCTGTAATTTGCTCAATATCCTGCTCACTAATCTTATGATCAGCAGCATTCCTTAACACAGATAAAAGTCGCCTTGCCTGCGTAATAGGATCGAGCAATAATTCGGTGTTTTCTGACGTATGCTTTAGTCTAAATTCAGCAGGCGTTTGCGCGGCACAGATCGAAAATTCTTTTAATATTTGTTGTGATGTAAACTTACAAACCTCATGTAAATCTTGGTAAGCTCCTTTATACGAATCTATCCCACTCACCCCACGCTCATACTTAAGCATTCCATCGACCGATAACACACGATTACGTTGAAGCAAGGCAAGAGGCGATTTCTTGATTTCAAGGGATGCCGTGAGCAATGTCTTAATGTTTTCTATTTTAAGATAAGGATGCCCATTATCCAGCTCTTGATGAACAGCCTCCGAATGTGGAACTTCAGCATTAACATTACTCGTATAAAGCGCATAATTAAGAAATTGGTTGGCGATTTTCGTATCTTGCCTAAACCCGCGTCCTGCATAGACACGTGTCGCCAAATCAAAATGCGCCCAGAGATACCCTCTTTTGGCCAATTCAGCAACTTCATGCGCATCAGGAGATTGTAACGTTAACATTATACTATTGAACTCATTCTTAACAAAGTTATTTTGACATAACTATATATATTTTCAAAAACTGTCAACAAAAAAGCCGCCCCAAAATTAAATGACGGGCGGCTTGAATTATTTTTTCACTTTGGTAGTGCTTATTAAGCAGCAGCTTTTTTCTTCTCAATTTCGGCTTTGATGGCACGCAATTTGGGGTGAAGCTTTGTTTTTGCACGTTTCATTACAAAACCGTCAATTCCCCCATTATGGTCAATCGTACGCAGACCCGCCGCAGATGCGCGGATACGGATTTTACGACCCAATGTTTCGCTAAAAACACTTGTGTCTTGGATATTAATTTCAAAAGTACGCTTTGTCGCGTTCATCGCATGGGAACGGTTATTCCCTACCATACGTTTCTTTTGTCTAATCATACATTCGCGGCTCATGGCTCAATTCCTCTTTAGTGCCTCAGGCGAGTAAACTCGCTACGGCTCGTTAATCACTATCAATGCACAAAACACGCACATCTTTATTTCACGCGGAAAATAACGGAAATAGCCTAATAAAGTCAAGAGTTATATTGGGGCTATATTGGTAAAATCGTATCAAAACCATTTTGACTGAAAACCCAAGCGCATAATAACCCCAAAAGCAGCAGCAAATGCGCCATAAAGCAAATATAGGTTACACGGTGTAAATGCTTGGAATCAAGCTTCGCTGAGGCACCTGTCGGGCCAACCCACCCTCGATTAATCAACTTACCCTGCAAATCAGTCGTTGGGCCGCCCAATGTCACGTTAAGCGAATGCGCCGCTATCGTGACAGGATATCCGCCCTCCTCATACCGCGCTGCGCCTTTTGATGTAAAAAAACCTTTCAACGCCCGCGTCATTCCTGCCGTTGGGGTCAACAATCCCGCACACGCGACTAAGACCCCCGCCAGAATATTCGGGATAAACCCCATTAATTTTTCCATCGCCAGCGGCGCACTGCCTAAACCGTTCACCGCACCATCACGGCCAAAACGCCAGCTTAATGCGGCCAAGGCAGCATACAGATACGCGCCCGGTAACCCCACAATCAAAAACCATAAAAGCGGAGCGATCATCCCCTTATCTAACGCCCGAAGCCCCATCCCCATGCCCACGCGGGTAATAGTGTAATCATCGCTCTTACTCAAATCTGTGTGGGTTGAACGGGCAATGGTGAAATAAGCGGTTGTTGTGACCTTTTTGTCATGAAGCGCCCGATAAAGCTGCCCCATCCCCGCCCAAACCGCGCCTGATGTTAAAACTAGACAGAGCGAAAACACTTCTATCAATGACCAATAAGAATAATAGAACGCCAGAACACCCAACAAACGCGCCACGATATAAGAGAGAATCAGAACCAGCGTACAAATGATAAATCCCCGAAAGATTAAATCACCAACAGGCCTTCCTGCCTTATCCATGCGGTCCCCCAACCGACCAAAACCAAGATCTATTAAATGCCAATAAAACGGCGTTGCCATTCCACCAAGGCCGCCGCGCACCATCCCAACCAAGGTTACAATCACAAAAGCCGCAATCGCCGTAGGAAAACGCGCAGGGTCTAATAAATAATCATGAAGGTTTTCGATAAAATCCATGGTATTTAGGCTACCATGAGTCACAATCAAGCCGAATAGTTAATTATGATATTAAAATACTTGCCGTTTACCAATCAGAAGATATAATTAGAGATGAGCTTACTATTTAACTGGTTTAAGGACGATATGGGCGCAAAAGCACTACAAAGAAGCCAAAATACCCTTAAAAATGCTGATAAATTAGCGTTAAAGCTTGATAACGCTCTTAAAACCTATCCTTTTCACGAAATATCCCCCAATTTGGTCGTAAAAATCAATCCTCGCGCCAAAAGGCTCGCTTTACGCGTTGATCCTCGTGCCAATAGCGTGAATTTGGTTGTCCCCAAACGCACCAGCATGATTAACGCCTACCGTTTTGCCGATAAAAACCGCATCTGGATCAGGGAAAAATTAGAAGAACTTCCACAGCCTATTTCACTTGAACATGGCGTGGTTATTCCACTCTTTGGACAGGAAACGAAGATCAATGTTGTCTATGATAAAACATTAAAGAAAACAGATATAACATTGATAAATAAAGAATTATCTATCAAAACAAATAAAGAAAACCCAAAACCGCGCATCTTGCGCTACCTAAAAAAAATCGCGTTGGAACGCTTAAGCGCGCTCTCTCATGAAAAGGCCGCACAGATAGACAGAAAGATCACAAAAATAGACGTCAAAGACACATCAAGCCGATGGGGAAGCTGTTCCCACGATGCAAAATTGTCTTTTTCTTGGCGGCTCATCTTTGCCCCGCATCACGCGTTTGATTATGTTGTTGCGCACGAAGTCGCGCATTTACAAGTAATGGATCACTCCCCCGCTTTCTGGGAAGCCTGCGAAGCCTTGTGTGAAGATTACTCCGCCGGCAAAAGCTGGATGAAACACTATGGCGGTGAATTGGTTAGGTATGGTTAGCCTTGGGAGATTCTCCCCTTGACGACTTAGGCACGGCCCGCTTAGAGAATTTCTTTGCTTCTAATGGTCTGTGTTCTATAGACACCAACGCCCTAATATGGGGGTTTTCAAACAAATCAACAAAGCGCATATAGGTTGTTTCAAATTCTTTACGCTCTTTGATAGTCAGCCTATTGCGATGCTCACCAAGCCAGTCGGAATCTTTCCAAAATTTATTGACCAATTTCGTTAGAGATTGTTGCGATTTCTTGTTCGTATTTTCATACATTTCGTCCACGGTATTTTCTAAACGTTTTAAATAGGGCTTTGCTTTATATGGACGCGTTAACGCCCCGTCTTGAAAATGGCGTGTATTTTTGGAAACTGGTGGGCCACTATGCCTTTTGACTGAAGGGGATTTCTTTCTGTCCTTTGACGCAGCTTTTGAAAACTAACCGCTAAGACCGCCTGCTGGCTTTTTCTTGCTTGCATTCTTAGAGGTTGGCGCAGAGTAACCGCCCCACCCATCATCAATCTCATGCGGCATATATTCAAGAAAAGAAACTATTTTTAATAATGAACTCAACTACTCAATCTCACTTAATTTAAATACATAATAAAACTTATAGCTGATTCAACGCGCCTTGTAAAATCACCTGTGCGGCCAGTGCATCTTTTAAACCATCCCCTTTTGCGCCGCGTTTGGATTTTCTGCCCATATCCACACGGTTATCCATAAAGTTATCCACTTCGGCTGTGGATAAGCGTTCATCCTGCAGAACGATTTTAGGGTTTTGCCCAAATATAGCGGGATGTTGCCTCATCTCATCTGCAAAAGA
>CALHAW010000037.1 GCA_937934135.1 uncultured Alphaproteobacteria bacterium
CGGTATTCCTTGAAAAAGCCGTTTGATCTACTGGTCAATTTAGGCGGTTATCAAGAATGGCTCCTCGGGCCGGATTCGAACCAGCGACCAAGTGATTAACAGTCACCTGCTCTACCACTGAGCTACCGAGGAACAGCAATAAAAAAACTTTATGACGGAATTTGATATTGGTGTCAATAAGTTAAGTTGGAGGCACGGAGCGGAATCGAACCGCTGTACGGGGAGTTGCAGTCCCCTGCATGACCACTCTGCCACCGCGCCAAAGACTAAATTAAAACTGAAAAGCTTTTTAACAGTATTATTTTGTGAAATCTAGTCTTGATTAACTTGATTTCACTTTTCATGTGACCAGATGTGGCGTATTTATAAACGCATGAACAAGCAAAAATTCCAAAATGCACGCCAAGCGATGATTGATAGTCAAATCCACCCAATGGGCGTGATGTCAGAAACCTTATTAGAAGCCTTTGATATTGTCCCACGAGAAAGATTTGTACCTGAGGAAATTCAAGGTGTGTCTTATTGTGATGAAGATATTGATATTGGCGGGGGGCGTTATTTAATGGAGCCTTCTGTATTGGCGCGCTTAATTGAAGCGGCAAACTTACAAAAAGACCATGTGGTTTTAACGGTAGGATCAGGTGCGGGATATAGCGCGGCGATCTTATCCTTATTGGTTTCTACTGTTGTGGCGTTGGAAAAAGAGGATATTTTTATCAATCAAGCGCAAGCCGTGTGGGATGATTTAGGATATTGTAATATTGTCGGTTTAAGTGGTGAATTGACGCAAGGCGCGCCAAAGGCGGCGCCGTATGATTTTATTATTTTTAATGGCGCGGTATCCAGTGTGCCAGAGGCTATTAAAGCGCAATTAAAAATAGGGGGGAGTATTTTTGCCCTGATTAAAACAGCGCAGCAGACGGTGGCGAAGGCGACTGGAATCAAGCATATCAAGGAAGGGGTGTTTTCTGATCATGTTTTGTTTGATGCGGGAACGCCTTATTTACAGGGGTTTGAGCCAAAAAAGGAATTTGTATTTTAATGCGCTTGCGCTTACTTTTATTAATCTTATGCTTTAACATTGCGGTACAAGGCATTGTTTATGCACAGGAATCTGAAAAACAGAATATTTCGATTTTTAATGCTTTAGAAAGTGCATATCATAATAACACCAGCCTGCGTGCCGCGCGTGAAGGATATAAGGCCAGTCAAGAACAGCTTTCTTTGGCGCAATCAGGATTTAAGCCAACCTTATCCGCAGGTGCGAATGTGACATATGCGGATTCTGATATTGAAGGGCAATCTTTTGTAACGTCAGCGGGGGGATTAACAACCAGTGCAGCGGAAGTAACGCTTGATCAGCCGCTTTTCAGAGGCGGGCGTACAGTGGCAGATATTCGCGCCGCAAAGAATAATATTACGGCAGATTCTTTGGTTTTAAGCGCAACAGAGCAGGCGGTTTTATATGAAACCGCAGTGGCTTATATGGATTTGTTACAAAATGAGGCGATTGTCGATTTAAATAATCAAAATGTCAGTCTTGTTCAGCGAGAGTTGGAGGAGGCGGAAGCCGGATTTGAGTTGGGAACGTTAACTCGTACTGATGTCAGTCAGGCGCGCTCAAGGCAGGCGCAGGCGCAGGCAGATCTTATTGATGCCATCACAGAGCTGGAAACGGTGAAAGCGGCCTATACCCGTACGACAGGGCAGGAATTTGTAGGAAAGCCAGCCTATCCTGCCCGTGATTTGGAGATTCCTGAAACATTAGAAGGGGTTACGTCACTTGCCCGTAGTAATAACAGGCAGATATTACAGGCCAAATTCATAACCCGCGCGGCGCAAGATGAGATTGATAGTGTGCGCGGCGAGTTATTGCCCCAAATTTCGGCGCAAAGCGCTGTTCAGAAAGTGTATAGGCCAACAGATTTTATTGATGAACAGGAACAATTTTCAGTCGGGGTAAATGCGTCTGTTTCATTGTATGAAGGCGGTGCAACACGTACCCGATTACGTGAAGCTAAGATAAGGGCTAATCAGAGGAAGTTTGAGATAGCGGATGCGACGGATGCCGCACGTGAAGAGGCGATTGCCGCATGGGAAGCGTTAAAATCATCGCGCGCAGAAATTAAAGCACGGCTTATTCAGGTTGAAGCAACCAAGGTAGCACAAGAGGGCGTGCATATTGAGGCGGATGTGGGGGAACGTACCGTTTTAGATAAGTTAAATGCGAATCAGGAAGTGTTGGACGCGGAAGTGGATTTGGTCAAAGCCAAGCGTGATGAAATTGTGGCGCAATTTGCCCTGGCACAGAGTTTAGGCCTGCTGGTTCCGCAAAAATTAGGGTTTTCAGGCGTAAATCCGTAAGTATTTCTGTGTTTTACCGCACTTATTCCTGTAGTTATTCCTGAGTTATACCTGCTTTATCCAGAATTTTTGAAAAAACACGCTTAAATTCTAATTATTTGTGATGATTCATGAGGACAGAAAGGTTTTTGGGCATGTGATGCTTTGACAAGGGCTTTTTGATAATGGAGACTTGAAACGTTAAATTTCGATTCTATTTAAAGATAAGCTCCATGGCCGATAATAATTCCGAAGAAGAACCATCGATTGAAGAAATCCTATCTTCCATTCGTCAAATCATTTCAGATGAGGATGAAGACGAAGAGGACGGCGTTGTTGAAGACGAGGAGTCCATAGACAATCCCATTCATGAAGAAGGGGGAGATGTTTTAGAATTAACCGAAGAAGATTTGGTTGAGGAAGAGGACGTCATGGATGTTTTGGCCGATGTCACGGAAGAGGCGCCAGAGCCAGCCCCAGAGCCAGCCATTGAACTGAACCCTGAAGAAGTAATTAGAGAACCTGATCCGGTCGTTAAAGCGCCAGAAGATGAGCCAGAAATTGAAATTGCGATGCAAGATCGTGAAGAAGACCCCATAGAAGAGATAATGGAGGAAGAGCCAGAGATGCGTCCTGAAGATATTATTGAAGAAATTAGATCACAAACAGCGGAAGAGGCGAAAACAATGCCATCAGATATTTTATCATCCTCTGCGCAGGCGGCGGCGTTGGGAAGCTTAAATAAGCTGAAAACCAAAATGCCAATTAATAACCCGCGTTCTTATGACGGTGTCACGCTTGAAGATATTGTCCGCGAAGCGCTACACCCGATGTTACGCGAATGGATGGATGATCATTTACCGCGCATGGTAGAGCGCATTGTCCAAAAAGAG
>CALHAW010000038.1 GCA_937934135.1 uncultured Alphaproteobacteria bacterium
TAAGAAAAAAGTAGCAGCCAAGAAAAAGCCAGCAGCGAAAAAGAAGGCAGCTCCTAAGAAAAAAGTAGCAGCCAAGAAAAAGCCAGCAGCGAAAAAGAAGGCAGCTCCTAAGAAAAAAGTAGCAGCTAAGAAAAAGCCAGCGGCGAAAAAGAAGGCGGCTCCTAAGAAAAAAGTAGCAGCTAAGAAAAAGCCAGCGGCGAAAAAGAAGGCGGCTCCTAAGAAAAAAGTAGCAGCCAAGAAAAAGCCAGCAGCGAAAAAGAAGGCGGCTCCTAAGAAAAAAGTAGCAGCCAAGAAAAAGCCAGCAGCGAAAAAGAAGGCAGCTCCTAAGCGTAAAACAGCGGCGAAAAAGAAGCCTGCAGCAAAGCGTAAGAAGAAGTAATCTTCGTATTTTCTATAAATTTGAAAGCACCCGTCCGTTGGCGGGTGTTTTTTTGTCTGTTTATTGTGCCATTTTATATAGCGATCTTATCCAGTAACACGCGGACGGTAATGCGTGACATTTTGGGAATCCCAAGGTAAAAAATACTATGAAATACAGATCAACACGCGGCGGTGAGGCCGCACAAAGCTTTACTGATGTTCTTTTGAAAGGATTGGCGTCCGATGGAGGGCTTTTTATCCCTGAAGAATGGCCATCTTTCTCGGCAGAGGAGATGAAAATGCTCGCAGGTGCGCCCTATATTGATATTGCGCAAGCCGTAACGGCGCCGTTTATTGGCAATGATATTGCGCCTGATGTCATGAAACGCATTTTTGCAGAAACCTATCAGGGGGAGTTTAAGCATTCTTGTGTTGCGCCCTTGGTTCAAATTGGCCCAAATGTTTGGATTATGGAGCTGTTCCACGGTCCTACCTTGGCATTTAAAGATTATGCCTTACAGGTTTTGGGTCGTCTTTTTGACCATGTATTGAGCGAGCGTGGCGAGCGCGTGACCATTGTGGGCGCGACATCTGGTGATACTGGTTCTGCCGCGATTGAGGCCTGCAAGGGCTGTAAAAATATTGATATCTTTATTTTACATCCAGAAGGGCGTACATCCGAAGTACAGCGCCGCCAGATGACCACCATTGATGCGCCTAATGTTCATAATATTGCCCTTGATGGGAATTTTGATGATTGCCAAAATTTGGTCAAAGCAATGTTTAATGATACGAAATTCCGTGGAGATATGAATTTATCTGCGGTAAATTCAATTAATTGGGCGCGAATTATGGCGCAGATTATTTATTATTTCTCTGCGGCGCTCTCATTGGGGGCGCCAACACGTAAAGTGTCCTTTGCTGTACCCACAGGTAATTTTGGGAATGTCTATGCGGCCTATGCGGCGCGGCAAATGGGCTTGCCGATTAAGCGCCTTATTATTGGATCAAACCAAAATGATATTCTCACCCGCTTTTTCGAAACAGGCACAATGAAGGGCGAAGAAGTCGCGCCATCTTTGTCGCCCAGTATGGATATTCAAATTTCGAGCAATTTTGAACGCTACCTTTGCGATCTTTTGGGGCGTGATACCGCCAGTATCGCTAAATTAATGGATGCGTTTAAAGACCAAGGTAAGTTTTCTATTGGTGATGAATATATGTCGCAGGCGCGTCGTGAATTTGACGCGCATCGTTGCGATGATGAACAAACCAAACAAATGATGGCGGTTTGTTACAACGAAACGGGCTATGTGCTTGACCCCCATACGGCAGTGGGGTTGTGCGCGGGTATGCAGGTGCGTGAAGATCCGTCTATCTCCTTGGTTGCGCTGGCTTGTGCGCATCCTGCAAAATTCCCTGATGCGGTACAAAGCGCTATTGGTATGCGCCCAGATTTACCCCCTCACTTGGCAGATTTATATGACCGCAAAGAGCATGTGACGTCATTAAGCAATGATTTAGCAACCGTGCAAGATTTTGTAAGAGCCAATGCGGGCGCAGTGTAATGATTATATCTTCCAAACTCCCTAATGGTTTACGCGTTGTAACAGATACGGTAGATACCGTTGAATCCGTTGCGATTGGTATTTGGTGTGATGTGGGGACACGTCATGAAGATTTAAAATATAATGGCGTGGCGCATATGGTTGAACATATGATGTTTAACGGTACACCAACGCGCAGCGCGCAGGATATTGTAAACCAAATTGAATCCGTGGGTGGGCAAATGAACGCTTATACCTCGCGTGAACTGACGGCTTATTACGTTCATCTGTTGAAAGAACATGCGCCGATGGCGCTTAATATTTTAAGTGATATGATCCAGCGCTCTACTTTCCCAGAAAGCGAGATTGAGAAAGAGCGTGGGGTGATTTTACAAGAAATAGGCATGACCCTTGATACGCCAGACGACCTTGTTTTTGATATGTATCAAGAAACGGCCTATCCCAATCAATCTTTGGGCGCGCCTATATTAGGGACTGCAGAGATTATTGAAAAAACTATCCAAAAAGAAACGATGCAAGATTACGTGCGGCGCTTTTACACGCCTGATAATTTGGTGATCTCTGCGGCGGGAAATGTCACGCATGATGAGGTGTTAAAATGGGTAGAGGAATATTTTACTGAACTGCCTGCTCATTCAAATGAAGATTATGCCCCCGCACAATATAGAGGCGGTGAAAAGCATGTTGAAAAAGAGTTAGAACAAACCCATATCGTTTTGGGGTATCAGGGGATTTCAAAAGATGATCCTGATTATTACGCGGCCTTATTGCTTTCGACCATTATGGGCGGCGGCATGTCATCACGCTTATTTCAAGAAGTCCGTGAAAAGCGCGGCTTGGCCTATTCCGTGTATGCGGCGCACACGGCCTATCACGATGATGGGCAATTTGAAATTTATGCGGGTACCGGTCCCGATAAAGCCAATGAATTAATGCCCGTGCTTCATAATGAGATTGAAAAAATCAGCACGAATTTAGTCAGCGCCGAAGAATTACAAAGCGCTAAAAATCAAATGAAATCTGGTATTTTAATGGGGCGTGAATCAATGCTATCGCGTGCCAACCGTCAGGCCAAATTTATGATTAATTTTGACCGTGACCTCAATATTCAAAAAATTATTGATGATGTTGAGGGCGTGACGCCAGAGAACGTGCAGAGCGTTGCCGCGCGGATTTTTTCTAATAATTCAACAAAATCTATTCTTGGAAATTCTAAATTTAATTAGGTAAAGATGGGTTAGTGTTTCCCATGCGTTGCACTAGGCGAATGGCTTCTGCTGCGTCTAATTCAAAGAGAGCCTCTTGGTCGGCATAAATGTGAGGTGGAGGGAACTCTCCCGCAGCCTGATATAACGTAACAATACTTGCCCCGTCCGTAGCGCCGTTCTTGAATAAACGACTGGCGGCATGAAGGGCGCTTTTCTGAAATCGTATAATATCATCCATAGAAAATAATAAATCAAATTTTCTTGATTATGTCAATATATTCCATTGCCGCCTGTGAAGTCTTGGTTTGGGCGGCTGGGGGCTGTGCGGGGTTCATCTTCATATTGGCGTGGAGGTGGGGGCGCTACTCTTTTGGGGCGCTTGTAACCGCGTTGATCGTCACGCCAATTTAGATTGGGGTCGGCTTGTTCTTGTCCATCATTTTGCTGTCTTTTCTTGTTTGAGAAATAAGAAAAGGAGTTATCGGGCTTGCTGGGTTCGTTCAAATCATACACTTGCACCGTCCCATCATTATAAACGGGATTTGGACCGTTTTGGTTATTGAATGGACCATTCATTTGATCATTATGGAGACCGTATGAATCTTCACTAACCGCATAATAATTTGCGCCGCCAATAATTTTTCTTTGGGTCAAATAATCATCGCGTTTTGGTTCTGTTCCATTGACGAATACTTCCCAAATGACGTTTTTATTCCCCGCCTGTGCGATGCGTCCAGATTTTAAATCAACACGCACGTTTTTTAAGCCAGCAGGTTGGCGAAACGGTAAGGGTGGTGTGTCTGCCAAGGCGTGTTTCATAAAGTCCCCCCAAATTGGCGCCGCCACAGAAGACCCTGTTTCTTTTTTACCTAATGATTTTGGATCATCAAACCCAACAAAAACACCAACGGCTAAATTAGGAGAAAACCCAACAAACCACGTATCTTTTGATTCATTGGTTGTGCCTGTTTTACCCGCCAGCGGATAACCAATTTCTTTTAAACGGCGTGCTGTTCCACGTTGAACAACGCCTTCTAACATGGTTACTGTTTGGTAGGCGGCTTTTTCATCGACTAATTGCACCCTGTCATCGGGGATAATGGGTGTGGTCTGGCCATCCCACCGGATAAGATCACCACAATTAGGGCAGGGGCGTCCATCATAACTGAAAATTGTTTTCCCGCGGCGGTCTTGAATACGGTCAACGAAAGTTGGGGTGATGGCTTTGCCACCATTAACAATCATGCCATAAGCCGCCGTCATTCTTAAAAGCGTCGTTTCCCCTGCGCCCAAGGAATAGGAAAGAAATTCTTCCATATTGTCATCAATGCCAAAACGCTTTGCGTAATCAGAAATTTTGTCCATTCCAATTTCTTCGGCAAGGCGCACTGTCATTAAATTCCGTGATTTTTCCAATCCAACACGCAGGGTAGAGGGGCCATATACTTTTTCTGAATAATTTGTTGGTGACCATATTGTGCCATCGGGCTGTTTCATTTCAAATGGCGCATCCAAGACAAGGGTTGATGGCGTCATTTCACTTTCCAGCGCGGCCAAATATACAAACGGCTTAAACGCCGACCCCGGTTGGCGTTGTGCTTGCGTCGCACGGTTAAAGCTAGAGGCGCTTTGTGTCCATCCGCCCTGCATCGCAAGGACACGCCCCGTATGGGGATCAAGCGCCACCAGCGCGCCTTGTACTTTTGGAATTTGGCGCAAGACCCATTGGTCTTTTTTGTCACCATCAAGTTTTTCAATCATGATGACATCGCCTTTTTTAATGACTTGATTTATTTTAATGATTTCAGGGCCAAGGCCATAACAATCAGCAATACATTTGCGCGCCCACCGCACACTATCAAGGGTTAGTTTTGTTTTCCCTCCCCCATTTAAGCCAACCTGCGCACTTGTATCCTCAACAGACAACACGGCGGCCAATTCCCAATTATTAAGGAACCCTTCGGGGATGGCAATATTACCCAGCCGTTCAATCCATTTATTGGATTCAGATTTTATATTTTTTAAATTGGCGACCGGCCCGCGCCAGCCATGACGCTTATCATATGTCATTAAGCCATCACGTAAGGTTTTGACCGCAATTTTTTGAAGCGCTGGATCGATTGAGCTACGAACGGATAATCCCCCTTGATATAGGCTTTGTTGACCATAGCGATGGTTTAATTCACGGCGTATTTCTTCGGAAAAGAAATCGGCTTCCACGGTTTGAATAAAGTTCCGTTTTTCAGTTTTTAACGGCTTCATCACCGCTAAATCAGCCTCGCTGCGGGTGATATATTTATCCTCATTCATGCGTTTAATAACCCAATTACGGCGGTCTAACGCGGCTTGATATTTGCGAACGGGGTGGTAATTATTAGGTGCCTTGGGCAGCGCCGCAAGATACGCCACTTCTTCAATATTTAATTCATCAAGCGACTTATTAAAATAAGTCTGCGCCGCTGCCGCCACGCCATAAGCCCGTTGCCCAAGAAAAATTTCATTCAGGTAAAGCTCTAATAACTGATCCTTGGTTAGGGCTTTTTCCATCCGCATGGCCAAAATCGCTTCTTTGATTTTCCGCTCATAAGATACCTCATTGGTTAGTAGGAAGTTTTTGGCGACTTGTTGGGTAATGGTGGAGGCCCCAACCAAACGGCGGCCTTTTCCTGCATTGCGTAAGTTAATCACCACGGCGCGGGTGACGGCCTTTAGGTCAACGCCATTATGTTCATAGAAATTTTTATCCTCCGCCGATAAAAAAGCCTGCTTAACGATATCAGGCATTTTTTGAATCGGGACAAAGACCCGTTTTTCCTGCGCATATTCTGCCAGCAAATTCCCATCTCCTGCATAAATACGCGTGATGATGTTGGGTTCATATTCTTGAAGCTGGCTGTAATCTGGTAAATCTTTGCCGTAATAATTAATAACAAACGCAATTCCCCCAATTCCGGCAATCAAACCCAGAAAGCCCAGTGAAAATAATGCTAAAAATATACGTCCAAACCATTTCATGATGGTCTTTTATGCCACAGGATAGGGGCAGAAAAAAGGCTTTATGCCGCTATAGATGGTTTTGATGCGTGACGATTTAAAAAACTATTCTCATTCATGCTTCTTGGTTCATTACTAAATAGTAATTCTTCTGTTCTTGCTGATTCAGTTGCAAATTCTTCGTTACCTGATACGCGCTCCCAAATCTTATAGAGTGCATCACGCTTTTCTTTATCGTCTTCTATGGTTTCGGCAAATGAGATACATTCTGCATATTTCTTATTTTGAAGCAGGTTGTTGTACTTTTTATCCCCCTCAAGTGACTCTTCATATTTTTTCACCGCACTATCAATTCTTTTATGAATATTTTTGTATAGCTTACCTTCAGGGACTTGTTCTTTTAGTTTTTCTAAAGCTTCACCCTGTTCGTTTAACGATAAATCTTTGACCGCATTCATTGCAATCGTAAAAAATGGTTTTCTATAATCTTCTTCTTCTTTGTGTCCAAAAAAGGTCGGCTTTTCAATTAGAAAAATAGGTGCAGTTTCTAATGCGGTATCAAAGGCAAGTTTTCCTTTTAACTCTTGTATGTTTTCTAGAATCTTTGAAGAAAGTTCATCTTTAATATCACTACGATAATTTGCTAATTTATAAAGCTTAGTAGTCATACCTAAATGCTCGCCTACTGGATGTGCCGTTACAGAATCTAATGCTATGCGTAAGAAGTTTTCTTTTTGTTCGTCTTTGAATAATTTAATTGCTTCAGTATTATTGTCATGTTTCTCTATGATAAAAGAAAATCTTTCAGCAATAGGTACTTTTTTAATTTGTGATAGGGCTTGTTTTTTTAATGCAGGCAGTTTTTTATTATATTCATCTCTCTTTATTAAACCAATAGTGGCTAAAAACTTTTTATTCTCAGGCAGATTAGAGATGGCGCTATGTGCCAAATCAAAAACTTGCCTTTTTAATCCCTCTAGATGTTTTATTTGGTTACGATATTTTTTTTCAGTTATTTTACGGATGTGATCTTCACGTAGGTATCCATGAATTGTATTTCGGGTGGACCCGATGTTTATAAATAAAGTATCAAATTCTTTGATTTGTTGCTCTGGTGATAGAAACGGAATAGTTTCAATTTTTTTCTTAATACTATATTTATTTTTCTCCCATGAATGTTGGCTTCTAATCATTGCTGCAGCCTTTGAGCGTTCCTCCTTAGGTAATTTATCGATAATTATATCCAAAACATTGGTAATAGATATGCGTTCGAAATTAGTGTTATAGAGCTTATCTATATACTCTCCAAAATAAGGTTGAATATCTTCTAGTGTAAAATCTGGCTTTTTGGCCATTTCAAAATGGATTAAGGCGAGGTACTTATCTGAATTAAGAGACATAATGTTACTTTCTGTATTAACTATAGCGACATGCTTAATTTTTAAGGCTGCCATGCACCTATGTCAATAGGTAAGCTTGCTATGCCTTAAAATTGGCGTGTTTGGTGATGGGGCCTTCGGCGCGGCCATGGATGAATTGCTCTACATAGCTATTGCCTGAATCATAAAGTGCGCTGACATCCCCGCTCCAGATAATTTTACCTTCATAAATCATGGCAACTTTATCGGCGATTTTGCGGGCGCTGGCCATGTCATGGGTAATGGTTAGGGCGGTTGCCCCTAAATCTTTTACGCAATTTACGATTAAATCATTAATGACATCCGCCATAATTGGGTCCAGACCCGTGGTTGGCTCATCAAAGAAAATAATATCGGGATTGGTGGCAATGGCGCGGGCAAGGCTCACACGCTTTTGCATGCCGCCAGAAAGTTCTGCCGGGTACATGTCGCCAGTATTTGCGTTTAATCCCACTTGTTGTAATTTTTTACAGGCAATGGCGCGGGCTTCATCACGGCCCATTTTTTTGCTTTGAATCAAGCCAAAGGCAATGTTCTGCCATACAGGCATGGAGTCAAATAATGCCCCCCCTTGAAACAACATACCAAATTGTCCCATTAAACCATCGCGTTGCTTTTGGGAATAAGTCGTGATTTTCTGTCCATCAATTTTGATAGAGCCGCTATCGGGTGTAATAAGACCCAGCACAGATTTTAGCATCACAGATTTCCCTGTGCCTGATCCCCCGATGATCACCATTGATTCGCCTTTATTGACGGTCAAATCAACGCCATCCAAAACGACCTTATTGCCGAAAGATTTTTTTACATTGTTTAATTCTATCTTCGGCATGCTCATGAGAAGAATACCTGTGTGAGAATATAGTTGAATATCAAGATTAAGATGGAGGCGGATACAACCGCGTAAGTTGTTGCTGTTCCAACCCCTTGCGCCCCGCGGCCAGAATTAAAGCCGTGATAACATCCCATCATGGATACAATAAAACCAAAGACCGCGGCCTTATAAAGGCCAGAAAGAACATCAATCTTAGTCAAAATATCCCATGTTTGTTCAACATAACTGCCAGATGAGAAGCCGAGATTATAGATACTAACGATATAACCGCCATAAATCCCGATAATATCAGCCGTTAACACCAGCAGCGGGAGCATTAATGTTCCCGCAATTACGCGTGGTGCAATCAAATATTTAAATGGATTAACCGAAAGCGTCACAAGCGCATCAATTTGTTCTGTCACGCGCATTGTACCAATTTCTGCGGCAATCGATGCACCCACACGTCCTGCAACCATTAGACCGGCTAAAACAGGGGCTAACTCACGGGTGACGGATAAGGCCACCACGCCCGCAATCGCCCCTTCGGCATTAAAGCGGGTAAAACCAGTATAGCTTTGTAAGGCCAGCACCATACCCGTAAAAAGCGCGGTCATCCCAACAACGGGTAGGGAGTAGTACCCAATATCAATAAATTGTTTTAAAATCAGGCGTGGGTAAAATGGCGGCCTAAAACAATGGCTAGCGGCCTTACCAATAAACATCGCCAATGCGCCAATAGATTGAAAAAAGCCTAAGAGAGCCGCGCCAATAGACTGACACAGATTCTGCGCCATATGTGTAAGCTTATAATTTTTTATAGTTTCAATAGACATTAGAATTGGTTGTACCTTTTTTACAAAGCTCTGAAAAGCTTAAATATATGTACGGGTATAACGCCGCCCAAGCGAGGTGAGAATTTCATATCCAATCGTGCCGACTGTATCGGCCAGATCATCAATGGTTTGATGGGGGCCTAAGATTTCTATCATATCACCCGCTTGCGGTTTTTGCGTCAAATGGGTGAGGTCAATGGTGACCAAATCCATTGAAACACGGCCAATGATGGGGCAGGACTGTCCTTTATAATAAACGTATTTTTGTTTATCGGCGCGGCGTTGGAAGCCATCAGCATATCCCATTCCAATGGTGGCGGTGACGCTGTCTTGGTCAAAAATATGGGACGCGCCATAGCCAATGGATTCGCCTTCTTTACAATGACGGGTTTGTAAAATACGGGTTTCTAACGTCACGACCGCCTGCATGGGATTGCTTGTTTCTGGCGTGGGATTACCACCATAAAGCGCATATCCGGGGCGTACCATATCATGATGGTGCGCGTCACTGCGAAATAAGCCGGGGGAATTGGCGAGGGATTTTTGCGACTGTTCAAAATGCTGTGCGATATTCGCAAAATCATGCGCTTGTTTTTTGGTCAGCGGGTGATTTTTATCATCGGCGCAGGCAAAATGCGTCATGATGGTTTTGATTTCAATGCCTTCGAACTTTGTTTTTCCCTGTAATAAAGCGCTGGTTTCATCGGCGCTTAAGCCCAGACGGTTCATGCCCGTATCAATATGTAGAAAAGCAGGCAGCATTTGCGATTTCTGACCCGCTAAATCTTGCCATCGTGTAATATCATCGGGGGAATTAAGGATGGGTGTAATATTATGATGTAGATAATCATTCTCTGCCCTATGAAATAGGCCGCCAAGAACCGCAACAGGCGCTTTGGCGTTAACGTCCCGTAACTGTATAGCTTCATCCAATGTGGCGACAAAATATTGTGGGCAATCCAGCGCGGTTAATGCTTTCACAATGGTTTTTAACCCCAACCCATAGGCATCTGCCTTCACAACCCCCGCCACGGCGCAAGAATCCCCGACTTTGTCCTGAAATAGACGGTAATTGGCGGATAACGCCTTTAAATTAATGACTAAATTTCCAGTTTTCTGCATGGTAATAATTTAACATTAAGGACACAAATATCACAAAGAATAAAAATATCTTGCTTTTTCTTATTTTCCGTAATATACAAATATCATGATGAATAAAGTAGAAAATTTAGACGAATGGAGAACATCTCCAGCGAAACCATGTCTTGCTGCGAGATTTCAGCAAGCGGTGCTTTTAATTGATCAATTTAAGTTTTCAGACTATTTAGATAAAACGCAGGTTGGGCGCGAAACGGCGCTCTATCAAATGACTCATGATATCGTTGACGTTATCAATGAAAATGAATGTCGAGAAGCGTTTGAGGAAGCCGTTTATAAATGTTTAGTATCTGCATTTGGGAATTTGAATGCTGTTGAAGAAAAAATGTTTAATGACCGTAATGCAAAGCAAATTAAACAAATGACTAAAGAATCTTTGCGACAAACATTAAATTCATATGCCCAAGGATGGAAATTAGGACTTTGTTAAATAAACGCTAATCATATTTCTTTTCAAGATCACTAAATCTGGTGACGCTGGATTCGAAGTGGAGTGAGACCGTCCCAATCGGTCCGTGACGTTGCTTGGCCACAATCACATCGGCGGTGTTACAGCAATTTGCCAGATCGCTTTGCCATTGTTCGTATCTGTCATTAAATTTGCTGTCATCTTCGCCAGGCTTTTTCTCTGGCTCTTCACGGCTTAGATAATATTCACGGCGATAAATAAACATCACAACATCCGAGTCCTGCTCAATCGATCCTGATTCCCGCAGGTCAGAAAGCATTGGGCGTTTATCATCGCGCTGTTCTACCGCCCGTGAAAGTTGTGATAGCGCAATGACCGGAATTTGTAATTCTTTTGCGATTGCCTTCAGACCACGCGTAATTTCTGAAATTTCCAAAACGCGGTTGCCTGATGATTGGGCAGAGCCTGACCCTTGAAGCAGCTGTAAATAGTCAATCACCAACATTTGCAAACCATGTTGACGTTTTAATCGTCTTGCCCGTGTCCGCACTGCGCCAATAGACAGCGCTGGTGTATCATCAATATAAAGTGGAATTTGGCTCATTTTATGCGCCGCTTCGGCAAATTTTCTAAAGTCTGTTTCCTTGATGTTTCCTTTACGGATATCATCCCCAGAAATACCAGATTCATCGGCAATAATACGTGTCGCCAGTTGGTCTGATGACATTTCGAGGGAGAAGAACCCGCAAATAGCCCCTTCTTTGCCTCCAGATTCGGCATAGGCTTTCGCCGCGTTATACGCAACATTCACAGCGAGTGATGTTTTACCCATGGATGGCCGTGCCGCTAAAATCAGCAGGTCAGAATTATGAAGCCCCCCTAATTTATGATCAAGGTCGGTTAAGCCCGTTGTCACCCCCGTCACATGCCCTTGCGTTTTAAAAGCTTTTTCAATGACCTCAATCGCAATGGCGGTTGAGTCTTTTAGAGTTTGAAACCCATTTTGCGCCACACCACTCTCAGACAGGGTAAAAAGCTGGCTTTCCGCCTGTTCAATGATGGCTTGCGCGTCTTTTTCAATATTAAAATTAAGTGCTTCGTGATTAATATCTTGATTCATACGGACAATTTCGCGGCGTAAATAACGGTCATAAATTGCATTGGCATAATCACTAATATTATTAATCAGCGGTACTTCATTGGCTAACGTCCCCAGATAAGCAGAACCCCCTACGGCCTCTAACCCTTCATCTTTTTCAAAATAATCTTTTAAGGTTGCGGGCTTTGCTTCTAAACCGCGCTCAATCATTTTTTCAATCGCCGCAAAAATATTTTGGTGGGACGGGTGGTAAAAATGAATGGCTTTTAATTGGTCACTAATCCGTTCTAGATTCATATTATCAATCAACAGCATTCCTAACAGCCCTTGCTCTGCCTCAATATTATGGGGCATTTCCGTGATGGTTGTACGGTTTT
Source organism: uncultured Alphaproteobacteria bacterium (assembly GCA_937934135.1). Lineage (GTDB taxonomy): Bacteria > Pseudomonadota > Alphaproteobacteria > Micavibrionales > Micavibrionaceae. Next base: position 12,242 of record CALHAW010000038.1, read on the forward strand.
GGGTGTCGCCATTTAAGTCAGGCGGGAATTGGGCTATATCAGATGTCATTCCCATCTTATGCCATACACATCAATAAAAAGGGAAGTTTTCTTGATGCCTGACCCTGTGGATAGTGGGGATTGAAATTATATACGTGGCATCCAACTTAAAAAATGCCCATAATTATGAGAGAGTTTTTGAATAGTGGGATGTTTTGTTGAGAGAATGTTTATAATATTATGTTCGAATTTATTAATGTTAGCATTTACATACGTACTAACTTTTTGTGAAGTGATGTCAAAATCCGACATATCTGATTTCCTTATTGAATCGAGATAATTGCCTTCTAATCCAGGAACAGTACCTAGTTGTGTAGAGTTAAAAATATTCTGAAAAGAAGATTGTTTTTTATAGTTTTTTCCTTGAAAAAATTTATTTGTTGTATAGTTGCAAGTGCTGGATCATCATATTGCATTTCCAAGTATGAATCAGATTTTCGTTTATAAAACTTAGGCATAATACCTCTTCTGTAAATAATTTTTCATAATAAATCAAGGTTTTTATGAAATTCAAACTGCTAGGGTTTTCAGGACTCATTGTGCGGTGTATAAAGCTTATTTAATATTTACGAATAAATCTTAGGAGCAACAAACATGACACGCGCATTTATCTTTCCGGGGCAGGGGTCGCAATTTATTGGTATGGGTAAAGATTTGGCCGATACCTTCCCCGAAGCCAAAGCAACCTTCCAAGAAGTTGATGATGCGCTGGGGCAAGATTTATCGGGCCTGATGTTTGGCGGTGAAGAAGCCGATTTAAACCTGACCGAAAACACACAACCCGCCCTGATGGCGGTGTCCATGGCAGTGGTCAATGTGTTGAAGGCGCAAGGGGTTAAATTGGATATGGCGTGCGCATTTATGGCAGGGCATAGCTTGGGCGAATATTCTGCGTTGGCGGCGTCTGGCGCGATTGACTTGGCGCAAACGGCAAAGCTTTTGAAACTGCGCGGGCAGGCCATGCAAAAAGCCGTCTCTGTTGGTGAAGGCGCTATGGCGGCGATTCTCGGTTTGGATTTTGATAAGGTGCAAAAAATAGCCACGCAAGCCAATACAACCAATATTTGTGAGCTTGCCAATGATAATAGTGTTGGCCAAGTGGTCGTAAGTGGTCATAAAGACGGCGTTGCCAAAGCGGTAGAGCATGCCACCGCAGCAGGCGCAAAACGCGCTGTTATTTTGCCCGTCAGTGCGCCGTTTCATTGTTCTATGATGGCACCGGCGGCGGACGCCATGGCAACGGCCTTAGGGGCGGCGAAAATAAATGCGCCCTGTGTTCCCATTGTCGCAAATGTTACGGCGCAGGCCGAAAGCGACCCCGCAACCCTTCAAAAATTATTGGTCGACCAAGTCACCGGCATGGTTCGCTGGCGCGAAAGCGTATTGTGGATGGGTGCAAACGGTGTGACAGAAATGGTAGAGCTGGGCGCTGGTAAAGTACTTTCAGGCCTGATAAGACGCATTAACAAAGAAATCAACTGCGAAAGCGTTGGCACACCAGAGCAGATCGAAGCGTTGATAGAGAAGTTGAAAACCTAATGAATGAAGTGCTTGGCGGTATAACAATTATCCTTGTTTTGTGGGTTTATACTACATACATTGCGCGCGCTGTTTCTGGAAAAATAACACCCCATCCTTTTAGCTGGTCAATCTGGATTATTATAATGGGAGTGGTCGTTGCGGCTCAAATGAATGATAATGCCGGCCCTGGGATGTGGGCTAATGCTGTTGTTTTTTTTGCTAATATTATTATAACGCTCATTGCCCTTAAAAACGGTTTCAAAAATATAAGCAAAGTTGATGTTTTTGTTTTTGCGTTAGGAGTTTTGGCTATACCAGCATGGATTTTAACGAGTGACCCACTTTATGCGGTTTTGTTAGTTTGTTTTGCTAATATTTGCGCATTCATCCCAACATTCAGAAAATCATGGCTAAAACCTAATGAAGAACCCCTTGATTTTTTTGCCATCAATGTTGTACGCCATAGCTTATCAATTATGGCTTTAGCGCATTATTCGCTTGTTACAACACTTGCACTGATTGTATTTGCAGTATGTAATGCTTTATTGTTGATTTTGTTAATAATGAGAAGAAAAATTTTATTTAAACAAAGGATAAAACATGTTTGATTTAACGGGAAAAATGGCACTGATTACGGGCGCAACGGGGGGTATTGGCGGTGAAATTGCCAAGGCACTACACGCACAGGGCGCAACCGTCGCCGTATCGGGGCGGAATAAAGAAAAGCTGGATGCGCTGGCGGCAGAGCTGGGCTCTAATGTTCATACGATTGTGGCGGATCTTTCAAACAGTGACGGCATTCTCTCCCTTATTAAAGACGCCGAAGAAGCGATGGGGCAGATTGATATCCTCGTTAATAATGCAGGGCTGACGCGGGATAATCTTTCCATGCGGATGAAGGATGATGAATGGGATGATGTGATTGATGTGAATTTAACCGCGCCCTTTAAGCTGGCGAAGGCCTGCCAACGCGGGATGATGAAACGCCGCTCGGGGCGCATTATTAATATTTCTTCTGTTGTTGGCACAACAGGAAATCCGGGGCAATGTAATTACGTTGCCAGTAAAGCGGGTATGTCAGGTTGGACCAAAGCCATGGGAATGGAAATTGCCTCCCGCGGTATTACCGTTAACTGTGTTGCTCCCGGCTTTATTGCCACCGCAATGACGGAGGCTTTAAACGAAGATCAAAAATCAAAAATTAACAGCACCATTCCCGCAGGGCGTATGGGTAACCCCAATGAAATCGCCTCTGCCGTTGCGTATTTGGCAAGTGATGAAGCGTCTTATATCACCGGCGCGACCATCCACGTCAATGGCGGCATGGCGATGATTTAATGGGGATTAGGTGTTTGAGAATTAGAGATTAGAGGATTGGGAATTGGACTAGTAGAATGAATGTTAATACCGAACCATCTAAGCCCTTAATGCCTAATTCATTACTCCCTGACTATGATCTTATAATATTCGACTGTGATGGGACGTTGGTAAATAGTCATGATATGAACCATTCAATCATGGCAGAAATTGCCAATCAATACGGGGGATTATCTTATAGTCTTGAGAGCGTTGAAAAAGAATATTTGGGAATTGATTACGCCAAATTTTTCAAAATGGTATCGGCAAAAGAAAATATCGATATTCCTGATGACGCCGCAAACCAATGCGTTGCAATGGTCTATGAACGCATTCCCACTATGATGAAAAAAATTGACGGCACGTATGAAGCCCTTGAAAGATTAGCGCCATATTACAAACTGAATGTAGCCTCCAATGCGAACTTAAAAATTGTGCAAGATTCTTTGCGTGCAACAGGGTTAGATCAGTTTTTTGATTTGGATAAAATTATGGCAGGGCGTGCCATGGCCACACCAAAACCTGCGCCAGATTTATTCTTGGCTGCGGCACAAAATATGAATGTTGCGCCGCAAAAATGCCTTGTGATTGAGGATAGCCCTACGGGTGTACAAGCAGGGGTTGCGGCAGGAATGGAAGTTTGGGGTTTTACCGGTGCGGCAAGAGAGCCTGAATTAACGTCAAAAGCGCTTAAAAGTGCAGGGGTATCGCGCGTGTTTTCTTCCTTTATCCACATAGCGGATGGGTTAAGGGACTGAAAAATCTACAAAAATCTTGTAAGAGGTGCTAAAAATACGAAATTGCTTGCAATCAAATGCCAGCTTGCTACATTCCAGCCGAATTTATGGTGCAACTAACATTAAAGGAAAACCACATGAGTGATATTGCAGACCGCGTAAAGAAGATCGTTATTGAACATCTTGGCGTAGACGAAGAAAAAGTAAATGAAGGCGCAAGCTTTATTGATGATTTGGGTGCTGACTCCCTCGACACTGTTGAGTTAGTGATGGCGTTTGAAGAAGAATTTAAAGTTGAAATTCCAGATGATGCCGCAGAGAACATCCAAACTGTTGGTGACGCTGTGAAATTCATCACGGAAAATTCTGCTGAATAAGCGGGATTTATTTTCACCTGATTGGGTGAAAGTATAAAAATAATGAGACGCGTTGTTGTCACAGGTATGGGAATGGTTACGCCGCTTGGTGTAGGTGTAGACCACAACTGGGAATCAATTATTGCAGGCAAATCTGGCCTTGGCAAAATTGATCATTTTAACGCGCCTTATAATATCGATGATTTTGCCTCTCGTATCGCAGGGGTTGTTCCAAAAACAAAAGATGAAAATCCAACGGGCGGCGCATTTAATGCGGATCTTTATATGGCGCCAAAAGAACAACGTAAAGTTGACCCGTTTATTGTTTATGGGATGGCGGCCGCGCAAGAGGCGATTGAAGATTCTGGTTGGGTTGCCGATACAGATGAAAAGCGCGAACGCACAGGTGTTCTTGTTGGTGCGGGTATTGGTGGTTTAACCACCATGTATGAAAGCGCGACGACGCTTCTTGAAAAAGGGCCGCGTCGTTTATCACCTTTTTGTATTCCGGCAATGCTGATTAATTTGGCCTCTGGTCATATCTCCATTAAACATGGTTTTAAGGGGCCTAACCATTCCGTCGTGACGGCTTGTTCCACGGGCGCTCATGCGATTGGCGATTCTGCGCGTATCATTCAATATGGTGATGCAGATGTGATGGTTGCTGGCGGTGCCGAAGCGGCCGTAACACCGCTTGGTGTTGGTGGTTTTGCAGCGGCGCGGGCGCTCTCAACGCAATATAATGATAACCCAACGGCAGGATCACGCCCGTTTGATGAAGGCCGTGATGGTTTCGTTATCGCCGAAGGGGCGGGCGTTGTTGTTTTAGAAGAATACGAACATGCAAAAGCGCGCGGCGCAAAAATTTACGCTGAAGTGATTGGATATGGTATGTCTGGCGATGCGTATCACATTACATCCCCTGCCGAAGATGGCAATGGTGGTTTCCGTGCGATGCGGGCGGCGTTAAAACGCGCAGAAATCAACCCAGAAGACGTTGATTATATTAATGCACACGGCACGTCCACACCTGTTGGTGATGGTATTGAATGTACCGCTGTTAAACGGTTATTTGGGTCTGCGCTGGATAATCTCTCTATGTCTTCTACAAAATCTGCGATTGGTCATTTATTGGGCGCGGCAGGCGCTGTGGAAGCAATTTATTCAATGAAAGCGATTCAAACAGGAGCGTTACCGCCAACGTTGAATTTGGAAAATATCTCTGAGCCTTGCCAAGGGATTGATCTTGTTCCAAAAGTCACCAAAGAAAAGAAAGTGACGACCGCACTTTCTAATTCATTTGGTTTTGGTGGTACAAATGCTTCACTTGTGATGCGTCGCGTCTAGCTTTATACTTTGCTTCATCATGAAGCATATCTTTCTTTCTGTCCTGTCTATTTTTTTGCTCGGCCTTGCAGCTGCTGCCGTGATTGGTAGTTTTGGCGCACATCAATATTTGAGCGAAGGGCCTTTGCAAGACTCTAAATTGATAATAATTGAACGCGGTAGCGGCGTTAGTCAGATTGCACAACAATTAGAGAAAGAGGGCATTATTAACCACGCCCTTCTTTTTAAAATTGCCACGCGTTTTGGAACCAGTCTAAAAGCGGGAGAATATGAATTTTCACCTAAAATACCGATGGTTGAGGTTATATCGATGATGCAAGAGGGGGTGGTTTTTGACCGTAAAATCACAATCCCCGAAGGATATACAGCGTGGCAAATTGTCCAAATTTTAAATGCCCGTGAAGAATTAACAGGCACGATTTCAAAAATCCCTCCTGAAGGTACATTAATGCCTAATACTTACCACTTTGTTGCAGGCGAAGACCGTTATGACATTATCAAGCGCATGCAAAGTGCGACGATCAAAGCAATGAATGAATTATGGGAGAGCCGTGCCAGTAACTTACCAATAAAAAATAAAGCAGAGGCGTTGGTTTTGGCGTCGGTTATTGAAAAAGAAACGGGCGTCGCCAATGAGCGTGAGCGTGTTGCAGGGGTTTTTATTAATCGCCTTAGAAAGGGCATGTTGCTTCAAACAGATCCAACGGTTATTTATGCCATCACAAAGGGGAAGATTCAAACGGCAGGCAAAGGGCCTTTGGGAAGGCGCTTGCTGCGCAAAGACTTACAAATTGATGATCCTTATAATACTTATAAATATGTTGGTTTGCCTCCTGGGCCTATTGCTAATCCAGGGTATGATTCTATCAAGGCTGCATTAAACCCTGAAGAACATGATTATATTTTCTTTGTGGCGGATGGGACTGGTGGGCATGTTTTTTCCAAAACATTAGCCCAGCATAACCAGAATGCCGCGAAATGGCGTAAAATAAGGAATGCGCAATAGATGTCATGAAGCGTTATATTGTAAAATTTCTATTTAATGTTAAAATATGCTTTGTTTCATTTTAGAAAGGCCTGATGCCAATGCCAATACGAATTAACAAATCTGAAAATGGTTTTACCTTATTAGAAGTTGCGATCGTGATTAGTATTATTGGCATTTTGTTGTCTTTATTGACATCGGCGCTCCTTACTTTTGTTGAAAAAAACAGAATTGAAACGACAGAATTTAGAATAGAAAAAATTCAAGAATCCTTGACACAATATTTAAATGTTAATCGGAAATACCCTTGTCCTGCCTCAAGAATCTTGGGTCCAGATGTGACTGAATTTGGGAAGGAAGTTGGGCTTGATTGTAATGCAGGGACGCATGCAGGAACGGCGCGAAATGGTAGTGTGCGAATAGGGGCGGTTCCTAATCGTAGTTTAAATTTACCTGATGAATTTGCCATTGATGCATGGGGACGAAAATTCACTTATGCAGTGACAGAAGATCTAGCCACGGCGAATGCATTTTCTGCAGATGGAGGACAGATTATTGTTGTCGATAGCGGTGGCAATGAACTGGTTAGCCCGCCTTCTAATCCCACCAGCCGTGCGCATTATGTGGTGTTAAGCCATGGACCAACAGGGGATGGCGCCTATCCGTTAAATGCCACATCCACGCCCGCTGTCCCTTGCCCTGCGAGCAGTCAGGACGCCGAAAATTGTGATAATGATTCTACATTTCGTTATACATTGTTAAATTCTGACGCGGACCTTTCAGATTTTTATGATGATTATATTTCCTATGCGGGTCAAACTACGCCCATCTTATCTATTCCCCCGGGCGCGATTATTCCATTTGCGTCAACACGTTGTCCTGATGGTGGTTGGGCGCCTTATAGAGAAGCCGAGGGCCGGTTTGTTTATGGCTTTGATCCAACACCTGATACGCTTGATTTACATGAAATGACATCAATTATTTTACCTGGCGGCGCGACAGATTCAACGGTGCTGAGTCCGGGTGTAACAGACACATCCGCAGGAGATGATGAAGCCATCATCCCGCCTTTTGTGACACTGCTTTATTGTAGAAAATTACCTTAATAATACGCGTTGAAGCGCGTGTTATGAGAAGAAATCAAAGAAGGTTTCAATCACTTCGCTGACAACTTTACCAACACCTTCAATAATACGGGTGAAGGTTCCTGCTTGCGTGACCCGGTTTCCTTCACGGATTTCGTCAGCGGTTTGATATTGAACACTAATTTCTTCAAATTTATGTTCATTAAGGGTTTTCAGCTCACCTTCATCCGTTTGCCCGTTTCCATTTGCGTCAACCCAAAGCTGTAGATTTTTCCATACATCATCATCTTCGTTAATAACACCATCTTGGTTCAGGTCGTACTGCGCAAGGTCAGCATAAGCGGCAACTTCATTATTTCCAAAAAGTTCTGATTGATCATCAATAATACCATTTCCATTACGGTCAATGGCGAGTAAGCCATCATTTGGATCGACCCATCCTGTTTGGTTGACTTCACCATCATTATCAATATCAAACATAACGCATTCATCAACATTAATAAGCGAAACACCGTTTCCGTCTAAGTCAAAGATAAGGGGATCACCACCTGAACCATCACCAGATCCATCGCCAGATCCATCTCCGCCATCACCAGATCCATCACCATCACCACTTGTTGTTGTGCGTGGGCAGCTATAACTGCATCCCCCTCTTGTTGTTGCGGGTCGCATACCATTTTGATCACAGAGATGATGTTTGTTTGCCCCAAGGGTTTCCCCTTTATGATTCAGACATGCAATAGGCCTGATTTGATTTCCTATGCAGGTCTGTGCTTTTAATTCTGTATGCGCCGACAAAAATAAAGCGGCTGTTGCAACACTTGCGAGTAAAATATTCTTTTTCATTTCATATACCTTTTTATAGCGCTATAAGTTATTTTAGCTTAATAGAAAAATAGTTATGAGAAGAAATCAAAGAAGGTCTCAATCACTTCGCTGACAACTTTACCAACACCTTCAATAATACGGGTAAAGGTGCCTGTTTGCGTGACGCGGTTTCCTTCACGGATTTCATCAGCGGTTTGATATTGAACACTAATTTCTTCAAATTTATGTTCATTAAGAGTTTTCAGCTCACCTTCATCCGTTTGCCCATTACTATTTGAATCAACCCATAATTTTAAATTGTCCCAAACCTTATCATCTTCGTTGATAATACCATCTTTATTTAGGTCATATTGGGCAAGATCAGCATAAGCCGCTACTTTATCATTTCCAAAAAGCTCTGACTGATTATCAATAATACCATTTCCATTACGGTCAATGGCGAGTAAGCCATCATTTGGATCCACCCACCCCGTTTGGTTGACTTCACCATCATTATCAATATCAAACATAACACATTCATCGGCATTAATTAATGAAACACCATTACCATCTAAATCGAAAATGAGAGGATCTCTACCTCCATCACCGTCGTTAGTATTGGTATTTCTTGCCTGGCAAGAATAACTGCATCCCCCACGTGTTGTTGATGGTCTAGAACCATTTTGATCACAGAGATGATGTTTGTTTGCCCCAAGGGTTTCCCCTTTATGATTAAGACATGTAATAGGCCTGATTTGATTTCCTATGCAAGTAGTAGTGCCAAAGCTTCCGCCATCGCCGCCACCATCGCCATCGCCGCCATCGCCATCGCCGCCACCATCGCCACCACCACCATCGCCATCGCCATCGCCACCATCGCCACCGCCATCGCCGCCAGCCCATGCGTTAGAGTGATAAATAGTGATATTTAGCCCTTTGTACGGATCTTTCACTTCAATTTTAATAGGAGTTGCCAAAAGAAGAGCAAGTAAGCTTGTTCCTATTAATAGTTTATGGTGTGTATTGTTCACTTTATATTCCCTTTGATCTTGTAGTTTACGGCTTGCAATTACGTCTGTCTGGGATTCTTACATTTCCAGATGCTTGGCATTGCCCATAAGAGCCAGCCTGCCATGTACACGGTCCTAAACCACAAACCCTACTGGGTTGCGGGCGCGCTGTATGAATACAGGGATTTTTATTAGCGTTATTTAAATCTGCTTCAGCGATTTGAACAATTTCACCATTATTTAAGTTACGGCATGTCACGTCTCTACTTTGTGTGCCAGAATAACAATCACCATCACACTCGGACCAAGGCCCAGTGTTCCATCGATAAGGGATTTCATTGGCAGCAAAAGCGTAGCTATGCTCTAACCCTTTTTCATCCTTATTATAATTTTTGGATAATGTTGTAACAAAAGTAGCAGGTGTATTTGCCGTCGTTTGAAATTGACAATTTTGCCCTGCATCTGCCGTTACATCACATGCGGTAATAAGATTCCCATCAATATCATAAGCGCCTCTTGAATCCTCCCCATAGCTTAATAAGGCAAAAATAGCATGCCCGCCTACAGCAGAAAGATCATGTCCTTCCGCATTTTGTACGGTAATAACACCATGTTCTGCATAAGGATCCGTTCCGATGGTCGCCATACGTTCTGTCACGGCATAGACGTAGCGTTTATTATGACCGTCCACCATCATATTATCTGAAAGATTAAGAGCGCGTGTCGGAACAGCGCCAATTCTGACGGTTTCGCCGCCACGGCCAATGGCTTTAAATGTGCCTGTTCCTACCGGTGCGGAGAGACAATTTGTAGAGATTTCTTTTCCAAATTGCGCGGAATCTATTTTGGCATTAAGGGGTGCAGGACAAGGATAGCGGCCCTCTCTACTGACGAAAGCGGCGATAGCATCTTGAATTTCACGTGATTGATCAATGCTGGTTTGATCATCCTGTACGCCGTTATATTTTTGATAAAGGTAAAGCCCCGTTGTTCCCATGACGCTTAAAACTAACATTAAAAAAGAAAGAGCAATAAGACTGCCGCCTTTTTCATTCAACCGAGTCGTTGAGATATGTGTAATCATTTTTACCCCTGTTTATTATTACAATGCCTTATTTATAGTATATTAAAAAGTTCTTAAATATTAGTTAAAATATCAGACAGATAGGGGTATTTAAGTGCTGTTTTGTTAAAATTGCCTTCTTACCACCCCTGTAACTCATGGCGGATATAGTGGCTGAGGAGAGTAATATGGCTGTCGCGGTCGTTGAGGCAGGGGATATAGGTAAATTCTTCTCCGCCTGCTTCAATAAATTCGTCTTTGACTTCCATTGCTATTTCTTCTAGTGTTTCAATACATTCACAAACAAAGGCAGGGGAGACAACCGCGATGCGTTTAACGCCGTCATGGGCCAGTTTTTCTATGGTTTTATCTGTATAGGGTTGCAACCATTCTTCGGGGCCAAAACGCGATTGGAAAGTGTTAATCCATTTATCTTCAGGCCAGTCCAATTTTTCACGAACCAACCGCGATGTTTTACAGCACATGCAATGGTAAGGATCACCTTGCATTAAGTAGCGCTTAGGAAGGCCATGAAAGGATGTTAAGATGACTTCAGGTGGCTGTTCCAATGTTTCAAGCTTTTCTGTGATGGAATCTGCCAAGATATTAATATAGGCATCATCATCGTGCCAGGGCGGCATTGTGCGAATGGCGGGTTGCCATGGCATTTTTTTCAGATAATCAAAAACCTTATCATAGGCGGTGGCGGTTGTTGTGGCGCTATATTGAGGATAAAGAGCGACAGAAAGAATTTTTGTGCATCCTGCTTCTTTTAATTTATCCATCGCGCTGGCCGTGGAGGGATTACCGTAGCGCATACCAAATTCAATGATGATTTCGTCATGAGGGGAAAATTCTTTTTGAATTTTTTCTGTGATGGAACGGGTATAGACTAATAAGGGCGATTCATTGGTGCGCGTATCCCAGATTGATTTATAGGCCGCGCCACTGCGAAAAGGGCGTGAGGTCAAAATAATGCCCTGTAATAAGGGTTGCCAAAACCAGCTGGGATAATCAATCACGCGTTTATCACTAAGAAATTCGGAGAGGTAGCGGCGTACAGAAAAATAATCTGTCGCATCAGGTGTCCCAAGATTAAGCAAGAGAACGCCAATTTTTTGTTTTTTAACGGGAGGGTGCGTATCAGGAATGTGTTGTGTCATGGTATCTTTTTTAAAGCATTTTTGATGATGTTGAAATCCTCTTTATCCATTAAATTTATTTCATGCAAAAGGGGTGGGATATCTTCCACTTCATCAAGATCTGTTTTGAACGGAAGAAGGGGCGTTTTACCGCCTAATTTCTTTAGAAATTCTTCTAAAGTATTGGATTGTGAATAGGGTACGGATTCCCAGATTTCCTGTGTTATCCGGGTTTTATGTGCGCCAAATAGATAATATCCGCCATCATGGGTGGGGCCTGCGATTATAGGGTGTTTTTCTAACAATGTTACGGCGTTTCTTAATTCACCGGCGCTGATATGGGGGCAATCGGCGCCGATAAAAATGATATTTTTGTGGGTTTTGTTCAGGGTTTGGTAAATAGTGCTGAGGCGTGTGCCTAATTCCCCATCCCCTGTCCAAAGACGGTTAAAGGACTTATTTTGCCAAAAAATATGATCAACCCCGTTTTCTTCGGCAATACTCCAGATGATATCCCAGTTTGGGTTTTGTTGTTGGAAGATGTTGAGAGTGTGATGGAGTGTTTTAAGACAGTGAATAAAAATATCTTCTGCTTTGTTTGTACCAATGGTTTTAGCAAGGCGCGTTTTAACAGGGGTTAAACCCGGCGTCTTTGTGAAAACGGCAATACATCCTTCTTTTTTATTCTGATTGTTCATTTGAACCATTGCGACCACGTGAGTTTAATCGTTAATTTAATCCATAAATATTGACGCAATATAGTGAGTTTAAGCCACCCTTTTTTTCTATATTCACGGGCGCTTGTAATAAGGGAAAGGGAGATAGTATTTAACTTTATTTTATTTTTATGCGCGCGTAAAATAAGTGCATGGTCTTCGCCATATAATAATTCTTCATTATACTGACTTAAGATATTAAAATTTTCCTTTGAAAGCGCGAGCGCTTGATCGCCCCATGGTAATCCTAAAAAATAGGAACGTATATTGGCACCAATGGTGTTTAATTTCATAAGAAACGGCCCATCTTGATCAAATTTTAAAGTGAAAAAATGGATATAATGCGGATGATTTTTTATGTTCTGTTTAAGCGCAGTAACGTGTTTTTCTTCTAATTTTGTGTCTGCATGGATAAACCATAAATAATCATGCATGGCCTGTGAAGCACCATTATTCATGGCGTTGGCACGGTTTTCCCCTTGGGAAATAATAACTTCAATAGCAGAATCATTCAGGGTTTCAAAGAATATACAGAGCGCGTGATGCTTGGTTTCTTTGGGATGCGTGGGTATGATAACGGATATTTTAGGCACGAAGGATGTTTAACCATTCTTGTTGTTTAGGGCTTAAATGTTTTTCTGGTGTCAGGACGGCATGGACAATGGCATTACGTATCCATTCTGGTGCATCAGATAGTCCTGTATGGCATAAATCTTGAATAATTTTTTTAATACTGTCGATTGTTTGCCCGTATATTTTAAAGACTTCCTCTATTGTGACATGGCGGTTTTCGTCATCCATCCAGCAATCATAATCTGTTAAAATTGCTAAGGTGACATATCCCATTTGTGCTTCACGCGCTAAAAATACTTCGGGTACATTGGTCATACCGACCATATCTGCCTTAACGGCATCCTTTAAGAAAAAGCTTTCGGCGCGTGTACCAAGGCGCGGCCCTTCAATACAGGCATAGGTTGCATGATTATGTGGTGTAATATTTTGTTTGGCGGCGGCGTTTATTATATCTGATGTCAGAGCGGGACAAGTTGGTTTTGCGCTCATGATATGGCCGCTGACACCATTGCCAAAAAAACTATAATCACGCTTCCCGCGTGTATGGTCAAAATATTGGGCGGCTAAGGCGATATCACCGGGTTTAAAATCTTGGCGTAAAGATCCAGTTGCGGAAATACTCAAAACGCTGCGCGCTCCAAGTTTTTTTAATGCCCAGATGTTGGCGCGGTAATTGACTTCATGGGGTAGAAATTGGTGATGGCGGCCATGGCGGGGTAGAAATAAAAGTTCTTGCCGTCCGATATTACCCTCAATAATAGGAGCAGAAGGCTTGCCGAAGGGGGTGTCGATATTATGCTCTGTAATATTTTCTAAATTATCTAATTGGTAAAGACCTGTCCCACCAATAACGGCTAAATGATTTTGTGTCATAAAAAATGCCTGCTTTTTTCGTTACTACAATAAATATTTCTGACATTAGCAGTTTTTTAAACGTCTAGCGAATGCATTATCGGGGTAAAATATAGAATAATTAAATTATTATTCTACCTGTTTAACGCGGATTCTTTTTTCATTGACGGTACTGCCATGTAGTTTTTTGATCGTTAATTCCCCTTCATGGGCAAGCGCCATTTCTACAAAACCAAATCCTTTTGATTTCCCCGTATCTTCATTGAGAATAAGCGTGCAAGATTTAATATTGCCAATATCTTTAAAAAGAAGGGCAAGGGATTGTTCATTAAAATTCCGGGGTAGGTTTAGAACGATGAGCTTCATTATAAGTCTCCTAATGACTGTTTAATTATTTTGGGCGTTGAGCCATTCTGTTTCAAGGGCTTCTAATTCTTCGATTATTTTTTTGTAATTATCTTGTTCTTTGGTGATTTCATTTTGTGGTTTTTTGTAAAAATCTTCTGCGCTCATCATTGTTTCAAGCTTTATTTTTTGCGTCTCTAACTTTGTAATTTTCTTTTCTAGCTTTGCAATTATTTGTGGATTTTTGACGGGTGATTGTTCATCTGGCGCATTAATTTTTTTGTTCTTTTTCTTTTTACCTTCTTTGCGTTGGTCACGGCGCGCCTGAATGGTGAATTTACGGTAATCATCTAAGTCCCCTTCAAAATCCTGACAGGCACCGTCCTTGATTAACCACAGACGGTCGGCGACACGTTCAACCATGTTTGGATCATGGCTCACGATGACAATAGCGCCTTCATAGGCGTTTAAGGCCTGTACAAGGGCTTCACGGGCATCAATGTCCAAATGGTTTGTTGGTTCATCGAGCAATAAGAGATGCGGCGCATCAAAGCTCATAAAGGCAAAAAGCAAGCGGGCTTTTTCACCGCCACTTAAGGCGCCAATTTTATTATCGGCCAAGTCGCGGGAAAATCCGAATGCACCCAGCTTTGCCCGTACAAGATGTTCTGCTGCGCCGCCATTTTTCTTTTGAAAAAGAGCAAACATTTCATGGTAGGGCGTCGATTCTACATCTAATTCTTCTGTTTGATGTTGTGAAAAATACCCGATTTTTAATTTTTTAGAGCGAGTAACTTCGCCTTCCATCACGCCAAGACGATCAGCGATGAGTTTCATTAAGGTTGATTTACCCTCACCATTTGCGCCCAATAAGGCAATGCGGTCGTCATTATCAATATTACGATGAATATTTTTTAAGATAGGCGTTCCTTCATTATACCCCACATTGGCATGATTGATTGAAATCATGGGAGAAGCGATTTGTTGTGGATTTGGAAATACAAAACGGACGGCGCGATCCGCAATAACGGCGTCTACAATATCCATTTTTTCTAACGCCTTCATACGGCTTTGTGCTTGGCGGGCTTTACTGGCTTGTGCTTTAAAACGGTCAACGAAAGCTTGCATATGTTCGCGCGCTGCCATTTGTTTTTCATGCATTTTTTGCTGTAACCCTGCGGCTAAGGCTCGTTCCCGTTCAAATGTGTCATAATTTCCTGTTGAAAGAGTAAGCTGCATTTTATCAACATGGATCACGTGATCGATACATTTATTCAGTAATTCACGATCATGTGAGATAATCATGAGGGTATGGCGATAATCTAATAAATAGGTTTCTAACCACATGATGGCTTCAAGATCTAAATGGTTTGTTGGTTCATCAAGAAGCAAGATTTCAGGCTCTACAAAAAGTGCCGCGGCCAATGCCACCCGCATACGCCACCCCCCAGAAAAAGAGGAGAAAGGCATTTGCAGTTCTTCTTCTTTAAACCCAAGTCCAGTTAAAAGCATAGAAGCCTTTGCCGGTGCGCTATAGGCGCCAATATCATCAAGGCGTTGGTAAATTTCTGCAATTTTATTACCGTCTTCTTCGGTTGCGGCGCGATGCCATAGATTGGCCATTTCTTCATTGGCGGCGAGTACGACATTCAGTAAGGGTTCATCTGTTTCGGGCATATCCTGGCGTACCATGCCCATATTTTGCCCTGCGCTGATACTGATTGCGCCGCCATCGGCCTGCAAATCACCAGAGATAAGTTTAAATAATGTTGATTTCCCTGCCCCATTATGGCCGATCACCCCTACGCGCCATCCATCCATGACACAGATATTTCCGTTCTCGATAATTGTGCGTGGGCCAATTTGATAGCTGAGGTCTGTAATATTAAGCATCGGAAGCTTATGGCATATAAAGCACGGAAAAGGGAGCTTTTTATGTGTCTTTAGGGGAGGGCTGACTCTTTTAAGGATATACCTTATAGTGCGTGTCTTATTCTGTAATCTTGGAAAGAAAATTTATGTCAGAAACACAACAATGGGAACCATGCGAGTCTATCGAAGTTGGTGAAACACTTAGATGGAATGAACCCCTATGGGCAGCGCCAAATAAACCACGCGGTAAACGCGATAAAATTGGTGAACAGGAAATTATTGGGGAACTGATTGGTATTGAAGATATTTTGGAATTTAAAGTCGTTAGTATTAAAAAATTATCTGGTGATAATGCGATCTTAAGCGTGAAAGAAAATGATTATATAAGACGTAAACAATCCAGCGTTGAAAAAGGTGATTGTTATAAATTGGTTGAGTCTTAATATTTAATGACAAAAAACGTTGCGATTATTGGCGGTGGCCCATCAGGATTAATGGCCGCAGATGTTTTATCTGCGCATGGTCACATGGTCACAATTTATGAACGCAAGCCCAGCATGGGACGAAAGTTTTTGATGGCAGGGCGGGGTGGTCTTAATATCACGTATTCTGAAAATTTGGAGAAATTTATTCAAAAATATAATGAAGCGGCGGATATTTTAAAACCTGTGATTCATCATTTTACACCACAAGATATGCGAGATTGGTGTGAGGCGTTAGGAGAGGAAACCTTCATTGGATCAAGCGGCCGTGTTTTCCCCAAAAGTTTTAAGGCCTCCCCCCTTTTACGGGCATGGTTGGCGCGTCTTGAGGCGCAAAAAGTAATTTTTAAAACACGCCATGATTGGCAAGGGTGGCGCGGCGATGCGCTATATTTCCAAACAAATGATGGTGCGGTTACGGTGCAAGCCGATGCAACGCTTTTGGCGCTAGGTGGGGCTTCGTGGCCGAATTTGGGATCAGATGGGTCATGGGTTGATATCCTTGAAGGGCAGGACGTTAAGATTGCCCCATTACGCCCATCAAATTGTGGATTTATTGTTAAATGGTCTGATGTTTTTTCAAAAAAATTTGAAGGTAAGTCATTGAAAGCTGTTGCGCTGTCTTATGATGGTAAAACAATAAAAGGTGAGTTTATAATCACCAAAAATGGTGTCGAAGGGGGCGCTATTTATGCGCTTTCATCTTTTTTGCGTGAAGGCGTTGCGGATAATGGATTGGCGTCACTTATTCTGGATTTAAAGCCTGATTTGAGTGAAAAAGAAATCATAAAGCGCTTACAAAAACCAAAATCAAAATTATCCATGTCGAATTATTTGCGTAAAACGCTTAATCTATCTGATGTTGCGATTGGTTTGATTATGGAACTTCCAGAACGTCAGAAATTAAATGATTATACGCCGCAAAATATTGCGCAGCTTATTAAATTTTATAAGTTAGATTTGAAAGAAACTTTTGCGATTGATCGGGCCATTTCAACGGCAGGCGGTGTGACGTTTGATAATATAGATAGGAATTTTATGTTGAAGAATAAACCAAGCGTCTTTGTTACGGGCGAAATGCTGAATTGGGAAGCGCCAACAGGTGGTTATCTGCTTCAGGCCTGTATGGCAAGCGGTTCGTATGTTGGGCGTGGCATATCAGATTGGTTTAAAGATTAGTCATCTTCTGGAGTGGATGAGAAATACTCCACCAGCCATTTTGAAAAACTGTCTGTGTGCAGTGTGTTTAATAATTCATTTTTGATTGTTTCTTGTGCGTCCGTTGGGATTTCAAGGCAGGCGCTTTTTGCGGTTAAGCCTTCTCCCGCGTAGCGTTTATTATGTGTTTCTGTTTCTTCTAGGTAATAACCGTACTCAATAAAAAGCTCTGACATTTTGGGTCCTAAAAAACCGATAGAAAAAGTCATTGCTGTTTCGTGCGTCATGCCTTCATGGGCAAAGTTGGGCGGGATATAAATGACATCCCCCATGGTGACTTCTATATCTTCGCCATCAAAACTTTCTTTTAAGACTTTTAAATCTAATCCTTCGATACATTCTTCATTTTGGGTAGGGGTGGTTGCAATACGCCATAAACGCTTTCCTATGCCCTGTATAAGAAAGACATGGTAGCTGTCTGTATGGGGACCAACACTGCCTGCGGGGGTGGAGTAACTGACCATGATGTCATCAAGAAGCCAACGGGGAGAAAAATTAAAGCTCTCTAATAATTTAGCTGTTTCAGGATGATATTGGTCAACATTTTGTACCAGAAGACTCCAGTTTTTATCCCCCAATGTTGAAAAATAACTTTCTTTAAAAGGGCCATGTTCACAAACCCATTTTCCGCCTTCATCCGCGGTTTTAACGATGCGTGATTTAATATCATTTTCTAAAGACAACCCCGCAAGCGTATCGCCATCAATCAGCGTATCGAATAAGGCTTTATCAATACCACTACGTACAATAAAGGGTTTGCGTCCCCAATAGGTTTTATAAAATTCTTCAGTAGTTGGAAATGTGTTTAATAGCATGAGGTGGTCTCTTTTTATCGTCAATTTTCATGTAAGCATATTGTGTAGGATAAAACGAGATATTTAAATATAGGAAAAGCCCGTTATGGCGTGATTTGATATTAGACTTACCAGTCTTTTTTCCTTTATGGTTCTTTGATGAATGTTCTTCCCGTTATTGATGTTGCACCATTATCCCCTAAAGATGTTTTATCCTCTGTTTTTGGATATGACGCGTTCAGGGGTGAACAAGAACAGATTATCGCTGATTTAATCGCAGGTAAAAGCTGCGGCGTACTAATGCCAACGGGAAGTGGAAAGTCGCTTTGTTATCAGATCCCATCAATCTGTATGGATGGAACGGGGATTATTGTCTCCCCGCTTATTGCCTTGATGAATGACCAGGTCATTGCGTTGCGGGAGGCGGGTGTAAAGGCCTCCGCGCTTCATTCAGGTCTTGATCAGGCGGATATGTGGGCGACATTGGATGATTTACGCAATGGCATGCTTGATTTGATTTATGTTGCGCCAGAGCGTTTGGTGCATGATTCATTTCTTGATATTTTAGATCATATTAAGATCGCCCTTTTTGCGATTGATGAAGCACATTGTATTTCCCAATGGGGGCATGATTTCAGACCTGATTATCGCCAAGTCTCTCTATTAAGAACACGGTATCCCAACGTGCCGTGTATTGCCGTGACTGCAACGGCCGATAATGCAACGCGCAAAGATATTGTTGAGCGATTGTCCCTGCCAAAACTCTATGTGGCTGGATTTGATCGGCCAAATATTACCTATTACGTCTCTATTAAAGATAATCCGCGCAGTCAAGTTTTACGATTTTTAAAGGCACGTAACGACGGTGAAAGCGGCATTGTCTATTGTTTATCGCGCCGTAAAGTTGAAGACACGGCGCAGTGGTTGACAGAAAAAGGATATAAAGCGCTACCTTACCATGCGCGTTTAGATTCCAAAATTCGTGCAAATAATCAAGAGCGCTTTATTAAAGAAGAAGGCGTGATCATGGTCGCTACGATTGCTTTTGGCATGGGGATTGATAAACCCGATGTGCGTTTTGTAGTGCATTTGGATTTACCAAAAAATATCGAAGCTTATTACCAAGAAACAGGGCGTGCGGGGCGCGACGGTCTGCCGTCTGTTGCGTGGATGGTATATGGCCTGCAGGATTTAGCCCTACAAAGACAGATGATTGAAGGGTCAGAGTCACCCGAAGAACAAAAACGTATTGAACGACAAAAACTAACGGCGCTTTTGGGTTATTGTGAAAGCGCAACATGCCGCCGGCAAGTTTTGCTTAATTATTTTGATGATGCGGGAGACTCTTGTGGAAATTGTGATACTTGCTTGCACCCACCTGAAACATTTGATGGGTCAATTTCTGCGCAAAAATTATTATCCTGTATTTTACGCACGGGTCAAATATATGGTGGTGGGTATGTTATTGATGTTTTGCTCGGTAAAACCAATGAACGTATTGAACGCCAAGGCCACGAAAATTTAAGCACATTTGGTATTGGTAATGAACATAACGCAAAAGAATGGCAAAGCCTTATCCGTCAACTTGTTGCCTGCGGGTTTTTATATGTGGACATGGACGCCCATGGCGCAATCAAAATTACGCATGATGGTGTTGCCTTTTTAAAATCTAAACCTATGTTGCAAATGCGTCTTGATCCTAAATCATTGGGGGAAAGCTCTGCGCGCTCTGGTACAAAAACTGATCCAGCATTGTTGTTGGAAGATGAAGCAGATCAAGCGCTCTTTATGGTGCTAAAAGCATTACGGATGGATATTGCAAAAGAAAATAATGTGCCGCCCTATGTTGTGTTTCATGATAAAACATTGATTGAAATGGTATTGCAAAAGCCATCTACTTTAATGGCTATGAATGAAGTGCCAGGGGTTGGACGCTCTAAGCTTGAGAAATATGGACAGCTTTTTTTAAACAAGCTGCAAGGGTGAAGAATGGAACGCCAGAAGATCGCGGTTATAAAAAGTCTCAGGGTGTCTGCAGGCCTCATTTTGCCAAGAGGAGGCCGCCCCTGACTGAATTTTAATATTTTTTAGAAGAAAGACTTGATTTTATGGGCCGTAAACCATTATAAAGCATTGTCTTTAAGACTATTTCTATGCGTCCCGTTCGTCTAGCAGAACAAAAGATTTACGACTTTAATCCACAAAGATATTACATACTTTCAAATGCAGGGGTTTTGGATCAAGAAAAAAATCAAGTCATTATTGAAAAAGTTAAACAAAATCACGGTTGCCAAATTATTCTGAATGGCTTGCTACCAACTATAAAATACTATTTAAGACTTATCGTTTCTCTGGATGATTTTGTAAGTATCTATTTAGATATGATAGAAAACGATACCGAATTGCAAGAAACTCACAAACTTATATGTAATGAATTTATAGAAAAGTATCTAAAATAACATTACAAGAAATTATAGGTGGCCTTTTTGGTGGCCCTACTTTACAAGAACAAGGCCATAGGGCAGTATAATCGCTTTACTGTTTCATAGTAGATAAAAATATAGAGGAAAATAACAAGGAGATGACCGTTGAATGATCTTGATAAATTTGTAGAAATGGTCTCGGGCGACTCCGCCACCCTTGCTTTATTGCCAACTTCTTTTAATTTTATAATCTGCCTGATTATGGCCTTTATCGTCAGAGCATTCTACGTTAGGCGCTCTTTCTCTTTGACTGGAAAAAATCACATCGGCGCTATTTTGCCGATCCTCTCTGCTGTCGTTTTTTTGGTTATAATTGTAGTAAAATCTTCTTTGGCTTTATCTCTCGGCCTTGTCGGAGCCCTATCGATTGTACGTTTCCGCACACCCATCAAAGAACCTGAAGAGCTCGTCTATTTATTTCTCGCTATTGCTCTGGGTCTTGGTTACGGAGCGGGGCAAACATTAATCACAACCCTAATAAGCACCTTAATTCTATTCGTTGTCTATTTCTGGCTATCTAATCGTAAAGTAGGGCAAACAACAGAATATAACATGGTCATTAACTGGAATTCACCAGACATATCTTTTGAAAACCTCCTAGAATCTATAGATAGCAAGGTGGAAAGCCTCAAAATTGTACGATTAGATTACGGAGAAAAAACCAACACAGCCGTGCTCCTGATGGTCCCCAGCACAGGTGAGAATTTGGACGGCATTATTAGTACATTGCGCAGCTCAGTTGACGGCATTACATGTTCTTTCTTCGAGGCAAGGACCAACTGGTAACAGGTGTTTGAAAACGGGAATATGGCATGAACATAAAAACCCCTGAAGCCCGTACACCACTTTTGATTGCCTTATTTTTGCTGTGCATTATCTTTGCCTTGAGCATTAATAAACAACGCATCAAAGAAGAAACCTTCACAGTAATTGACACAGTCATGACTTTAGATTGGGGTTTTTCTGGCTTAAAGGGCCTATTCGGAATCACTTCTTTTTTAGAATTCGGGGAAACGCCTACAGCTTTAGCTGTAGAGTTAGTGGCCCAATTGCCTGAGCGTGTTTTATTGCGCCTTCCAAATATCATTTACACAAAAATCACTAATTTTCAAGAACGCCCTAATATAGAACGCCTTGATATCGATATTAAATTTGAACACTATCAAACAATTCTCAAAGACCGTAAAGGCGCATTAAAAGACGACATTCTGACGCAGCCCCACGAAGTCCCCGCCAAAATTAGATATAAGGGTAAAACACATAAAGCTAAGTTACGCCTAAAGGGCGACCTCTATAACCACTGGCGATCCCCTACACGTATGAGCTTCCGTGTGTCACTAAAAGGTAATAAAACTATCAAAGGCTTTAAACGTTTTTCCCTGCATAAGCCCGCTGACCGACAATATCCTTACGACCAAATTTTTCAAAACCTTGTCGTTAAAAGCGGCAATATAGCCACAAAGCATGATTATGTTCAGATTTTTGTGAACGGCCAAAAATGGGGAATCATGAACATTGAAGAACACATGTCCAAAGAGCTATTAGAAAAGCAAGAGACCAAAAATTCTATCATTTTAAAACTTACAAATGAAAAAAATTGGTATTACCACAAAATAAAAGCACATCCCTATCAAGATTATCGCCTGTCTAATTTAGCATTTTCAACATCGGTGTATCAAAGCAATAAATACCTAGCTGACCCCATACATCGTGCTCATTACAGCTACGTCGCTCATAAATTCGAGCGCGGCGAAGAAGATGATCTTCTGGATGTCGATAGCTTTTCCAGCACTGCTCTAATCTCCATCATTTGGAATTCATTCCACAGTCTGGTCTCCAGTAATGCGCGTTATTATTTCAATCCCTACACCCTGAAGATAGAACCCGTCAGCGCTGATCAGAGCGTTTTTAAAGCCATCGAAAAAGAACAGTACTTATTCTCCGACCTCCATACTCTTGAAATGCCGTCTCTTTACAAGAGAGCCCTATTTTCGGAAAAAGGGTTGACTCATTTCAGAAAAAACTTAAACACAGCCATACAAGCCGTAAAGCAAGCTCCGGAAATTTATGATTACCATAGTAGCTTTTTCCCCAGTAACTATCCAATAGACATTGCGGTTCTTGCAAGTAACTTAGATGCGGTAAAGTCTCTAAAAACTCAAACTCCGCCAATGAGCATTAAAGCGGATCCCGTCGACCAAAAAGCAGAAAAAGACAGGCCCTCAATAACTCCACCAACACCAGAACAGGCTGCTGACCTTTTAGATCATATCCATGTCCGTCACTATGATGATGGCCGGCTACACGTTTTTAATCTTCTAAACGTTCCTGTCCAACTCAAAGAAATTCTTTATGATAAAAAACCACTCGAGAGCGTGGAACCAGTAATTATCCCCCCGTACACAGAAAACAATGGCCTGCTCGTTATTCCCACAAATCAGATTGGTCTCCATGATAAAAAATTTACGCTAGTGACATCTTACGGCGGACATCAGCGTACAGCCCGTAATGAAGCCACTTTGGTAACAGCTGTATCAAACCCGTTAGCAGCAGCCTCAATCACCCAACCTGCTTTCGTTAAAAAAGATAAAAACACAACCTATGTTCCCGCTGGACAATGGAACGTGAAAACGCCCCTCGTCATTGATGGAAGCTTAACCCTTAAACCAGGAGCAATATTAAGCTTTGCACCTGAGGCATATTTAATTGTAAAAGGTGCCTTAATCGCTAAAGGTACCGCTCAACTTCCTATAGTACTCAAGCCATCACAAAAGCACTGGAAGGGTCTCTATGTCTTAGAAGCGCAAAAACCCTCCATCTTGAGCCATGTAACATTCACAAATACAAATGCTCTGCAAGACGGCCTTCTGACACTCACAGGAGGCGTCACATTTTATAAATCTCCAGTAACTCTTGAACAGATTCAAATTATAGGCACACAAGCTGAGGATGCCCTTAATATTGTGAAGTCTGATTTTCTTATCAAAGATAGCTTTATTGCAAATACCCGTTCTGACGCTTTTGACAGCGATTTTTCAACAGGAAAAATTGTATCGACAATATTAGAAAACATTGGCGGTGATGCTCTCGATTTTTCAGGCGGTCAGGCCCATATCGAAAACGTCACCATTACAGACGTGCATGATAAATCCATCTCAGCAGGTGAACAAAGCAACTTGACCGTAAAAAACAGTATCTTTAAGCGTGTCGGAGTAGGGATAGCCTCCAAAGATGGCAGCGTAGTCGCAGCCAGCAGCGTAACAGTACTAGATTATGCATTACATGCCGCAATGACCTACGTTAAAAAAGATATGTTCGGCCCCTCCGCTATGACAATTTCAGGCCTTACGCATAATGGTAGTACGCCGTTTTCACGGCAAAAGAAAACCGAACTATCGGTTGATGGAAAATGGATCCGTAGTAAAAAAATAGACGTCAAAGAGCTTTACAATAACGGAGTCATGCGTAAATGATCGAAACAACCCCTAACAATGATGATCCTGACTTCAGATATGAAATTAAATTCGTCCTAGATCAAGCAGAACTCTCAAAAGCGCTCTCATGGCTCTACGGTTTCACCAGTGCATATGTAGCTCATCCTTCTCGTTCAGTAAACTCAGTGTATTTCGATGATCCTGCTTATTCCGCTGTGCGTGATAATTTAGCAGGTGTCTCAGATCGTCAAAAAATTCGCCTGCGCTGGTATCACAATGAAGAAAGAGAAAAAATTCATGGCGCACGCCTTGAAGTGAAGCACCGTACAGGACGATTGGGACATAAAGATAAATATCCCCTTTCAACGTTTGAGAAAGACCTACTGCAAACTGAGTATCGTGATTTATTTTTGTCTCTCCACCCCCATCTTGGCGGAGATGATGTCTTCCCCCTTGAAAATCATTTATCTCCAGCGTTGCATGTTTCTTACCAACGTGAATATTATGAAGGACAAAACGGAATACGCGTCACGTTCGATCGGTCTATTAATTTTTATGCTCCCCTAGCACACTCCCGTCCTTTCAGTGACACTGCTGTTTCATACGCCTATACCATCATGGAAATTAAATTTGATCCTACACAAAAAGATAACGTCTCAAAATCTTTACGCCGACTAAACTTAACGCCAAAACGTCACTCCAAATACTTAGTTGGGTTATCTGCTTTCGGGCAAGCTATCTATTATTGAGTATTGCTGTTGATTTTTTTATACCATAGAGATTCTTTGCACTTATTGTATAAACGTCACCGCGCTTTTCTAAACCGTCTGGTTTTTTCACGTCTTCCATACTCCAATGTGTACCAAATGGAAGATTTCGTCTTTCTATACCAGTAAGTTATTTATTCTAAATAGAATGGTGGTGTAAGTAGTCATTTCCTAACTATTCTCTACACAATTTACAAAACCCTTAGAAAATTAAGATGAGCCCGTTTTATCCAATATTATATTTTTCTTTTTTTTTATAAGAAACACTTGATTTTATAAGCAATTAACTATTATAAAGCATTGTCTTTAAGATCATTTCTATACGTCCCGTTCGTCTAGGGGTCTAGGACACCGCCCTTTCACGGCGGCAACACGGGTTCAAATCCCGTACGGGACGCCAATTATTTCAATGACTTAGCCTGTATTGCCAATAAATTTAGTGCTGTTTCTAGTGTGTATAGGCTATTAATTTATAGAAGTTTTAATTGAAAGTAACCAGACTGCTCACTAACACTTGCATTCATAGCATCTCCTGCCATTCCCCAAAGTGATCCCATTGTAAGCGCACTGCTCCGTGGAGAAATTTCAAAAGTGTGGCTTGGCTCATTTCTTGGTTTTTCTTATCAGTGTTACTCATTTTACTTTTTCCCCTGTAATTTAGTCTTTTTACTCAAAAACAATATTTATTATTGCTGTGGGTATGATTTTTATAGACTTTAGGTTAAAAAATAGTTAATAATCTTAAAAAAACTAGGTGTAGGCATAATGATTACAGTTCAACAACTCCGAATGGCACGCGCAGCCCTTAATATCTCACAGTCTGTAGTTGCAGAAGCAATTGGCCTAAATCCTATGGCTATAAGCGATATTGAGAATGAAAAAACTAAGAATCCGAAAGCTTCAACATTATCTGCTCTTCAAGGATTTTATGAGAATTGCGGCTTAGAATTTACAGAGGCAGGTGGGGTTCGCCCCAATAATGCTGAAATTAAAATCTATAAAGGCGACGAAGGCTTTCGTAATTTTTATAATGATATTTATAGCACATCTAAAGATGGTAGCGGGGATATAGCTATTCAAAATGGGTTGCCTGATTATTTAATTAAGCATTTAGGTTCTGATTACTACGATATGCATTCAAAAAGGATGGTTAAAATTAGCCCTAATGTTCGTGTCCTTATCAAAGAAGGTGATAAAAGTTTAATCGGCTCTAACTTTGCAACATATAAAACTGTTCCCGCTGAACACTTTAATGACCAAACAATTTATATTTATGGTGACCAGACTGGCTTTATTACATTCGGTGATGAAGTCGAAGTTCTTGTTTTAGATAACCCTGAAATTACGCGTTCATTGCGTGTTTCTTTTGATGTGATTTGGGAAAATGCAAAAGACATTCACTAATTATCATTTAGCCATATCCAAAGAACGATATGCAGACATAGATTATGATCTCGATGGTAGTGTTGAGGTCATAGA
>CALHAW010000039.1 GCA_937934135.1 uncultured Alphaproteobacteria bacterium
CTGGGAAATCAGGACTTTCTGCCAATAATCTCGAAAAAATTGCCTATCATTTTGACATGGAAGGGGTGGAATTTACCCCCGATGAAGGCGTAAAACGCAAAACCCTAAAAACAAAAACCTACCGCGGACAGGCGGGGTTTAGAGATTTTATGGATGATGTGTACGAACAAGCCAGCAAAGAGGGCGGGAAAATACGCCTATGGAATGCTCGACCTACATTCTTTATAGATTGGCTTGGAAAAGATTGGTATGCAACGCACACAAAACGCATGCAAAAAATAGCGCATCAAATCTCTTTCAATGTAACCTGCGAAGAAGGAGAAAAGAACTTTATCGGCGGAAAGCATTCTGAATATCGCTGGGTACCAAAAAAAATATTTAATGAGCAGGCTATATATTGCTACGGAAACCGTATTGCATTTCTCAGTTTCGAAGAAGGTTCTGTAAATATTTTAAGTCTTCATAACAAAGAATTTAATGACAGCTTCTGTTTACTTTTTGATTTCGTGTGGGATGAGATAACTATGCTACCTGATATTGAAGGTTATAAACCATGAAAATAGCAATTTTTATACGAAATGGGCTTGTTGGTAATGTAGTTTTAAATCACTTAGTTCCTAAATTAATAGAACAAGGGATTACCCCCATTTTACTCAATACAGGAGAGCCTTATCATCTAAAAGCAGACCACATCGCTCTCAATCATATTGGATTTTTAGAAACTGGGTTATTAAGAGATGTCGTTGCACCAATGCTAGAAAAACACCCATCCGTATCAAATGATAATGCTGACAATATAATGTTATCTAATCTACAAATTGCCCAAAAATATCGTTTACAATTATACGCTATCAATGACGTCAATAGTGTACAGTTTCAAAATATAATAAAAAATGACCCCGATTTAATTGGAGCTATATCATTAAGAATTACAACAATTTTTAAACCAGACATTATTAAAATCTTTAAGCGTAAGGGGTTTATATGGAATTTACATACGGGAATTTTACCAAAGTATAAAGGCGTCCACATTCCTTACTTCGCCATTGCTAATAAAGAAAAAGAATACGGTTGGACATTACATGAAATCAATAACAGTATTGATAAAGGCGCTATTATTGAAGTTATCAAAAAGCCATTAAATTTACAAAAACCAGTTTTAGACACATATCTAAGTTTGGTAGAAAATAGCGCACAAGCAATCGTTAAGCATCTTAAAAACTTCAAAAAAAATGGATATGTTTTTACTGACGAGCAAACAAGATTTATTGATAGTTACTTCACATATCCCACTGCTGAACAAATGGAATACTTTAATACTATAGGAATACGTTTTTGTGATAATATTGCTCAGAGTTACGCGAACTTATTTACAACAGCAGGATCACAACAAGAAAAAAATATAAAATATAAAATTAATAACTCAATCGATTCTTATAAGAAGAATACTATCGGCACCAAAAAAGATTTCATTCAACTTTAAAACGCCGCAACTTCTGTTTTTACGCCTTCGCCCATAAGTTTTTCGACATTTTTTAAAAAACTGGGGTTGATGTCTGTTGCCATGATTTTGAGGGTACCACCTTGTCCCAAGCGTTCTTCCATTTCTGGATGGCGAGATAAATAATCTTTTAACTTAGGAGGGATTATTTCATCTTGTGACAAAACTCTAACGCGGTGGCGGGTTAAATCACGGACACGGTCTTTGACTTCAATATAATGGGTGCATCCTAAAATAAGGCTATCAAGCCCTTGTTCAATCAATGGTTCTAAATAATCAGCCAGCACCATATCCATATATTTTTCCCCTTGATTTTCAATGAGCGGCACCAAAAGCGGGGTTGCTTTCGCAAAAATTGTGGCGTGAGCATTTATTTTTTCAATTTCTTCATCATAAATTTTGGATCGCACCGTATAATCAGTCGCAATAAGGCCAATGCGCGACGCTCCCAATTCTGTTGCAGATTCCAATGTAGGGACAATCACACCCAAAATGCGTTTATCTGGATGGTGTTTGGGTAGAAATTCTATTTGCAGCTTTCTGAGCGCGGTAACACTTGCCGTATTACAGGCAATCACCGCCAAATCACACTCTTGTTCTTCGAATAAATATTTAATGGCATCTTTTGACAGGGTATAAATTGCGTCAAGGGACCGGCCCCCATAAGGCACATTCAATGTATCGCCCAAATACACATAATCATAATGAGGCAGCATCGCACGCACCGCACGGGCAACATAAAGCCCGCCTAAGCCAGAATCAAAAATTCCAATTTTTTTACTTCTTAAGGCCATAAAATCATCATGCTTTCTTTGTTTTTTAACACATTCATTATATACTGGTATAAATCATAAAGAGGAAGAACGAATGCAATTATCAATTAATGGTAAACAAATGGACTTGGGTGACGCCTTGCGCGCCCACATTTCGGATAAAATAGAAGATATTAACGAAAAATACTTTAACCGCGCGATTGAGGCCATTATTACCCTCTCCCCCGAAGGCAGTGCCTTCACTAAAACACATATTTCTATCCGCATTGGTAAAGACATCATGGTTATGGCGGATGCCAAAGACACAGACGCCTATAGCTCATTTGATAAAGCAAGCGAGAAAGTCGCCAAACAATTACGCCGTTATAAAAAACGCCTGCGTGATCATCATGAACGCCTAGATGAAGGCAATGTTATTCCCGCACAAATTTCTGTTTTGACACCAGAACAAACAGAAGAAGAACCTGAAAAACCAGCGGAGCCAGCAATCGTCGCAGAAATGATCACCAATATTCAAAAAATGAGCGTATCTGAAGCCGTAATGCGCCTCGATCTTTCCGGTGAAAATGCGTTGATGTTTAAAAACCCAAACCATGAAGGCCTCAACATGGTCTATCGCCGTAGTGACGGCAATATTGGTTGGGTTGATCCAGAAGGAAACCAAAACGCCGTCCCCGTCGC
>CALHAW010000040.1 GCA_937934135.1 uncultured Alphaproteobacteria bacterium
TATATCAGCGCCTAACGCGTGATACAACCAGCAAGGCGGGATTGCGCAAATTTTTGAAATTCTGCATCGTTATAAATGGCCTGCATGGGGTCTACGATGTTGGGATCACGGCGTAGGATATTACGCAGGAGATTTTTGGAATTGCTTTGTAGGTATCCTGCCACTTGATCTGCGGCACAGGCACAAATACGTTCAGGGTTGCCTAATATTTTAGTTTTTGGCTCTTTCACGCAGGTTTGGTAATGATATTCCTTCGCAGGAAACTGTATACACGGGGCATAAATGTTAATCATCAATTTGTTAACGGCCTGACGGGCGGCGGGGTCATTGGGGGTGTTGATTTTATTCATATCCTCAACGGTAAAGCCTGTGAGCATTTGAGAGGCAGTGCAACCGCAAAACTGTGCTTGTGCTTCTTCACTAAAACGTGGATCAGGGTTTGCCTTACAATTTAAAAAATAAGCATTGGCCGTTTCACGATCAATCGGGGTTGCGTGAGCGGAGACAGGAAAAGCAACAAGTGCCATCAGGAGTAAAAGTATATATTTCATACCTCTACTGTACCTGAAAATCCATTACGCCGCTAATTTTGTGGTCAAAGAGGGTATGGCAGTAAAGTTTGCTGCTTTTTCAATGGCTTGGCCGACGTTTAAAACACCTGCTTCATCCCATTTATTGCCAATGATTTGAAGTCCGAGAGGAAGACCGTTGGTATTTAAGCCTGCTGGCACAGACATGCCTGGTAATCCCGCAAGGGAGGCCGGAACGGTGAATACGTCATTGAGATACATTGTAATAGGGTCTTCTTCGTTCTCCCCAATGGCGAAAGCGGCGCTGGGCGCGGTAGGGGTCAAAAGTGCATCGCATTGTTCAAACGCATTATCAAAGTCATTTGAAATCAAGCGGCGAACTTTTTGTGCCTTGATATAATAAGCATCATAATATCCAGAAGAAAGCGCATAAGTGCCAATCATGATACGGCGTTTTACTTCATCACCAAACCCTTCGGCGCGGGTGTTGGAATAAGTGTCATCCAAATCTTTTCCTTCAACGCGAAGACCATAGCGCACCCCATCATAACGGGCGAGATTGGAAGAACATTCCGCAGGCGCAATAACATAGTAAACGGGAAGTGCGTATTTTGTATGGGGGAGGGATACATCAATGATTTCTGCGCCCGCATCTTTTACAAATTCTATGCCTTGTTGCCAGATTTTTTCAATTTCGTCAGGCATGCCATCAACGCGGTATTCTTTCGGAATACCAATTTTTTTACCTGTTAAATCACCCGTTAGGTTTGCGGCAAAATCAGGCACGTCAACATTCGCGCTGGTGCTGTCTTTTTCGTCAAATCCGGACATGGCTTTAAGCAGATGGGCGCAATCTTCAACGGAACGACCAAAAGCGCCCGCCTGATCCAATGAAGAAGCAAACGCAACTGTTCCCCAACGGGAACAACGGCCATAGGTTGGCTTAATGCCTGTAATGCCGCAAAAGGCCGCAGGTTGACGGATTGATCCACCTGTATCTGTGCCTGTGGCGCCCATTGCAATACGTGCAGCAACGGCGGCGGCAGAGCCACCAGAAGAGCCACCGGGGACTAAATCCGCGTCACTGTTATTGGCTTTCCATGGGCTGATTACATTTCCAAAATGGGATGTTGTGTTGGCAGACCCCATGGCAAATTCATCAAGATTTGCTTTACCAAGGGTGACTGTTCCGGAATCTAATAATTTCTGACTAACGGTTGATTCATATTCTGGAATGAAGCCTTTTAAAATCTGGCTCGCGGCGGTAGTTTGGATGCCTTTGGTACAGAATAAATCTTTCATCGCAATCGGAATGCCATCAAGCGCGCGCGCTTCATTCGCGGCGTAACGCTTATCACTCTGGGCGGCTTGGGCTAGGGCGTGGTCTGGTGTTTCGGTGATGAAACAGTTTAAACCTTTTGCCGCGCCCATGGCATCAATATGCGCTTGGGTGACTTCAACGGCAGTAAAGTCTTTGTTTTTGTAACCCGCAAGGGCTTGGGTAATTGTAAGATCAGTGAATTTTGTCATTTTTTACTCCACTACTTTCGGGACGACGAAAAAGCCTTCTAATTCTTCTGGGGCGTTCGCAAGAACGTCTTTTTGTACATCGCCATCTGTTACTTTATCTTCGCGTAGGCGTAAGGCAATATCCACGGGGCTGGCGAGTGGGGTAACATTATCAGTATCAACCTTGCTCAGTTGTTCAACAAAATTAATTATATTGGAAAGTTGCGGGCCATATCGATCAATTTCTTCGTCACTGATTTTTAACCGGGCGAGGTTCGCCACTTTCATTACTGCTTTTTTATCTATGCTCATTAAAATAAAAACCTTTGGTTTTTGCCGTCATGCACGCTTAATTATTTAAGAGGGTGTGAGGACGCTATGATTAAACTTAATCTAACTATTTAACGATCAACGGCGTTGGACGCAATACCCGAATGATGTATAAATAACGCCATGATTGTTGATGTAAAAGAACTGCCGAAAAATGTGCGCCTGATGGGGCTTGATTTGGGAAGCAAGACCATTGGGGTTGCCGTGTG
>CALHAW010000041.1 GCA_937934135.1 uncultured Alphaproteobacteria bacterium
AAATGGTGACCGCTGAGGGATTCGAACCCTCGACCTACTGATTAAAAGTCAGTTGCTCTACCAGCTGAGCTAAGCGGTCTATATACAGATAATGCATATCGAACGCATTAATTACTGTCTATTGCCCTGTTTTGCAAGCAAAAAACCTTACTTAATACGCTTTTTATTGAGGGCGTCTAATGTCTCTGCCGTGACAAAATCTGCCATATCCCCATTTAGGGCATGAATCTCCTTAATAAAGGAGGAAGAAACGAACTGCCACTTATCTGCCGCCATCAGGAAAACCGTCTCAAGCTCGGGTGCCAAATGAAGGTTCATTCCTGTCATTTGAAATTCATAATCAAAGTCAGAAATCGCCCGTAACCCCCTGAAAACACAACAAGCATTAGCATTTTGCGCATAATGCACCAGCAATTCATCAAAGGGCTGTACTTCAATTTCACAAGTAAGAGAGAGCGTTTGAACATCCTTGGTTGCAAGCGCAACACGCTCTTCATGGGTAAATAATGTCTTTTTATGCGGATTAAGCGCAACACTGATAATTAATTTATCGACCAGCTTGCTCGCCCGTTTAATAATATGCAGATGCCCCTTTGTAATGGGGTCAAACGTACCTGGGTAAATACCAATACGCTGTGTCATGGCGCTTCTTTCTTTTGAGTAGCAACAATGAAACGATCATAAAGCGCTCCATCAATTTTTAAATCTGACTTTAATCTTTCAATTTCAGATTTCAACTTATCTCTTTTATTCGCATCCAAGCTACCTAAATACGGTATCACCAGCATAAAAAAGGCGGATTCATCTGACAATTTATGAAAGGCGCGGTCATTTATTGCCGCATTTTCAGGAAGTTCAATATTAAATTTCTTTTTTCCGTAATCATACGCCGCTTTAATCTGTTTTCTGTTGGCCAAAACGTTGCTCAACAAAACAAATAAAACAACGCATATTACAAATGCAATAATCGCAATAAGGGGCATTATAAATCCTTCTCCATATATTGTCCGGGCATCCCATTATAAGGATAAGATCGTACCATGTTAAAACCTAATTTTTGCCAATATGGCACTGCTTCCCCCACGGCAATACCAATAATCTTTGAAAAACCCGCGCACTTGGTATGACGTTCAAAATGCGCAAACAACGCTTTCCCAACGCCCTTAGATTGAATTTGCGGGGTTACGCATAAATCATGAAGAAACATAACATCCGTCTTTGCGACATAATGAAAACCACCTTGGTAATCATCGCGCCCCTCTTCAGAAGGATGCGCCAGCAAATAAGCGATTAATTCTCGTTCTTTTTCTACGACAAAACACGTATCCAGCGCATTTTCAACAATGTCCGCAAACATGTCTTCAGGCTCTTGAAATGTGGCGGGATAGGCCGCTTCTTGAACAACCATCATGCCAGAAACATCATCCAGCGTTGATTGCCTAACAGAAAAATCAACCATCATTAATCGTCAGACGGGTTATTGGGTGCTTCCGTCTTTGTTTCTGCTTTTGTTTGGTCTTGCGCCGCGCCATTTAGTTGTCCCGCATCCGCTTCTTCCTCCTCATCATCCACCAGCCACGCGACCGAAACGACTTTTTCATCCTTCGCCACGTTGAATAAGCGAACGCCTTGCGTAGAACGCCCTGTATGGCGCACTCCCGCAACCGGCATACGGATCATTTGTCCCTGATCAGAAATCAACATCACCTGATGGTCCTCTGTCACGGGGAAGGTTGCAATCATATCACCAGTCTTATCCGTCAGGTTCATGTTAATAACCCCCTGCCCACCGCGACCAATGGTACGATATTCAGACGCGAATGTCCGCTTACCCATACCCAACTCAGATACACAAAGCAGCGCTTGCTCCTGCACACCTTCCGCTTCACGTTTTAAGATAGACATGCTCATTACTTCATCACCCTTACCCAGCTTAATGCCACGCACCCCTTTGGAATTACGTCCCGCAAAAACACGGATTGCATCTACGTTAAAGCGGATGGCCTTTCCTTTTTTGGATGCTAAGAAAACATCTTCAGATTCATGGGCAATTTTCACAGATACAAGGCTCTCCCCCTCATCCAATTTCATGGCAATCAGGCCGTTAGAGCGGATATTCTGGAAGTCCGTCAATTTATTACGGCGCACCGACCCATGGGATGTCGCAAACATAATATCCAGGTTTTTCCAGGTCTCTTCATCTTCAGGCACACGCAAGTAAACGGAAACATTTTCACCCGATTCCAGCGGCAGTAAATTAACCACTGCCTTTCCACGTGATTGCGGCGAAGCCAGCGGCAGTTGCCATACTTTTAACGTATGCGCGATACCACGGCTGGTGAAAAAGATAATGGGTGTATGCGTCGAAGCCACAAACATATCAGAAACAAAATCTTCATCCTTCAATGCCGTACCAGAACGCCCTTTCCCCCCACGTTTTTGCGCGCGATATGTATCAAGCGGTACCCGCTTAATGTAACCACCATGCGTGATTGTCACCACCATATCTTCGCGTTGAATTAAATCTTCAATATCAGATTCAAATTCTGCTTCACAAATTTCTGTACGGCGCGGCGTTCCAAATTTCTCTCTGATTTCAATCAATTCATCGGTCAGGACTTTTAACATTTTTTCACGGCTCGCAAGGATTGCAAGATACTCCGCAATAGAATCAGTAATCACTTTAAGCTCGTCACCAATTTTATCACGCTCCAATCCGGTTAAACGGTGCAGGCGTAAATCCAAAATGGCTTTGGCTTGTATTTCTGACATTTGATAGGTGCCATCCTCTTCAACAGGATGTTCTGGATCATCAATCAATTCAATCAACGGCCTGACATCCCCAACAGGCCAGCGCTTCGCAAGCAAGCTTTCACGCGCATCAACAGGGTTTGCGGCGCTGCGGATCATTTTGATAATTTCATCAATATTGGCCACAGCCACAGCCAAGCCAGCCAAGACATGCGCCCGGTCACGGGCCTTACCCAGTTCAAAAATAGTACGACGTGTAATCACTTCCTCACGGAATTTTACAAAGGCTTCAACAAAATCTTTTAAGATAAAGATGCGCGGACGCCCATGATCCAACCCAACCATATTGCACCCAAAGGATGTTTGCAGGGCGGTATATTTAAATAACTGATTTAACACCACTTCGTTTACCGCACCTTTTTTAAGGTCAATCACAACACGCACCCCATCACGGTCAGATTCATCACGGATTTCTGAAATATCTTCGACAATTTTTTCACGCGCAACTTCACCAAGGCGCTCAAGAAGCTTCCCTTTATTCACCTGATATGGCACTTCATGTACCACGATCGATTCACGGCCATTTGGTAATTCTTCAACCGATGTTTTTGATCGCATCTTAACCGAGCCATTGCCTGTACTATACGCAGACTTAATTCCCATTTTACCAAGGATTTGCGCGCCTGTTGGGAAATCTGGCCCTGGGATAATTTCCATCAGTTCTTCTGTGGTAATGTCAGGATTTTCGACATAAGCCAAACACCCATCAACCACTTCACCCAGATTATGCGGTGGAATATTGGTCGCCATCCCCACAGCAATCCCCCCCGCTCCATTCACCAATAAATTTGGAATACGCGCAGGCAGCACCTCTGGCTCTTTAGATGACCCATCATAGTTCGGATGAAAATCAACCGTATCTTTCTCAATATCTTCAAGCAGCGCCTCGGCGGCCTTGTCCAACCGTGACTCCGTATAACGCATCGCCGCCGGCGGATCACCATCCATCGACCCAAAGTTCCCCTGCCCATCAATCAACGGTAAACGAAGAGAAAAATCTTGCGCCATCCGCACCATCGAATCATAAATCGCAGAATCACCATGCGGGTGATACTTACCCATCACATCCCCAACCACACGGGCGGATTTACGGTACGGTTTATCAGAAGTATATCCCCCTTCACGCATTGCAAATAAAATGCGGCGATGAACGGGTTTAAGACCATCACGTACATCAGGAAGCGCCCGGCTCACAATCACGCTCATCGCGTAATCAAGATAAGATTGCTTCATCTCATCTTCAATCGTAATCGAAGGCAGATTTTGATCTTCTGGTGGTGTTTGTTCAGCGTCGCTCATGGTCTAACTTTCTAGCGTTTTATCTCTTTGTAAATGATTCTAAAATAACCTCCCATTGATAGCAATTCTAGCCCCGAAACACAAGAAATCACGGGGGTTTAAGCTAGTTTTCAGGGGGTAAAATTAAGCGTTATTTTCGAAGATGTATTTAGGGGGTTTTTATTGCGCGCCAAGACGCGTATCAAGCAGCGCTTTATCAATCATTTGAAGCAATAACGGCTGGAGCGCCGCTTCGTAATCTCCCGTTTTAAAGGAAACAGAACGCCCTTCTTTTGAGCCATAAAACTCAATCATTGCTTCAATTTCGGCGACCGTGAAAATATCCGCCATGGTCTCGATTGATTTAGTCTCTAACGCGTTAAAATCCATTGCCTTACGCATGGCCGCTTTAAAGCGCGCACGCTCGGTTGCAGGCGCCTGTTCGCCCACGACATCAATCGCTGATTCAATCTTCGGTCGCACGGGCCAGATATCGTGCATTTTCTTTGAAAGGGCAATACGCTGTTGAAGCGTTTCTTCTTTCGGTTGAATAACTTCAAGTCCGCCATTTTCATCGGTCATCTCTGCCTCATTTACCATTGCCTCCTCCTGTGCGTATGCAACAGGAACAAGCAATATGAGCGCTAAAAAGCAGAGCAAGAGATGTTTCATCTAATCATTATACCTAAAATGGGATCTCATCTTCAAGTTCGTCAACAGGCGCTGGGGCATTACCGCCCATATTCGCTGGTTGTTGCGTGTATCCAGCTTGGTTATCGCTAAAACCACCGCCCGCACCAACCCCTTGGCCACCGCCACGTGCATCTAGCATGACCATTTTACTATCAAAATTTTTCAATACAATTTCAGTGCTGT
Organism: uncultured Alphaproteobacteria bacterium; assembly: GCA_937934135.1. GTDB lineage: Bacteria > Pseudomonadota > Alphaproteobacteria > Micavibrionales > Micavibrionaceae. Next base: position 4,966 of record CALHAW010000041.1, read on the forward strand.
ATTTCTTTTGACCATCTTGTTCCCAAGAGCGTGTTTGAAGCGCCCCTTCAATATAAACTTTAGACCCTTTTTTCAAATAGCTTTTGCACACATTCACAAGACCAGGAGAGAAAATAACAACGCGGTGCCATTCTGTCTGTTCTTTACGCTCGCCCGTATTTTTATCTTTCCAGCTTTCAGAGGTTGCAATCGATAAATTACAAACTTCGCCGCCATTTTGCATTGTGCGCACTTCAGGGTCATTCCCCAAATTACCAATTAACGTCACTTTATTTAAGCTTCCAGCCATATCTCTCTCCTTTAAATGATGCCTCACTATACAACCTCACCGCTGTTTTGAAAGCGGCAGATGGAAATTGTTCACACCTTATCTAACGTGACAGGGTTTTAATTTGACGATTTACCATCCTGCTTCATAATAAAGATATTGTTTTAACAAAGAGAAAGGAGGTGATCAGATGAATGATCAAGAACACAGTTTTAAGGCCGTAACAGGCGCAACTTCCAATAACGGTTTAGAGATCGGCATTTGGTCCTCCCCTAATAAGGGAGCGGCGCTATAGCCCTGAAGATATCATTGTGCGCGCATAATGATTTAAGGGGTTAAACGGCCCTAAATAAATTCTTCAGATCAACGTATCTACGGAAAACCCCGGAGCAAATGCCGCTCTGGGGTTTTTTTGTTCTATATTATAGAATCTTTTTTTATCTAAGCCGCAGCTTTATACTCCACTTCTTCGGCAGCCAGAACCTTTTGATAGGTCGGACGACTACTTACTGCTTTTAAAAGCGCCGTTGTCTTTGGGCCAAATTTAGGCATTTCTTTAATAAAACCCCAATTTGCGACAACTGTCGTGTAAATATCCGCTGCCGTTACCTTATTCCCTGCAAGGAAATCCGTTCCTTCGGCTGTTAAATGGCGCTCAACCTCATCCCACTGCTTTTGAATATTGGCTTGTGCAACGTCCAAAAGGGCAGCGTTGTCGGCATCATTACGGTTAACGAAAAGATATTTACTATAGGCTCCATGAAGGCTCGCATTCGCAAACATCAACCACTGCATGGCCTTCATGCGCGGCATGCCTGATTGGGGGATCATGGTACCATCATGCTTATCATTCAGATAAATCATCATCGCCGCATTTTCGGAACAATTCTCTCCTTCAATTTCCATCGCGCCCACTTCGCCGCGTGGATTAATTTTTAAAAATTCAGGCTGTTTATGCTCACCAGAGGCAAGGTCAATACGCTGAGTATCAAATTCAACGCCCAATTCTTCCAAAAGAACGTGAACAGCCATAGAGCAAACTCCAGGTGCGTAGTATAATTTCATAATATTTTCCT
>CALHAW010000042.1 GCA_937934135.1 uncultured Alphaproteobacteria bacterium
AAAATACCCGCCATACTGACGCGGCCTGAACTTTGACGGGCGAGTTTTGACGGTACTTGTGAAAAGGGTGTAACACCCATTTTTTGCAACTGTTCTGTTTTGGCATCAAGAGGATGCGCAGAAAGATAAAAACCAACCGCTTTAAATTCAAAAGCCAGCTTTTCTAATTGATCCCAGTTTTCAACAGGAGCGTAATCTGGCATTTCGCTGCCCACGGCCTCTCCACCGAACAAGCTAGCTTGTCCACTTTCACGTTCATCAGAAAGTTGCGTGGCATGACGCAGCAGCATTTCAATATTGCCCTGCAACAAGGCACGGTTTGGTTCAAATTGATCAAACGCACCGGCGCAAATAAGCCCATCAAATTGGCGTTTGTTCATGACTTTATTATCAAGACGCGCCATGAAATCACTCATATCTTGATAAGGTCCATTTTCATTACGCTCTGCGATGATTTTATCCATCGCCCCCTCACCCACGCCTTTTAACGCTGCAAGCGCATAACGTACCGCGCCATTTTCAACTTTAAACATCGCTTCGGATTTATTAATATCTGGCGGTAGGAGTTCCACCTCCATACGGTCCAGTTCTTGCTTAAACACACTGAGCTTATCCGTGTTGCCGTAATCAAGCGTCATGGACGCCGCCATAAATTCAACAGGATAATTGGCCTTCAGCCACGCCGTTTGATAGGCAATAAGTGCATAAGCCGCGGCATGTGATTTATTAAACCCATACCCCGCGAATTTTGCAATTTGGTCAAAAATGCCAGAGGCTTGTTCTTCTGGCACTTGGTTATTGGCAAGTGAACCATCAACAAACTTCACGCGCTCTGCATCCATTTCAGCTTGGATTTTCTTACCCATCGCACGCCGTAATAAATCCGCACCGCCAAGGGTATATCCCGCCAAAATCTGTGCGGCCTGCATGACTTGTTCTTGATAGATCATAATTCCGAATGTTTCTTCAAGAATCGATTGCAATTTTGGATGCAAATAATCTGGTTCTTCTGCTCCTGCCTTTGTTGAGATATATTTTGGAATATTATCCATTGGCCCCGGACGATAAAGCGCCACAAGCGCAATAATGTCTTCAAAGCGGTTCGGCTTCATTTTCTTTAACACATCTTTCATGCCTGAACTTTCAAGCTGGAATAAGCCTGTAGAAATCCCCTTGGCCATTAACTGGTATGATTTTTCATCATCAAGCGGGATTTTAAGGATATCTTCAATATCGGTTCCGCTCGCCTTAATCATCTCTACAGATTTTTGAACAACGGTTAGAGTTTTCAAACCCAAGAAATCAAACTTCACCAAACCTGTCTGTTCAACATATTTCATGTTAAATTGCGTTACAGGCATGTCAGAACGTGGATCACGATAGACAGGCACCAGTTCATGAAGCGGGCGATCCCCAATAACCAATCCCGCCGCATGGGTCGACGCATGGCGATAAAGCCCTTCAAGCTTTAACGCAATATCAATTAATTTTTCTGCTGTTTCATCCTTTGCTACTTCCGCCCTAAAATCTGGATCAGCATCAAGCGCCTCTTGAAGTGTTGTCGGCGCAGCAGGATTATTAGGGATCATCTTTGCTAAGCGATCCACCAAACCATAAGGCATCTGAAGCACCCTGCCCGTATCACGCACCACCGCCCGTGCTTGTAACTTACCAAAGGTAATAATCTGCGCGACGCGATCACGGCCATATTTTTCCTGAACGTAATTAATAACTTCGCCACGGCGATCCTGACAAAAATCAACATCAAAGTCAGGCATGGATACACGCTCTGGGTTCAAGAAACGCTCAAACAGCAAATTAAATTGAAGTGGATCAAGATCTGTAATCTTCAACGCCCACGCCACGACAGACCCCGCACCAGATCCCCGCCCCGGCCCCACGGGAATGCCATGGTCTTTTGCCCATTGAATAAAATCCGCACAAATCAGAAAATACCCCGGAAAGCCCATATCAATAATAGTCTTAAGCTCAAATTCCATACGGTCAAAATAAACATCCCGCTCCGCATGGTTTTCAAACGTATCCAGTCGCCATTCTAATCCCGCTTTAACCTGCGCCCTTAATTCTTCAACCTCACCGCGCCCGCCTTCGGTTTCAAACGGCGGCAATAACGGTTCAATCGGTTTTAATAAATAAGAGCAACGCTGCATGATCTGCACGGTGTTTTGGATGGCTTCAGGGATGTCTTTAAACAACGCAACCATCTCCTCCGCAGATTTCAAATAATGCTCAGGCGTGGCTTTGCGTCTATCATCCTCGGTAATATACCGCCCTTCGGCAATACAAAGCAATGCATCATGTGCCTCATGCATATCACGGGATTTAAAATAAACATCGTTCGTCGCTACAAGGGGGATATTATGTTGATAGGCCAAATCAATCAGCGCCGCTTCGTGAATGCCTTCTTCTTTGAGGCCATGACGTTGGAGTTCAATATAAAGCCGATCATCAAACATTTCTTTGAGCATCAGAATATCTTTTTCTTCACGAAATCCCTTTACCGCACCGCCCGTCAAGCAAATAAGTCCCGCGCTTAATGCTTTTAAGTATTCAAAACTCGTGGTTACGCCTTTGGACACATCGCCATCCATATAAGCATCACTAATCAGTTTTGAGAGGTTCTTATACCCCACTTCATTTTGCACCAGTAAAACAATTTGCTGCTCCGCCTCGCCAACATTGACCTGACAGCCATAAATGGGGTGAATGCCCTTATCCATCGCCGCCATTGAAAATTCAAGCGCCCCAAACATGTTATTAGTATCTGTAACAGCCAAAGCCGAAATACCATTTAATGCGCAATGCTTAATCAAATCCTTCGGGTGCATCGCCCCTTCCGCAAGAGAATAGGCAGAATGCACATGAAGATGTACGAATTGAATGTCAGTCGTGCTGTTGGGCATAATTCACAATATAGCGTTATACACTGTGAAGTCGAGAGGGCTTAGGCTTTTACTTAATGCGTTTGTGGGTATTTATCGATTAAGTTTTTATAAGCCTTATATTCCTTCCAAAGAGACAGCATGCTATCGGCTTTAAAGCCACGCTTCCTATTCTTTGCACCAATCTGGTAGAGCAATTTATACTGCTGCGCTAAGTCTTTATAGGCATTCATTAGCGTGTTTTTAGAATCCCAGACATGTGTGACCTCACCCGTTGCACCGTTAATTTCAAGGATACGCATATTATCGCCTGTTTCCAAGTCTTTCATTGATTTAAAGCGGATATCGATACGGCCAAAATAAAATTCAGGGATCTCCTTAGTTATTTCATCAAAGCGTTCTTCCATGGCTTTCGTAATAAATTCATTGCCATTTTTAAAGATCGTTCCGCGGGAGTGCGATCCTGTAAAAGCAATACGGAACGCTTGTCCTTCGGGTAATACCATATCCCATCGATGTTCATGGCGCGGCAAATAAACATGTTTTAACAATCCCGCCCGTGGGTCATTTTCTATTAATTCTTTCAGTGACGTTTTTCCGTCACCAATAACATAAGGGAAGTATTTAAGAGTCAGGGAAATAATTTTACCTTTTTCCTCATCTGGTTGGCGCACATAAAACACGCCCCCTTCCCCTTCATAATCAACCAGTTCTTGCAGAATGAAAACTTCATCTTGCGGATATCCTTCAATATAAGGCATTAAATAAGACGCATCATAAATCGGTTGTACGCCCATACCACGGCACCCATTATTAGGTTTTGCAACAACTGGAAATTTAACGTTATTTTCTTTCATCAACGCAATCGCACGGTCATAGATCATCGCGGCGCTATCGTTATTTTCAATACCCACATAAGGGGCAACAAATTTCTTCGCATTACCGCTTGCGATTAAATCCAAAATCCCAACCTTAGATTCCCCAACCACGCCGCCATTATCAAAATGCGGATTGACGATAGTCGGCAAGGTCGCACCACCATACCGAAGAGAAAGCCAAAGCCCATAGAAAAACAACGGTGTATAGAAGCGCCAGCTGGGCCAAAATTCAAAATAAGATGTGGGAGGCGCCTTTGTGTCCATCGGCGGCATTCCTTCATGAGGAACGCGTTGCGTTCTTAAACAATAATCTGGATCATCAAAGCGCGGATCATCCGCAGGCATTTGAGCGATATCATGCTGTAGAGCAGTCATAGTTTCGTCCTTTTACTAACAATATGTTCAATTAAACGCGGCAACAATAGCACAAGAATAATCATAAAGGCAGCCATTGGCCACCTCCATGAATGTAATTCATCAACAAAGACCTCACCCACCGTGTAAATAATACCAAAAAGTAAGCTGGTCCAAACGACGCTGGCGAAGAACACTGTGATCATAAATTTTGTAAAAGATAATCTAAAAAACCCCATCGCCGTATAAGTCGGAAGCCGCGCCCCTGGGATAAATCGCGCACCCAAAACAGCAATCACTTCACGCTTATTCAACCATTTATTTACAAGCGTTACTTTTTTACGTTCCAATAATCGTTTTGCCCATTTGAAATGGGACGCACCATAACCCAGCCCATAAAGCCCCAAATCCCCCAACACAATACCCGCCAGCAATGAAACATAGGCCAATTCAGGCATAACATGACCATAAGAAGAAAGTAGTGCGGCGGATGCCGTTGCCACATCTTCCAATACAAAGGTAAAAAAGAAGATTGCCAGATAAATAATAAGAGGTTTGTCTGCAAACAATTCTGCCAATTTCATAAAATCAAGTTCGTTCATCGTGTTTTCCTTACAGACTCTATCGCGCTTACAATAAGATCAGGACGCGTCCGGGGCAAGCCATGTCCGCCTTTTTCTATTGATGTTAAAGTGAAATTTTTACAGTATTTTTTCACATACGCAACATGGGCAAAGGGGACTAAATAATCATCTTGTGCATGCACCACATGAACAGGCGCCGTGACCTTACCCAAATGACCTTCTGTTTTCATCATATAATCAAATAACTGCATCATTTCTTCATTACTATGGCGGATAGAACGACTTAAAATCCATTTAATAAACGGTGAATTTCCCAGTTTTTGAATAGGTAATATACGCTCCAACATTGGATCAACAGAAGATGCCACGAATACCACCCCGCTAATATCATGATGACAAGCAAGGCGTGCCACCGTCGCACCGCCCAAAGAATGCCCCACCAAGATTGGTTTTTCAAATTGTGAAAGGAAAGACGAGAGCGCCACAGAATCCGCTTCTAAATCTGGTTTTTCATGCCCACGTTTCCCAAATCCCATGCGATCAATCGCAATGATGTGGCAATCAGTTGGTGGATTTTTTAACAAATATTCCCATCGCATTGCGTTGTCTGGTGAGCCATGAACGAGGATCACGGGTTGCCCACCCCCTGATTGAAGGCCGGTAATCTTATCATGGTTAATTTCAGAAATATTAGGATCATATAAAAGCGATTTATAGTGACGGGCCGCACCGCCAAAATCTTCAGCATATGTCGCTAAGACAACAGAAAAAGCCTCTGCAAAACTCCACTTCCATTTTTGTGACATTTAAAAAGCGTCCCTTAATAGCTCAAAATATGACCATTTTTGAGTTCTAGCACTCTATCCATACGGTCTGCAATTTGCATGTTATGAGTTGCGATGATGGCGCCGATGCCTTGTTGACGCACTAAATCCATCAATAATTCAAACACAGTTTCGGAAGTTTCGGGGTCCAAGTTACCAGTTGGCTCATCCGCCAGCAATAATCTAGGTTTATTCGCAAGCGCACGAGCAATCGCCACACGCTGCTGCTCTCCACCCGACAACCTTGCAGGGCGGTGTTCTAAACGATGAGAAAGCTTAAGCGTTTCAAGTAATTCCTTCGCGCGTATCTCTGCATCTTTTTTGCTAATGCCTGCAATCATTTGCGGAATAACAACATTTTCAATCGCAGAAAATTCAGGAAGTAAATAATGGAATTGATACACAAAACCGATTTTATCACGGCGTATTTTTGTACGTTGTTTATCATTCATCGCATCGACATTACCACCGCCAATCATGATTTCACCCGCCGTCGGTTGATCAAGCAAACCGACCGCCTGAAGAAACGTAGATTTACCCGAACCACTTGGCCCAACAAGCGCGACAATCTCTCCTGATTTAATGGCCACATCAACATTTTGAAGCACAGCTAAACTTGTTTCACCTTGATGATAAACGCGGGTTAAGTCCGTGGTTTGAAGTATATTCTTTTTTGTCTCTTTATTACTCATAACGCAATGCCTCCACGGGGTCTAATTTAGACGCACGCCATGCGGGGTATATTGTTGCCAGTACGGACAATCCAAATGCCATCAACACCACAAATAAAATATCTGACCAATCAATCACGGCAGGCAGTTGGGAAAGGAAATAAATCTCATCTGCAAACAACTCCGTCCCCGTCAACCCCTCAAGAAATTGACGAATAATTTCAATATTAGCCGCAAAAGCAATTCCTAAAATCGCACCAAATACCGTACCACCCAACCCAATACTGGCTCCCGTTAAGGTAAAAATCGACAGCATATTGCTTTGTGTTGCGCCCATCGTACGCAAAATCGCAATATCTTTGCCTTTATCCTTGACCAGCATGATCATGGAAGAAATAATGTTGAAGGCCGCAACCAAAATAATTAACGTCAAGATCAAGAACATCACATTACGTTCAACCGCAAGCGCGGTAAGAAAAGAACTATTGGCCTGACGCCAATCATAAATACGGGAATCTTCATCGATCACATTGGTAATTTGATCTTTAATTTGGTCGGCTTTATCAGTGCTGGTTGCCATTACCTCAATCGAATTAACGCTGTTGCCCAGCTTAAAAAACTGTTGAGCAGATTTTAAGTCCATGAAGATAAAACCGCTATTATATTCAAACATGCCCACATCAAAGATCACACCAATAGAATATTTACGCGAACGTGGAATGGTTCCAAACGGCGACGCGCGCCCCTTCGGCGCAAGCAAAGTGATCTCATCACCAATTTTTAGGTTTAAACGCTCCGCTAAATTCACGCCAATCGCCACTTGTTGATCAATAAAATTCGTTAATTGCCCGTTCACGATAGAGTCAGAAAGGATTGGCTTGGTCGCAAAATCTTCGCGCGTCATCGCCCGTACCATCGCCCCGTTGGCGGCGCCATTAACAGATATAAGAACCTGCCCTTCAACAAGGGGGCGAACAGATTGCACTCCCTCGACTTTTTCCAGTCGGTCAACCAGACCCATGAAATTTTCAATCAGGCCGCTTTGAGAATAAACATTAAGATGCCCATTCAACCCTAAAATACGGCTTACCAATTCGGCGCGAAAACCATTCATGACCGACATCACAATAATAAGCGTTGCCACGCCCAGCATAATCCCCGCAAACGAAAATCCAGCAATCACAGACACAAAACCTTCGGCTTTACGCGCTCGTAAATATCGCCATGCCATCATTCTTTCAAAAGGAGAAAACATATCTGTTAATACGCCTTACCAATAACGACCTTTGTGCCTTTATCATCAAATGGCATTAAGCGCGACGTTAATTTATAAGTATCTTTCAGCTTTGCAAAAGCAGGATTTTGAAGGATAGAAACATCCGTTTTCACAAAACCAACATTGCCATCTTTATAAAATGCGTCAATTTCTTCGATTGAGGAAACGTCGCGTAAATTTTCATCTCTGAATGCTTTGGCTTTCTCAAACAGCGTGCTTTGAATATCATTTAAAATACCATGCACAGTTGCCACAAAATCTTCTTGGGAAACTGTCGCCTTGGAATCCTTACCAATATCACGGCGAACATGGGTTAACACCCCCTCTTCCATTTCACGCCCGCCAATTTCAACACGAAGCGGAATACCTTTTTTCACTGCTCCCCACATTTTATCTGGATTACGTAAGTCACGTGCATCGACATCGGCGCGAACACCAATAGATTTAAGTGATTTTTTAAACGCTGTACAATATTTCAGCAACGCCTCCTTATTATCATCTTTCGTGATAGGAATAATTTGTACCTGAATGGGCGCAACTTTTGGTGGCATAATCATGCCGTCATCATCTGCATGCATCATAATCATTCCCCCAATAAGACGGGTGGAAATACCCCATGACGTTGTGTGGGCAAAGCTTTCTTTTTCATCACGCCCTTGGAATTTAACGCCAAAAGATTTGGCAAAATTTTGTCCCATATCATGCGATGTTCCTGCCTGCAGGGCTTTACCATCTTGCATCATTGCTTCCATTGTATAAGTTGCAATCGCACCAGGGAAACGCTCATCGGCTGTTTTTTCACCACGCAACATCGGCATCGCTAAATATTCTTCGGCAAAGTCCGCATAAGCATGCGCCATTTTCATAGCATCTTCATGTGACCCTTCTCCATCTTCAAAGGCATTATGGCCTTCTTGCCATAAAAATTCAGACGTTCGCAAGAACATGCGCGTGCGCATTTCCCACCGCATTACATTACACCACTGGTTCAATTTCATCGGCAGATCACGATAGGACTGCACCCAACGGGACATTGAATCCCCAATAATTGTTTCTGATGTGGGGCGTATAATATAAGGCTCCTCCAACTTCGCACTTTCGGCAGGGATAAGCTTACCATCATCCCCTTTTTCAAGACGGTGATGCGTCACAACCGCGCATTCAGTGGCAAAGCCATCAACATGTTCTGCTTCACGGCTCATGAACTCAAGCGGAATCAGCAGTGGAAAATACGCATTTTGTACGCCTAAATCCTTAATAATATCATCAAAATTACGTTGAATATTCTCCCACAGCGCATAACCATAAGGCTTGATAATCATACAGCCACGCACAGGTGAGTTTTCCGCCATATCGGCGGCCTTAATCACTTGTTGATACCATTCAGGAAAATCTTCTTCGCGGGTTGGTATAATCGCCGTTTTCGGCTTTTTGCCTTGTTGTTGCTGTTGTTTTTTTTGTGGTTTGGTCATTTTCTTTATTCTCTATAAAAGCCTCCCTGCAATATTTCATCAGGTATAAGCTCAGGTTTATCAGTTATTATTTTTGTTTTTACATCAGATATCTCATTTTTATCCGCCATTGGCGGTGGTGTCTCCATTAAAACTTTGTATTCTGGCGCAGGGAAATCCAGAATTTCAACTTCTTGTGTTCGAATTTTATGCGTTCTGACAACGGGTTCTTTGGGTGGCGTTGCAACCACAGGGACGATTTCTTTAAAAGGAAGCGCTTCTTCTTTCTTCATCATTTTGTCTTTTGTTATCACTTTATGGGATTTTCCACATAAAGTCTGAAGATTATTTGTCCAATCTTGGCCATCTAATAACACACGACCATCTTCATATATTTCTAAAACACCGAAATTCGCATCCAGCTCTAATCCCTCTTGAACAGGAGAGCCAAGCGCCCGTGAGCGCTCCGTCAAATCAACTGTTAAGGGAATACGCGTGACATTCTTCACAATGGAGGAGGCAGTCGTTCCCAAATCCGCAGGCACAACCGCATTTCCATTCACATCAACACCCGCACGATAAGTTGCATCATTAATCGTCTTATGCCGCTCTAATGCTTGGCAAGCAGGGTCAACGGCTTCTTGCGCCTGTACAGGCCATGATATGAACAAGAATAGGATTAAAAGTTTCATTACGTTTCTTTATCTAATTTCGTCTTCTGCAACCATTTGACGGGAGATTTCATAAAAATCTATCACTTCAAAATGGATCAATACCGAGATCATAACCCAAATCACGCACGACACCAAAAAAGTAATCACAAACTTCTTTTTAATACGCGGATTGGCCGGCGCACTGCCTGCCATCCCCGTTTCTGGCGTTTCCTTGGCATGGTTGCCCCATGGCAACACCATGAACAATAATGTCCAAAAAATAAGAAGAAAAACAATAATTCCTGTAAATATATTCATATTAAACCCGCGCCAAATGGACAAAAACCTTCGTTTTAATCCGTAAAACCTCAAATATGTCTTTTCGTAAGTTAATACGAATACGTTCTGCCATATCAACTTCGGAGAGATCAAAACGTTTCATGCTTTTGAGCATGTCTTCCAATTCATCTTTTAGGTCTTCAAGGAACTCTAAATCTCCCTCATCTTGTTCATCCAACAACCCTGTGCTTGAGATTTGCGGCCGCGCCATAACATTGCCCTTCCCGTCCACAACAATCGATGCATGTACAGACCCGGTTAATTGTAACTTACGGCGATCTGAAATCGCCACATGGTTAGCATCAACAATGCGGCCCGGCTCTACGGCCAATAATCCCGTTTCAATGTGATCAATAATTTCCGCCTTGCCAGGGGCAAGTCTAATGACGCTTCCATTATTTGGCACAACAACTTGTTTAATTTGAGAATGCCGCGCCAATTCGGCTTGATCTTCAATCATGACTTTTTCACCATGGATTGGCACAACGATCTCAGGCCTCACCCAATCATACATTTGTTTAATTTCATCGCGGTTGGGGTGTCCAGACACGTGGATAATATGTTTTGTATCACGCGGGCTAATTACATTCACTCCTGCCCCCGCAAGACGGTTTTGAACAAAGATAATTTCTTTTTCATTGCCCGGTATAGGGCGAGCAGAAAAAATAACCGTGTCATTTTCAATCAGCTTTAAATTTTTTTGATCACCACGGGCAATACGGGCGATTTGCGCACGCGCTTCCCCTTGCGATCCCGTGGCAATCACCACAATTTTATCACGCGGGACAAGGTCGATATCGCCTTCAGGAATAAAGTCAGGTAAATCATCCAAATACCCACAATCACGCGCCGCGCCAATCATATTATGAAGCGAACGACCAATCACGGAAACATGACGGTCATTTTCCTCTGCTGCTTTACAAATAGAAATAATCCGCCCCACATTGGAAGCGAACATCGTCACCACAATGCGTTGTTTACATTCTTTAAATACAGCAGCCAAGCCTTTTGCGACTTCGGCTTCTGATCCAGAAAAACCATCAACCCCCGCATTGGTTGAATCCCCAACATAAGCCAATAAACCATCAGACCCAATTTTCTTAAAAGTCTCCGCGTCCACAGGTTCACCAATCACAGGCGCTGGGTCTAAATTCCAGTCCCCACTATGCAGCACACGCCCTAAATCTGTTTCAATAAGAACGGCTGAGCTTTCAGGCACAGAATGTGTCATTGGTAAAAACGTGGTTGTAAACGGGCCAATTTCAACGGGATCATGGCGTTTTACAATACGAATACGCGCGCCTGCACATTCTGGGTTTTCCGCCAGTTTCTTTTTCAAAATAATCGCTGTAAATTCAGTACAAAAAAGCGGGCATTTAAAACGTGGCCATAACTTCGCCACACCGCCAATATGATCTTCATGGGCATGGGTAATAATCATCCCTGCTAGTTTCTTTTTATTATCTTCAAGGAATTGCGGATTAGGCAATAAAATATCAACACCAGGATAGTAATCATCCGCAAAACCAATGCCGCAATCTATCGCCAATAATTTTCCCTGATAGGCATAGACATTTAGGTTTGCGCCAAACTGCTCTGCTCCCCCCAAAGGGATAAAATTTAATTCATCTTTATTTAGTTGCATGAAGCACTCTTTTCATTTTCTTTTGCGGTAAGCTGCCCATGAATATGCACCAACCCTTTCATTGTAAGGTCTTGATCCATAGCCTCAATAATATCTGTTCCATCCATGAAAAGCGGCGCAAGCCCCCCCGTTGCCATCACGAATGGTGTTTCGCCCATTTCCTTAGAAATACGTTTAATCATGCCTTCAATAAGACTGATATAACCCCAATAAATTCCTGACTGCATCGCATCTTTTGTATTGCTACCAATCACGGCCTCTGTTTTTTCAGCACTCAGTTCTGGTAATTTTGCAGCTGCCATATGAAGCGCCGTCATTGATAAATTAATACCCGGCGCAATCACACCACCACTATAAACGCCCCGCCCGTTAATCACATCAAAGGTCGTCGCCGTTCCAAAATCCACAATGATGGCGGGTTTTTTATAATGCGCCTTTACGGCCACCGCATTCACCAATCTGTCCGCGCCAACTTCTGTTGGGTTATCAAGCGCAGTTTCAATACCTGCATTCCGATAATCTACAAAGATAGGCATTGTCTTCAAAAGGTAGGTACAGGATTTTTCAATCATGTCATTTGTTTTGGGTACAACTGAACTGACAATCACATCAGTAATATTAGGATATGATTGCGCGATATCGTTTATAGATTCTGGAATCTTGCCGTTTGTTTCCATACGGCATTGATCAACTTGTTTATTGCCATCATAAATAGCAAAAACAATGTTGGTATTTCCAATATCAATCGCTAATAACATTACGCGCTTTCTCCAAAATAAACGTCGGCGGCATGAATAATTTTATCACTGCCATCTGGCATTTCTAACACGACAGCGCCATCTTCCTGAACATCTTTAAATATCCCTTTAAATTCCGCGTTCGGCAAACGCGCCGTGATGGATTGCCCCAATCCGTGCGCTTTGTTTAACCATAATTCAAGAAGTGGCGCAAAGCCTTTTCCCTGCCAAAGGCCATAGTAATATTCTAGCTTTTCAAGGAAATTATCGCGGACTTTATTAATGTAAACTGGCTCTTTCGCAACATCATTAAGACAGGTCGTAAGCTCAGGCTTCGCAAAGATATTCATACCCATCCCCACCACAATATAATCTAAATGAGGGCCTATCATCCCACTTTCGAGCAAGATGCCCGACAGCTTTAACCCATCGATCAAGATATCATTCGGCCATTTCAATGTTTTTTTATGTTTACTGTCATCAATATATTCATCCAGCATCGCGCTTGCCGCTATGGCAACCACAAATGAAATCTGTCCTGCTTCTTGGGGGGTGCATTTAGGGCGCAACAATAAAGAAAGATAGAGATTGCCAACGGGTGAAATCCATTCATTACCACGGCGGCCCTTCCCGCCCCGTTGCGTCATCGATTGAACAACAACACCTTCTCCTAATCCTTGGGCGGCGGCCTCGTGAATCATATCTTGGGTTGATTCAACCTCTTGATAGGTTTGGATACGCCATTCCATTATTAAAATAAGCTATGGACGGCGCTTTGTGCCATTTCAACCAAAGGCGATGGGTTAAGGATAAACAACACAATAAACGCGACAGATAACGTAATGACAAGCTTACGGCCAAACTCAATATTGCCTTCAAATTTATCAGCAGGTTCATCAAAGAACATCGTTTTGATAATGCGTAAATAATAATACGCTGCCACAACAGATGTCAGAACCCCAACGACGGCCAGTATATAAAGACCAGAATGCACCGCGGCCTGAAACACCATAAATTTACCAAAGAAACCAGCAAGTGGTGGAATACCGCTCATGGAGAACATAAGAAGCGCAAGCGCATAAGCAAGCCATGGGCTGTTACGCGATAATCCCGCCAGATCAGAAATCGATTCAACCGCCGCGCCATCACGGCGCATACAAAGCACAATGCCAAACACGCCTGCCGTCATCACCATATAAAGGGTCAGATAAACCAAAATAGCGCTCAACCCCATCTCATTTCCCGCAACAATCCCAATCAGGGCATAACCAATATTCCCAATGGAACTGTAGGCAAGTAAGCGTTTGATATTATGTTGACGGAGTCCCGCAAACGCCCCCACGGCCATAGATGCAAAAGACAAAAACCAAACCATCTGGAACCATTGTTCAGAGATGGCGAAGAACGGAATAAACAAAAGGCGGATAATTAATGCCATAGCGGCAATTTTAGGCACAAGGGCAAAGAAAGCCGTTACAGGCGTTGGTGCGCCTTCATACACATCTGGCGTCCACATATGGAATGGTACAGCAGAGATTTTAAACGCAAGCGCTGCCAAAATAAATACAAAGCCAATAACACCACCCAGACTAACTTCACCAGCCAGAGTCGATGCAATCACATCAAAGTTCGTTGATCCAGTAAAACCATACACAAGAGAAATTCCAAACAGCAACATGCCCGATGAAATAGCGCCTAAAATAAAATATTTCATCCCTGATTCAGCTGAACGTAAATGCGTACGACGAATAGAGGCTAATACATAAAGACTTAAAGATTGCAGTTCCAAACCCACATAAAGCGACATCATGTCATTTGCCGACACCATAATAAGCATCCCAATCCCCGCAAATAGAACCAAAATCGGATACTCAAATTTAATGATAGCATCTTGATAAAGGGATTGAACAGACAAAGCGAGCGTGACAATTAAACCAATGATAATGAGAAACTTCATAAAGAAAGTGAATGGATCATGCGTAAACATACCATTTAAGACGATATCTCCCGAAGGCTCACACCCCAACATAATCAAAAGCGCCACAACAAGGGCAACCATCGCCGCATTACAAATAAAGCGTGTACTTTGATTTCCGCGTAAAACACCAGCAACCAACAACACCATGGCCGCAATAGCCAAGAAAATTTCTGGCATCATGACGCTCAAAGATGAAAGATTAAACTCACTCATTGATTGTTCCCTCATTAATATTCTGGGCAATATTTTGACCTATATTATCATTCACGGTTAAACCCGCTTCATACTGTCCCAATAATTTCTCAACAGAGGGAGAAACACGATCCATTACATAAGACGGCGCAATCCCCAACCAAAGAACAATCAAAACAAGCGGCACAAGATAACTATATTCTAACTTCGTTAGATCTTTCATCGCCGCCGCATCTTTATTCTTAGATTCTCCAAAAACCACACGACGATACAGCACCAACATATAAGCCGCACCCAACACAACACCTGTCGTCGCAAATACAGCAATAGTTGTATTGGCTTGGAATGCGCCCATTAAGGTTAGGAACTCTCCTACAAAACCAGAAGTTCCTGGCAAACCGACCGAGGCCAGCATAAGCAACATAAACACCGTCGCATATTTGGGCATATTATTGACCAAGCCACCATAACGGGAAATCTCACGCGTATGAAGGCGGTCATAAACAACACCAACGCATAAAAATAGCGCGGCAGAGATAATGCCGTGCGATAGCATTTGAAAAATTCCGCCCTCGACCCCTTGTGTTGTCGCACTGAAAATTCCAAGGGTTACAAACCCCATATGCGCTACAGAAGAATAAGCAATCAGTTTTTTCATGTCTTCTTGCACAAGAGCCACGAGCGAGGTGTAAATAATCGCAATCACAGACAACCACATAATCATTGGCGCAAAATATTCTGTCGCCTCTGGAAACATCGGCATAGAAAAACGAAGGAAGCCATAGCCCCCCATTTTCAACAACACCCCCGCCAAAATGACAGATCCTGCCGTTGGAGCCTCCACGTGAGCATCAGGCAACCATGTATGAACCGGCCACATCGGCATCTTCACGGCAAAACTGGCAAAGAAGGCCAAAAATAGCCACATCTGCACATCACGCACCACAGGGTTTTCGATGAGCATTGAAATATCCGTTGTTCCCACCTGAACATAGAGCGCCAATAGAGCCACCAACATCAAAACCGAGCCAAGCAAGGTATAAAGAAACAATTTAAACGCAGAATAAATCTTACGCGCCCCGCCCCAAACCCCAATAATAATAAACATCGGGATTAAAACACCTTCGAAAAAGACATAAAAAAGAACCGTATCAAGGGCGCAGAACGTTCCAATCATAAATGTTTCAAGAATAAGAAACGTGATCATGTATTCCTTCACGCGGGTCTTGATTGATTTCCAACTGGCCAGAATACAAATAGGTGTAAGGAACGTAGCAAGAAGAACGAAGAACAATGAAATTCCATCAATCCCCATACGATAATTAATATTAAAAGCGGCAAACCATTCACGCGTTTCGGTAAACTGAAAATCCGCCGATGCGGGGTCAAACTGCACCAGCATATAAATGGACAATAAGAATACAAAGCCTGACATATAAAGCGCCACGCGGCGGGCATTACGCGCCACAATATCTTCATCACCCCGAATAATCAGAATGAAAAACACCCCCACCAACGGAAGGAACGTCAAAAGCGATAAAATAGGAAAATCGATCATCTTACTCTCCTGCCCCAAATGTCATTTTAAAGAAAAACCAACTAACAAGGCCAATCAGCCCCACCATCATGACAAAGGCATAATGAAACACATAACCAGATTGTAGATGACTAAGCAGCCCTCCCATCCTCATAGATGTTTTTGCGACACCATCAGGGCCAACCCCATCAACAATGTTCTTATCTGATTTAAAGAAAACCTTACCCAACATCAGCGATGGTTTAATAAACAGTGCATTATAAAGCGGATCAAAGAACCATTTATTAAAAAACAGTACGTGAAGCGGTTTAAAGAGTGCCACAAATTTTGCTGGCAAACCCACAAATTTAAGATAGAAAACAGCCCCCAAAATTAAACCCAACATTCCCATGACAACAGGGAGCTTTTTTACCCAATACGGAACATGATGCGCGGCCTCAACCGTATCATTTGCCGCCAAGACAAAGATGCTTTTATCCCAATGCGGGTGATGCCCCACAAATGTATCATAAAAATAGTACCCCGCGCCAAGCGCCCCTGCGGCCAAAATCATAAGCGGTACGAGCATTACAGGAGGAGATTCATGAATATGATCCATCACTTTCTTGTTCGCCCGTGCCTTTCCATGGAATGTCATAAACAATAAACGCGCAGAATAAAACGCCGTCATCAACGCTGCCGCAATACCCAGCCAAAATGCCATATTCCCAAACCAGCTATGATCTGCCCATGCCGCTTCTAAAACAATATCTTTAGAATAATACCCTGCGAAGAAAGGCACACCCGCAAGCGCCAAAGATCCAATCCACATTAAGGCATAAGTTGTTGGTATTTTCTTCCAAATACCACCCATTTTACGCATGTCTTGCTCATCACTCATCGCATGAATCACAGACCCCGCGCCTAGGAATAAAAGCGCCTTAAAGAAGGCATGTGTCATCAAGTGAAAGATCGCCGCGCTATAGGCCGACACACCAAGCGCGAAGAACATATAACCCAGTTGTGACATGGTGGAATAAGCAATGACGCGTTTAATATCAAATTGTGTCATACCAATGGTTGCCGCAACAAACGCTGTCAAACCACCCACAACCGTAATCACCATTAAGGCAATGGGGGCAAATTCAAACATTGGAGATAAGCGCGCCACCAGAAACACTCCTGCCGTCACCATCGTCGCTGCATGAATAAGCGCAGACACAGGGGTCGGTCCCTCCATCGCATCAGGTAACCATGTATGCAAGCCCAGTTGCGCGGACTTACCCATCGCGCCCATAAACAGAAGCAAACAAACAACCGTCAAAGCATGAAATTCAAATCCAACAAATTCCATTGTTTGGTTCGCCGCACCGGCTGCCTGCGCGAAAAGTTCATCCAACTGAACCGTCCCAAATAAAAGAAACGCCGCGAAGATACCAAGCGCCAGCCCAAAGTCACCGACGCGGTTCACAAGAAAGGCTTTAATCGACGCACTATTGGCACTGTCTTTGTGATTCCAAAAACCAATCAGTAAGTACGAGGCAACCCCCACCCCTTCCCAACCAAAGAAAAGCTGAACCAAATTATCACTAGTCACCAACATCATCATCGCAAAGCTGAAGAGGCTTAAATACGCCATGAAACGAGCCTTGCATTTATCGTGGCTCATATACCCTACCGAATAAACATGCACACAGCTTGAGACGATAGTCACAACGCACATCATCACAACCGCCAGTTGATCAACACGCAACGCCCAATTCACGATAAAATCACCAGAAGTAATCCAGTTCATTAAGAAAACAGTACGAGCATCACCATGACCATCATGCCCACCCATCGTGACTGCGACGTACAGCATACAGGACGCAATAGCGGCAGAAATAATTCCCGCGCAAGTCACAAATTGCGCGCCTTTATCCCCAATTTGTTTTCCGAACAAAAAGGCAATAAGAAATCCGAGCAATGGGGCAAAAACAGCAATAATTTCCATGATCTACCCTTTAATTATCCCTTCAGGCTCGAAATATCTTCAACAGCGATGGAGCCTTTGGTTCGGAAGAACACCACCAAAATCGCAAGACCAATCGCGGCTTCTGCGGCGGCAACGGTGAGAATAAACAAGCTGAAGACTTGCCCCGTCAAATCACCTAAATGGACGGAAAACGCGACAAAGTTTATATTCACACTCAACAGCATCAGCTCAATACACATCAAAATCACAATGACATTCTTACGGTTTAGAAATATCCCGAACACACCAATCGTAAACAGCATGGCGGCCAAAGATAAATAATGCGCCAATCCAATATTAAGCCCAACTTCAAATAAAGCTTCTGGCATATTAAACTCCCGTCCCTGGTGTGACTTTTTGAATTTCCATCGCGTCTGCCTGCGTTCTATTTTGCTGAGCCACGATGTTTTGCTTGCGAACGCCAGGGCGTTTACGATGCGTCAACACAATCGCACCAATCATTGCTACCAATAAAATTAAGCCAGAAACCTGAAACGCAAAAACATAGTCCGTATAAAGCACACGCCCTAACGCTTCTGTATTTGTAATGTCATTCGCATCGGGAATGGGAGACGCCATATTATCTGACGCCTTATCGGCGACTTGCCAGCCAACAACCATCACGATCAATTCCACCAGTAATACACCTCCAACCAGCAGACCAACCGGCACATATTGCATCGCGCCCTTACGCAGGTCGGTAAAACTGATATCCAGCATCATCACCACAAATAAGAACAGCACCGCCACTGCCCCTACATACACAATCACCAAAATCATCGCTATAAATTCCGCACCCAGAATAATGAACAAACCCGCCGCGTTAAAAAACGATAAAATTAGAAAAAGAACTGAATGTACAGGGTTGCGCGCCGTAATCACCATAATGGCGCTAAGGAGGACAATTCCAGCAAAGAGATAAAAAGCAAGCGAGGCGATCATTGATAATCACTATATTATTGTTATGACGCTTCTTTTTTAGGCTTATCGCTTTTTGAACGCAAGGGGATAACATACAAAAAACCAGAATATCCATTCTTTCTTTTTACAACCTTCTATTTGGCATATTAATGTTGATAAAAATGAGGATAACTTTGTTGATACTCAGAATCCCGCATAGAATACTCCAATATGTAATGTTGAACAAAAAAGGGAGTTTAAAATGCAACATTTAGGAAAAATAACCCAAATCCTTCTTATAGTCGGGGGAATTAACTGGGGACTAAGCGCATGGGCCGGAATGGACCTTGTGGCAATAATCTTTGGAAGCATTCCAATGCTTGCGAAGGTCGTTTACGGACTGGTTGGCCTATCGGGTCTTTATGCCGCGTATAATATGATCAAAGGTAAGTAATAAGCTTTATCTTTTATAACAAACAACTTAAAGGCGGGATAACCCGCCTTTTTTTAGAATATTAATCATTGGGCTATGCCCCAAAGTCATTTTAAATTGTGAGAGCCATCGTCATCCACAATGGAAAACCCGCTTGAGGTTTTTGTCGCTTTTGACTTGCTGCCACATTAAATGGCTGTTTATACGTTTTACTCATACCTGCTATGCTATACAGGAATAGTTAACAAAAGGTTAATTTTTATAGAAAATCGTTTAAAAGCAACAAGATGGATGTATTATGAAAATAAAATCAACTTTAAAAAATCGCAATATCAGACAGGTTGTTTACGTTTTTTGTGCTTACGGTCAGGCAATGCAGCCCCCCATTGAAATTCATCAACCATAAATTTAGGCATCACGTTATTATATTGAATAATAAGGTTTTTCAATGTGTTATCAATCTCTTTTAAAGTCTTACAATGCATAAAATTAGCAGCATGAAGGCCTGATTTAAACAAGCATGCATCAATCCCCGCCCCATGTGCGCCCAAAATATCATGCGCCATGGTGTCACCCAACATAATCGTGTGAGATGGGTAAATCTCCTGCTCCTGTAGTAAATCCATACAATGCTTAAAAATGGCCGGATTCGGCTTACCAATATAATTCACGATCCCACCCGCATCTTCGTAACGACGTGCAAGCAAAGCAGGGCCAAACAAAAAGTTATTACCAATTAACGCCTTACTATCCTGATTACAGGCAATAGCGGTTAGGCGACGTTGAATGGAACGACGGATAATAGGATCATAATGCTCTAATGTTTTTTGAGGGTAATCCATCCCCATTAATAATAAGAAGTCCGCTTCTTCGATATCATCTGTGATTTCCACATCAGTATCATCAAGGATCGACGTGTCGCCCTTACGCGTAATGACAAAAGCGGTTTCCCCAATATCTTTGAACAAACCTTTATCTTGATGACGCAATCCATTTTGGATCACATCAAATGGCGTAACAATCGCGTGATATAGGCTAGGCCCAATGCCCATTTTCTTAAGCTGCGCCTTTTTTTGATCGGCGCGCATGCGGTCATTACAAAAAATAATAACGGTCTTATGACGCTCTTTAAGCTCCTTTAAGCAAGCCACAGCGCCTGGAAAGGCATCTTCGCCATCGTGCAACACACCCCAATCATCGATTAGGATACCCATATAACTGTCAGAGAAGTCAGAGACCCCAGCGCAAAATTTGGTTTTGGTTTTCGAAATCATGACACCCTTAATCAACAGTCAACTAGATGAATAGTCAGAATAAACACGTTACCGCAAATTCAGACAAGTCGAATCGGCGGAAAAATCAGTGCCTATTATGCCTGCGTTTAAGACTTCAATCAACAGAACTCGTCACGACACCTTAATGTCGTTATTAAGAATTTACCCAAAACGGCGATCTAACACGCTATCATGCTCAATCGCATCACATAAAAGGCCATAAAGCTGTGCTACATCGCTCGAGGCGAATGTCGTGGTTAACAGGTCGCTTTTATCGCTTTCACCTGCCTGATGGTAAACTTCTTCAAATTGACGGGTAAAGCGGTTCACATAGGTTCTAAATTCATTGTCACTTTTGTACTTATCCGCAAGTTTATCCACAGGAAGCTTTGATTTCTGTGCAAGAAGCAATTTGGTAAAGGCCGCAACATCACCCTTTTGATATGCTTTCCATGTTTTTTCAGAAATCTTACCATGGAAAGAGCGCGTCATATCAACCGATAAGGAATGCAAGCTTTCCAAGATGAACTTCGCAGAATTCATGAACTTATCGCGCTCTACACGGGTTTCCGCTTCACGCATTTGTGTGGCTCTGGTTTGTGCTTGCTCTGTCGCTTTAGATAAAGAATGGGATTGGCGAATATAAGATGCCGCTGCTTCATCAACGACCTTCGCTGCCTTAATTGACACATCTGCAAGATAATCCGTTTCAATTTCAAGTTTCTGGCGGGATTCCTCAATATGATTTTGTGCCTTAACCGCCGTTTTATCTACTTCCAACATACGTTTCGCAAGCTGTGCGATTGCATCCGTAATACGATCTTCCGCCTTTTGTGAGATTTCAGAGATATTCACCGCCTCATCCCCCATTTCATGGGTGTAATCGCGTGTTTTATCGAGCGAGGATTTCATTTGATCTTCGATTATTTTAGATTTCATTACAAAATCATCACTAGATTTTTTTAATTCTAACAATGTCTTGTCAGAAGTATCTAACAAATTAATTGTCTCTGCTTTGACTTGACCAACAATGTCACTAATCTGACTCATCGTCATTTGTGCTAATTTTTGGAGCCTTGCCGTTTCCGCCTGCGTTTTATCACCAATCTTCTCATACTGGCTTAGCGCTTTATCAGAAGATTGTGCCATCACTTCAGATTCACGCGCAAACAATGTTCCAGCATTCGCAATTTGCGCCGCCGATTGGGCGACAGAGGATGTTAAATCGTGAAATTGTTCATCAATCGCTTGTTGCACTGTTTCAATGCGCATCATTGCCTGATCAGTGGCCATGGTGATTTCAGTTGATTGCTTCTTGAACAGCTTCTCCATATCATCAAGACGTAATTGCGCGGCCTTCGATGCGGAATCAATATCATCAACACGGGTGCTTAAATTACTGCTAGAATGATCCAAAATTTGCGCGGCTTTTTCTGCGCTCGTTGACAGGTTATGAATACGATCATCAAACTGAACATTCATGTCTCTTAACTTGCTCAGGTTATTTTCTGTCCCTTGCTCAAAACTGACAGACATTTTTTCAAAACGATTACGCGTGCGCTCAATTTGTTCTGTTGCTTTGGTATAGATCGGCTCAATAATGTCCGTTGAGTTCACGAGCGAGTCTGTAACTTCCTTAACTGCATCATTGGCTTCCATCGATTTACTCAAAAGCGTCTTAACACGGCCTTCAATTAAGGCATCAAGGCTTTCAAGCTCTTGTGTGACCTTACCTATGTCTTTGGATACATCATCGCAATGGGTGGAGACATTGGTCTTAAGCGCCGCCATAGAGTCCTCTGTGCGCGCGACAATATCATTTAATTTGCGTGATTCTCCATGGAGTGAATCACTAACGAGTTCAATTTTCTCTAAAGCTGACCCAACATTCGCATCCAAGTCTTCTTTTTGGGCGCGCATCATGCTCTGCACGGATTTAGAATGACCAGAGATTTGCCCCACTAACGTGGAGATTTCCTGCGCCTGAGAGCGCATATCTTCACGGATCAACTTTGCTTTCTCCATCGCTTTATCTGATGCGTTGTTAAGGCTCGTGACACGTTTATCAAGCATATCCGCCATTTCACCATGTTTTGCATCTGCGTTCTTAACAGCAGTTTCAATCTTCTTGATTGGCTCTGATACCATGCCTTCGATTAACTCGAGGCGTTCATGCATTTTTTCTTGAGCTTTATCAATTTGCTCTGCCTGATCCGTGACCGCAGAAGATATTTTCGTCAAGCGGGATTCAATCATTTCCGCGCTATTACCCATTTTACCCGTACTAGAATCAATTTGTTCTAATACGACTCGAATCGTATCGGCGGTATCTTGACCCGTTTTTTGAAGGGTTTTTACTTTATCTTCAGCGCCTTGCATTACAGTGTCCGTTTGGCTCACCGCATCTGCCGCGGCACGATTAAGCCCCTCAATCATACGTTTTATGTTTGATCCCATTTTATTATCAACATTATCTAAAACATTGTTTAGATTTGATATTTTCTGCTCAAGACGATTTTCTAAATCATCCGCCTTGTTCAAAATCTGGTCAATCGCCGCAACCGAAGGCGAAGATTTAAAGGGCGTCATTGCACTATCGGAAGTTGATAAGCTTTTTGCCTTGTTTTCAATATCACTCATAATAGCGCTAAAGCGGCGGGATTGTGATTCCATCATGTTGCCCATCTTTGAAAGAACCGCATCCGTTTTACGTCCAGACACACCAGATGATTTTTGCTGAATAATTGTTGTTTTGACTTTAGAAAAAGAATTAATAATCAACCAAAGAAACGCCAACGGCGCCAAGATACCAGCCAAAAATCCGCCTAGGATATGAGGTTGCTGTGCCACCAACGCGCCAAGGCCGATTGTACCTTGAACATAATACCCTGCCATACCACACCAAAGCGCGGTCAAAACTGTCCCAAACAAATTTAAAATCGAAGATTTCTTGTCTGACGTCGTATTAATTGCCACACGGCGTTGTGACGATTTTGTTGCTGTTGGCGCGGCGGATAGTGAATGTTGTGACGCGCTCGGCGCTGGCGACATAATACGTAACCCCTGAAGATTTGAATTTGATATTTCGGCTTTCGGCATTTCAAGGGAAGATTTCATTGCCGGTTTAGCAGAGAGTTCTGGCGTCTTTTTCGCTCTAATTTTTAAACTTGAGGACATCGCAATCTCACCACGCTCCTTTTTCGTCGCGCTCAATTTATCTAGCGTGCTTTCCATATTTTTTGACTTTGCATCAGGACGAACCGAAACAAAATTCTTTGCAGGCGCAGGCGCAGATGCTTGGGCATGTGTTTGATCTGTCTCTTTATTCGCAAATTTAAGCTCTAATCTCTTTTTACGGGCGGTCAGATTCGGCGTGATAGGTTCACTCATGGGATGAAGTCCTTATAAATTGTCGTTGTATTTGAGGAGTTTATAAAGACAGCCTAAGAATGAATATTCAAGCAAACCAAGAGAAGTTTGCCCACATATTCACAGGTAAAAATAATAAAAATTGATGTATAAAAGTCAGGATAAAATGTATTAATTATTTTTTATCAAGCGCTTGTAGATATTTCTTAATATCCTTTTTTAACTCCGGCGCTAAGATATAAAGTCCGATAATATTCGGCACAGCCATCGCAAAAATCATAGAATCTGAAAAGCGGATAATATTATCAAGGCTCGCCGCACTCCCCACCACGATAAACCCGCAATAAGCTAGCTTATAGAGCATTTCAAGGCTCGGCTTTTCGCCACCAGCCAAATATGCCAGCCCACGTAAACCATAATAAAACCATGCAATTATGGTGGAATAAGCAAAGAGAAAGACTGTAAACGCTAACACATAAGGAAACCATGGAATGGCACTCTCAAACGCACGCGATGTCAGGCTCACGCCCTCAATGCCTTGTCCGCCTTCATAAACACCCGTCATCACGATAACTAACCCCGTTACCATACAGATCACAATCGTATCAATAAATGGCCCCAACATGCCCACAAATCCCTGCGATACATGGTCATTGGTTTTGGCGGTAGCATGAACAATCGCGGCAGAGCCAATTCCAGCTTCGTTTGAAAAGGCCGCGCGTTGTACCCCAATTAATAAGCCCCCTAAAAGCGCACCTATTCCCGCTTCTGGCGTTAACGCCATTTGAAAAATCAGCATAAGACCATTTGGGATATTTTGATAATTCATGGCAATCACAACCACACCGGCGATTAAATAGAGTGCGCCCATCAAAGGCACAATTTTGGAGGCAACACGGGCGATGCTTTTCAGACCGCCAATAATCACAATACCCACCAAAGCCGCGAGGCCTAGGCCAAACATCCAGCCTTTATTCGCAAAATAGCCACCATCACCGCCTGTAACGTTCACAACCTGTTGAAAGGCTTGGTTCGCTTGAAACATGTTGCCTGCGCCAACGGCACCAAAAACCACACAAACAGCAAATATAATCGCCAAGAATGAGCCAAAATGAGCTTGATCGCGTTTATCAAACGCCGCTTTTAAGTAATACATCGGCCCACCAACGACATGGTTCTTATTCTTTGGATTTGGATAATGGCGGTATTTCACCCCAAGGGCGGCTTCAGCGAACTTCGCGCTCATCCCAAACATTCCCATTAACGCCATCCAAAAGACAGCCCCCGGACCACCAGCAGACACCGCCACCGCCACCCCTGCAATATTTCCAAGCCCCACCGTGCCAGACAAAGAAGTCATGAGCGCCTGGAAGCGGTTAATCTCTCCCTTATCAGATTTTTTATCGTATTTACCGCGCAAAACGCGCACCGCATGGCCAAAATATCGGATATTAATGAAGTTAAAATAAACCGTCAGGAAAAGTGACGCCGCCGCCAGCCAGACCAAAATAAGAGGAACAGCAAAAGCCTCCCCCATAAATTCGACTTCCTTGGCGTAAAACACAACGCCCTCAACGCTATCCGCTATTGTTGTAATATGCTCATTAATAAGCTGATCAATCGCCATAATTTAAGACTCCCTTTTTTACAAGGGTACGCGCATACCCCAAAAATCCAAGAATTTATGCGGTTTTATCCAGAATGCGGAACAATTAACGGCAAATAGACCGTGTTAAGCCCTGTGTTTGCGAGCTTTGGGCTGCCCATTGTTGCAATTCACCACGGCTCATCGCATCAACTTGGCTGATACGGCGCACATTGCGCGAACAAAACACGTCTGGGCGTTGTTGCGCGACGCTGGTGGATGCTTGGTTGGCAAAACTAGTGCGTAAATCATGGACTTTGCGCTCTGCATTACCGCCTTGGCGTTTGTAATAATTGATAAGCGTTTCTTCATAGTCAGAAAATAAGCCCGCATGCCGGTTGGTGATATCACGATACGCAAGATAGAAATTCTTTCTGCCCGCAGGTGTCATATGTTGGCAATTAAGGCCAATCACCATCAATTCGCTGTGAATACGGATGGCTTGCTCTGCTTCGGCTTCGGCGGCGCTGTAACAGCTTGCAAAGGCAGAGGCTGGAAAAAGAAATAAAATCATCAAAAGAACACGCATCAAAAAAATCCTTACTTAATTACTGTATTAAATCACTTCGGTTAAGAGCGGCTCACCATGAAAGTGTGCGCTTATATTGTCAATCACTAACTGTCCCATTGCACTTCTTGTTTCCACAGAAGCAGATCCGATATGTGGTAGTAAAACAACCTGATCCATATCAAGCAACGCTTGGGGAATGTTTGGTTCATCAGCAAAAACATCCAACCCAGCTGCCTTAATCGTACCATTTTGTAACGCCTCAATCAAAACTGGCTCATCAACAACAGAACCACGGGATATATTAATCAATATCCCCTGCTCACCTAACGCCTTTAATACAGCTTGATTGACAAGGTGCATGGTTGCCTCACCTCCTGGGCAAGTCAGAATTAAATAATCACACTCCCCTGCCATACTCTCAAGATCGCTATGATAAGGATAAGGCTGATCCGGTTTTTTACGTGGACCGTAATAAACAACATCCATATCAAAGGCAGCGCAGCGTTTAGCAACTTTTTGTCCAATCCCGCCAAGCCCAACAATGCCGACCTTCTTATTCGTCAAACTTGTACCGAGTGGTGGATCACCCTCCATCAGCCATCTGCCCGCCCGCACATATCTATCGGCGTAAGCAATGTGCCGTGCCGTCGCCAATAACAAAGCCATGCCTGTATCCGCCGTTTCTGCGCTCAACACATCTGGGGTGTTGGTAACTTTAATACCGCGCTCTTTAGCTGCTTGTAGATCAATATGATCAAACCCGACAGAGAACGTCGCAATGATTTTGAGGTTTGGTAATGTTTCAATCAAATCCCGTGTGATGAACTGCCCCACTGTGCAATTAATGGCCACAACATCATTTTTCACAGATTCAATAACAGAATTCGGGTCTTTTTCTTCAAAAAGTTTAATTATATCAAATACTTGCTCTAACCTACTCAACCCTAAACAACCATTGCCATGGAATGATAATAATGTCTTTTTGCTCATAAAATCCTCGTCTATTTTGGGTTTATTCTTGGTTTTCTCTTGCTTTTCGCGTTAATCGAGACTATAACATCCCTAAATTCCTGATTGTAA
Source organism: uncultured Alphaproteobacteria bacterium (assembly GCA_937934135.1). Taxonomy (GTDB): domain Bacteria; phylum Pseudomonadota; class Alphaproteobacteria; order Micavibrionales; family Micavibrionaceae. The sequence continues at coordinate 27,228 of CALHAW010000042.1, forward strand.
CAGGGTGGGCTTCGAAAGAAACCCGCCTTTTTTAATGTTCACAGGATTGTACAATGGATTGAAAAGGAACAGCCTCCTTCCGCTTACAGGCATGAGAGCTTTTTAAAGATGAAACATACTGGATTAGAACAGAAAATAGCAGACATTATCTCCCCCGTCGTGACGGATATGGGGATTGATTTGCTATGGGTTCAATATAAAGGCGGTATTTTAAGTGTTTTTGCAGAAAATCCGGCAACAGGCAAACTAACCCTTGGGGAATGCACCTCTATCAGCCGCGAGCTGTCACCCATCCTTGAAGTTGAAGATATGATTGATGGACGGTATAGGTTAGAGGTAAGCTCCGCGGGTATTGACCGCCCTCTTTTTAAGCCTGCCGATTATAAACGTTATCATGACTTGGAAGTAAAAATTGAGCTTGATACGCTGTTTGAAGGGCAAAAAAAATTCAGAGGATATATTCAAGATAGTAATGATGAGGCCGTCACGCTAAAAACAGATCAAGGAACACTGGACTTGGCGTATTCCTCCATATATAAAGCCAAGTTAGTGATGACTGATGAACTCATTAAAGAAACAAAAAGGCGTTTTGAAACAGCCCATAACAAAACAGAAGAACCAGAAACAATAACTATATAATTCAATAATATAACTAAAATATAACTAAAATATAACTAAGGAATATATCATCATGGAAATGTTACAAGTCGCCGATGCGGTAGCAAGAGAAAAGAATATCGAACGTGAAATCGTTTTGGAAGCAATGGAAGAAGCAATCCAAAAAGCGGGTCGTTCAAAATATGGTCACGACCATGATATTCGTGCCAATATTGACCGTAAGACAGGTATTATTGACTTGAAGCGTTATCGTGAAGTCGTTGCCGATGAAGATATCATTGAAGATGAAGTACAGCACATCACCGTTGAGCAAGCGCAACGTGAAAAGAAAGACGCCAAAGTGGGTGATTTCCTGATTGATGAGCTTCCTCCGCTAGATTTTGGTCGTATTGCTGCGATGACTGCTAAACAAGTCATTGTTCAAAAAGTCCGCGAAGCAGAACGGGCGCGTCAATATATTGAATTTAAAGACCGCACGGGTGAAATTATTAATGGTGTCATCAAACGTGTTGAATACGGTAATGCCACCGTTGATATTGGTAGCGGCCGCGCCGAAGCAATTCTTCGCCGTGAAGAATGCATCCCTCGTGAACATCTTAAAAATGGTGATCGTGTGCGTGCCTATATTTATGACGTGCGTGAAGAAATACGCGGGCCGCAAATCTTCCTTTCTAGAACGCATCCTGAATTTATGGCAAAATTATTTACCCAAGAAGTACCAGAAATTTATGACGGTATGATTACAATTAAGGCCGTTGCCCGTGATCCTGGTTCACGCGCAAAGATCGCCGTTCAATCACGTGATACATCGATTGATCCAGTGGGCGCCTGTGTAGGTATGCGCGGTTCACGCGTACAAGCCGTGGTGAATGAACTGCAAGGAGAAAAAGTTGATATCATCAACTGGACTGAAGATCTCGGTTCTTTCATTATCTCTGCACTGCAGCCTGCAGAAGTAGCAAAAGTTGTTATGGATGAAGATAAAAAACGTATGGACGTTGTTGTGCCGGAAGAACAGCTTTCTCTTGCGATTGGCCGTCGTGGTCAAAATGTACGCCTTGCCTCTATGCTTGTTGGTTGGGACATTGATGTCATGACCGAAGAAGAAGAAGCAAACCGCCGCGCCGAAGAATTTAAATCACGCTCCGAAGCCTTTATTACGGCGCTTGATATTGACGAGATGATCTCACAGCTTCTTATTGCTGAGGGCTTCTCTTCAGTTCGTGAAATTGCTGAAACACCCGTTGAAGAAATGACAGAGATCGAAGGCTTTGACGAAGAGATCGGACAAGAATTAATTAACCGTGCTGCGACGTGGATTGGTGAACAAGAAAAAATTCTTGCGACAAAGAAAACCGAGCTGAATATTCAAGATGACTTGCTAGAGTTTGAAGGCCTAACACCTGAAATTGTAATTAAGTTGGCAGAAAACGAAGTGAAAAGCCTCGATGATTTTGCTGATCTTGCGACAGACGAGCTAACGGAAATCCTTGGCGAAGACATGATCAAAGAACGCGATGCAGAAAAACTGATTATGAAAGCACGGGAGCGTTGGTTTGCAGATGAAGAACCTGTTGCAATGGAAGAAGCAACAGCGCAAGCACCTGCCGCAGGTGCGCAAGATAATAAAACAACTGATGGGGAAACAGTAGCCGCCGAAGAAGCGCCTGCTGATGTTGCCTCCAATGGTTAATTAACTCGTTGTTCTTGCCTTTACGCTTTTGGCAGGTTCGACAGATCACAACCAAAGGCGTATAAAGAAGACAAGAATGAGCGATACAGATAAAAAAGACGAAGCCCCTAAAAAAACACTTGGCCTTAAAGGTGGGACGTTAAGCCTAAAAGGTGGTGCAGCGCCCAAACCACAAGGCACCGTTGTTGAAGTGCGTCGTTCACGTTCTGGTGGACGCGGCGCAGTTCAAACGCCTGATCATTCTGCCCCTACCCCTGCTCCTGCTGCGCCGACATCACAAGAGCCACAAAAAGAGCAAACAGCGCTTGAGCGCTTGACAACTGATGAGCGTGACGCCCGTGCGAAAGCCCTAAAAGAAGCGCTCGCTAATGAAGGTAAAAACGAAAATAAACTTCCACCGCCGCCGACAAAAAGCACGGAAGAAGCCCCAATGCCAACAACGCATGAGGCACGTAAGAAAGAGCTTGAAGAATTAGAACGTATCGAAGCGGAAGAAAAAGCGCGCAATGCGGCGACAGATCAAGTCAATCAACAAAAATTTAGACAGCAACAACTCACCCAGCCTGTACCAACCCGTCAAGAAGAAGATCGTGATAAATTTAAACGCACACCAAAAGCCCGCACAGGCGGCGAACGTCGCCGTGGCGGTAAGATTACTGTTACACAAGTATTAAACCAAGATTATGAACGCGATCGCAGCATGTCTATGGCAGCGCAAAAACGCGCCCGTGAAAAAGCACGTATTGCTGCGCAAGGCCCTAAGAAAGAAGCTGAAAAAATCTTTCATGATGTGATTGTGCCTGAAACCATCACCGTTCAAGAACTTTCTAAAAGAATGGGCGAGCGCGGCGTTGACGTTATTAAATCCCTCATGGGTTTGGGTATCATGGCAACTATCAATCAAACAATCGATGCCGATACAGCAGAGCTTGTCGTAGAAGAATTTGGCCATACCATTAAACGTGTAACGGATTCTGATATTGAAACTGGGATTGAAGGGATTGAAGATAATGAAAAAGACCTGACCCCGCGTCCGCCTGTCGTAACGATTATGGGTCATGTTGACCACGGTAAAACATCTCTTTTGGATGCGCTTCGTAAAACGAATGTTGTGTCTGGTGAGGCTGGCGGTATTACCCAGCATATTGGTGCCTATCAAATTGAAGTCGAAACAGGTGAAAAAGTTACTTTCTTAGACACTCCGGGTCACGCGGCGTTTACTGAAATGCGCGCGCGCGGTGCAAACGTAACAGACATTGTTGTTCTCGTTGTCTCTGCCGCAGACAGCATTATGCCTCAGACTATTGAAGCCATTAATCACGCAAAGGCCGCAGACGTCCCATTAATCGTTGCTGTAAACAAAGTTGATCTTCCAGATTCAAACGCGATGAAAGTAAAACAAGACCTTCTGCAACATGAAGTGATTGTGGAAGAAATGGGTGGAGACACACAAGCGATCGAAGTCTCTGCACTTAAAGGCACAAACCTCGATAAATTAGTTGAGGCGATTATCCTTCAAGCTGAAGTGCTTGAGCTGAAAGCCAATCCAAACCGTGATGCACAAGGCGTTGTGGTCGAATCTAAAATGGAGCCAGGCCGTGGCTCTGTTGCCACTGTTCTTATTCAAAATGGGACATTGAAACAAGGCGATCATTTTGTTGTCGGCGCGGAATTTGGAAAAGTGCGTGCCTTAATCAATGATAAAGGGGAGCAAATTAAAGAAGCCATCCCTGGCTTACCTGTTGAAGTATTGGGGTTAAACGGTACACCTGATGCGGGTGATATTTTAAACGTCGCGGATGAATCAAAAGCCAAAGAAATTGCCGAATATCGCGCACAAAAACGCCGCGAAAAAGAAAACGTCAATGTAAGCTTAAGCGCTGGCGAAGGGTTCGAAGATATTTTCGAAGCCGCAAAAGCACAAGGCAACAAACAAATCCTTCCCTTGGTTATTAAGGGGGATGTTCATGGCTCAGTTGAAGCCATCATTGGCTCACTCAATAAAATGACCGAAGAAAACGACGAAATTGGAGTGCGTATTCTTCATTCTGGTGTCGGCGGCATTACTGAATCTGATGTGACTTTGGCCGAAGCATCAAACGCCATGCTTATTGGCTTTAACGTGCGAGCAAACGCACAGGCGCGTGAACTGGCACAGAACAAAGACCTATCCATTCGGTATTACAATATTATTTATGATGTGATTGATGACGCCAAAGCGATTTTGGGTGGCATGCTCGCTCCCGAAGAGCGTGAAGTTTACCTTGGTCATGCAGAAATCCGTGAAGTCTTTATGATTTCTAAATACGGTAATATTGCAGGGTGTATGGTGACAACAGGCATGGTAAAACGTGGCGCGAAGGTGCGCTTGCTTCGAGATGATGTGGTTATCCATGAAGGCACGCTTAAAACACTGAAACGCTTCAAAGACGAAGTCAAAGAAGTCAAAGAAGGTATGGAATGCGGTATGGCGTTCGAAAATTATGACGACATCAAAGAAAAAGATATCATTGAATGTTACGAAATTGTCGAAGAAGCAAGAACACTTGATTAATGGTATTGGATTAAACCCATCTTTACGTCATCCCGCGACTTGATCGCGGGATCTAAAAAATGAAAAAAGAGAGTAAAATGAGTATAATGGAATTTAATGAATCAGAACTGACAGATATATATACAAAACTCGCTGAATGTGTTGACGTACAAGGAACCGTTTTGACAACGCCATTACCAGACGATGACTTTTATGATGAAAATGAAGCAAATATCTCTATATCTGCGAGACTAACGTTTAATGGTAATAATATCTCCCTAGTCTTCAGAGAAAAAGTTGACCTTTTATTCAATCCAGGCGCAATCAAAGCTTCAAGTTTAACCGCATATGACCTTGATCATGACACAAATAGTGATCCCTTTTCCCTTAATAAACCATTTAAAACAACTTTGGCTATATGGGCTAAAGATAAAATAAAAATAACAGGTAAAGACGGCGGACTAGCCATAAAAGTAGCGAAACATATATCTCAAAATTTGAATAAATAATGCAAAAACAGCAAGGCCCATCACAGAGACAACTTCGCGTTGGAGAACAGATTCGGCATATTATGGCCGAAACCTTGGCGCGTGGGCATTTTCATGATGAGCAATTAATTGAAAAGGCTAGTATTGTCACAGTCACAGAAGTGCGCCCATCCCCTGATTTAAAACAGGCCACGGCCTATGTAATCGCACTGGGTGGTGGAACCATGGAAGATATCCTGCCCGCGCTTAATAATGATGCCGCTATTTTTCAAAAAGATATTAATACAAAATCAAATTTAAAATTCACGCCCCGCGTGCGCTTCAAACATGACGTATCATTCGACAAAGCGCAGAAGCTAGAAAACATTTTAAAAAATATCAGCTACTCTGATCAAGAAACATAATTAAGAATTAACTCAAGGAGAGCATCCTCGCGCTTGCGCGTTTGATGGCTTTTATAAAGCATGGCACGTAAGAAAAAAGGCAATCCCATCCATGGGTGGATTAATCTCAACAAACCAAAGGGTGTAAATTCCACAAGCGCTGTTGCAAAAATTCGCTACGCACTGAATGCCCAAAAAGCAGGACATGGCGGCACGCTTGACCCCCTCGCCTCTGGACTTCTTCCCATCGCATTGGGGGAAGCGACAAAGACCGTAAATTTTATTCAAGATGCCTCCAAAACCTATCATTTTACGGTAACATGGGGAGAGCAACGCAATACAGATGATGGTGAGGGCGAAGCCATTAAAACATCAAATAAGCGCCCAACACGCGAAGCGATTGAAACACTCTTGCCTGACTTCATCGGTGATATCACCCAAACTCCACCACAATTTTCTGCTGTTATGATTGACGGGGAACGCGCTTATGATATCGCCCGTAGTGGCGAACAGATCGAAATCAAATCCCGCCAAGTGGTAATTGAAGACCTGTCTATTTTAGAACATGAGACAAACCAAACCACTTTTACCTGCACATGCGGTAAAGGAACATATATCCGCTCCCTTGCCCGTGATATGGGCCTTAAATTGGGATGCTTCGGCTATATTTCCATGTTAGAACGCACACAGGTTGGCGGATTTACGCTTGAAAGCGCGATTTCCCTTGATTTATTTCAACAAATGATCGATAACCCTGATCAAGTGAAAACTTTGGAAGATATTGTTCTCCCCTTATCGACTGTCCTGGACGACATCCCGGCTCTAGCCCTTAAGGATCAAGAAGCAATAAAAGTGAAGAACGGTAACGCCCTCTCTTTCATGTCCAAGCCTGATTTGTCCCGTTTAGAGGCGATTGGCATTGACTGGAAAAGCGACGGATCAACGATTGCCTTAGCTACGTATGACGGAACGGCGATGGCCATGATCGACGTAAATGGCGCCAAACTTCAACCTATCAAAGTTTTTAATATTTAATCTGGGTTAGTTTAAAAACGAACCCATAAAAGAAGGAGAAATCGATGTCGATTACTACAGAGCGTAAAGCAGAAGTTATTAAAGAATATGCAACAAAAGAAGGCGACACAGGGTCACCAGAAGTACAAGTTGCAATTTTAACAAACCGTATCAATACATTGTCAGAGCATATGCAAAGCAACAAAAAGGATTTTGGCTCACGCCGCGGTCTTTTAGCGATGGTTGCAAAACGTCGTAAATTGCTTGATTATCTAAAAGCAAATGACGAAGGCCGTTACCAAGACCTGATTAAAAGCCTCGGTATTAGACGTTAAAAACAAGCCGTCATACGCGCAAGCGCGAAGATGCGGATTAATCTGTTCATTCAGAGAGATAATAATTCAAAAAGCGGCCTTATGCGCCGCTTTTTTTATAAGTATTTAGCAGTGATTTGTGTTGCTGACTGCGTCCAAAAATTACGGCTATACATTTCATTGCACAGATTTTTAAAATTATCGGCACTTAAAATTGTTCTTTCACTCGCTTTTTGAAAATCACCCTTATACATATGCAGAGCATAAGAACACATTTTTCTGACTTTATAATGAAGACGTGCATCCTCTTGCGATAAAACAGAATATTCGGATGCTATGCCTAAAGGAATATGCATTCGCGCATAAGAAAGAGTGTCACTAATTGTATAATCACCTTTAAATTCTTCTTTCACGGAATACGCACTAGCAAGAAAAAAGGCTCCTGACACTGCAGCAACAGAAGCATTTGTAAAAAATGTTAAATCGTAACCATTATCTTTTGACATATGAGTATGGATTTAGCAATCACATAAAGTTATGTCAACAATTACTTAGCTAAACGGTTTATACCTTCATTAATCAGACGGCAGGCATCTGCGGCGTTACCCCATTTGCCAATTTTAACCCATTTTCCCTTTTCAAGGTCTTTATAATGTGTGAAGAAATGCTCAATCTGCTCTTTAAGAATTGGGCGTAAATCACTGATATCATTCACATCTGCGTG
>CALHAW010000043.1 GCA_937934135.1 uncultured Alphaproteobacteria bacterium
GGGGGCTTTATGTGTTTAATGGTTTTAAAATCCTTCTTTATTTGCGCCAAGAGGTCTTGTTGCGCGCCGCCTTGACGGACTTTGGCAATAAACGCGCCGTCTTGTTTCAGAACTTGTTTGGCAAAATCATAAGCAAGCTCCACCAGTGCCATGATACGCACATGGTCTGTTTGTTTATGGCCGATGGTATTGGGGGCCATATCGGATATCACCAAATCTGCGGGTGCGCCGCCCATGGCCCCTATTAATGCTTCGGGGGCGTCATCATCCATAAAATCCATTTGGAAGAAGGTTACGCCTGGAATAGGATCAATTTCGAGGAGATCAAGACCGATGACTTTGCATCCTGCCATTTCTGCCACCTGTGACCATCCTCCCGGTGCGGCGCCAAGGTCGATGACGATATGATCAGGCTTTAGGACATCAATTTTTTCATTAATCTCAATCAATTTATAGGCCGCCCGCCCACGATAGCCGTCCATTTGAGCTTTGGCAACATAGGGGTCATTAAGTTGCCGTTTTAGCCATTTGGTTGAGGAGGAAGAGCGTCCCTTTGCTGTTTTCACATGTGCAGATTTATCACGCGCAGTGGTGCGTTTCTTTTTTGAGGCGCGGGTTGGGGGTGTTTTTTTCGTCATTTATAGAAGTAATAGAACAGTTGAGACGATAAAGGCAGTAAAAAAGACAGTGATTGCCGCGCCGATGAAAACATAACTGTCACTGGAGGGTGAAAAATGCGCCAAAATCAAGAAGGCCGCAATAAAAACGGCGTAAGTGATGATGCCGCGTTGTAAGAGGGGGGCGTCTAAAATATCAAAAAAGCCATTTGCGGAGCCGATCACGTCCATTAATTCAATTTGAAGACGTAACATTAGGAAACAGGACAAAATAAATAAGATTGTTTTGAGCCAAAGGCGTCTTTTGAGTAAAAGAGGGACAAGTGCGAGCCACGCCAAATCAATATATTGCATGAAATCCATGATTTACTTCTCTATTTCCTTTTCTTTTCGCCGCTATAAGGCCACAATTCTATCGATAATGATAAAAATGATCAAAAAACTTCTGCTCCTATGTCTTTTAATAATAATCAGCACCCCTGTACAGGCGCAAAGCATTATTAGGGATACTGAAATTGAAGAGATTTTAAGCGGTTGGTTCACGCCGATTTTTAAAGCCAATAATATGGATCCGTCCCAAGTAAAAATTATTCTAGTGCAAGATAATAGTGTGAATGCGTTTGTTGCGGGGGGATCAAATATTTTCTTCTTTACCGGATTAATTGAAATCACCGATGATCCTGGTGAACTTATTGCCGTGATGGCACATGAATTAGGTCATATTGCGGGGGGGCATTTAATACGCGGGCAAGAAGCGTTAGAACAAGCATCTTATGAAAGTATCATTGGTACAATTATTGGCCTTGGTACGGCGCTGGCCACAGGGGATGCAGGTGCGGCAGCAGCAGGCGGCGCGGCGGGAAATTCAATCGCACAGCGGCGCTTTTTTGCAACCTCCAGAACATTTGAGGCAAGCGCGGATCAGGCGGCGTTGACCTCTATGAAGCAGGCGGGGATGGATCCGCAAGGGCTTAAAACTTTTTTAGAAAAATTACAGGGGCAAGAATTATTGCCCGCCAATCAGCAATCTGAATATGTGCGTACCCATCCATTAACCCGAAGCCGTGTTGATACGATCGAAGCGGCGTTGCAAAAGCCTGATGTTCCCAATGCCGCGTTTCCTGCGGAATGGATTGAAGAGCATGAACGGGTTAAAGCAAAATTAGTAGGATTTATTAATCCGGGTCATGTAGCGTGGAAATATGATGACCGCGACCAATCACTTGCCGCCAATTATGCCCGTGCCATTGCAGATTACCGCCAAAGCAATATTGAAGAGGCGTTGACCAGAATTGATGCATTGATACAACAAGAACCAAGAAATCCATATTTTCATGAGCTAAAAGGCCAGATGTTAGTTGATTTTGGCCGTGTGGAGCAGGCGATACCATCTTATCAACGTGCCATTGGGCTAAAGCCGCAGGCGGCAATGATCCGTATCCCGTTGGCGCATGCGTTATTACAAGAAGCAAATGGTGATCAAAGGAAGCTTAATAAAATTATTGACCATTTAAAGCGCGCGATTCAACAAGAACCACGGTCAACCCGCGCGCATCGCCTTTTGGCAACGGCCTATGGCCGAAATGGACAAGATGCGTTGGCGCAACTTCATTTAGCAGAAGAATCGCTATTGCAGCGGCGTATAAAACAAGCACGGATTCAAGCGCAAAAAGCGCTGGATGCCTTACCCAAGAGTAGTTCAGGCGCGATAAGAGCGCGGGATATTTTGGCATTGTTAGATCAAATTAAGCGTTAAGGAAAACGTGCCATAACGCGCAATTAAAAAAGAGTTTTTGCAAGCGACCCCTAATTAGCGTTAAAATAGAAGTTCATTTATATTTAAGGAGACCCTCACCGTGAAATACATCATCCTCAGCCTTTTTTCTGTCATGCTGTTTTTATCCGCCCCTGCACAAGCGCAGAGCTTAACGGATGCCCAAAAAGCAGAGATTAAAACATTATTTGATGAATATTTAGCAAGCAGTGGGGAGCAGGTTTTAAAATCTGTTAATGATTATCAATCAGAATTAGCGCGTAAAGATCAAGAAAGCGCAAATGAAAAAGCAGCAGAATTTTCAAAGAGTTTGAAAAATAATACAAGCCTGCCAGTCATTGGAAATCCTGATGGTGATATTACATTGGTTGAATTTTTTGATTATAATTGTGGGTATTGTCGCCGCGCGTTAGATGAACTTCAAAAAGTGTTAGTAGATGATAAAAATCTAAAAGTTGTTTTCATGGATATGCCTATTTTGGGTCCTTCTTCAAAATTAGCGGCGCAATGGTCATTGGCGGCGCAAGAACAAGGCAAGTATTTTGAATATCACCAAGCTGTTTTAAATCATAACGGCCAAAAGGATGAAGAATCACTTGAGAAAATAGCAAAAGATGTTGGGCTGGATGTTAAAAAATTGAAAAAAGATGCGGCGTCTGATGGTGTTGCAAAGCTTATTGATGAGAACCTAGGACAAGCGCAAGCCCTGAATATCCGTGGAACACCCGGATTTGTCATTGCGGGGCAAATCTATCCAGGGTTTATGCCTGCGGATCAAATTAAAAGTATCTTAAAAGAACAGCGAAGCAAGTAAGGCTTTGGAAATAAAGTTGGTATAATCCATATTATGAGCATTTTTTATCGCGTCGTTCTTCTTTTCCTTGTCCTCGCGGCGGGGTACACGCTTTACGGTATTGTTCATTTTAAATGGATGTATCATCGCGTTGAAAACCCAAAGCAGGATTTTTTAATATTAGGAAATCCCGATGGGGAAACAACAATTATTGAGTTCTTAAATTATTCTTGTGGATATTGTAAGGACTTGCACCCTGTTTTAAAGGAAACAATATCTGTACGAAAAGATTTGCGGTATGTGGTGCGCCCCTTGGCATATGGCGCGCCTGAGGATAGTTCGGTGATATCGGTTAAGATTGTTCTGGCGGCAGGATTACAGGGCAAGTTTTATGAATTTCATGAAGCGTTTTTAGAGTATCCGCACCCTGATTTCCCCGATGATTTCATTCGTGAGTTATGTGATTTATATGGTGTTGATTATGAGCAGCTGATCAGTGACAGCAATGGTAAGCAGGTGAAAAAGATAATGGATAAACATTTGGCGGTATCCAATCATGCAACAATTTACAGTGTGCCTTCTATTATGATTGGTAAGCATATTTATCAACCACTTGATGATAGTATTCCTGATCTACAAGAAATGTTGGTTATTATTAAGAATGCAAAAGGAAAACAATAAATGAAATTTCTTCTTATGCTGCCGTTGGTTTTATTTTTATCTGCCTGCTTTGATGAAAAAGTAGAGGGTGACGCATTGTCCATTCAGATTAAGCAACCTTATGCCTTTGCAACATTGCCGGGCGCGTCCACGGGTGCAGCATTTATGGTTATTCAAAATAAAAGTGATGGTGACAGGTTAATTGCGGCGAAAAGCAATATTGCGCACATCACGGAAATACATCAAAATTTAATTGACCCAGATGATGGTAGAATGATGATGCGTAAAATTCCTACGCTGGAAATTCCTGCTAAAGAGGAAATGGTGTTACAGCCAACAGGGTATCATGTGATGTTTATTAAATTAAAAGAACCGTTAACAATGGGATTTGAAGTGCCGTTAACATTGACGTTTGAAAAAGCAGGTGATGTTGAGCTGCGCGCAAAAATTATTGCCCCTGGAACGAAGCCTGAGGATACGCCATGAAAATTCTTATTTTAAATGGTCCTAATTTAAATATGCTTGGTCAACGTGAACCAGAAATTTACGGAACACAAACATTGGGTGATATTGAAACGCTTTGCCGTGAAACAGCATCCATTCACCATGCCGATATTGATTTTCGCCAATCTAACCATGAGGGTGAATTGGTGACGTGGATTCAAGAGGCTTTGGGGCATGTTGATGGCATTATTATTAATGCGGGCGCTTATACGCATACGTCTGTGGCGCTTCATGACGCATTAAAATTGCATGCTTGCCCGATTATTGAGGTTCATTTATCTGACCCAGAAACGCGGGAAGAATTTCGTCATTTATCTTATATTTCGCCCCTTGCGCAGGAAGTGATCAAAGGCATAGGAGCGGCTGGTTATCCACAAGCCATTGAAATAATTGTAAAAACTTCTTAAGTTGAAATTTTCTTGATCGATCAAGCTTTGACTTTTGGCTGGTTTTTCTATACTTAATGATAAGGTTTTAACAAAAGGGTGTATCCAAATCATGAAAATTGATTCCAAAGCAATTAAACAATTAGCAAAACTGCTAGATGACACAGGGCTTAACGAAATTGAAGTGGCCGAAGGCGATCAAATGATCCGCGTTAATAAAGGCAATGGCATTGTTATGAACGGGGTCGCACCGGCCGCGCCAGTGAGCATGCCATCTGACCCAACAATCCCGCGTGAGCCAACCACAAACATACCTGCAGGCGTGGCAGGCGACCATCCTGGCGCCGTGACATCACCAATGGTTGGAACGGCCTATGCGTCACCAGAGCCGGATGCGCCGAATTTTGTTAAAAAAGGCGATAGCGTTAATGAAGGCGATACGCTTTTGATTATCGAAGCGATGAAAGTGATGAACCCAATCAAAGCCAGCCGAAGCGGTACAGTAACACAGGTGTTATTTGAAAATGGTGGCCCTGTTGAATTTGGCGATGTTCTTTTGGTGATTGAGTAAGCCGATAATGTTCAAAAAAATTCTGATTGCTAACCGTGGTGAAATTGCCCTTCGTATTATTCGCGCTTGTCGTGAGATGGGGATTAAATCTGTTGCTGTTCATTCTACGGCAGATGCCAATTCTATGGCGGTGCGTCTTGCAGATGAATCTGTTTGTATTGGCCCACCACGTAGCCGCGATAGTTATTTAAATGTACCATCAATTTTAACAGCCGCCGCCGTTACGGGCGCAGATGCGATTCATCCGGGATATGGTTTCCTTTCTGAAAATGCGCAATTTGCACGGATGGTTGAAGAACATGGATTTACTTTTATTGGACCAAGCGCCGATTTAATTGACCGCATGGGTGATAAAGTAAGTGCCAAGAAAACCGTGATGGAGCTTGGCTTACCTGTTGTTCCTGGTTCTGCTGGCGCGGTTGAAAGCGTTGAGCAAGGTTTAGAAATTTGCCACAATGCAGGATATCCTGTGATTATCAAGGCCGCCTCAGGTGGTGGTGGTAAAGGAATGCAGGTTGTCCGCAATGATGAAGAATTTTCCGAAGCCTTTACGACGGCACGTCGTGAGGCAGCCGCCAATTTTGGCGATGATACCGTTTATATTGAAAAGTATCTTGAAAAACCACGTCATATTGAAATTCAAATTTTTGGCGATAAGCATGGCAATGCGATTCATTTGGGGGAACGTGATTGTTCCATTCAACGCCGCCATCAAAAATTAATTGAAGAAGCGCCATCACCTGTTTTATCAGAAGAAGAGCGTATGAGTATTGGGACGCTGGCCGCCGATGTTGTCCGTAAGATGGGATATGTTGGCGCCGGTACGATTGAGTTTTTGTATGAAAAGGGTGAGTTTTTCTTTATGGAGATGAATACCCGTATTCAGGTCGAACATCCTGTCACAGAGATGATCACAGGCATTGATCTGATTGCAGAGCAAATTAGGGTTGCTGCAGGGGAGCCATTGAGCCTCAATAAAGAAAATATCCGCCTTCGGGGGCATGCGATTGAAATTCGTATTAATGCCGAAGACCCAGATACATTCACGCCATCACCTGGTAAAATCACGACTTTCCATGCCCCTGGCGGGTTGGGCGTGCGTTTTGATAGTGCCATTTATGGGGGATATAGCATCCCGCCTTATTATGATTCCATGGTTGGTAAATTGATTGTGCATGCCAAAACACGGGATGAAGCAATTAAAAGAATGCGCCGCGCGATTGTAGAAACAGTCATTGAAGGGGTGAAGACCACACTGCCGTTGCATGAATGGATTTTGTCAGAGCCTGCATTTATTGGTGGTGAGTATACCATTCACTGGCTAGAAAAAAAGCTAGCAGAAAAGAATAAAGATTCTTAAGCTGACGAATATGTCAGACCTGTTTCAAAATATTTATCTTAAAGTTCTTTTAAGTGCGTCAAATCTGAATGGTCTGGCGGCGGTGTTTCTGTCATTTTCATTGGGATCAATCCCTGGCAGTGTTATTTTTGCCGCCGCGGCGATTATCGGTAGTATTAATAAATTTCGAAGCCTTCAAGGGAAGGCCGTTTTTCAAAATTTCTGGATGCAACGCTTAACCGATCCTTCTTTGACCGCGCAAATCCTTATGATTGCGGCGGGCATTAATGCCGTGATGGCGGGATATAATATCTTTAACGATAACGCCCATATGGCGCATCACATTTTCCTAACGCTTGCATGGACGTTTGGTGTGTTGGGGGATGATGCATTACGGCGTAATGATAAAGTAAATTTTTCTTTAGATACCATTGCAGTGAAACGAAATTTATTCTTAAAAACATTTGTTTACGTGACGCGTAATCCAGTGTTCTATTATATGCTTGTAAATATCTTTTTTGCGTTTGGCGTTTTGACATTATCTCAACAGCAAGAATCGTATGTTATTATTTTTACTTCTGTTGCTGTGCTGGCGGGGATGATAGGTGTTATGTATTCGTGTGTTCAGGCGTATAAAGTTCTGTGTGGAGATATTACGATCGAAGAAACCAATAACGGTGTGACGAATATTTTTCTCTCTATTGCGAATGCTTCAATTTGTATAATAGCGTTCATCAGTGTGATGATTTGGCTTTTGATATCACAAATTATTTATTGCTTCGTTAATATTCTGCTGCTGTTTGAAACGCGTAATGCATTGGAAAAAGAAAATATTTAATGTTCACTGAAACAGATCCCGATATCATAATGGAAGCCTATCGGCAGGGATTTTTTCCAATGGCAGATGGTGCGGAGTCGCCTTTTTACCATTTTTATCGCCCTGAAATGCGGGGGCAACTTTCTATCCCGCATCTGCATATTCCCAAACGGCTGTTGAAAACGGTTAAGCAATTTCCTTATGAAATGACGATCAACAAGGATTTTGAAGGGGTGATTAATGGGTGCGCGCAGAGTAAGAAGGGGCGTAGTAGCACATGGATCAATAAACCAATCAAAGAGGCGTTTCTTAATTTACATGTATTGGGTCATGCGCATTCGGTTGAGTGTTGGCAGGATGGAAAGCTTGTTGGTGGGTTATATGGTTTGGCGATGGGTGCGGTTTTTTGTGGGGAAAGCATGTTTTCAACGGCAACAGATGCCAGTAAAATTGCGCTTATTCATTTATGCGCACGGCTTTCTCAAGGTGGTTTTACGGTGCTGGACACGCAATTTACCAATGTGCATTTAGAGCAATTTGGAATCTATGAAATACCACAAGAAGAATATGTAGTGTTTATACAAGATGAAATGAAGAAAGATGCAGATTTTTTATTGGAGGGGATAAATGAGAAAACTATTATGCTTAATTATTTATAAGTTGGCCCTTAAAGCGAGATTTTCTTTTGCTTCAATAAGGGTCGTTTCAAAATCTTCTCTTCTGTTTCCTGATTTACGTTCTTTATCTTGGTACATTAGTTGATCTGCAATATTCATATTTTCTTGAACACTTAATGTAGAATTAACTAGATGCGCACCAGAGCTTGCTCCTAATTTAATTTCATGACCATTATAATTAAAAAACATAGTGTCTAATGCAGTATTTACTCTTTTATTAATAACTGCGGCGTTTTCTTTACTTATATTTCTGGCGAGCACCATAAATTCATCACCACTGAGGTGGCTACACACAATATCTTCGTCTCTAAAAGTTTCACGAAGTGTATCCGCAAGAACTTGGATGATTAAATCTCCATATTGATGCCCTAAAACATCATTAACGGATTTTAAACCGTCTAAATCCATCATGAAAAGAACTGCTCCGTCAGTTTTTCTTTGAGAAATTTGTTCAATTTGTTCGTTTAGCTCTTCTTCTAAAGAGAGCTTATTATTTAAGCCGGTTAAGTCATCTGTTCGCAGCTTTAAATAATTTTCTGCATCTTTAGTTTCCAATGCAGAAATTTTTTGTTCGGCTTCGTAGGCGTGATTTAAAAACATAATTGTGCGTTTTCTATCACCCATGCTTGAGGTATCACAGGTCATAATTTCTAAGCATATTTGCGTTAATTTATGAGCGCTTAGATGTGATATATCTAGGGTTAGATTATCATGTGTAATCTTAGACTTTTGTAATATAAAGTCTATCGTATTAGCCACATCTAGGTCTGCTGCGTTTTTAAAATTTATTTTTGTCATAGGGAATTATATCATATTATTTACATAATTCAATATTTTAATCCTTAAAAAAGGAGATATATCGGCGATATTCTCCTTTTTTGAATTTAGGGGGTTTTAAGCCGCTTTATTTTCGGTTTTTTCTTCTATTTTGCTGTTTCCTTTGATTTTTGACCAAAGGCTTTGAAAGTCAAAAGCAGAGTCTTTTGCTTTTTCTTCTGGTGCGGTTGCGGGTTGATTTTCGTTTTCGCCGCGCATTTTCTGCATTTGCTGTGCAATGCGTTGTTCACGGCGTTTTTTTGCGCGGTCTTCGCGCGATTTTAATTCCGCTTTAAATTCTTCGGCTTGTTTTTGGCTATATTGACTGGTGATTAATACTTGTTGTGCTTGTTTCTGCCATTGATCACGCTGCGCTTTGAGGTCTTCAACTTGGTCTTGCGCGGTCTCTAATTGAGTTTCGAGCATTTTGATGCGCATTTTCATGCGTTCCATTTCGATCATGGCATTGGCTTTTTCAAGCTCTGCCGCGGCGTTGCTTGGTGTTTCTTTAACGGCTTCTGGTTTTAGACCAAAGACGCGTTCTAGTTCTGAAACGTCAATGATACGGCGTTTGTTATTATCAATTTCAAAGGATAATTTCCCTTGGTTCATCGCACGTTGGATTGTGGATTTTGATTTACCTGTAAGCTCTGCCGCTCTTTGTGCGCCGACTTTTGCCATGTGTTACCTCGCTTGTTCTGTATTGAATAAGATTGTTATAGAGATTTTCTGGGTCATATTCAAGGTATTTTCCCTAATTATTCCCATATAACCTTTATTTCATCTTTTTATTCAAAAGCTGTGTAAGGCGTTGCCATTGAGCGCCAGAGAAGAGATGCGCGTAAAGGAAAGGAATCCAGCCTTTTTTACGCCAATCAAGGAAGATTGCTTCATCAAGTTCAGCCAGCTTTTTCTCATCAATGATACGAAAGCCAGCAAAGTTGATTTTCTTACCATCACCAATATTAATTTCAGCCTGACGTTCCACCAAAATACCTGAATCGTTCAGCGCTTGACTGAATTGAAGGGTTTGTTGTGCGGCGGCATGGTAGGATTTACAAAATTCTAGCGCATTTTGTGCGAGCTGTGTCGGTTTGCTGTCTTTATCAAAGAAGGGCTGATCACCTTTCGCTTCGATAATGTCTTTATGCACATCAATACAAAGCGCGAGCTGGTCTGTGCCAGGCGCTTCGGAAAAGATGAAAGGGTAGCGACGGATGTAAGCAGGAATATATGTATCTGGCTCCCAATGCCCTTTTTTATCCAAGAATAGATTTTCATTATCCCGTAGCCCAATGATGGCAACAGGTGTCGCCATTTTATCTGGTGAGAATCCGATAGGGTAGAAATGACAGATTTGTGGCATTTCGATCATATTAATTGGAACAGCGTTGACCTCCCGTGTGAAGTTAAGGCCAAAATTCTTCTTTAAACCCAAATCAACATGTTCTTTTGCATCAAGGGGAATGGGTTTTTGGTAAAAGAGCGGCATTGGTGTGTTGCTGTCTTTTGCATCTACGCTGTTTTCTGATTTTTTCTTAGATTTAGCGGCAGTTTTTTTTGATTTATCGGCCATGTTCAGTTCCTTTTTTAAATTCAGTTTATATGATCAAATTTTGGATCAAATTGCAATGGATTATGCGTAAAAGCTCTATTTTCTCTTGTTTTTTCATGCGCATAGCGGTCTATTAGAGGGGCGATAATTTATAGGAGTGCGCGATGAAATTAGCAATGGTGGGAACAGGATATGTGGGGTTAGTCTCAGGCACTTGTTTCGCGGAATTTGGGATCGATGTTGTTTGTGTTGATAAAGATTTATCCAAAATTGAAACTTTGAATAAAGGGGGGATTCCTATTTTTGAACCAGGTCTCGAGGATTTGGTGGCCAAGCAGGTCAAAGCTGGCAGGCTTTCCTTTACGACCAACCTTACGGATGCGGTGAAGGGCGCCGATGCGGTCTTTATTGCGGTGGGTACACCGCCGCGCCCCGAAGATGGACATGCGGATTTATCCTATGTTTATCAGGCAGCCAAGGAAGTGGCAGCGTTAGCGGAAGGTTATACCGTTATTGTAACCAAATCGACAGTACCCGTGGGGACAGCACGCGAAGTTGAAAAGATTGTCGCGCAGCACAAAAAACCAAATGTCACGATTGATGTTTGTTCAAACCCAGAATTTTTACGTGAAGGGGCGGCGATTAATGATTTCATGCGTCCGGACCGCGTTGTCATTGGCACGGAATCAGAAAAAGCAGCGCAAGTCATGCGTGAGATTTATCGTCCGCTTTATATTAATGAAACGCCAATGGTTGTGACGTCACCTGAAAGCTCAGAAATTATTAAATATGCGGCCAATGCTTTTTTGGCGACCAAGATTACGTTTATTAATGAGATTGCCAATCTATGCGAGACCACAGGTGGCAATGTGCAACATGTGGCCAAGGCGATAGGCCTTGATGGACGGATTGGGTCAAAATTCCTGCATGCAGGCCCTGGATATGGCGGGTCTTGTTTCCCCAAAGATACATTGGCCTTAACGCAGACGGGGCAAATGAAAGATACACCACAGACGATTGTTGAATCCGTTGTGGCGGCGAATGCAAACCGTCAATATGATATGGCGCAACGCGTGATTAAGGCGTGCGGCGGTTCTGTGACAGGAAAAAAGATCGGAATCCTCGGCGTGGCTTTTAAGCCCAATACGGATGATGTACGCGATGCGCCGGCCTTAGTGATTATTCCAGAGCTACAAAAAGCAGGCGCTATTATTGTCGCGCACGACCCCGAAGCCCGTGAAGAAGCGAGCCACCATTTAAGTGATGTTGAATGGCAGGATGATCCATATAATGTGGCAAAAAATGCGGATGCCTTGGCAATTATTACAGAATGGAATGAATATCGCGCCCTTGATATGGCGCGTATAGCAGGAAGCATGCATGAAAAACGCCTTGTTGATATGCGCAATATTTATAAGCCAGAGGAAATGGAGAAATTAAACTTCCATTATGTGTCTATTGGGCGAGCCGAGATTGTGCCTGATGGGGTGGAAGCCTTAAGGAAGGTGTCTTAAAATGTCAGACACATTGGATGATTTAGAGGCAAAGTCGATTTATATTATTCGTGAGGCTTATGCCCGTATGGATAATATGGCGATGTTGTGGTCGATTGGTAAGGATTCAACGGCAATGTTGTGGCTGGTGCGTAAGGCATTTTTGGGGCGTGTGCCGTTTCCGCTTGTGTTGTTGGATACGGGTGAGGAAATGGATGAGGTTTATGCCTTTCGGGATATGTTGACGAAAGAATGGGATTTGCCCGTGATTAATCATATGTGTCCTCCAGAATCAGAAATGGATCAGACATTACCCCCTGCGACCCGCGCCGCAATGCGTAAGACCGAAGGGTTAAAAACCCTGTTGAAAGAGCATAAATTTAAAGGTGTTGTGTGCGGTATTCGCCGTGATGAACAAGGCTTACGGGCGAAAGAGCGTGTTTTCTCGCCCCGATCATTGGATGGATCATGGGATTTTAAAGATCAACCAGCGGAATTTTGGGATCAATATAAAACCGAAGTGCCAGATGATTGTCATGTGCGTATTCATCCGATTCTCCATTGGACAGAAATTGATATTTGGCGTTATACGCGCCGTGAGAATATCCCGCTTTGTGATTTATATTATGCACGCGATGGTATGCGGTATAGATCGCTGGGGGAAAAAAATATTACTAAACCTGTTCCCAGTAACGCCGATACGATTAATAAAATCATAGAAGAGTTAGAAACCACAAATACATCAGAGCGCGAAGGCCGCGCCATGGATAAAGAAACAGAAGATAGTTTCGAGAAATTAAGAGAGTCAGGGTATATGTAGCCATGAAACAAAAAAATAATTCAAAAAATCAACAAATGGGTGTGGTCATTGTCGGTCATATTGATCATGGAAAATCAACGGTGATTGGGCGTTTACTGCATGATACAGATAGTCTTGAGGCTGGTAAAATTGATGATATTAAGGCCACCTGCAAAAAACGAAATGTACCGTTTGAATGGTCATTTGTTCTTGATGCTTTTCAGGCGGAACGCGATCAGGCGGTTACCATTGATACCACGCAGATTTTCTTTTCTACGGCGGCGCGAAATTACGTGATTATTGATGCGCCTGGTCATCGTGAATTCCTAAAAAACATGATTTCAGGCGCGGCGCAGGCTGATGCAGCCGTGTTGGTTGTAGATGCAAGTGAAGGGATTCAAGAGCAAACAAAACGCCATGCTTATATGCTACATTTGCTTGGTATAAGGCAAGTCTGTGTTGTTGTAAATAAAATGGATAAGATTAACTATGCTGAAAAAGAGTTTGAAAAGGTTTCTAAAGAAACAATTTCTTATTTGGATACGTTGGATTTAATCCCGCAACATATTATCCCGATTGCGGCACGTGAAGGTGATATGATGGCGATCCGTGGCGATAATATGCCGTGGTATACAGATAAGACATTGATTGAAGCATTGGATGCTTTTGCGGTTTCAAGCCCGTCTGTTGACTTACCGCTACGATTTCCTGTTCAAGATGTTTATCGTTTTGAGGAAGAACGTATTTTGGTGGGACGTATTGAAAGCGGCACAGTGAAAAAGGGCGATACGATTTTCTTTTCCCCAACCAATGAAAAAGCAACAGTAACCAGTATTGAAAATTGGCCGGATACAAAAAGCAAGTATCAAGCAAGCGCGGGCGACTCTATTGGTATTAAATTAGATGATCGCATTTTTGTAGAACGCGGTCATATTGGCAGCCATGACCAAAATATGCCGATGTTATCCAATGTATTTAAGGCCAATATTTTTTGGCTTTCGAATAATTCACTTAAAATTGGCAATACTTATAAAGTACGCTATGGCACGGTAGAGGCCAGCGTAACCGTCCAATCCATTGATATAATGGTGGATACAGGCACACTGGAAAAACATGAAGAAGCCAGCGAAGTCAAACGCAATGATGTTGCAGAAATTACTTTACGCGCCCGCGATATGTTACCCATTGATGCGCATGATCAAAATGATAAATTAGGCCGTGTAGTGATGTATGAAGGATACGACGTTGTTGGTGGCGGCCTGATTAATATGGACGGTTATCCTGATCAACGTCAGAGCGCAGAGCCAAAATCAAAGAATATTTATAAAGTGAGCCATTCTGTTACGCCAGAAATGCGCGCGAAACGTTTTGGTCATTATGGCGGTGTGTTTTGGTTTACGGGTTTGTCTGGCTCGGGCAAATCAACCCTGGCGGTCGCGGTTGAAAAAGCGATTTTTGAACGCGGTATGAATGTTTATGTTTTGGATGGTGACAATGTACGCTATGGGTTAAATTCTGACCTTGGGTTTTCACCAGAAGATAGAACAGAGAATATTCGCCGTGTGGGGGAAGTGTCCGCATTACAAGCCAATGCAGGCACGATTTTACTCTCTGCGTTTATTTCCCCTTATCAAGTAGATAGAGATCGCGCGCGCGCCGCAGCGCCACAAAGCTTCCATGAAATCCATGTGAAAGCGGATTTAGAGACGTGTGAAGGGCGTGATCCAAAGGGGTTGTATAAAAAAGCACGTAAAGGTGAGATTAAAGAATTTACAGGTATTGATTCACCGTACGAAGCGCCTATCAACCCTGATTTAGTGGTCGATACAGCCAATAATGATATTGATACCTGCGTGGAGCAAATCATTGATTATGTTCTTGCGCATGTCACCGTAGAAGAGAAAGATGAGGAACGCGTTGTGG